>NZ_BAABBR010000001.1:0-600000 GCF_039538065.1 Sphingomonas rosea
AGGTGATCCCGCCAATCGTCACGCCGCCGGTGATCGAGGCCACCGACTTCACGACCGAGAAATCCGGATTGTAGACGAGGTAGCTCACCGCTTCGCCCGTCTTGGTCCCGGTCTCGGCGAACTTGACCGACACCAGATTGTCGGTGTCGCCATCGCTGTCGAGGGCGGCCGTGTTGCTCGTCCCCTTGCTGTCGAGTTCGGCCTGGCTGACCGCATGGGTGGCCTTGATCGTCCAGGCTTCGCCGACGTCGAGGTTGCCGTCGCCGTCGGTATCGCCGCTGATCGCGCCTATCACGCCATTGGCGTCGAGGATCGACTTGCCGGTGAGCGTGATGTTGCCGGTGTTGGTGATGACGATGTCGTAGTTGACGACGTCGCCCGCGCTATCGGCGAAATAGTCGCTGCCGACCTTGGTCCCGCCGGTGATCGAGGTGACTGTCTTCACCACCGAGAAATTCGGATTGTAGGTGAGGAGGCTGACGGCGCTCGCGCTCTTGGCCTCGGTTTCGGCGAAGTCGACGACGACCTTGTTGTCGGTGTCGCCGTCGCTGTCGAGCGCGCCGGTGTCGCTGGTGCCCTTGCTGTCGAGCTCGGCCTGGCTGACCGCGTGGGTCGCGGTGACGGTCCAGGTCTCGCCGACGTCGAGGACACCGTTGCTGTTGGTGTCACCGCTGATCGCGCCGAGCACGCCATTGGCGTCGACGATCGACTTGCCGGTGAGCGCGATATTGCCGGTGTTGGTGATGACAATGCTGTAGTTGACGACATCGCCCGCGCTGTCGGCCACCCAATTGGCGCCGACCTTGGTCCCCCCGTCGATCGAGGTGACGGTCTTGGTCAGGCTGAAGTCGGCGATCTTGGGCTGATTGCCCCAGAAGATGGTGGTGGTGCCGCTGGCGGTCACGGTCACCGTGATCTCGCCGCCCGACTGCGCGCCCGTGATCGAGGTGTAGAGCGCCTTCTGCTCGGCGGTCATGTCCTCGCGGATCGTGTAGGTGCCCGCGGTCAGGCTCTGGAAGGTGAAGCTGCCGTTCGCACCCGAGACGGCGTAGATCTCGCCCGCGTCGAACTGGTCGTTGCCATTGACGTCGATATAGAATTTGAAGCCCGACAGCGTGCCTTCACTGGCCTGCTTGATGCCGTCGCCGTTGATGTCGGCGAACTTGGTGCCGGTGATCGTCCCCGTATCTCTGCGGATCCGGAACTCCTCGAACGTCGCATTCTCTTCCGGGCTCGGGCCGAACTTGGCGTAGAGGGTGAAATAATCGTCGGCTTCGGCGGCCGAGAAATTGGCAACGGGAATGTAGAAGACGTAGTCGTCGCGGCCGCTGCCGCTCGCACCGTCCGAGAGGACCAGTGTCCTGTCTGTCCCGCTGTCGAGATCGTAGACCTTGGTGAAGGCGCTGCCGAGCGCCGTCGTGCTGCTGCCGGTATAATCGCCGAGCGTGGCCCCGCGGTCGGAGAAATAGACCTGGAACTCGGACAGGCCGACCTGGCTGGCTGGCCGTCCCAGCCCGTCGGTTCCGTTGTTCGGCTCGTTGAGGTCGAGGCGGATCTCGTAATAAGCGACGCCGTTGCGGATGACGATCGGGACTTCCGACAGCTTCAGCGACTGGGTCCACGAGGCGCCATTGTCGAGCACCTTGCCACTGTCGTCGGTGTTGAAACCCTCCGATGTCCCGTCGCTGTCATCGACGCGGAGGAAGGGCGTGAAATTGCCGGTCCCCGAAACCACGTCGAACGATCCCGGCGAGACCACCATGTTGTCGACATCGGTGATACCGGTGATGAAAACGTCTGCCATATCCGCGATTCCTCAACGACGACGGGCCGGCCGTGCCGCGATAGGCCGCCTCTCATCGTCACCAGTTTTGGACAGGCCGGTCGCTGCTGGAACGCCAGCGCTTGGCGCGACTCGTTTACAACAAATTAACGCTGGAGTCTTTAACGCCAATTTGGATCAATGCGTCGGAGTGAGACGATCCGGCTTTGCAGCAGGCGCGCGCGCCCTCTACTGCTGAGCCCTCGCGTCCCTGCCGGAGGTCCCTATGCTCGAAGCCTATATCGTCGCCGCCGCCCGTACCGCCGGGGGCAAGAAAGGCGGCGCGCTCAAGGACTGGCACCCGGCCGACCTCGGCGCGAAGGTCCTCGATTCGCTGGTCGAGCGCACCGGCATCGACCCCGCGGCGGTCGACGACGTCATCGCCGGCTGCGTCGGCCAGGTCGGCGAACAGAGCTTCCACATCGGCCGCAACATGGTGATGGCGAGCAGCCTTCCCGACAGCGTGCCCGCGGTCTCGATCGACCGCCAGTGCGGCTCCTCGCAGCAGTCGATCCACTTCGCCGCGCAGGCGGTGATGAGCGGCACGCAGGACGTGGTCATCGCAGCGGGCGTCGAGAGCATGACCCGCGTGCCCATGGGCATCGCCGTCATGCTCCCGCTCCAGGCCGGGATCGGCACCGGGCCGTGGCCGCAATCGATCAAGGACCGCTACGGCGTCACCGAATTCAGCCAGTTCACCGGCGCCGAGATGATCGCCCGCAACTACCAGATGAGCCGCGAGGAGCTCGACGCCTTCGCGCTAGAAAGCCACCGCCGCGCCGCCGCCGCGACCGAGCGGGGCGATTTTGCGGCCGAGATCGTGCCGCTCACCATCGTCGACGCCGACGGCAACGAAACGCAGCACACCGTCGACGAGGGCATCCGCTTCGATGCGTCGATGGAGGGTCTGGGCGCGCTCAAGACGCTCAAGCCCGATGGCGTCATCACCGCCGGCAACGCCAGCCAGATCTGCGACGGCGCCAGCGGCGTGATGGTGGTCAGCGAACGCGCGCTCAAGGAGCATGGCCTCACACCGCTCGCGCGGATCGATCACCTCACTGTCACCGGCGGCGACCCGGTCATCATGCTGATGGAGCCCATCCCCGCCACCCGCCGGGCGCTCGAGCGCTCGGGCCGGCGGATCGAGGACATCGACCTTTACGAGGTGAACGAAGCCTTTGCGCCCGTGCCCCTCGCCTGGCTGCGCGAGATCGGCGGTGACCCCGCCCGCCTCAACGTCAACGGCGGCGCGATCAGCCTCGGCCATCCGCTCGGCGCGAGCGGGACCAAGCTCATGACGACCCTCGTCCATGCCCTGCGCAAGGGCGGCAAGCGCTTCGGGCTCCAGACCATGTGCGAAGGCGGCGGGATCGCCAACGTCACCATCGTCGAGGCGCTCAACTGAGCCGCTTCGACGTCCTCATCATTGGCACCGGCCACGCCGGCGTCGCGGCGGCGATCCACCTCCGGCAGGCCGGGTTCGCCGGCAGCGTGGCCCTGCTCGGCGAGGAGACCGAGCTTCCCTACGAGCGCCCGCCGCTGAGCAAGGATTATCTTGCCGGTGCCAAGGCGCGCGACGACTTCCGCTTTCGCAGCGCCGACTTTTACGCCGAGCGTGGGATCGAACTGATCCCCGGCGAGCGGGTGAAGACAGTCGATCCGGAAGCGCGGTCGGTGCGCTGCGCGTCGGGCCGCACCATCACCTTCGGCGAGCTCGTCTGGACCGCCGGTGGCCGCGCTCGGCGACTGCCCGGCGCCCATGCGATCCGCACCCTCGCCGACGTGGACGCCCTCAAGGACGAGCTCGCCTCGGCCTCCCGCGTCCTGATCGTCGGCGGCGGCTGGATCGGGCTCGAGGCGGCGGCGGCCATCGTCAAGCAAGGCAAGAAAGTCGTGCTGGCCGAGCGCGAGGAGCGCCTTCTCGCGAGGTGCTCGGGCCGCGCCCTTTCGGACTTCCTCGCCGCCCGCCACCGCGCCGAAGGCGTCGACATTCGCTTCGGCGGTCCGTCCCCCGACCCGGCAGACTTCGACCTCGTCATCGCCGGCATCGGGATCGAACCCGAAGCGGGCCCCCTCCTGGCCGCCGGTGCCGAGGGCGGCGATGGCGTGGCTGTCGACGAGCTTGGCCGCACCTCCCTTCCCCACGTCTGGGCCGCGGGCGATGTCGCGCTGCACTGCAATCCCTTCGGCCCCGACCGCCCGATCCGCGTCGAATCGGTCCAGCATGCGACCGACCAGGCGGCCTGCCTCGCCAAGGCCATTGCCGGCGATCCCCGGCCCTACGCCGCCATGCCCTGGTTCTGGTCGAACCAGTTTGACCTGAAGCTCCAGACGGTCGGCCTCAGCCATGACCATGACGAGGAGCTGGTTCGCGGCGATCCCGCGAGCGGCCGCTTCAGCATCCTCTATCGCCGCGCGGGCAAGGTGATCGCGCTCGATTGCGTCAACATGGTCCGCGACTATGTGCAGGGCAGGCTGCTGATCGAGCGCGGCACCCGTGTCGCGCCCGACCGGCTGACCGACCCCGACCTTCCTCTCAAGACTCTAGTGGACTGACCGACCATGCCGATCATCAACGTGACCACCCGTGACGGACGCTCCAAGGCGATCGAGGGCCGCGCCGGCCGCTCGCTGATGGAGAATCTCCGCGGCGGCGGCATCGAGGAGATTCTCGCGCTCTGCGGTGGCTGCTGCTCGTGCGCGACCTGCCACGTCTACGTCGACGACGAATGGCTCGCCGGCCTGCCTGCCATGAGCGACGATGAGGACGACCTCCTCTCGACCAGCGGGGCCCGCGCCGAAAACAGCCGCCTGTCGTGCCAGATCCCGATGAGCGACGCGCTCGACGGCATTGCGGTGACGGTCGCGCCGGAGGACTGAGCGACTGGACCCGCCGCGCCGCCATCCCTAGATGCGCGGCGATGAACTTCGCTTCGATTTCCCTTGCCGGTCTGCTGCTTGCGGCGCCCGCCGTGGCCAAGACGCCCGACCTCCACGTCAGCGGCTACGCGACCGCCGGACTGGCGAGCAGCGCCGCCTATGTCACCGTCCACAATGGCGGGCGGACCGCCGACCGGCTGCTCGGCGCATCGAGCAGTGCGGCCGCTTCGGTCACCGTCCACGACAGCAGCAATGTCGGCGGCGTGATGCGGATGCGTAGCGCCGGGGCGATTCCCTTGGCACCCGGCCGAATGATCGAAATGAAGCCCGGCGGGATGCACGTCATGCTGATGGGCCTCAAGGCCCCGCTCCGCCCGGGCACGAAGCTGCCGTTGACCCTGCGCTTTGCCAGGGCCGGTGCCGTGACCGTCAGCCTGCCGGTCGTCCCGCCGGGCAGCGGCGCGCCGTCGACGGGAGGCCATCATGGACACTGAGACCCCGGCACCGAACAATCTCAGGCGCCTGCGCTGGCTGTTGTGGGCGCTCGTGCTCGTCGCGGTTGGTGTGTTCGCGTTCCTCCTCAGCCGTCCGACGATCCAGTGGTCGCGGACCGAGCCCGGGAGCCCCGGCTTCACCATCGGCGGCCCGTTCACGCTGACCGGCACCGATGGCAAGCCCTTTTCGAGCACCGCGCTCGCGGGCAAGCCTTATGCCGTCTTCTTCGGCTTCACCCATTGCCCCGACGTCTGCCCGAACACGCTCGGTCGTCTCGCCAAGCTTCGCCGCCAGCTCGGCAAGGGCGACGCCGCGCTGCCGATCGTGTTCGTCTCGGTCGACCCCGCGCGCGACACGCCCAAGGTCATCGGCGACTATCTGCACTTGTTCGGCGCGCCGATCATCGGCCTGACCGGGAGCGAGGCGCAGGTCGCCGATGTCGCCAAGCGTCACGCCGTCTATTTCGCCAAGGTGCCCGACAAGGACGCGCCCGGAGGCTACACCATGGACCATTCGAGCCAGGTGCTGCTGTTCGACCGCGAAGGCCGGTTCGTCTCGACCATCGCGATGGAAGAAGGCGACGCCCCTGCGCTCGCCAAGCTCCAGCGGATTACGAGTTAGCGACCTTCGCCAGCAGCCGCTCGACCGCGGCAATGCTCTCGGGCTCGTCGAAGCTCGGCGCATGGCCGACATCCGGCACGGTCACGAGCTCGGCATTGTCCCCGAGCTCGGCCACCATCCGGTCGGCGGTCGCTGCGGAGAAAAGGTCGCTCAGCGCCCCGCGCAGGATCGCCACCGGCTTGCCCTTCAGATGCTCGAGCCACGGCCAGAGGTTGGGCTGGGTCGCGTCATTGGCGTCGGCGAACGGCTGCGCGATCGCGAGGTCGTAGTCGGGCACCACCCGGCCATTGTCCTCGCGGCAGGTGCGGCGGGCGAAGCGCTCCCAGTCGGCCGCCTGCCAGTTCGGATAAACGTCGCCGGTCCGTTCGGCGAAGGAAGCAGCGGCGGCGGCGAAGTCGGGCCATTCGGCGGCCTTACCGACATAGGTGCGGATCCGCTCGATCCCCTCGGGCGACACTTCGGGCCCGATATCGTTGAGGAGCGCCCCGGCGATCCGCTCCTCTTCCATCGCCCCGATCAGCATCGTGACGAGCCCGCCGAGCGAAGTGCCGACAAACACCGCATCGGCGATCCCGAGCTGGTCGAGCAGCTTGATGACGTCGCGCGCATAGGTCGCGGGCATGTAGCGGGCCGGCTCGGGATCGGCCGCGCTTCCGCCCCGGCCGCGGAAATCGAGCGCCAGCACTCGCCACTCCCCGGCGAAGCGCTCGGCGATCGGCTCGAAATCGCGGGCATTGCGGGTCAGGCCCGGGAGGCAGAGGATCGGCGGCTGGTCGTGGTCGCCCCCCGCATAATCCCGATAGTGGAGCCGAAGACCGTCGGCGCTGTTGTAATTACGGTCCTCGAACGACGCCACCGGCCTCTCCCATTCTGTTTCGCGCCCTCTATCTGGACATGATGACGCTTCCGCAACCCTATCGCCCCGATCCCCGCATCCTCGAACTCGGTGAAGATTTCTTCGATCCGGTCGCGGCGGCGAGTTTTCCGGCCTGTCGGCAGCGCTTCCTCAACGATCGGGCGGCCGCCGAGGTCGGTCTCGAAACGACCGATTGGGCGGCGCATTTCTGCCGCTTCGAGCCGTTGCCCGGCAATCTCCGGCAGCCGTTGGCGCTCCGCTACCACGGCCACCAATTCCGCCACTACAATCCCGACCTCGGCGACGGGCGCGGATTTCTTTTCGCGCAGCTTCGCGACCGTGAGGGCCGGTTGCTCGATCTCGGCACCAAGGGCAGCGGGACGACCCCGTGGAGCCGCTTCGGCGATGGGCGGCTCACCCTGAAAGGCGGCATGCGCGAAGTGCTCGCGACCGAGATGCTCGAGGCGCTCGGGGTTCGCACGAGCCGCAGCTTCGCGCTGTTCGAGACCGGCGAGGAACTCGAGCGCAACGACGAGCCCTCCCCTACCCGCTCGGCGGTGCTGACCCGGCTCAACCACTCGCACATCCGCATCGGCACCTTCCAGCGCCTCGCCTATTTCGAGGAAAGCGAGAACATCGCGCGGCTCGTCCGCTACTGCCTTGAGCATCTCTACGGCGAAGCCCCCGACGCCGGGCCGCTGCGCCTGTTCGAGCTGGTCGTCGCGCGCACCGCCGAGCTGGCCGCCAGCTATCTCGTGGCGGGCTTCGTCCACGGAGTCCTCAACACCGACAACATCAACATCACGGGCGAGAGCTTCGACTATGGCCCGTGGCGGTTCGCGCCGACCTGGGACGTCGGCTTCACCGCGGCCTATTTCGACCATGGCGGCCTCTACGCCTTCGGCCGCCAGCCCGAGGCGATCCAGTGGAACCTCGCCCAGCTCGGCGGCTGCCTCGCGCTCGTCACCGACGATCACCCCGCGCTGAGCGACGCGCTGCAGGGTTTTGCTGACCGGTTCCACGCCGCGCTGGCCGCCGGCATCATGCGCCGCCTCGGTCTTGCGCAGGGCGAAGCCGAGCAGGACCGCACGCTCGCCCGCGCGGTGACGAGGGCGCTCGCCGAAAGCCAGGTCGGGCTCGACCGCTTCTTCTTCGACTGGCGCGGCGGCGTACCGGTCGAGGCAAGCGGCTACGACCATCCCGCCTTTGCCGCGGTGCGCGAGGCGATCGGCGACCGCCGCGGCAACCGCGACCATCCTTATTGGTCGGACGCTGCCCCCTGTGCGATGCTGATCGACGAGGTCGAGGCGATCTGGGCGGCAATCGCCACCGACGACGACTGGGGTCCGTTCGAGCGCAAGATCGCCGCGATCCGCCGGATGGGCGACGCGCTGGATCGGGGTTGACGCAAGCCGGCCGCTCGGCTCCACCGGCGCCCACGCAAGGGAGTAATATGAACCTCGTTTCCTTTGAGCCCGCGACCGGGGCCGAGCTTTGGTCGGGCGCTACGGGCGATGCGGCGGCGGAAGTGGCGGCGGCCCGCGCCGCCCTGCCCGCCTGGTCGTCGCAGCCCGTCACTTATCGCGCGGAGACACTCCGCCGCTTTGCCAATGCGGTGCGGGCCCACGAGGCCGAATTCGCCGAGCTCATCGCGCGCGAGACCGGCAAGCCCCTGTGGGAAGCGAAGACCGAGGTGGCCGCCGTGGTCGGCAAGGTCGAGATTTCGATCGCCGCCTACATGGAGCGCACGCCGCAACGGAAGCATGAGGCTGCGCTCGGCTCCAAGGTCGCGGTCCGGCACAAGCCGCATGGCGTGATGGCAGTGCTCGGACCCTATAATTTCCCTGCGCACCTCCCGAACGGGCACATCGTGCCGGCGCTGCTCGCGGGCAATACGGTGGTGTTCAAGCCGTCGGAGAAGACCCCCGCGGTCGGCGCGATGCTCGTCCGGCTCTATCACGAGGCCGGCGTTCCCGAAGGCGCGGTGCGGCTGCTGATCGGCGGGCCAGACGAAGGCCGCGCGCTCGCCGCCGAGGACGGGATCGACGGCCTGCTGTTCACCGGCTCGGCCCGCGCCGGCCAGTCGCTCCACCGGCAGTTCGCCGACATGCCGCACAAGATTCTCGCGCTCGAGCTTGGCGGCAACAATCCGCTGGTCGTGTGGGATGCGAAGGATGTTAGCGCGGCGGCGGTGATCGCCGTCCAGTCGGCCTTCCTCTCGGCCGGCCAGCGCTGCACCGCCGCGCGGCGGCTGATCGTCCGTGAGGGGACTTCGAGCGACAAGCTCGTCGCCGAGATCCTCAAGCTGATGAACCGGCTGATCGTCGGGGCGCCGCTCGACGACCCGCAGCCGTTCATGGGGCCGGTCATCGACAATGATGCCGCCGACCATCTCCAGGCGCAGTTCCTCGACCTGATGATCAAGGGCGGGCGCGTGATCCGCCGGCTCGACCGCCCGGTCGAGGGCCGCCCCTTCCTGACCCCGGCGCTGATCGACGTGACCGACCTCGACAACCGGCCCGACGAGGAGCTGTTCGGGCCCGTGCTCCAGCTGATCCGCGTGCCCGACTTCGAGGCTGCGATCGCCGAGGCCAATGCCACCCGCTTCGGCCTTGCCGCCAGCCTCGTCGGAGGCTCGCCCTCGATGTACGACCAGTTCTGGAACGAGGTCCGGGCCGGGGTCATCAATTGGAACAAGCCGACCAACGGCGCGCCGAGCAATGCGCCCTTCGGCGGCGTGGGGCTTTCCGGCAACCACCGCCCGAGCGCCTTCTACGCGGCGGACTATTGCGCCTATCCGGTGACCAGCAGCGAGGCCGAGATCGCCCGCGCCTCGATCGGCGAGGGCTTGCGCGACCCGAACATGCTCGAGGACTGAGCCCCCAAGCGGGCCGGAGCCTCCCGCTCCGGCCCGCGGCCCCGCCCCGGAGCCTTAGTGGAAGTCGGGCGTGTAGCCCTCCTCGACGAGGTCGGTGAACTTGGTGATCCGCGCGTCGAACTTGAGCGGGACCTTGCCCGTCGCGCCGTGGCGCTGCTTGGCGATGATCAGCTCGGCGATGCCGTAGATCCGGCTCATCTGTTCCTGCCATTCGGCGAAGTCGGGATGGTCGTCGGCCGGCTGCTTGGCGGCGAGGTAATAATCGCCGCGGTAGATGAACCAGACCATGTCGGCGTCCTGCTCGATCGAGCCCGATTCGCGAAGGTCGGAGAGCTGTGGGCGCTTGTCCTCGCGCTGCTCGACCGCACGGCTGAGCTGCGACAGTGCGACCACGGGGACGTGAAGTTCCTTGGCGAGGCTCTTGAGGCCGCGGCTGATCTCGGAGATTTCCTGCACGCGATTGCTGTCGCCGCCCTTGGAGGTGCCCGACAGCAGCTGGAGGTAGTCGACGATGACGAGCCCGATGTTCTTCTGGCGCTTCAGCCGCCGCGCGCGGGCACGGAGCGCGGCGATGGTCAGGCCGGGCGTGTCGTCGATGTAGAGCGGCAGGCTGTTCAATTCGCCCGCGACCCGCGCGAATTCGCGGAATTCGTTCAGGTTCATGTTGCCGGTGCGGATCTGCGTGCCGGGGATGTTGCTTTGCTCGGCCAGCACGCGGGTGGCGAGCTGGTCGGCGCTCATTTCGAGGCTGAAGAAGGCGACCGCGGCGCCGGCCGAGCGCTCGGCGGGAATGCCGTCGGCAAGGTCCTGGAGCAGGCGGCGAGCGGCGTTGAAGGCGATGTTGGTGGCAAGCGAGGTCTTGCCCATGCCCGGGCGCCCGGCGAGGATGATCAAGTCGGAGCGGTGCATGCCGCCCATGCGGGCGTTGACGTCAGTGAAGCCGGTGGTGATGCCCGACAGCGAACCGCCGCTGTTGAGCGCCGCCTCTGCGATCTGGAGCGCTTCCTTGGCGGCGTCGGCAAAGGCCTTGACCTTGCCTTCGCTCCCGCCCTGCTCGGCGACCTTGTAGAGCTCGGTCTCCGCCCGCTCAATCTGCTCGAGCGGCTTGACGTCCTCGCTGGTGTCGAGCGCGCCGGTGACGAGGTCGCGGCCGACCGCGACGAGGCTGCGGAGGAGCGCGAGGTCGTAGATCTGGCCGGCGAAGTCGCGCGCCGCGATCAGCGCCGCGCCCGAGCCCGACAGCTGGGCGAGATAGGCCGGCCCACCGACCTCGCGCATCGCCTCGTCGGCCTCGAACAGCGGGCGCAGCGTGACGGCGTTGGCGACCATGTTGCGGTCGGTGAGGCGAAGGATCGCCTCGTAGATGCGGCCATGGAGCGGCTCGAAGAAATGGTCCGCACGAAGCTTGAGCTGGACGTCCTCGACCAGCCGGTTGTCGAGCATCAGCGCGCCGAGCAGCGCAGCCTCGGCTTCGACGTTCTGCGGCAGCTGCTGGACGGGCGGCGCGTCGTGCGCGGCCCCGGGGTGCATCAGAATCTCGGCCATGAGCGGGCTTCTACGCCTTTCGGGCGCGCGGCCAAGCTGTGGATAACGGGGAATACGTGGGGAGCGCGGAAAACCGCGCGGGAGGAATCGACGAACCGCTCGGCGCAGCGCTAAGCCCCTTCCCCATGAGCATCCTATCCGACCGCTGGATCCGCGAGCAGGCCCAATCGACCGGCATGATCGAACCCTTCGTCGAGGCACAGAGGCGCGACGGGTGCATCAGCTATGGCCTGTCCTCCTACGGCTACGATGCGCGGGTGGCGGACGAATTCAAGATCTTCACCAACGTCGATTCGGCGGTGGTCGACCCCAAGGACTTCGCCTCGAACAGCTTCGTCGACCGCAAGACCGATTGCTGCATCATCCCGCCCAACAGCTTCGCGCTCGCCCGGACGGTGGAATATTTCCGGGTGCCGCGCGACGTGCTGGTGATCTGCCTCGGCAAATCGACCTATGCCCGCTGCGGGATCATCGTGAACGTGACCCCGCTCGAGCCGGGCTGGGAGGGCCATGTGACGCTGGAGTTCAGCAACACCACCCCGCTTCCCGCCAAGATCTATGCCAACGAGGGCGCGTGCCAGTTCCTGTTCCTCCAGGGCAACGAGCCGTGCGAGGTGAGCTACGCCGACCGGGCGGGCAAATATCAGGGCCAGCGCGGGGTGACTTTGCCGCGGCTGTGAGCGGCGCGAACCTGAACAAGGTCTCGAATGTCCTAGGGTCGGCGAGTCGTTTTCCGGCGACGGATCGATCAGAATGTCAAAGAGCTGCGGCGAACCGCAGCGGTTAGCAGATCAGACGAAATCCTACTTTGCAAGCCGTCAGCCAACGGCCCTCGCGGCGATGAAGGTGACGACCAGCAGCGCCACGATCACGAACAGGAGCGCGACCCGGACCCGGACGAAGCGTTCCTGCAGAAACTGGTCATAGGCCGGCAGGTCGAGCCAGTAGCGGCCGGGCAAGGCCTCGTGGATCGCGCCCGCCGCGCGATAGCGCTCGAAGGTGCGGCGCTCGACCCGGCTGCCGGGCTCGAAGGGGATGGCGCGGTCGGGCCTGACCGCGTCGGCCGCGAAGAAATGGTGCTGGATGAGCCGCCTGGCCCGCGCCGCTACCGCCGCCGCCGCCGTCGCCATCGCTGTTCCCCTGGCAGTTCAGATAAAGGGTGACCCGTGACGCAAGCCCACCTCAGGTTGCGTCGTGGACCTCGGCCATGGGGCCGTTCTTCTTGATCGAATCGATCGCGTTCTGGGCCGAGGATTTGCTCTTGTAGGTCTCGGTCCAGAAGACCTTTTCGCCATTATATTCGAAGCTGGCGACATATTCGCCGTTGGACGACTTCTTGATCACGAACTTGTGAGCCACGTCGAACCCTCCGCTGGGATGAGCGGAGGGCAGACTATCACGGTCGTCAAAGCGGCGAAACGGTCGCCGTGGAATCAGGCCTGCTTGTCGACCCAGGCGACGAAGGTGTCGGCAAAACCGTCGACCAGCTTGGCGAGGCCCTCATCGGTGATCCGGCCATCATCGCCGAACTTATCTTCCGACAGGTTGCCGACATACATTTCGGGCTGGCCGAGGACGATTCCGTCGAGGTGGACGAGGCACTGGCGAAGGTGGTGATTGCAGCCGAAGCCGCCGGTCCCGCCGGTCGACTGGGTGACGACCGCGGTGGGCTTTTTCTGGAAGACGCCCTGCCCATAGGGGCGCGAGCCGATGTCGATCGCATTCTTGAGCCCGCCCGGGATCGAGCGGTTCCATTCGGGCGAGACGAACAGGAGGCCGTCGCAGCCCTTCACCGCTGCGCGGAAAGCGTCCCACTGCGGGTGCGGTGCGTCTTTCTCATGGTCGGGATTGTAGAGCGGCAGGTCGTGGATCTCGACGTCCCGGAAGCTCAGCCGGTCGCCGACGGCAAGCTCGATCGCCTTGGCGAGCTTGGTGGTGAGGCTCTGGGCGCGCGGGCTTCCGCGGAGGACGGCGATGGTGCGGGGCATGGTGACCTTTCGAGGCTGATGATGGGGACCGGACCGGCCCTGCTGCCGTCACCCGCCGCGGGCCAGATGGCCTTGGGGCGCGGTGACGGGCGATGCGCCGGTCCGTTCGTCGCTGCCAACCGCCGGAAGGGCCGCCTGTTCCCGGCGCTGATCAGCGGCGCTTGCGCCCCTGGTGGCGGATGTTCGCGGGGCGGCCGCGCTTGCCCATGGAGGGACGGCGCGTCCGGTCGCGGCGGTCGCCGGGACCACGCGAATAGCTACCTTCGGGAAGCTCGAAGCGGAGTGCGCCGCTGACCGGATTGGCCTCGGTCAGGCGAAGCTTCAGTCGCTGGCCGACCTTGAAGGTCTCCTGCGTGTCGTCGCCGACGAGCTGGCGCGCGGCCTCGTCGTAGCGGAAATATTCCTGCCCCAGGTCGCCGGCGGGAATGAGGCCGTCGCCGCCCAGGCCCTCGACGGTCGCAAAGATGCCGAACGGCTGGACGCCCGAGATGCGGCAGTCGAGGATCTCGCCCACGTGGTCGGCGAGATAGGCCGCGACATAGCGGTCGATGGTCTCGCGCTCGGCCTCCATCGCGCGCCGCTCGAGCATCGAGATATGCTCGCCGATCTCGGTGAAGCTGGTCGCGTCCTCGGGCGGCAAGCCGCCTTCGCCCAGCCGGTAGGCGGTGACCAGCGCACGGTGGACGAGGAGGTCGGCGTAGCGGCGGATCGGCGAGGTGAAGTGCGCGTAGGAGGAGAGCGACAAGCCGAAGTGGCCGAGCGTGTCGGGGGCGTAGCGGGCCTGGGTCTGGGTGCGCAGGACCTGCTCCATGATCTCGGGGCGCGAATCGTGCTCGCCGACGCGCTCGAGGATGCGGTTGAAGGTGCCCGCGCGGATCGTCTGCCCGAGCGCGAATTCGAGGTCGAAGGTGGCGAGATAGTCCTTCAAGGCGACCAGCTTCTCGCGGCCCGGAGTCTCGTGGACGCGGTACATGACCGGCGCCTTCTTCGCCTCGAGCGCCTTGGCGGCGGCGACGTTGGCGGCGATCATATAGTCCTCGACCAGCTTGTGGGCGTCGAGGCGCTCGCGCGGGGCGACCGAGGTGATGCGGCCCTTCTCGTCGAGGACGACCTGCCGCTCGGGAAGGTCGAGTTCGAGCGGCTCGCGTCTGGTCCGGGCGGCGAAGAGGGCCTTCCAGCAGTCCCAGAGGGGCTTTAGGGCATGCTCGACCAGTTCGGGTTCGACCCCGCCCTTGCCGTCGATCGCGGCCTGCGCGGCCTCGTAGGCGATGTTGGCGGCGACGCGGATGACCGCGCGGGTGAAGTGCCAGCTCTTCAATGTGCCGTCGGGGGCGATCACGAGATGGCAGGCGAGCGCGGCGCGGTCGGCGCCTTCCTTGAGCGAGCAGATGTCGGAGGAAAGCTCGTGGGGGAGCATCGGCACGACGCGGTCGGGAAAATAGACGCTGTTGCCACGACGGCGGGCCTCGCGGTCGAGGTCGGAGCCGGGGCGGACGTAGAAGCTGACGTCGGCGATGGCGACGATGGCGTCCCAGCCGCCCTCCTCGCGCGGGTGCGCCCAGATGGCGTCGTCATGGTCGCGCGCGTCGGGGGGGTCGATCGCGACGATGGGGAGGTGGCGCAGGTCCTCGCGATCATGGCCGAGCGGCAGGGTCGAAACCTTGCGGGCCTCGTCGACGGTGTCGCGGGCAAATTCGTGGGGGAGCCCGTGCTTGTGGATGGCGATGAGGCTGAAGCTGCGCGGGGCGAAGGGGTCGCCCAGCACGGCGTCGACCCGGGCCGAGACGCGCGGCGGCTTGCCCGAGGGCTCGGCGAGCACGAGGTCGCCGGTGGCGGCATCGCCGAGCTCGGATATGGGAAGCTGGCGGCGTTCGCGCTTGTCGGTGGGCTTGAGCCAAAGCTTGCCCGCCTCGTCCTCGTGGACGACGCCGAGGATGAGGTCGGCCGAGCGCTGCAGCTTCTTCATCAGGTGGGCGACGTGGCCCTCGCCGCGCTCCTCGGTGCGGGCGAGAATGCGGTCATTAAGGGCCAGCGCCGAGCGGCGGCCTTTCTCGATGACCCGAAGCTTGGGCGGGGGCCCCTCGCCCTGCCACGTGTCGGGCACCGCGATCGCCCCCTCCTCGACCGCGATGACGCGCAGCACGGTGACGCGCGGGATTCCGCCGGCGCGGTGGAAGGCGCGGCCCGGGGCGCTATCGATCAGCCCCTCGTCGGCCATGTCCTTCAGGAGCGCCTTGAGCATGATCTTGTCGTGCCCGTTGAGGCCGAAGGCGCGGGCGATCTCGCGCTTGCCGGCGGGCTGGCCCGACTGCTGGATGAAGTCGAGGATCTGCTTGGGGGTGGGAAGGCCGGACTGGGCGGGCTTGCGGGGCAATGAGGTTCCTTAGGTCGGGGTCTCGGCGCGCGCTTCGAGGGCGGCGCGCCGGGCAAGATGGTGTTCGCGCCAGACGATGACGAGGCCCGACGCGATGATGACGGGCGCGCCGAGCCAGATCGACGCGCTCGGCACCTCGGCGAAGAGCCAGGCGCCGAGCAGGGTCGCCCAGAGGAGGCTGGTATAGTCCATCGGCATGACGAGCGCGACCGGGGCGAGGCGGAGGCTGGCGGTGAGGGTCAGCTGCGCGAGGCCGCCGGCGAGCGCGAGGCTGGCGAGCAGCGCGAAGGTGGTCGAGTCATGCGCCTTGCCGAAGTAGAGCATCAGGAGGCCCAGGGGCACGAGGCTGCTGGTCGCGAACCAGAAGACGGTGGTCGAGGCACGCTCGGTCGCTCCCAAGCGGCGGATGACGACGGTGACGCTGGCGGTGAGCAGCGCGCCGACGAGCGCGACCGCGGCGCCGGTCAGCGGCACGTCGCCGGTGCCGGGGTGGAGGATGAGGAGCACGCCCGCGAAGCCCGCGACGACCGCGCCCCAGCGCCAGCGGCCGGTCGGCTCACCGAGGCTTAGGGCGGCGAGCACGGTGGCGAAGATGGGGACGGTGAAGCCGATCGCGGTCGCCTCGGCCATCGGCAGGAGCATGAAGGCGAGGAAGTTCAAGGCCATCGCCCCGAGGCCGAGCGCCATCCGCCCGACATGGGCGCCGATGCGGCGGGTGCGGAGCGATTGCAGGCCGGGGCCGGCAAGGACGAGGCCGGTGGCGCAGACCGCCGAGCCGATCTGGCGGTAGAACAGGCTCTCGACCACGTGGACGCCGCGGTTGCCGGTGAGCTTCACCAGCGCGAACATGACCGCGAGGAGGACGGCAGTGAGGAGGCGCAGGAGGATTCCGGCGAGCGGCGATTGCGTCGCCGGGCGGTCGGTGTCCGTCGCTGTCATGCGCGGCGCGTGGAGGAAGGTGGACCCCGGATCAAGTCCGGGGTGACGCCTCACTTGGGCTGCGGCGCGACGTAAGGCTTGAACGCGCCGCCGGGGACGGCGCTTGCGACGGGGCTTTCCCAGCCGTCCTTGCTGACCGAAGAGACGCCGAACACCCAGTCGTCGACGCGGATGCCCTTGAGCGTCTCGCTACTCGGAATGTGCAGACGCAGTTGCGGTTCGACGACGCGGCTTTGCTGCCATTGGTTCGCATCGGTTCGCCGCCAACGGATAATGTCCCGAGACGTCGGGTCCTGCGAATACCAGGCAATATTGGTATCCGTGCTCACCGCACCCTCAATCCGCACGATCTCTGGCGGCGGGGGGGCGCTGGCGAGGGCCATCAGCGCGGCGGTGTTCAGGCGGATGACCTTGGTGAGATAGGGCAGATCCATCTTGTCGAGCGTGTCGCCGTAGACGACGCCCTTTTCGGTGCGCAGGTCCTGGTGCTGCTGGTTGTAGTTCTCGACCGCGACCGAGAAGCGGATCGCGGGGAAGCCCGCGTTCAGGAACTCGGTATGGTCGCCGCCGCGGCCGAAGCGGTCGTTGCGCCAGACCTGGCGGACGTCGAGGCCGATGGCGGGCAGGCGCTCGGCGAGGCGGTCGAGGAAGCGGGATATGTTGCGGCTGGGCGAATCATTCTCGCCGCCCTGGCTGCGCTGTGCGGCGGCGAGTTCGGCCCTCCCCTGCCAGCGCGGGCCTTCGGAAAAGACCCGCACCGTCTTCGCGTCGCACACCCCGTCCGAGCCGCAGCTGTTGCCGATGATGTCGTTGTTGAGGTTGGCGATGACGTTCCAGCCCTGCGCCTTGGCATAATCGGCGAGGATCTTGCCGCCCAGCAGCCCCTGCTCCTCGCCCGACAGCGCGGCATAGACGATGGTGCCGGGGAATTTGCGCTTCGAGAGCACGCGCGCGCTTTCGAGCACGGCGGCGGTGCCCGAGCCGTCGTCGTTGGCGCCGGGCGCGTCGGCGGTGGCGTTCATGACGTCGGTGACGCGGCTGTCGATGTGGCCGGTGATGATGACGACGTCGTTGGGGCGTGTCGTCCCGCGCTGGATCCCGACCGCGTTGCAGAGGCGGGTCGGCTGCGGGATGCGCGCGCTCTTCGGCACGGTGTCGCAGACTTGAGTCGCTTCGATGCCGGTCTTCTTGAGTTCGGCCTCGGCCCAGCGCACCGCAGCGCCGATCCCGCGATCGGGGTCGGTCTGGCTCGACAGGGTGTGGCGGGTGCCGAAGGCGACGAGCCGGGCGATGTCGGCGCGGATGCGGGCCTGGCTCACCTGGTTGGCGGCGGCCTGCATCTGCTGCTCGGGCGTCGGCGTGGGCGCGGCGACGGCGGTGCCACCCATGAGCAGGGCAAGAAAAGCGAACTGACGCATCGACGGGTCTCCTCAACGCCGACCTGACTGGCATCGCGCACCGCGCTTGGCTAGTGGCGAGGACGAAGAGGAGATCCCCCATGCGTACCATCGACCATTTCATCGGCGGCGGAAGCTTCGTCTCGGGCGAGCGGAAGAGCGATGTGTTCAATCCGAGCGAGGGCTCGGTGCAGGCGAGCGTCCGGCTTGGCACCGTCGCCGACCTCCAGAAAGCGGTCGATGCCGCCAAGGCCGCGCAGCCTGCCTGGGCCGCGACCAACCCGCAGCGCCGCGCCCGCGTCATGTTCAAGTTCAAGGAACTGATCGAGGCGAACATGGACGAGCTCGCCGCGATGCTCTCGAGCGAGCATGGCAAGGTGCTCGCCGACAGCCGCGGCGACGTCCAGCGCGGGCTCGAGGTGATCGAATATACGTGCGGGATCCCGCAGGCGCTGAAGGGTGAGTATACGCAGGGCGCGGGTCCGGGCATCGACGTCTATTCGATGCGCCAGCCGGTCGGCATCGGCGCGGGCATCACCCCGTTCAACTTCCCGGCGATGATTCCGATGTGGATGTTCGGCATGGCGATCGCCTGCGGCAACGCCTTCATCCTGAAGCCCAGCGAGCGCGATCCGAGCGTTCCGGTGCGGCTGGCCGAGCTGATGAAGGAGGCGGGGCTTCCCGACGGCATCCTCAACGTCGTCCACGGCGACAAGGAGATGGTCGACGCGATCCTCGACCATGCCGACATCGGCGCGATCAGCTTCGTCGGTTCGAGCGACATCGCGCAGTACATCTACTCGCGCGGGACCGCGAACGGGAAGCGCGTGCAGGCGTTCGGCGGGGCGAAGAACCACGGCATCGTCATGCCCGACGCCGACCTCGACCAGGTCGTCACCGACCTGACCGGCGCGGCCTTCGGCTCGGCGGGCGAGCGCTGCATGGCGCTTCCGGTGGTGGTGCCGGTCGGCGAGGACACCGCCAACCGCCTGCGCGACAAGCTCATCCCCGCGATCGAGGCGCTGCGGATCGGCGTCTCGACCGACCCCGACGCGCATTACGGCCCGGTGGTCAGCCAGGCGCACAAGGAAAAGGTCGAAAGCTACATCCAGATGTGCGTCGACGAAGGCGGCGAGCTGGTGGTCGACGGGCGCGGCTTCACGCTGCAGGGCTCGGAGAAGGGCTTCTTCGTCGGGCCGACCTTCTTCGACCATGTCACCACCGACATGCGCAGCTACAAGGAGGAGATCTTCGGACCCGTCCTCCAGATGGTCCGCGCGAAGGATTTCGAGGAAGCGGTGCGGCTGCCGAGCGAGCATGATTATGGCAACGGCGTCGCCATCTTCACCCGCAACGGCCATGCGGCGCGCGAGTTCGTGAGCCGGGTCAATGTCGGCATGGTCGGCGTCAACGTGCCGATCCCGGTGCCGGTCAGCTACCACAGCTTCGGCGGGTGGAAGCGCTCGGGCTTCGGCGACATCGGGCAATACGGACAGGAAGGCCTGCGATTCTGGACCAAGACCAAGGTCGTCACCCAGCGCTGGCCCGACGGCGCGGCGGGCGGCGACGAGAACGCCTTCGTCATCCCGACGATGGGCTGAGAGGCATGCGCCTGATCTCGCTGCTGCTGGCGCTGCTGTTCGTGGCCGCGCCGGCGGCGGCGGGAGACAAGCGCATCGCGCTCACCTTCGACGACGCGCCCCGCCAGCGCGGCGCCTTCTTCACGCCCGGCGAGCGGACCAGGCGGCTGATCGCGGGGCTGCGCAAGGGGCGGGTCACGCAGGCCGCCTTCTTCGTCGTGCCGGGCAATGTCGGCAAGAACGACGGGGTCGGCGGCGAGGCGCGGATCGCGGCCTATGTCCGGGCCGGCCACGTCATCGCCAATCACAGCTTCACCCACCCTGCCCTGACCGATGTCAGCGCGGCCGATTATGTCGCGAACATCGACCGGGCCGAGGCATGGCTTCGGGGCAGACCGGGACGGCGGCCGTGGTTCCGCTTTCCCTATCTCAACGAGGGCCGGGCCGATAAGGTGAAGCGCGACGCGGTCCGGGCGGCGCTCGCCGCGCGCGGCCTTCGCAACGGCTATGTCACCGCCGACGGCGCCGACTGGAACATGGAAGGGCTGACCGAGGCGGCGCGCAAGGCGGGCAAGCCGATCGACATGAAGGCGCTGAAAGCTCTTTATCTCGAGACGATGGTCGGAGCGGCGGATTACAACGACAAGCTGGCGCGGCAGGTACTGGGCCGCGCGCCGGCGCAGGTGCTGCTCTTGCACGAGACCGACCTCGCCGCGCTCTACATCGCGGACCTCGCCAAGGCGCTGCGCAAGGACGGCTGGACGATCGTCACGGCCGACGAGGCTTATGCCGATCCGCTTCGTGAGCGGCTCCCCGACGTTCCCTCGATGCAGGGCACGCTGACCGAGGCGCTGGCATGGGAAAAGGGCTTCCCCGCGCCGCGCTGGTACGACCGGGTCGCTCCCAAGGTCGCCGATCCCCTGTTCCGGGCGCGGGTGCTCCACGAGGCGGCGGCCAAGTGAACCGCACCGCGACGTCGGGCACCTCGCCCTACGAGACAGCCTATGGTTTCTCGCGCGCGGTGCGGGTGGGCAAGCGCATCCTCGTCTCGGGCACGGCGCCGGTCGAGGACGATGGATCGTCGACGCCGGGCGATGCGGCGGCGCAAGCGCGGCGGTGCCTCGCGATCATCGTGCGGGCGATCGGGGAACTCGGCGGGTCGGCCGCCGACGTGGTGCGGACCCGGATGTATATCGTCGATCCCGCCGACGCCGATGCGGTGGGGGCGGTGCATGGCGAATTCTTCGGCGCGGTGCGACCGGCGGCGACCATGGTGGTCGTAAAAGCGCTGTTGCGCGACGAATGGCGGGTCGAGATCGAAGCCGAGGCGTTGGTGGGCTGATGCGTATCATTCTTTGCCTAGGCCTCGCCCTCACCCTCCCCGCCTGCCAGCCCGCCGCCGACAAGGCCGACACCGGCGAAGCCATCGCCCGCGACGCCGGGGTCGGCGACGGCCCGACCGGGCGCAGCGGCCGACCGGTCTCGAAGCATGTCGGCAATGCGGTCATCCCCGAGAACATCAACGAGGGGCTCGAGCCCACGGCGACCAACACCGCCGCCGCCGCGCCCAAGCCGACCAATATCCCCGAACAGTTTCGCGGACGCTGGGGCCTGACCACCAACGACTGCAAGGCCGAATTCGCCAGCGCCGCCAAGGGGCTGATGGTGGTGAACGACAGCCGCCTCACCTTCTACGAAAGCCGCGGGACGCTCGACCGGATCGACCGCTGGACCCCCGCCAACCGCTTCACCGCGAATTACGGTTTCTCGGGCGAGGGACAGACCTGGGAGCGGGTGATCACCTTCGAGCGGAGCGCGAACAAGCTGCGCCGGACCGAGCAGGGCGGCGAGGAAGGGCCGGTCGACCTCACCTACACGGCTTGTCCGGCCTGAGCGCCGAGCCGCGACGTGAGCAATTTCATCAGCTGATCGAGGCCCTGGCCGAGCGGCATGTCGGTGGCCCGGACCAGCACTTGCGGCTCTTCATTGCCATGCTGGATGAAGATCGCCGGCAGCGGCTCGGCGACGGCGGGATGTGCGCGCTGCCACTCGTCGCGATGAAGGAAGACGGCCGGGATGTTCAGGCGCTTGAGGAAGGTTCGCCATTCCGGCCGCATCGACACCGCGCCGTAGGTGGTGGCGCATAGCGAGCAGGGATAGGTCCTGGGCGAGACCGTCTTGTGCCAGGCGTCCTTGAGCGCGTTCACCAGCCCGCTGTCGGCGTTGTAGACGAACAGGAGGCGCGCAGGAGACATGGTCCAACGCCTTAGCCCGCGCGCTCTTTAAAGTCGCGGCCAACAGCGCTAGTCGCCCGGCCATGTCCCAGTTCGATCTCACCGACGACCAGCGCCAGATCCAGGAAATGGCGCGGGCCTTCACGGCCGCCGAAATCACCCCCAATGCCGCCGAGTGGGACGAGAAGCACATCTTCCCGCGCGACACGATCAAGCGCGCCGCCGAGCTTGGCTTCGGCGCGATCTACGTGTCCGAGGAAAGCGGCGGGATCGGGCTCGGCCGGCTCGAATCGGCGCTGATCTTCGAGGCGATGAGCTACGGCTGTCCCTCGACCAGCGCGTTCATCTCGATCCACAACATGGCCGCCTGGATGATCGACCGGTTCGGGTCGCAGGCGGTCAAGGACAAGTATCTCCCCGACATGATCGCGATGGAGCGGCTCGGCTCCTACTGCCTGACCGAACCGTCGAGCGGGTCGGACGCGGCGGCGCTCAAGACCCGCGCGGTGCGCGACGGCGACCATTATGTCGTCTCGGGCTCGAAGGCCTTCATCTCGGGCGGCGGCGAGAACGAAATCTACGTCACCATGGTCCGCACCGGCGAGGAAGGCCCCAAGGGCATCTCCTGCCTCGTCATCGAGAAGGACATGGATGGCGTCAGCTTCGGCGCGAACGAGCGCAAGCTCGGCTGGCATTCGCAGCCGACCCGCCAGGTCAATTTCGATCAGGTCCGGGTGCCCGTCGAGAACCGCGTCGGCGGCGAGGGCGAAGGCTTCCGGATCGCGATGATGGGCCTCGACGGCGGACGCCTCAACATCGGCGCGTGCAGCCTCGGCGGCGGGCAGCGCTGCCTCGACGAAGCGGTGGCCTACACCAAGGAACGCAAGCAGTTCTCGACCGCGATCGCCGACTTCCAGAACACGCAGTTCATGCTGGCCGACATGGCGACCGAACTCGAGGCGGCGCGCGCGCTGCTCTATCTCGCGGCGGCCAAGGTCACCGACAATGCGCCCGACAAGACTCGCTTTGCCGCCATGGCCAAGCGGCTCGCGACCGACACCGGTTCGGCGATCGCCGACCGCGCGCTCCAGCTCCATGGCGGCTACGGCTATCTGATGGACTATCCGATCGAGCGCTTCTGGCGCGACCTTCGGGTGCATTCGATCCTCGAGGGCACCAACCAGGTCATGCGGATGATCACCGCGCGAGAGATGCTTCGCCAGTGACCCAGGATGTGCTCACCTTCGTTGAGGGTTCGCTCGGCCGGATCCGGCTGAACCGGCCCAAGGCGATCCATGCGCTGACCCGCGACATGTGCGTGGCGATCAGCCGCGCGCTGCTCGACTGGATCGCCGATCCGGCGGTCGAGGCGGTGGTCATCGACCATGCCGAGGGCCGCGGCTTCTGCGCCGGGGGCGATGTGGTCGCGCTGGCCCGCTCGGGCGCGGCGGACGGCAGGGAAGCGGCCGACTTCTTCTTCGACGAATATCGCCTCAACCACCTGCTCTTCGCCTATCCCAAGTGCACCGTCGCGATCATGGACGGGATCACGATGGGCGGCGGGGTCGGGATCGCGCTGCCCTGCGACGTCCGAATCGCGACCGAGGCGACCCGGCTCGCCATGCCCGAGACCGGCATCGGCCTGTTCCCCGACGTCGGTGGCGGCTGGTATCTGTCGCGGCTCCCCGGGCGGGTCGGCCAGTTCATGGCGCTGACCGGGGCGCGGCTCGACGGGGCCGAGTGCAAGTATCTGGGCCTTGCGACCCATTATGTCGCGCAGGCGTCGCTCCCCGACCTGATGGAGCGCCTGAAGGCTGCGCCGGCGCGCGCCGCGGGCGCGGCGGGCAATTTCGCCGAGAAAGAGCCGGCGGCAAGAATCGAGCAGAACCTTCCCGCGATCGCCAAGCTGTTCGCGGCCGACACGCTCGAGGACGTGATCGCGGCGCTCGAGGCCGATGGCGGCGACTGGGCGCAGACCGAGCTTGGCACGATCCGGACCAAGAGCCCGCTGTCGTGCAAGGTCTCGCTGCGGCTGCTGAAGGAAGGCGCGGCGCGCGAGAGCTTCGCCGACGAGATGCGCGCGGAGTTCGCGCTCGCCCGCAATGTGGTCAGGACCCACGACTTCGTTGAAGGCGTGCGCGCGCTGCTGATCGACAAGGACAACAAGCCCGACTGGCAGCCGCCGGTGCCCGAGGCGGTGCTCGACGAGACGCTCGATGCGCTGTTCGCCGAGGAGCCGGGTGAGGAATGGACGCCGTTTCCGGAGATCGCATGAGCAATTACGAAACCATTCTCGTCGAGCAGCGCGACGCCGTCACGCTCGTCACGCTGAACCGCCCGCAGGCGCTGAACGCACTGAACAGCCAAGTGCTGGCCGAGCTGATCGACGCCTTCGCGGCTTATGACCGCGAGGAGAGCCAGCGCTGCCTGGTGCTGACCGGCTCGGAAAAGGCGTTTGCGGCCGGGGCCGACATCAAGGAGATGCAGAGCCAGGGCTTCGCCGACATGTACGGCAGCAACTTCTTCGCCGGCTGGGAGCAGGTGACGGCGACGCGCAAGCCGTGGATCGCGGCGGTGAACGGCTTTGCGCTGGGCGGCGGGTGCGAGGTGGCGATGATGGCCGACTTCATCATCGCGGGCGACAAGGCGAAGTTCGGCCAGCCCGAGATCAAGCTCGCGGTGACGCCGGGCATGGGCGGCTCGCAGCGGCTGGCGCATGCGGTCGGCAAGGCCAAGGCGATGGAAATGTGCCTGACCGGGCGGATGATGGGCGCCGAGGAAGCCGAGCGAGCGGGGCTGGTGGTGCGCGTGGTGCCGGCCGAAGCCCTCGTCGACGAGGCGCTCAAGACCGCCGCCGAGATCGCGGCCATGCCGCCGCTCGCGGCGATCGCGGCCAAGGAAATGGTCAATGCCGCCTTCGAGCTTCCGCTCGGCCAGGGCGTGCGCTTCGAACGCCGCCTGTTCCACGGGCTTTTCGGCACCGACGACCAGAAGGAAGGCATGAGCGCCTTCGTCGAGAAGCGCCCGGGGAATTGGACGGGCAAATAGGCCGTTCCCCGGCGCAGGTCGGGGGCCAGTCACTGCTGCCTTGCCACAAGGCACTGGGCTCCGGCCTTCGCCGGAGCACGTGAGGAGATAGACAATGCGTATCGCGTTCATCGGGCTCGGCAACATGGGCGGCGGGATGGCCGCGAACCTGGCGAAGGCCGGGCATGAGGTGCGGGCGTTCGACTTGTCCGAAGCGGCGCTGGCCAAGGCCGAGGAGCGCGGGGCGACGCGCGCGGCCGATGCGGCGGCAGCGGTCGAGGGGGCCGAGGCGGTCGTCACCATGCTGCCCGCGGGCAAGCACGTCGCCGAGGTCTATCGCTCGGCGGTGTTCGGCAAGGCGCCGACGAATGCGATCCTGCTCGATTGCTCGACCATCGACGTCGGCACCGCCCGCCAGGTCGAGGAAGAAGCCCGTGCGGCGGGCTACGAAATGGTCGATGCGCCGGTGTCGGGCGGGATCGCGGCCGCCGAGGGGGGCACGCTCACCTTCATGGTCGGCGGCTCGGCGGACGGGTTCGAGCGGGCCCGGCCAATCCTCGAGCAGATGGGCAAGGCGGTGATCCACGCGGGCGAGAGCGGCGCGGGCCAAGCGGCCAAGATCGTCAACAACATGCTGCTCGGCGTCACCATGGCTGGCACCTGCGAAGCCTTCGTGCTGGCGCAGAAGCTCGGGCTCGATCCGCAGGTGTTCTTCGACATCTCGTCAAAGGCGAGCGGGCAGAGCTGGTCGATGACGAGCTATTGCCCGGTGCCGGGCGTGGGCCCCGAAACCCCGGCCGATCGCGGCTACGAGGGCGGCTTTGCGGCGCAGCTGATGCTCAAGGATTTGAAGCTCGCGATGGAAGCGGCGCAGAATGCCGGCGCCTATACCCCGATGGGCGGCGAGGCCGAGGAACTCTATGAGCGCTTCGTCTCGCGCGGCGGCGGCACCAAGGACTTCTCGGCCATCATCAAGATGATCGACGACAGCTGGACGCCGCCCGCCTGAGCCCCTTACCATATTCGTTCGCGGCCGCGTGGCCGAACCCGGAGTGAAATCATGCGCAAGTTCCTCTTGATCGCCGCCGCCGCCGGCCTTGGCACCGCCGCCATCGCCGCCCCCAACATGGTCGCGGTGCAGAAGCAGCGGCACGAGGGCTATGAGCAGCTCGGCCGCGCGATGCGGCAGGCCAAGCAGGCGATCGACCAGGGCAATACCGCCGCGGTGCGCGGGGCGGCGAACCAGATCGCGGGACTGTCGGCCAAGGCGCCGGGCTGGTTCCCGGCGGGGAGCGGGCCCGAGGCGGGCAAGACCCACGCCAAGGCCGAGATCTGGACCAACCGCGCCGACTTCGATGCAAAGATGCGCAACTTCGGCGCGGCGGCCAAGGCCTTCCAGGCGGCCGCGGCGGGCGGTGACTTGAATGCCATCAAGGCCGCGCACGGGAAGCTCGGCCAGACCTGCGGCGCCTGCCACAACAGCTACCGCCTGAAGGATGACTGAGGCGGGCGAGGCCCGCGCCGCCGATGCGGCGCTGGCGGTGCCGGTGTGGGATCTGCCGATCCGATTGTTCCACTGGAGCCTCGTCGCGCTGATTGGCTTCTCCTGGTGGTCAGCCGAGACCGGGCGGCTTGAGTGGCACATGTGGAGCGGGATCGCGGTGCTGTTCCTGCTACTGTTCCGGATCCTGTGGGGGTTCCTCGGCAGCTCGACCGCGCGCTTCGCCTCGTTCGTCCGCGGGCCCGGACAGGTCGTCGCCTATCTGCGCGATCCCTCGGGGTGGACGGCCAGCGGCCACACGCCGCTCGGCGCGCTGAGCGTGGTCGCGATCCTGCTCATCCTTCTCGTGCAGGTCGGGCTCGGGCTGCCGATCAGCGACGAGGATGGCATATATTCGGGCCCGCTCAACCGGCTGGTGAGCTTCGACACGGCTGAGTGGATGCATCACTGGCATCACCGTTTCTTCACGGTCGTGCAGATCATCGCGGCGGTGCACGTCGCGGCGATCATCGTCTATCGGCTGAAGGGCAAGAAGCTGGTCGGCGCGATGGTCACCGGGCGCAGCCGCCAGGCGGCGGGCGCGCCGATGGTCGGCGCGGGACCGGTGCGGTTGCTGATCTGCCTCGCGGTCGCGGGCGCGATCAGCTGGTGGGTTCAACGGGGAGCACCGGGCCTGTGAGCGACAATCGAATCGACTACATCGAACTGCCGAGCGCCAGCGCGCATGAGCTGACGCGCGCCTTCTACGGCAAGGCGTTCGGCTGGAAGTTCACCGACTATGGCCCCGACTATTCGGCGGTCGAGGGCGCGGCGGTCTCGGTCGGGCTGCAGGGCGACCGCGAGGAGGCGCTGAGCGCCCCGCTGCCGATCGTCCGGGTCGACGACCTCGATGCGGCGTTCGACGCGGTGGTGAAGGCGGGCGGGCATATCGCCAAGGCGATCTTCGCCTTTCCGGGCGGGCGGCGGTTCCACTTCATCGATCCGGGCGGCAACGAGATCGGCGTCTGGACCCCCGATCAGGGCGACGCCCACGGGAGCTGACCGAGCTGGTCGCGGACCGTCGCGACCCGCCCCTCCCCTGCGTAGACGATGAGCCCGCCCGTTTCGCGCAACCGCGGCGGATCGAGGGTGAGCCAGCGGGCGCGGCAGGCGCGGGGCAGGCGGCGGTCGGCGACCACGATGTCAGCGGCGGCGCAGGCGCGGGTGAGCTCGGCCCAGTCGAGCTTCTGCCCCGAGCGCAGCGCGAGGAGCGTGCGGCCGCTGGCGCCGAGGTCGGCGACGCAGCTGTCCCAGCTGCAGCGGGCGCGCGGATAAGCGGCGAGCGGCGGGGGGTCGCCGTCGAAACCGGCATTTTCGGCCATCATGTCGCGCACGAAATCGCCGGCCCGGTCGCGCAGCAGCCACGGCGTCCCGGTCGCGTCGACCACCGCGAGATGCTTGCCGTCGCCGGTGACGAGCAGCGCGGGCATGGGCGCGGCGAGCGTCAGGGCGGCGCCGAGCGCGATCGGCGCGATGCCCCAGGAGCGCCACGGCCGGGTCCACAGGCATAGCCAGAGGCCGCCGGCGACGATCAGTCCGAAGGCGAGCCGCGGCATGTCGGGGAGCATGGCGACCGCGCCGGGCGTGTCGGCGACGCCGTGGGCGACATGCAGCAGGAAGGCGATCGACCAGCCGGTCAGTGTCCAGACCGGGCCGCCAAGGCCGAGGGGATCGAGGATCAGGGCCAGCGCCTCGAGCGGCATGATGACGAAGGTGGTCAAGGGAATGGCGACGAGGTTCGCGCCGACGCCGTAAAGCCCGCTCTTGTGGAAATGGTAGAGCGCGAAGGGCATCAGGGCGAGCTCGATCGCGAGGCCGGTCGCGACCATTTCGCCGAGACCGCGGAGCCGGGCGAGGAGGAAATGCTCCTCGCGCCGTTCGAACAGGCGCTTGAAGCGCTTCGAGCTGTAGAGGGTGACTAGCGTGCCGACGGCGGCGAAACTCAGCTGGAAGCTCGCGCCCGCCAGCGCCTCGGGGCGGACGAGGAGGACGAGCAGGGCGCCGACCGCGATCAGGCGGATGCTGAGCGCCTCGCGGCCGAGGAGGATGCCGGCGAGGACCAGCAGGGCCGCGATGCAGCTGCGGACCGTCGGCACCTGGAGCCCGGTCAGCAACGTGTAGCCGATTCCCGCCAGCGCGCCGGCCGCGAAGGCGGTGGCGACGAGGTTGAAGCGGAGCGCCAGAGACGGCGACAGCGCGAGCAGGCGCAGTGTGAAGAGGGTGAAGAAGCCGACCACCGCGGCGATGTGAAGGCCGCTCACCGAGAGGAGGTGGGCGAGGCCCGAACGGCGCATCGCCTCGGCATCTTCCTTGGCGATCGAGCCCTGGTCGCCGGTGACGAAGGCGGTGGCAATGCCCCCCTCCCCGCCTGGCAGCCGGGTCCGGATATGCTGGTCGAGGCGCGAGCGGACGGCATCGAGGCCGGTTTCGTGCGCCGGCCGGACGATCGTGACGGGACCGAGCGCCCTCCCCGTGCCGCCGAGCCCGGCGAACCAGGCGTCGCGCGCAAAGTCATGGGTATGGGGGAGCAGCATCGGCATCGGCGGGGCGAGCCGGGCACGAAGCGCGACCGTCGCGCCGACCCCGAGGCCACGCCCCAGCGCATCGGCTTCGTCGAGCGGAAAGGAGACTCGGAGGCGCGGCGGCAGGCCGGGGTCGGCGGGCTTGAGGGTCAGGCGGAGCGAATCCTTGGCGACCAGCCGCTCGGTCTTGAGGACTTCGCCGGTCATGGCGACGATCACGGGCCGTTCGAGGCGCGGCGCGGCGACCTGTTCGCTTCGCCACCAGATGAGCGACAGGCCGAGCGCGAGCGCGATGGCGCCGACCGCCAGAAGCTGTCCCAGCCGCCCGCCGATCGCCGTTCCCGCCAGCGCCGCCGCGCCCGCCATGAGCAGCGCCGCCACCCATGCGGCAGGGTCGGCGAGGACCAGCCAGAGGGCGATCCCGGCCCCGAACGCGACCACCCCCCACGGCGGAAGCTGGCCACGTTCCGCCTCAAGGCGTCTTTCCGCACTTGCGAAGAAGGCCCGAGCTTGCCAGTGCGGACCAGCCGGAGTGCCGATCCGGAGGGAAGCGACGTTCATGCTGCCTCCCTTCGTGAAGGCATGCGATCCGGCGGAAGTCAGGAAAGAGGAAAGCGCGCTTGAGCGCAAGCAGCATCGTCACGCGCTTCGCGCCCAGCCCGACCGGCTATCTCCACATCGGAGGGGCGCGCACGGCCTTGTTCAACTGGCTGTTCGCGCGCCATCACGGCGGCAAATATCTGCTGCGCATCGAGGACACCGACAAGGCGCGCTCGACCCCCGAGGCGATCGACGCGATCCTCGACGGACTGGGCTGGCTCGACATCGCCGGCGACGGCGAACCCTATTTCCAGTCGGCCTTCGAGGCGCGCCACGCCGAGGTCGCGCATGCGCTGATCGAGAAGGGAGCGGCCTATCGCTGCTACCTCACCCCCGAGGAGCTCGCCCGCCGGCGCGAAGAGGCGCAGGCCGCGCGCAAGCCGTTCCGCGTGGTGAGCGAGTGGCGCGACAGTGCCGAGACACCGCCCGAGGGCGCGCCCTTCGTGGTCCGGATCAAGGCGCCGCGCGAGGGCGAGACGGTGATCGAGGACATGGTGCAGGGCCGTGTCGTCGTGAAGAACGAGGAGCTCGACGATTTCGTGCTCCTGCGTTCGGACGGAACCCCGACCTACATGCTCGCGGTGGTGGTCGACGACCATGACATGGGCGTGACCCACGTCATCCGCGGCGACGACCACTTGAACAACGCCTTCCGCCAGCTGACCATCATCAAGGCGATGGGCTGGGACGAGCCGACCTACGGCCATATCCCGCTGATCCACGGCGCCGACGGGGCGAAGCTGTCGAAGCGCCACGGCGCGCTCGGGGTCGACGCCTATCGCGATGAACTCGGGATCCTGCCCGAGGCGCTGTCGAACTATCTGCTGCGGCTCGGCTGGGGCCATGGCGACGACGAGATCATCAGCCGCGAGCAGGCAGTCGAGTGGTTCGACATCGACCATGTCGGCAAGTCGCCCAGCCGGTTCGACCTCAAGAAGCTCGAAAGCGTCAACGGCCATTACATCCGCCATGCCGCGGACAGCCGCCTCGCGGTGCTGGTCGCGGCGCGGCGCGGCGGGCTCGAGGGCGAGGACCTGGCGCTGCTCGAGCGGGCGATGCCCGAACTCAAGGCGCGCGCGAAGGACCTGAACGAACTTAGCGCGGCGGCGGACTTCCTGTTCGCGCAGCGGCCGCTCGAACTCGACGAGAAAGCGACCTCGCTGCTCGACGGCATTGCCCGGGCGCTGCTCGGCCGGCTGCACGCAGCGCTGTCGGGGGTCGAGGAATGGACCCACGACGGAACGGAAGCGGCGGTGAAAGCGCTTGCCGAAGCGGAGGGACTGAAGCTCGGCAAGGTCGCGCAGCCGCTTCGTGCGGCGCTGACCGGACGGGCGACCAGTCCCGGGATCTTCGATGTGCTGGTATTGCTCGGGCAGGACGAAAGCCTCGCCCGGATCGCTGACCAGATGTGGAAAACTGAATTCTCAAACGGAGCCTGAAGAATGTCGAATGCCAATCTGAAGCTGGGCGAGAAGAGCCTCGACATGCCGGTGCTGAGCGGCACGGTCGGCCCGGACGTCATCGACATCCGCAAGCTCTACGCGCAGACCGACGCCTTCACCTACGATCCGGGCTTCACCTCGACCGCGAGCTGCCAGAGCGCGATCACCTACATCGACGGTGAGCAGGGCATCCTGCTGCACCGCGGTTATCCGATCGACCAGCTGGCCGAGCAGTCAAGCTTCATGGAAGTCGCCGCCCTGCTGCTGCACGGCGAGCTTCCGACCAAGGACGAGCTCGACAAGTTCACCCACACGATCAGCCGCCACACGATGGTGCACGAGCAGCTGGCGCAGTTCTTCCGCGGCTTCCGCCGTGACGCCCACCCGATGGCGATCATGTGCGGCGTGGTCGGCGCGCTGTCGTCCTTCTATCACGACAGCACCGACATCACCGATCCCAAGCAGCGCGAGATCGCCTCGCACCGCCTGATCGCCAAGATGCCGACGATCGCGGCGATGGCGCACAAATATTCGATCGGGCAGCCGTTCCTCTATCCCGACAACACGCTGAGCTACACCGGAAACTTCCTGCGCATGACCTTCGGCGTCCCGGCCGAGGAATATGTCGTCAATCCGATCGTCGAAAAGGCGATGGACCGGATCTTCATCCTCCACGCCGACCACGAGCAGAACGCCTCGACCTCGACCGTGCGTCTCGCCGGTTCGTCGGGCGCCAACCCCTTCGCCTGCATGGCGGCGGGCATCGCCTGCCTGTGGGGCCCGGCGCATGGCGGCGCGAACGAGGCGGCGCTGAACATGCTGCGCGAGATCGGCCACACCAGCCGGATCCCGGAATATATCGCCCGCGCCAAGGACAAGGAGGATCCGTTCCGCCTGATGGGCTTCGGCCACCGCGTCTACAAGAACTTCGACCCGCGCGCGAAGGTGATGAAGCAGACCGCCGACGAGGTGCTGAAGGAGCTCAACATCTCCGATCCCGTCCTCGACGTGGCCAAGGAACTCGAGCGGATCGCGCTGTCGGACGATTATTTCATCGAGAAGAAGCTCTATCCGAACGTCGATTTCTATTCGGGCGTGATCCTGAATGCGATCGGCTTCCCGACCGAGATGTTCACTGCCCTCTTCGCGCTTGCCCGCACCGTCGGCTGGGTCGCGCAGTGGAACGAGATGATCGCCGATCCCGAGCAGAAGATCGGCCGCCCGCGCCAGCTCTACACGGGTTCGCCGCAGCGCGACTACGTGCCGGTCGGCCAGCGCTAAGAAGGAAGCTCAGGCCCGCGGCAGGGTCAGGCGGAAGCTTGCCCCGGCCGCGGTGTCGAGCAGTTCGACCTCGCCGCCCATGTCGCGGGCGAGCCGGCGCGAGATGGCGAGGCCGAGGCCTGCGCCCCCCTGCCCCGGCTCGGCCTGTTCGAACCGTTCGAAGATGCGGATCCGGTCGGCGGGCGCGACGCCCGGGCCACTGTCGCTGACGGTGACGCTGGCGACGCCCTCGTCGGCAAGCGTGATGACCACGGTCCCGCCCTCGGGCGAATAACGCGCGGCGTTGCCGATCAGGTTGACGAGGATCTGCGTGATCGCGCGCGGGTGGCCGATCGCGGACAGATAGCCGACCCCGCCCACGTCGAGCACCACGCCGCGCGTGCTGGCCTGCGCCTGCACCAAGGAGGCGGCGTCGAGGACAAGTTCGGTGAGATCGACTTCCTCGCCGGGCGCCACGCCGCCGCCCTCCGCCCCCGCCTGCCGGCCGAGCGCAGTCAGCAGCTCGAGGAGATGGCCCGCCGCCGAGGCGATGTCGGCGCCGTAGCCGGCATAATCGGTGCGAAGCGGCCCCTGGCTGCGGTCGGCGATTTCCTGCGCCTGGCCGATGATCGAGGACAAAGGCTCGCGCAGCAGGTCGTCGAGCGGCGGCAGTGGGGCGAGATCGGCCGCGCCCCCCTCGGCCGCGACGCTGATCGAATAGCCGAGGAAACGCTCGTCCTCGAACCGCGGCTGGCCGTCGAGGAGCAGGCGCTGCTCGCCGCCGCGATGGCTCGCGGGAAGGCGGCGGAAGGCGGCGCGCTCGGAAAAGGCCTCGACCAGCGGGAGGTTGCCGTAATCGTCCTCGACCGGGCGGAGGAGGCGCATCAGGGGCTGGCCGGTATATTCGGCGGGGTCGAGGTCGAGCCGGCGGGCAAGGCCCGGGCTGATCGCCAGGACGCGCAGGGCCGAATCGGTCTGGACGTCCTCGGCGGCGGCGCGTTCCTCGCTCTCGCCCGGACCCGCGACCACGCCCGACCAGCGCGGCCGGGCGGGCACGCGCGCGGTCCAGCGCTCGACGGTCAGGCTGACGCCGTCGGGATCGGGATCGGCACGGACGACGAGGTCGATGTCTTCCTGGTTGCTGGCGGCGAGCACCGGGCGGGTGATCGACACGCCGAGCCGCGCGGCGAGGCGGGCGACCGCCGCGAGTTGCGGGACCGCGAGGACCTGGCCGAGCGCCGCGCCCGCTTCCTGCTGGAGCGCGAGCAGCGGCGCGTCGGCGGCGGTCAGCCGGCCCTCGCGGTCGACCCGCGCGCCGATCGGCGGCTGGACGGGGAGGCTAGCCATGACGCGCGAGGATCGCTTTGGCGCGCCGGTAGGCCGGCGGAAGGATGAGCTCGGCACGGATCGCCTCGACGTGCGCGTCCGAGAGGTGGTCGAACGCCTCGATCGAAGTCACCGGGTCGCCGATGCCGAGACCGGGGCTGGCGTTGGCCATGAGCGGCGCCGCCTCGCTTCGCGGTACGTCCGCGAGGCGCAGGAGAAGGGCGAGCTGCTGCCCGCCGCCGAGGAGCGCACGCCAGGCTTCGTCGGCCGGGATGCCGGCTTCGGCAGCGAGGATGGCGGCGAGAAGGCCCGCATCGCCGTCGCGGGCAAGGCTGACGAGGAGGCCGGGCGCGTGCCGGGCGTCGCCAAGAGCGCCGGCGAGCGCGGCCTCGAGGTCCTCAACCCGATCCTCGCCACCGAGATCCTGGACGATGATGGCGGCGGCCCGGGCGACTTCGAGGTCGCTCGGCGCGGTGCAGCGCCGGCCAAGCGCGGCGGCGACGGCAAGGATCAGCCCCTGGGCAAGGACGGGCGGCAGGTCGGACAGGTCGAGCGCGGCGCGGCCGAAGCGGTCGCGGCTGCGGCCCCGTGCGGTGATGAGCGCCATGGCGGCGGCGGCGACCATCGCATCGTCGGCGGCGGTCCAGCGCTGGAGCTGGGTCCGGCCTCCCTCCCCGGCCTGGGCCAGCCGCTGCACGTCGGCGCGGCGGAGCAGGACGCCGACGAGGGTCTCGTCCTGGAGGAGCCCGGCTTCGGTGAGGTCGGCGATGAGTTCGATCGGTCCCGCGGCGCAGGCGGTGGCGGTGGCGGGGTTGAGCTTCGCGCGCAATTCGTCGGCGATGGTACCGACGAGGCCGTGCAGCATCGCGGTCATCAGCGCCCGCTCCTGCTCGGTCAGCCGCGAATCGGGGGCGAGGAAGAAATCCTGCACGACGGCCGCGAGTCGGCGATCGCCGAAAGCCGGTGGGGCAATCGGCGGCGGAGTGCGGCCACCCTCTTCAGGGGACGCGGCGATGGGCCACTCGTCGGGCATCTGCCGTCCTCGTTAGCGCAAGTGGCGTTAACGGCGCGTCAATCGCGTTCGGGATCGTGAACAAGCTGCTGGACGATGAAGAAACTGGCCGCCGCGTAGAAGGCGAGCACCACCGTGAGCAGGCTCCACGCGCCGAAGATGGCGAAGGGAATGGCGGCAAAGACCGCGCCGCGTGGGCTGAACAGCCACAGGTCGGGGCCGAGTTCGCGGCCCTTGCGCTCGACCCGGGCGGCTTCGGCGAAGGCGATGGCGGTCGCCGCCGAGACGAGCGCGCCCCAGCCCCCGCCATGATTGGTCTCGTACCAGGCGAGCCCGAGGAGCGCGAGGCCGTGGACGGGGCCGAGCAGGCGAAGCGCGAGCGACGGGCGCGGTAGCGGGCGCAGGCGGACAGCGGCGAGGCGGTCGGCGAGGCGGTCGAGCGGGCTCGCCGCGACGAGCAGACCCAGCGCCCACAGCGGCAGGCCGCGGGTGAAGAGGAGGCCCGCGCCGAGCATCAGCGCGATCTCGAGCCAGAGCAGCCACAGCGGGCGGATCGGCGCGCCCATCAGCTGGCGGGTGAGCAATTCCTCGACCAGCGGCAGGACGAAGCGGCTCGGCCAGTCGCGGCGGCGGCTGCGCGAGCTGGCGATGAGATGGCGATCGAATGCCTCTCCGCTGTCGGCGCTGCCGGTGATGAAGGGGGTCAGGCCCTCGGGCGCCGGCTTGAGGTGCGCGCCGGCCTGGACCGCGCGGCGCAGCAGGGTCGACTGGAGGTCCCAGTCGCCGAGCATCCGGACGGTGTCGACGAGCAGCCCCGAATCGACGAGTGCGAGGCCAGACCAGCGATGCTTGTCGTCGATCCGCTCGAAGGCCTGGTGCGCCTCGTCGTCGGGCACGGTGACGATGGTCCGGTGTTCCTCGGCGGCGAGCTCGGCGAGGAGCGTCGGCACGGGCGCGACCCCGTCGGCGATCTGGAGCACGGCAAGCTGGGGATCGAAGCGCGCGGCGGCCTCGGCGGCGTCGGTGACGGGAACGACGACGATGCCTTCGCCGCGCAGCCGCTCGAAAGCACTCTGGAGCGCGGGGGGCACGCGCTCGACGAGCACGACGATCGGCGCGGCGCCGATCGCGGCCGCGCAACGGGCCTGATATTCGATGAGCGTGCGACCGGCGAGCGGGGCCAGAGCATGAAGCCCGCCCGCATCGTCCTCGCCTTGTGCCGCAATCAACGCGCCGAGCGCCATCCGTCCCCTCCCGGGCCCCCTCTTGCACGCTTCCTTGGACGAGCAAAGGTGGTAAACATGCTCTTATGAGCTCTCTGCCCCGTTCCGCCGCCGGCATGCCGGATGAACCGCTCGAGCTGACCGAGGCGGTCGCGCCCCCGGCGGAGGAGTGGGCGACGCAGGGCCAGGAGGAACCTTGGGGCTTGGCGGCGTCGACCCCCGCCACCGAGCGCGGCGCGGGCGGCCGGCAGGTGCTGGCGGTCGCGCTTCTGGTGCTGGGCGCGGCGTGGATCGGGTTCGTCGCGTGGCAGATCGGGCGGAGCAACGGCGGGCTCGACGCGCTGCCGGGCTGGCTGTCGCTCGCCGCCGGTCCGTTGGCGCTGCTGGCGCTCGCCTGGCTGATCTTCGGGCGCACCCGCCGGCGCGAGGCCGAGCGCTTCACCGCGGCGGTCCAGACGATGCAGGCCGAGGCGCGCAGCCTCGAGCAATTGCTTGGCGTGCTCCGCCAGCGGCTCGACGATGAACAGGCGGCGCTCGGGAGCCATGCCGAGCGGCTGATGCGATTGGGCGACGAGGCGAGCCACCGGCTGGGCGGCGTGACCCGCGAGCTCGGCACGGGCAGCGAGACGCTGAGCCGGCATGCGGCGCTGCTCGACCGGGCAGCGGAAAGCGCGCGCAACGACATCGCCGTCTTGCTCGAGGACCTGCCGCGCGCCGAGGCGAGCAGCCGGGCGATGGCCGAGGAATTGCGCGGTTCGGGCCGCGAGGCGAGCGCGCAGGCCGCGAGCCTCGAGGCGCAGCTGGCGGCGATCAGCGGCCGTGCGCGCGAGGCGGAGGATGCCGTCGGCGGCGCGGCGCAGCGACTGGTCGCGCACCTTACGCAGATCGAAAGCGCCGGATCCGCGGCGGCGACCCGCGTCAGCGACGTCGGGACCGGCGCCTCGGCCGAGGTCGACGCCTTGCTGGTTCGCACGGCCGAAGCGCTGACCAATGTCCGGGCGGGCATCGACGAGCAGGCGGCCGCGGTGCGCGGCCTGATGAAACAGAGCGCGGCGGCCCTCGGGGTCGCGGGCCATGAAGCGGCGGAGCGGCTCGGCAGCCGGCTTGGCGCGGCGGGTTCGGCACTCGACGGGCTGACCTCCCGGATCGCCGAGCAGGATCGCGCGGTGACCGCGCTCGTCAGTGGGCTCGAGCGCCAGCTGGGCGACGTCGACCAGCGCTTCGTCGACCTTGCCGCCGAGGGCGACCTCAGGGCGCAGGCCGTTGCCACCGCGATCGACCGCGTCCGCCGCGAACTCGACGGGCTGGCGAGCCAGCAGGCCGAGAGCGGCGGATCGCTCGATTCGCTGGCCGAGCGGACCGAGCAGCTGCGGACGTCGGTCGCCGCGCTCCAGCGCGAATGCGGCGAGGAGCTGACCGGTGCGATGAACATGGCCGAGGGCGGTGCCGAGCGGTTGCTCGCCGCGGTGCAGGCCGCGCGGCCCGACGTCGAATGGATCAGCGCGGCCGCGGGGCTTGCCAGCCAGCGGCTCGAACAGGGCACGGCGGGACTGTCGGGACAGCAGGAAAAGCTCGAGACCCTGCTTTCCTCGATCGACAGCGGCGTGGTCGGGGCCGAGCAGAAGCTTTCCGATCTCCGCACCGCGCTCACCCAGGCGGGCGAGGAAGCGGCGCGCCTGCAGGGCGAGACCGGCCCGGCGCTGGTCCAGGCGATGGTCCAGATCCGCGAAGCCGCGGCCCAGGCCTCGGCCCGCGCCCGCGAAGCCTTGTCGTCGGTCATTCCGGACACCGCCGACCAGATGAGCGCGCAGGTGCGCGCGGCGCTGACCCAGGCGGTCGAAAACAGCGTCCGCGCCCAGCTTCGCGAGGTCGAGGCCGTCGCCGAGCAGGCGCTGGTCGCCGCCCGGACCGCGTCCGAAGGGCTGTCGCGCCAGATGCTCAACATCGGTCGCACGGCGAGCGCGCTCGAACAGCACATGGCCAAGACCGAGGAAGACGAGCGCAGCCGCGAGAGCGAGGCCTTCGCCCGCCGCGCCGGCACGCTCATCGACCAGCTCCACTCGGCCTCGATCGACGTCGGCCGGATCATGTCGGACGAGGTCGATGACCGCGCCTGGGCGGCCTATCTCAAGGGGGACCGCGGCGTCTTCACCCGCAAGGCGGTGCGGATGCTGTCGGCGGGCGAGGTCCGCAACCTCGACCAGCAATTCGGCGCGGACCACGAATTCGCCGAATCGGTGACGCGCTACGTCCAGGATTTCGAGGCGATGCTCCGCCGCGTCGCCGGCGAGCGCGAGGGCGGGATGATGGCGGTGACCCTGCTGTCGAGCGACATGGGCCGGCTCTACACCGCGCTGGCGCAGGTGCTGGAGCGGCGACGCTAGGGCCTAGTTGTAGAAGTCGAGGTCGCCGATCTCGATCCAGCCGAAGACGTAATTGGCGTAGAACAGCGCGAACAGCGCCAGCGAGACGATGCCCGAGCGGACGAGGTGCCGCTTGAGGTCGAAACGGTGCGGCGCGCTGTCGGCCTGCCCCGCGACCTTGGCGGCGCCCACTTCCTCGTCGGTGCGAACGCCGAACGGGAGCAGCAGGAACGCCGTGAAGGTGAAGAACAGGAAGTAGATAGCGAGCGCGGACGCCGGCTTCACAGGCGGGTCACCAGCACTTCGACCGTCGGCTTCTTGCCGGTCCACAGGGTCGCGCAACGGCGCACCGCGAGGCGCACGTCTTCCTTGAGCTTCTCGGGATCGCGGCCGGGCTCGACCGCGCGGGCGGCGGTCTCGGTGCAATCGCGCAGGAAGTCCTCGAGATCGGCCTCGACCGGAAGGCCGACCGGACGGACCACCGGATCGGCGGCGACGCGGCCGCCCGACCCGATGACGATGCTCACCGCGATCACGCCCTGGAAGGCGAGGCGGCGGCGCTCATTGATCGTGTTGCCGTCGGCGGGAAGGATGACGTCGCCGTCGAGCACGAGGCGGCCGACGCGCTCCTCGCCGAGCTTCCTGGGATTGCCCGGTGCGAGGCGGATGAGGTCGCCATTCTTCTGGACGAGCGCGCTCGGGACGCCGTTGGCAAGGCCGAGGCGGGCCTGCTCGAGCATGTGGCGTTGCTCGCCGTGGACCGGGATCAGCAATTTCGGACGGATCCAATCGTACATCTGGACCAGTTCGGGGCGTCCCGGATGGCCGGAGACATGGACGTGCGCCTGGCGCTCGGTCACGGTGCGGACGCCGAGCTCGGCGAGCTGGTTCATCACGCGGCCGACGGCAGTTTCATTGCCGGGAATCTGGCGCGAGGAGAAGATGACGGTGTCGCTCTCGCCGAGCTTGAGTTCGTGCTGACCGGCGGCGATGCGGCCCAGCGCGGCACGGGGCTCGCCCTGCCCGCCCGTCGCCACCACCAGCAATTCTTTGCGCGGAAGCCGCATTGCCTCGTCGTAGCGGACGGTCTCGGGGAAGTCGGTGAGGTAGCCGGTGGCCTTGGCGACCTTGATGTAGCGCTCGATCGACCGGCCCGCGACCGCGACCCGGCGACCGCTCTCCTCGGCGACGCGGCCGATGGTGTGGAGCCGGGCGGCGTTCGACGCGAAGGTGGTGACGAGGACCCGGCCGGGGGCCGCCTCGACCGTATCGAGCAGGCCGTCGAACACCGACGCTTCCGACCCCGAGGCGACCTCGGTGAAGGCGTTGGTCGAATCGCAGACCATGACATCGATGCCGAGGTCGCCGATCGCGCGCAGCTTCTCGGGGCTGGTCGGGTTGCCGAGCACGGGCGTGGGGTCGATCTTCCAGTCGCCGGTGTGGAAGATGCGGCCGAGCGAGGTCTCGATCAGCAGCGCATTGGCTTCGGGGATCGAGTGGGCGAGCGGCACGGGCGTGACGCGGAACGGCCCGAGGTCGAGCACGTCACCCGGACGGATGAGCTTCAGCGGCACCTGGCCGGTCAGCCCCTCTTCCTCGAGCTTGTGGGCGATGAGGCCGGCGGTGAAGGGCGTCGCGTAGAGCGGGACCTTCAAGTCCGCGGCGAGATAGGGCAGCGCGCCGATATGGTCCTCGTGGCCGTGGGTCAGGACGAGGCCGACGAGGTCGCGGCGGCGGCGCTCGATGAAGTCGAGGTCGGGCAGGACGAGGTCGATGCCGGGGTAATCGGCCTCGCCGAAGGTCATGCCGCAATCGACCATCAGCCACTTGCCCTCGCAGCCGTAGAGATTGACGTTCATGCCGATCTCGCCCGAACCGCCGAGCGCGAGGAAGAGAAGTTCGTTGCTGGATTTCACGGTCGGTCCTTGCGGGTTCGCTGCCACAGCAGCGCCAACCCCTGAATGGTGAGATCGGGTTCGATTCGGTCGAAGACCCTGGTGTGGGTCTGGAACAGGGTCGCGAGGCCGCCGGTGGCGATGGTGGTGACCGGTCGCCCGATTTCGGCCTTCACGCGGGCGAGCAGGCCCTCGATCATCGCGACATAGCCCCAGTAGATGCCGCTGAGCATCTGGCTGTTGGTCGTGCGGCCAATGACGGTCGGATCGGAGGGCGCCTCGATCGCGATTCGCGGGAGCTTGGCGGCGGCAGCGACCAGGGCGTCGAGGCTGAGGTTGATTCCCGGCGCGATGATTCCGCCCTTGTAGGCGCCGTCATAGTCGACGACATCGAAGGTGGTGGCGGTGCCGAAGTCGATGACGACGAGGTCGCCGGGATAGGCGGCGTGCGCAGCAATGGCGTTCAACGCGCGGTCGGCGCCCACGTTCTGCGGCTCGTCGACGTCGAGGCGGATGTCCCAGGCGGCCCGCCCCTGCCCCGCCACCAGCGCTTCCTGCTTGAAATATTTCTGCGCAAGAACCTGCAGGTTGTGGAGCGCGCGCGGGACCACGGTGCCGATCATCACGCCCTCGACGTCACCGCGCGCATAGCCTTCGAGGCTGAGCAGCTGGTGCAGCCAGACGGCATATTCGTCGGCAGTGCGGCGGGGATCGGTGGCGATCCGCCAGCGCGCGGCAATCTTTCCATCGCCATCGACCAGAGCGAAGACGACATTGGTGTTTCCCGCGTCGATGGCGAGCAGCATGTCAGGCGGTTCCGAGCATCACGTCGGCGGCGTGGATGCGCCGCTCCTCGCCGCTTGGCAAGGCGAGGCGAAGCGCACCGTCGGGCGCGAGCCCGGCGAACGTGCCCGCGAGCTTCTCGTCGGCGGCGGCGTGAACGCTGAGCGGGGTGCCGACCGGATGCGCGCTTTCGAGCCACAGCGCTTGGGATGCGACCGGATCGGTGCGCCAGCGCTCGAGCTCGCGGGTGAGCGAGGCGGCGAGGATGGGCGCAAAGGCTTCGCGGCTGATCAGCATGATGGTCGACAGCGCTGCGGTGGCGCGGCCTTCGATCTGGGGCGCCTGTGCGAGATTGACGCCGAAGCCGGCGACCACGCGGTCCTCCTGCCGCTCGAGGAGGATCCCCGCGAGCTTGGCGCTGCCGAGGAGAAGGTCATTGGGCCACTTTAGCATGAGCCCGGTGGCCGGCGCCGCGGCCTCGACCGCGCGGATCAGTGCCAAGCCCGCGACCAGCGCGAGGCCCGCGGCAGGCGGATCACCGGGGCGGAGGCGGATCAGGGTCGAGCCGTGGAAATTGCCGCTCGGGCTGTTCCAGACGCGATTCTGGCGGCCGCGCCCCTGGTCCTGGTGCGCGGCGACCAGCCACTCGCCTTCGGCAGCCCCGGTTTGCGCAAGCAGGTCGCTGTTGGTCGAGCCGGTCCGCTCGACGAAGCGAATCCGCGGAATTGAGGTCAGAAGACGCTCGCGGCGTTGGCGGCGGCGGCGGTGAGCGGGCCGATCAGGAAGTAACCGACCGGGCTGATGATCAGCGCGGTGGCGAAGATGAGCCCGCTCTCAAGGCCGCTCTTCGCCGGGGCGTAACGCTCTGCCGGGGCATCGAAGTACATGACCTTGATGACCTTGAGATAGTAGTAAGCCCCGACCACGGTCAGCGCGGCGGCGGCAAGCGCGACCCACTGGAGCCCGGCGGCAACAGCGGCCTGGAAGACCATCAGCTTGGGCCAGAAGCCGAACAACGGCGGGATGCCGGCGAGACTGAACATGAACATGGCGAGCGCCAGCGCGAGCAGCGGCCGGGTCTGCGACAGGCCCGACAGGCTGGCGAGGCTCTCGACCGGACGGCCTTCGGCGTCGCGCATCCGCAGCACGCACAGGAAGGCGCCGAGCGTCATCACGACATAGACCGCGACATAGACCAGCACCGCCTGCGCGCCCTCGCGGCCACCGGCGCCAAGGCCGACCAGCGCGAAGCCGACGTTGTTGATCGAGCTGTAGGCGAGCAGTCGCTTCATGTTGTTCTGGCCGTAGGCGGCGACCGCGCCGAGCACGATCGAGGCCAGCGCCGCAAAGATCACGATCTGCTGCCACTGCGCGGTGACCGGGCCCATGGCATCGAGGCAGACGCGGGTGGCGAGCAGGATGGCGGCGGCCTTCTGGCCGGCGGCGAAGAAGGCCGCGACCGGGGTCGGCGCGCCCTCGTAGACGTCGGGCGTCCACATGTGGAACGGCACGGCCGAGATCTTGAAGGCGATGCCGGCGAGCGTGAAGACAAGGCCGAACAGGAGGCCGAGGCTCGCGCTGTCGCTGGCGAAGGCGGCGGCGACGCCCGTGAAGAGGGTCGTGCCGGCAAAGCCGTAGAGCAGGCTGATGCCGTAGAGCAGGATGCCGCTCGCAAGGCCGCCGAGGACGAAGTACTTCAGGCCGGCTTCGGCCGAGCGCTCGTCGTGGCGGCGGTAGGAGGCGAGGACGTAGGCCGAGAGGCTCTGCAGCTCGAGACCGACGTAGAGCATCATGAGGTCGCTGGCCGAGACCATGACCGACGCGCCAAGCGCCGAGAGCAGGATCAGGACCGCATATTCGGCGCCATGCTCCTGGTCGCGCTCGAACCAGTTGTGCGCCATCACGATGGCGACCGCAGCCGAGAGGAAGATGATCACCTTGCCGAAGGCCGCGAAGCCGTCGGCGGCCCACATGCCGTCGAACACCGGGCCGGCGGTCTGCGGCGCGCCGATCAGCGCGACGGTCGCGCCGAGCAGGAGGAGAATCGCGCCCCAGTGGGTGAGCGAACCGGCGCGGCGGACGAAGGCCGCGACCATCATCAGGACAATGGCGCCGGCACCGAGGATGATCTCGGGCAGGATCGAAGCGGCGTTCATCAGTGCGCCTCCCCGGCGGCATGTTCGGGTTGGGCGGCGACCGGACGACCGGGCGTCGGGCGGCTGTCACCGGCGGGCGTCACGCGCTCGATCCGGGTCAGCAGGCGGCCGACGTCGGCGCGCATCGGCGCCATGAAGCTTTCAGGGTACACGCCCATCCACAGCACGACCGCGGCGATCGGGGCGAGCAGCAGCCACTCGCGCTTGTCGAGGTCGACCATCGCGCTCGCCTCGGCGGTGCGGGCAGTGCCGTAGCAGATGCGCCAGTAGAGGTAGAGCATGTAGGCGGCACCGAGGATGATGCCCGTGGTCGCGAAGATCGCGCCCCAGGTCGACACCTCGTAGGTGCCCATCATCGCCAGGAACTCACCGACGAACCCGCTGGTGCCGGGCAGGCCGACCGCCGCCATGGTGAAGAGCAGGAACATGACGGCATAGGCCGGCATGTTGTTGGCGAGCCCGCCGTACTTCGCGATCTCACGGGTGTGCATGCGGTCGTAGATGACGCCGACACACAGGAAGAGCGCGCCCGAGACGAGGCCGTGGCTCAGCATCACCACCAGCGCGCCCTCGATGCCCTGCCGGTTGAAGGCGAACAGGCCGAAGGTGACGAACGCCATGTGCGCGACCGACGAATAAGCGATCAGCTTCTTCATGTCGTTCTGCACGAGGGCGACGAGGCTGGTGTAGACGATGGCGATGCTCGACAGGCCGAACACCAGCGGCACGAACTGCGCGCTCGCGTCGGGGAACATCGGCAGGCTGAAGCGGATGAAGCCGTAGCCGCCCATCTTCAGCAGCACGCCGGCAAGGATCACCGAGCCCGCGGTCGGCGCCTGGACGTGCGCGTCGGGAAGCCAGGTGTGGACCGGCCACATCGGCATCTTGACCGCGAAGCTTGCGAAGAACGCGAGCCACAGCCAGGTCTGGAGGCCCGGCGCGAAGTCATAGGCCATCAGCGTCGGGATATCGCCGGTGCCCGCCTGGCCGATCATCACCAGCATGGCGATCAGCATCAGCACCGAGCCGAGCAGGGTGTAGAGGAAGAACTTGTAGGCGGCCTTGATCCGCTCGACCCCGCCCCAGATGCCGATGATGAGATACATCGGAATGAGGCCGGCTTCGAAGAAGATGTAGAAGAGCAGGAGGTCCTGCGCCATGAAGACGCCGAGCATCAGCGCCTCCATGAGGAGGAAGGCCGCCATATATTCGGGGACGCGCTTCTCGATCGCGCGCCAGCTGGCGCCGATGCAGATCGGCATCAGGAAGACGCTGAGCATGATCAGCATCAGCGCGATGCCATCGATCCCGAGCTTCCAGTTCAGGTAGGGCGTGCCGAGGCTGATCGCCTCGCGGAACTGCCACTGGGCGCCGTTGGGGTCGTAGGCGGCCCACAGCATGATGCCGAGCGCGAACAGCGCCAGCGTCGTGCCGAGCGCGAGCCAGCGCGCGCCGTTGGCCTGGAGGAACAGGCAGCCGAGCGCGCCGAGCAGCGGCAGGGCGATCATCAGGGAGAGGATGGGAAAGCTCATCTTAGCGGGTCATCACCCAGGTCGCCGCGCCGACCAGGCCGAGCAGCATGACGAGGGCATAGGAGTTGAGGTAGCCGGACTGGAGCCGGGCGGTCATCCGGTTGCCGACGCCGACGGCATAGGCCGCGCCGTGCGGACCGAAGCGGTCGATCGTCTGCTCGTCCCCGCGCTTCCAGAAGAAGCGGCCGAGCGCGAGCGCCGGACGGACGAAGAGCCACGCGTAGAGCTCGTCGAAATACCACTTCTTCATCAGGAACTGGTGGATCGGGCCGGTGGCGGCGACGATCCGGCCCGGCGCCGAAGGATCGCGGATGTAGTTGTTCCAGGCGATGGCGAGCCCGATCAGCATGACGATGCCGGGGGTGAACTTCACCCATTTCGGCACCTGGTGGCTGGCGTGCATCAGATGCTCGTTGAACACGAGCGCGCCCTTCCAGAATTCGCCGGCATGCTCGGGGTTCACGAAATAATGCTCGAAGGCGAAACCGGCGAAGACCGCGCCGAGGCTGAGGATGCCGAGCGGCACCAGCATCGACCACGGGCTCTCGTGCGGGTGATAGCCCGCGGTGCCGGTGACCGGCGCGGCGGCGGCCGAATGCGAACTGTCGCCATGCTCCTCGTCCGGGTGATCGTGATGATCGCCGTGGACCGCATGCTGGATGTGCTCGGACGCGGCCCAGCGGGCCTTGCCGAAGAAGGTGAGGAAGATCAGCCGCCAGCTGTAGAAGCTGGTGAGGAGCGCGGCGAAGGCGCCGACGAAGAAGGCGAGGTGGCCGTGGACGGTGCCGCTCGCGAACGCGCTCTCGAGGATCGAGTCCTTCGAATAGAAGCCCGCGAAGCCGAACACTCCGATGATGCCGACGCCGGTGATCGCCAGCGTTCCGAGCACCATCGCCCAGAAGGTCAGCGGGATCTCCTTCCGAAGCGCGCCATAGTAACGCATGTCCTGTTCGTGGTGCATCGCGTGGATGACAGAGCCCGCGCCGAGGAACAGCAACGCTTTGAAGAAGGCGTGGGTAAAGAGGTGGAACATCGCCGCGCCATAGGCACCGACGCCCGCGGCGAAGAACATGTAGCCGAGCTGCGAGCAGGTCGAATAGGCGATGACGCGCTTGATGTCGTTCTGCACCAGCCCGACGGTCGCCGCGAACAGCGCGGTCGCGAGGCCGACATAGGTGACGACGGTCATCGCGGTCGGCGACACCTCGAACATTGGCGACAGGCGGCAGACCATGAAGACGCCGGCGGTGACCATGGTCGCGGCGTGGATCAGCGCCGACACGGGGGTCGGGCCTTCCATCGCGTCCGGAAGCCAGGTGTGGAGGCCCAATTGCGCCGACTTGCCCATCGCCCCGACGAACAGCAGCAGGCAGAGCAGGGTCATGGTGTCGACGTGCAGGCCGGCGAAACCGATGGTCGACCCCGCCATGCCCGGCGCCGCCGCGAGGATCGCGGGGATCGAGACGGTGCCGAAGACGAGGAAGGTGCCGAAGATGCCGAGACTGAAGCCGAAGTCGCCGACGCGGTTGACGACGAACGCCTTCATCGCCGCGGCATTGGCCGACGGCTTGTAATACCAGAAGCCGATCAGGAGGTAGGACGCGAGGCCCACCCCTTCCCAGCCGAAGAACATCTGGATCAGGCTGTCGGCGGTCACGAGCATCAGCATCGCGAAGGTGAACAGCGACAGATAGGCGAAGAAGCGCGGCTGGCTGGGGTCCTCGTCCATGTAACCCCAGCTGTAGAGGTGGACGAGGCTCGAGACGGTGGTGATCACCACCAGCATGACCGCGGTCAGCGCGTCGACGCGCAGGCTCCAGTCGACCACGAGGTCGCCCGAGCGGATCCAGTCGAGGACGGGCACGACCGAGGCCTCGGCCGAGCCGTTCATGAAGCTGATGAAGACCGGCCAGCTCAGGGCACAGCTGACGAACAGCGCGCCGGTGGTGACGACCTTGGCCGGCACCTTGCCGATCGCACGGCCGCCGAGGCCCGCGACGATCGCGGCCAGGAGCGGCAGGAAGACGATGAAGACGATCGGATGCATGTTACCCGCGCATGGAGTCGGCTGCGTCGACCGCGATGGTCCCGCGCCGGCGGAAGAAGATGACCAGGATGGCGAGCCCGATCGCGGCCTCGGCGGCGGCGACGGTCAGGACGAACATCGCGAAGATCTGCCCCTTCATGTCGCCCAGGTAGGCGCTGAAGGCGACGAGGTTGATGTTCACCGCGAGCAGCAGGAGCTCGATCGCCATCAGCATCAGGATGACGTTGCGGCGATTGAGGAAGATGCCGAGCACGCCGATCACGAACAGGATCGCCGAGACGGCGAGATAATGGGTCAGGCCGATCACAGCTTCATCCCCTCGCCCACCGGCTGGTTGACGTTCTTCACCGCGTCCTGCGGACGGCGGCCGATCTGGCGGTTGGCGTTCTGGCCCCGGCTGTCGCCGCGGCTGCGGTGGGTCAACACGATCGCGCCGATCATCGCCACCAGCAGGATGAAGCCCGCCAGTTCGAACGGCAGCAGGTAGCGGCTGTAGAGCTCGATCCCCAATGCCTCGATGTTGGGCACCGGGTTGGTCGCGGGCGTGGCGGCCATCGCGGGCCCCGCGCGATGCGCCGAGAAGGCGATCACGATCTCGGCCAGCAGCACCAGCGCGATCAGCAGGCCGAACGGCAGGTTGCGGTTGAAGCCCGAGCGCAGCTTCGAGAAGTCGATGTCGAGCATCATGACCACGAACAGGAACAGCACCGCGACCGCGCCGACGTAGACGATGACCAGCAGCATCGCGATGAATTCGGCGCCGACCAGCAGCATCAGCCCCGCCGCGTTGAAGAAGGCGAGGATCAGCCACAGCACGCTGTGGACCGGGTTGCGCGCGAAGATCACCAGCACGGCGGACGTGATGGTGACGGTCGCGAACAGGTAGAAGGCGAGAAGTGCGATCATGGGACTGCGGGGCGCCTAGCGGTAGGCCGCATCGGCGGCAAGGTTCGCGGCGATCGCCTGTTCCCAGCGGTCGCCATTGGCGAGCAGTTTCGCCTTGTCGTACATCAGTTCCTCGCGGCTTTCGGTCGAGAATTCGATGTTCGGCCCCTCGACGATCGCGTCGACCGGGCAGGCCTCGGCGCACAGCCCGCAGTAGATGCACTTGACCATGTCGATGTCGTAGCGGGTGGTCCGGCGGCTGCCGTCCTCGCGCGGTTCGGCCTCGATGGTGATCGCCTGCGCCGGGCACACCGCCTCGCACAGCTTGCACGCGATGCAGCGCTCCTCGCCGTTGGGATAACGGCGCAGCGCATGCTCACCGCGGAAACGCGGACTCTGCGGGGTCTTCTCGTAGGGGTAGTTGATCGTCGCCTTGGGCTTGAAGAAATACTTCAGGGTGAGGGCATGACCCTTCACCAACTCCCACAAGGTGAACGACTTGATGAACTGGGCAATCATGGCCTGGTCAGGCTCCGTAGCGGGTCAGCATCAGCCAGCCCGAAATCAGGAAGACGAAGACGAGGCTCAGGGGCAGGAAGATCTTCCAGCCCAGCCGCATCAGCTGGTCGTAACGGTACCTCGGCACGGTCGCGCGGACCCAGCCGAAGACGAAGAAGAAGAACATCATCTTGGCGAACAGCCAGATGATGCCCGGGACGTAGTAGAGCGGCGCCCAGTCGATCGGCGGCAGGAACCCGCCCCAGAACAGGATGGCGTTCAGGGCCGTCATCAGGATGACGTTGCCATATTCGCCGAGCCAGAAGAGCGCGAAGCTCATCGAGCTATATTCGGTCTGGAAACCGGCGACGAGCTCGCTCTCCGCCTCGGTCAGGTCGAAGGGCGTGCGGAAGGTCTCGGCCATGGACGAGATCAGGAACACCACCGCCATCGGGAACAGCAGGGGATTGAACCCGAAGCCGTTCAGGATGCCGAAGATGTTGCCCTTCTGGGCGAGCACGATCTCGGTCATGTTGAAGGTGCCGGCGTAGAGTACGACGCAGATCAGGACGAAGCCGATCGAGACCTCGTAGCTGACCATCTGCGCGGCCGCGCGGAGCGCCGAAAAGAAGGGATATTTCGAGTTGGAAGCCCAGCCGGCGATGATGATGCCGTAGACCCCGAGGGATGACGCAGCGAGGATGTAGAGCAGGCCGACGTTGATGTCGGCGAGCACCACGCCGACGTCGAACGGCACCACCGCCCAGACGATCAGCGCGACCGTGAAGCTGATGATCGGCGCCAGCAGGAACAGGCCCTTGTTGGCGCTGGTCGGGACGATGGTTTCCTTGAGGAATACCTTCAAGCCGTCCGCGAAGCTCTGCAGCAGGCCGAACGGGCCGACCACGTTGGGCCCGCGGCGGAGCGCCATGGCAGCCCAGATCTTGCGCTCGGCATAGATGATCATCGCCACCGCCAGCATCAGCGGGAGCGCGATGACGAGGATTCCGACGATGGTCGCGATGAACCACGACCAGTCGTAGTTCAGACCGGCATCCTGGAAGAACTGGGTCATTCCGCGGCCTCCGCGAAGGTCTGGCCGTGAACGAGTTCCTGGCTGCAGCGGTGCATCGTCGGGCTCGCCCGGCAGATCGCGTTGGTCAGGTAGAAATCCTTGATCGGCAGGCCGACCGGGCCGTCCGCCTTGGCGTCGAGCGTGGGGGCCTGCCACGGCAGGTCGATCAGCCCCTCGTTCGCCAGCGCCGGCACTTCGGCGATCATCGCCGCGCGGAGCTGGTCGAAGCGGTCGAAGCCGAGCGGCGTGCCGGTGAGGTCGGAGACGGCGCGGAAGATGGTCCAGTCCTCGCGGGCCTCGCCCGGCGGGAAGCTCGCCTTCTCGGCCCGCTGCACGCGGCCTTCCATGTTGACGAAGGTGCCGTGCTTCTCGCTGTAGGCCGCGCCCGGAAGGACGAGGTCCGCCATCCGCGCGCCCTTGTCGCCATGGTGCCCGACATAGATCTTGAAGGCTTGCCCGAAGCGCTCGGGCGCGACTTCGTCGGCACCGAGCAGCAGGACGAGTTCGGGCGACGCAGCCTCGATGTCGGCGATCCCGCCCTTGCTCGCATAGCCGAGCAACAGCCCCGCCATCCGGCTGGCGGCGGTGTGGATGACGTTAAAGCCGTTCCACTCGCCCTTGATGAGACCGAGGCTGTCGACCAGCGCGAGCGCGGCGCCGAGCGCTCCTGCCCCCAAGGCGCCGGGTCCGACGATCACTGCCGGCCGCTCGGCCTTGGCGAAGGCGTCGGTGACGGCCTTGGGCAGCTTGCCAAGGATCGACAGGTCGTCGCCGAGGTCGGTGACGGGGTAAGTGAGATCGACCGCCGGGCCGACGCTGAACACCCCCGCCCCGCGGCGGACCGCCTTGCGCAGGCGGGTGTTGACCAACGGCGCTTCCCAGCGCGGGTTGGTCCCGATCAGCAGCACCGCATCGGCGTCCTCGATGCCCGCGATGGTCGAGTTGAACGCGACCGCCGACAAACTGGTCACGTCATAGTCGAGCCCGGTCTGGCGCCCTTCGAGGAGCGCCGAGCCATTGGCTTCGAGCAGCTTTTTGGCCGCGAACATCGTCTCGGCGTCGAGCAGGTCGCCGGCGATCGCCGCGACCTTGGAGCCGGCGCTCTTGAGCTTGGCGGCGAACACCTCGAGCGCCTCGGCCCAGGTCGCCGCGCGCAGCTTGCCGTTCTCGCGCAGCCACGGACGGTCGAGGCGGTTGCGGACGAGCGCATCGGCGTGGTGGCGCGTCTTGTCGCTGATCCACTCCTCGTTCACGTCCTCGTTGATCCGCGGCAGGATCCGCATCACCTGCGGCCCGCGCATGTCGAGGCGGATGTTGCTTCCGACCGCGTCCATCACGTCGATCGACGGAATCTTGCGCAGCTCCCACGGCCGCGCCTCGAAGCTCTGCGGCGCCTGGAGCAGCGCACCGACCGGGCACAGGTCGGCGAGATTGCCCGACAATTCGCTGGTGAGTGCGCGCTCGAGATAGGCGCTGATCTGCGCGTCCTCGCCGCGGTAGAGCATGCCGATCTCGGGCGTACCGGCGACTTCCTCGGCGAAGCGCACGCAGCGGGTGCACTGGATGCAGCGGGTCATCGAGGTCTTGATGACCGGACCCATGTATTTGTCGTCGACGCTGCGCTTGTTCTCGTCGAACCGGGTCGAGCTTCGGCCATAGGCCATCGCCTGGTCCTGCAGGTCGCATTCGCCGCCCTGGTCGCAGATCGGACAGTCGAGGGGGTGATTGATGAGCAGAAACTCCATCACCCCCTCGCGTGCCTTCTTCACCATTGCGGTGTCGGTACGGATTACCTGATTGTCGGCGGCCGGAAGCGCGCAGCTTGCCTGCGGCTTGGGCGGCCCCGGCGCCACTTCGACCAGGCACATCCGGCAGTTGCCGGCGATGCTCAGCCGCTCGTGGTAGCAGAAGCGCGGGATCTCCTTGCCGGCAAGCTCGCACGCCTGCAGCACGGTCGCCCCCGCGGGGACTTCGATCTCTTCGCCGTCAACGGTAACCTTGGGCATTAGGTAATCAGCTCCGGCCAGCCTGGCTGGCGAGTGCCATGGCGATCAGGCCACGATAGATGACAGGATTGAGCCCGGCCGGACGCGCGGCACCGCCGCAGGTCGGGGCGGCGGTGAACAGGCCGCTCTCGGCCTGGACCTCGGCGGCCGAACCCGGCTGGGTGTCGAGCACCCGGCGCGCCGCCGTCGGCTGGGCGGTGACGTGGCAGAGCGCGATGTCGGTCGCGGTCATCAGCGACTTGGCGGCCGTCGGCGCAAAGGCGATGGTGCCGGGACGCGGCCCGCCGACCGGCGCCTCGCCGCCACGCTTCACCAGCCACTCGGCCATCGCGCCGCGGACGATCGGCAGCGCGATGCTGCGGGTCGCGGTCGAGCAGCGCAGGTTGCCGCGCAGGTAGCGGTTGATCTCCTGCTCCTCGGCGACCGAGCCGATCGGCGTCGACAGCACCCGCGCCGCGACCGGGGCGCTGAACGCGCAGGAGGTCATCGACAGGGCGCTGTAATAGTTCGTCGCGAGCCGTTCGTCGCCCGTGCGCAAGAGGGCGCCCGTGGTTGCACCGGAAGGAACCGAGACCTCAGGAACGGGCGGCAGCGTCCGACCCATATTGGGAACCGGCGCCGGGGTCGGCGTGGTGGACTGGGCCGAAGCCGTTCCAGCGAGGAGAACGGTCGCCAAGCCAAATGCGCTCACAGAGAGATACTTCATTCTGCAGCCTCCAACATGCCGCTGCCGTTCCGCTCGGCGATGCGACGTTCCAACTCAGGGCGGAAATGGCGGATCAGGCCCTGGATCGGCCACGCGGCGGCATCGCCGAGTGCGCAGATGGTATGGCCTTCAACCTGCTTGGTGACGTCGTGGAGGCGGTCGATCATGTCGGGGCTGGCATCGCCTTCGCGAAGCCGCTCCATGATCCGCCACATCCAGCCGGTGCCCTCGCGACACGGGGTGCACTGGCCGCAGCTCTCATGCTTGTAGAAATAGGAAATGCGCGAAATCGCGCGGACGATGTCGGTCGACTTGTCCATGACGATGACCGCCGCGGTGCCGAGGCCCGAGCCCAGCGCCTTCAGGCCATCGAAGTCCATCGGCGCGTCCATGATCTCGGCGGCGGGCACCAGCGGGACCGAGGACCCGCCCGGGATCACCGCGAGGAGATTGTCCCACCCGCCGCGGATGCCGCCGCAGTGGCGGTCGATCAGCTCGCGGAAGGGAATGCTCATGCTCTCTTCGACGACGCACGGCTTGTTCACGTGGCCGCTGATCTGGAAGAGCTTGGTGCCCTCGTTCTTCTCGCGGCCGAAGCCCGCGAACCAGCTGGCGCCGCGGCGCAGGATGGTCGGGACCACCGCGATCGATTCGACGTTGTTGACAGTGGTCGGGCAGCCGTAGAGGCCCGCACCCGCCGGGAACGGGGGCTTCAAACGCGGACGGCCCATCTTGCCCTCGAGGCTCTCGAGCATCGCGGTCTCTTCGCCGCAGATGTAGGCGCCCGCGCCGCGGTGGCAGAAGATGTCGAAGTCGTAGCCCGAGCCCGCAGCATTCTTGCCGACGAGGCCCGCGGCATAGGCCTCGGCGATCGCCTTTTCGAGCGCCTGCGCCTCGACGATATATTCGCCGCGGATGTAGATGTAGCAGGCTCGCGCACGCATCGCGAAGGAAGCGATCAGCGCGCCCTCGATCAGCTTGTGCGGATCGTGGCGGATGATCTCGCGATCCTTGCACGAGCCGGGCTCGGATTCGTCCGCATTGATGACGAGGAAGTTCGGCTTACCCGGCTTGGGCTCCTTGGGCATGAAGCTCCACTTCATGCCGGTCGGGAAGCCCGCCCCGCCGCGCCCGCGCAGGCCCGAGGCCTTGACCGCGTCGATGATCGCGTCCTGGCCTACGGCCATCAGCGCCTTGGTGTTGTCCCAGTCGCCACGCGCCTGCGCCGCCTTCAGATCGGGCGACTGGAAGCCGTAGACGTTGGTGAAGATGCGGTCCTTGTCCGCGAGAGGCCCGGTGTAACCCATCAGATGCCGCCCTGGCTGAGGAAATAGAAAGCCGCGCCCAGAATCAGCAGGATCACGGCGAACTTCACCACGCCCGTGATGAAGCGGAAGGCGAGGAAGATGGCGAGCAGCGCCACCACGATGACGGCGATGCTCATGCGCCCTCGCCCGCCGGCGCCGCTTCCGCCCACATCGGGCGATAGTCGTAGTTGCGCTCGGTCATCTTCTTGAGGCTGGTCGGGCCGCCCTCGGGGCAGCTCGTCTGGCGCCCGGTCTGCGAGCCGACCTTGACCGGCTTGCCCGCCGCGAGCGCGTCGAGGATCGCGGTGGTGCTCTCCTCGGTCAGATCCTCGAAATTGTCGTCGTTGATCTGGACCATCGGCGCGTTGGCGCAGGCGCCGAGGCACTCGACCTCGGTCAGCGTCCACAGGCCGTCGGGGGTGGTCTTCCCCTTCTTCATGCCCTTGGCATAGCACGCCTTGAGGACATCGTCCGACCCGCGCAGCATGCACGGCGTCGTGCCGCACACCTGGACGTGATACTTGCCGACCGGCACCAGGTTGAACATGGTGTAGAAGCTCGCGACCTCCATCGCGCGCACCGGCGGCAAGCCGCACTCGGCCGCGACGAACTCGATCACGGGAATCGGCAGCCAGCCCTGCGTGCCCGTCTCGGCGCCAACCTGGCGCTGGGCGAGGTCGAGCAAGGGGATCACGGCCGAAGCCTTGCGGCCATCCGGATATTTGGCGAGCGCGCGGCTCGCCTCGGGGGCATGCGCCTTGTCCCAGGCGAAATTGCCCCAGCGCTCGCGCAGCTCGGGGACGTCGGGGGCGAAATGACGCTCGGCCATTAGCGGTCACACTCCCCGAACACGATGTCCATCGCGCCCAATACGGCGGTCGTATCGGCCAGCATGTGACCCTTCATCATGAAGTCCATCGCCTGCAGGTGGCTGAACGCGGTCGGCCGGATCTTGCAGCGGTAGGGCTTGTTGGTGCCGTCGGCGACGAGATAGACGCCGAATTCGCCCTTGGGGCTTTCGGTCGCGACATACACTTCGCCCGCGGGGACGTGATAGCCCTCGGTGTAGAGCTTGAAGTGATGGATCAGCGCTTCCATCGAGGTCTTCATCTCGGCCCGCTTGGGCGGGAAGACCTTGCGGTCGGTGGTGCCGATCTCGCCCTTGGGCATCTCGGCGATGCACTGGCGGGCGATCCGCCAGCTCTGCCGGACTTCCTCGACGCGGACCATGAAGCGGTCGTAGCAGTCGCCGCGCGTGCCCACGGGCACGTCGAACTGCATCCGGTCGTAGACCTCGTATGGTTGCGACTTGCGGATGTCCCAGGGAATGCCCGAGCCGCGGATCATCGGCCCCGAGAAGCCCCAGCGGATCGCGTCTTCCTTGGAGACGATCGCGATGTCGACGTTGCGCTGCTTGAAGATGCGATTGTCGGCGACGAGGCTGATCGCATCCTCGAACAGTTGCAGGCGCGTGTCGAGGAAGGTGCCGATCTCGTCGAACACCTTGGGCGGAATGTCCTGATGGACGCCGCCGACGCGGAAATAGTTGGCGTGCATCCGCGCGCCCGACACGCTCTCGTAAATCTGCATGAGGTCTTCACGCAGCTCGAACAGCCACAGGTTCGGCGTCATCGCGCCGACGTCCATGATGTGCGAGCCGAGGTTGAGCATGTGGTTCTTGATGCGGGTGAGTTCCGCCATCAGGACCCGGATGTACTGGGCCCGAAGCGGAACCTCGAGGCCCATCAATTTCTCGGCCGCGAGCACGAAGCTGTGCTCCATGCACATCGGCGAGCAGTAATCGAGGCGATCGAAATAGGGGATCGCCTGCGCGTAGGTCTTGTATTCGATCAGCTTCTCGGTGCCGCGGTGGAGCAGCCCCACGTGGGGATCGCAGCGCTCGACGATCTCGCCGTCGAGCTCCATGATTAGCCGGAGCACGCCGTGCGCGGCCGGGTGCTGGGGTCCGAAATTGATCGTGTAGTTGTTGATCGCCTCGTCGCCGGGTTCGACGTTGAGGCCGACCTCGACCGTACGGGTCTGCTTCTGCACTTCGCTGGCCGTCGCGGGGTGATCCGCGAAGCCCAGCAGGTCCTGCTCGCTTGCCATCTTACTGCGCCTCCCCGCCGTCGCGGGTCACGTTGGGGCTGTCGGGCTTCGGCTCGTCGATCGACGTCGCCTTGCCACCGGCGTTTGCCGCCTTGGCCTCGCCGCTCTTGCGGGCCTCGGCTTTGGCTTCCTTGGCGCCGGCGGTGCCCTGGTCCTCGTTGTCGGTCTTGTAGGGCTTCTCGCCGCCCCGCTCGCCGGCACCGGCGGCGGGCTTGAGCTTGGGCTCTTCGGCCTTGGCCGGCGCAGGGGACGGTGCGCCGGCGGCCTGCGGCTCGGCCTTCTCGTCACCCGGAAGCTTATATTCCGGCCCGCCCCACGGGGTCAGGAAGTCGAACGAGCGGAAGTCCTGCGCGAGGCTGACGGGTTCGTAGACAACGCGCTTCTCGGCTTCGGAATAGCGCATCTCGGTGAACCCGGTCAGCGGGAAGTCCTTGCGCAGCGGGTGCCCCTCGAAGCCGTAGTCGGTGAGGATGCGGCGGAGGTCGGCATTCCCCGCGAAGGTCACGCCGTAAAGGTCGAACACCTCGCGCTCGAGCCAGCCGGCGACGGGCCACAGATCGGTCACGGTCGGCACCGGGGTCGCCTCATCGGTCCGGACCTTGACCCGGATGCGCCGGTTCTGGGTCAGGCTGAGGAGGTGGTAGTTGACCTCGAAGCGCTCGGGATTTTCGGGATAGTCGACCCCGGCGATCTCCATCAGCTGCTGATATTCGAGGCCCGGCGTGTCGCGCAGCAGCCGGCAGGCCTCGGCGAGGCCTTCGCGCTGGACGGTCAGCGTGATCTCGTCCGCATGGTCCTTGGTCTCGAGGATCAGCGCGCCGAGCGCGGCCTCGGCGGCGGCGATGACGCCCGCGTCGGACGCGGTCCTGGGTGCGGAATGGGTCACCGCTCGATCGTCCCTTCGCGGCGGATTTTCCGCTGCAGCTGCATGATCCCGTAAAGCAGCGCCTCGGCGGTCGGCGGGCAGCCCGGGACATAGATGTCGACAGGCACGATGCGGTCGCAACCGCGAACGACGCTGTAGCTGTAATGGTAATAGCCGCCGCCATTGGCGCAGCTGCCCATCGAGATGACGTAGCGCGGCTCGGCCATCTGGTCGTAGACCTTGCGCAGCGCCGGGGCCATCTTGTTGCACAAAGTGCCCGCGACGATCATCACGTCGGACTGGCGCGGGGAGGCGCGCGGGGCGACGCCGAACCGCTCGAGGTCGTAGCGCGGCATGTTGACGTGGATCATCTCCACCGCGCAGCAGGCGAGGCCGAAGGTCATCCACCACAAGGAGCCGGTCCGGGCCCAGGTGAACAGGTCCTCGGCGGACGTCACGAGGAAGCCCTTTTCGTCGAGGTCCTTGCCCATCTCGGTCAGGCGGGCATGCTCGGGGCTGCCGGGCGTCAGGCCGTAGGCGCGGGCGATCTCTTCCTCGGTGGGATTGGGGTTCGCCGCAGGGTCGAGCATCACTCCCATTCGAGCGCTCCCTTCTTCCAGGCATAAGCGAGGCCAAGGCCAAGCTCCGCCAGGAACACCATCATCGCGCCCCAACCGAGCCAGCCCGTTTCCTTGAGCGTCACCGCCCACGGGAAGAGGAAGGCAGCCTCGAGGTCGAACACGATGAACAGGATCGCGACGAGGTAGAAGCGGACGTCGAACTGGCTGCGGCTGTCCTCGAAGGCGGGGAAGCCGCACTCATATTCGCTGAGCTTTTCGGCATAGGGCTTGTCCGTGCCGGTGAACTTCGATGCGATGATCGGGGCGATCACGAACACGCCACTCAGCGCGAGCGCGACCGCCAGGAACAGCAAAATCGGCAGATATTGTGCGGCAACTGAGGCCACGACGAGACTCCGTCAAAACAGGCTTGTTCGCCCTCTAGAACAGGGGCGCTATAGAGACAACCGGCACTTGGTCCGTAAGTTGCCCGGGCCTAGGCCCGGAGCGCCCCGGCGACGAGCTTGTGGAGGCGGCTGTGGAGGTCGCCATTGGCCGCGAGATATTCGCGCCGCTCGGTCATTCGGTCCTGCCCGCGAAAGTCGGACACGAACCCGCCCGCTTCCTTGACCAGCAGCATGCCCGCGGCGCTGTCCCAGGCGTCGAGATCGTCTTCCCAGAAGCCGTCCATGCGGCCGGCCGCGACCCAGGCGAAGTCGAGGCTGGCCGCACCGAAGCGGCGGATCCCAGCGACCTCGGGGGCGATGGCATTGTAGATCTTGGTCCACTGCGCCGCGTCGGACCGGCCGAGATGCGGGATGCCGGTGCCGATCAGGCTTTCGTCGAGATAGCGGCGCGCCGAGACCCGCAGGCGCCGGTCGTGGAGCCAGGCGCCGCGGCCCTTCTCGGCCCAGAAGGTTTCGTCGGTCAGCGGCTGGTAGACCACCGCGTGGGTGATGTCGCCCTGCCCGTTCGGCTTCTTTTCCTCGACCGCGATCGAGATGGCGAAGTGCGGGATGCCGTGAAGGAAGTTGGTCGTGCCGTCCAGGGGATCGATGATGAAGCGCGGCTTGGCCGGATTGCCTTCGATCGAGCCGCCCTCCTCGAGCAGGAAGCCCCAGTCGGGGCGCGCGGCGCGCAGTTCCTCGACGAGCGTCTGCTCCGACTGCTTGTCGGCCATGGAGACGAAGTCGCCCGGGCCCTTCTTCGAGACCTGCAACTGCTCGACCTCGCCGAAGTCGCGGCGCAGGCGCGGGGCGGCGCGGCGGGCCGCTTTCTGCATGACGGCGATCAGGCCGGAATGGGAAACCATGTCATTCTCCTCCCCTCCCGCTGGCGGGAGGGGCTGGGGGAGGGATTGTCACTCGGGAGGAACCGCGAACAGGCCCTCCCCTGGCCCCTCCCGCAAGCAGGAGGGGAAAGGCTCAGTCCGCGCGGCGGACGTAGGTCTGTTCGTAGACGTCGACGACGATCTTCGTGCCGCTCGAGATGTGCGGCGGGACCATGACGCGCACGCCATTGTCGAGAACGGCGGGCTTGTAGCTCGACGAGGCGGTCTGCCCCTTCACGACGGCATCGGCCTCGACGATCGTCGCCTCGATGGTGTCGGGAAGCTGCACCGAAATGGCTTCCTCGTCGTAGAGCTCCATCACCACATCCATGCCGTCCTGGAGGAAGGCGGCGGCGTCGCCGAGCAGGTCGCGCGGAAGGCTGACCTGGTCGTAGGTTTCCTTGTCCATGAAGACGAGCATGTCGCCCTCGGGGTAGAGGAACTGGAAGTCCTTGGTGTCGAGGCGGACGCGCTCGACCGTCTCGGCCGAACGGAAGCGGACGTTGTTCTTGCGACCGTCGCGCAGGTTCTTCAGCTCAACCTGCATGTAGGCACCGCCCTTGCCGGGCTGGGTGTGCTGGATCTTCACCGCACGCCAGATGCCGCCTTCGTACTCGATGATGTTGCCGGGACGAATGTCCACGCCGCTGATCTTCATGGATCGCTGCCTACCGCTTCTACAGGTTGAAAGAGCTCAGCCGGGCGGACCCGGCCAACGGTGTCGCGCCCTAGCCGCGTTCGGCCCGGGCATCAAGTTACCGGCCCGCCGCTCACTTCCCGCTCAGCAGCGGATAGGGATTGACGGGCGTCCCCTGCCACCAGCGCTCGCCTGGGTTCATTCGGTAGATGGCATAGTGGAGATGCGGACCGTCCGGACTGGCATTGCCGGTCGAGCCGACGAGGCCGATCGGGTCGCCGCGGCGGATTCTCGCCCCCTCGCGCAGCGAGGGCGCATAGGCGTCGAGGTGCGCGTAATAGTGCATCCACCGCCCGTCGGTGGAGCGGACATAAGCGGTGATCCCGCCGCCGCCGTTCGAATAATAGAGCTTCTCGACCGTGCCGTCGGACGCCGCAACGACGGGGGTTCCGCGCGGGGCCATGATGTCGATCGCATTGTGGACCCGGGCGCCCCCTGCCCGGCTCTGGGTATAGGTGTCGGTCAGCGCCTTCGTCTCGATCCCGATGACCGGGATCGCAAGACCCGAGGGCGCGATCAGCAAGGGCTCGCCGCCGCGGGCCACTGCCTTTCGCGGTGCGCCCCTGGCGCGATCGACCCCGACCCGCTTGGCCGAGTCGGACAGGATCGCCTCGGCCCCCGAAGGCGGGTCGGCCGAGCGCGTCACATTGCTCCACAGCAGCCATCCCCCCGCCACCAAGATGGCGAGGACGATGGCATTGCCGAAGATGCTGAACTTGCGCCCCTTCTTCTTCATGCGAGCGGGCTCAGGCCTGGAAGATCGCCGTAAAGCCGGGCTTCATCATCCGCGACAGGCGGATGACATCCCAGTTCGCCATGCGGATGCAGCCGTGGCTTTCGGCGCGGCCGATGGTCTCCGGGGCCGGAGTGCCGTGGATGCCGTAATGCTCCTTGGTGAGGTCGAGCCAGGCGACCCCGACCGGGCCATTGGGGCCCGGCGGCAGCATCTGGTCGGGCGCCGACTTGTCCTTGGCGTCCCAAAACAGGTCGGGCTGATAGTGGAACGGCGGATCGAAGGCGAAGGTCGGGACCTTCCACTTGCCGAGCGGGAGCGGATCGTGGGTCGAGCCCATGGTGACCGGGAACTGCGCGACGAGCTTGCCGGGATTGTCGTCGAGCTTGGGCGGCGCGCCGCGCTTCTTCTCGGTGCTGTAGGCGCCTTCCGGCACCTCCCCCTGATAGACCCGGAGCACGCCCTCGCTCTTGTCGACGACGATGAAATTGCCCTGCGGCTGCGCGGCGTCGACGTTGTAGAGGCTGAGGAGACCCGACTGCTTGTCGTCGATCGCGCCCGCATAGTCGCGCGAAGCCGGGAGGATGTTCGGCAAGAGCAGCTTCTGTCCCGCGCCGATCAGCTTGTCTGGCCCGTTCAGGGCGACGATCGTGTCGGGCGTGGTGTGGAACCGCTCGGCCAGTTTCTCGAGCATGTTGCGATAGTCCATGCCCTTGAGCTTGGCCTGGTCCTTGGGCTCCTTCGGGAAGGGATAGACGAACGGGCCGCCGACGTCGGTCGCGGTGAGTTCGAGGACCTTCACCGACGGCCGGTTCTGCTGGAGCAGGGCCGCCCGCGTCGGGCCGTCGAGCTGTCCGTTCATCTGCAGGCCGCGGCTCTGCTGGAAGCCGCGAAGCGCCTGCTCGAAGACCATGCCCTTCTTGCCGTCGATGACTCCGCTCGGGAAGCCGGCGGCATCGAGCAGCACCTGCGCGTGGAAGATGGTCGAATCGATCGGCGAGCCCGGACGACCCGGCGGCACCCACGCCGCTTCGGCGGGCTCGGCAGCGGCCGGCGCGGGCGCCTGGCCATAAGCGGTCGCGCCGAGCGCCAGCGTGGAGAGGAGGCCGGCAACGGCGGCAGCAACACGGAAATTGGGCAAAACGCACCTCGCGGGGAAATTGACTTGGCTCCGTAACGAGCGAAACCCCGCTTCTTTCCTTGGCACCGGCGCGAGCGCCTGTCGTTGAGGCCGGATGCTCAAGGCAATCCTCTTCGACATCGACGGCACGCTCGTCGACAGCAACGAATATCACGTGCTCGCCTGGGCCGAGGCGCTCCACGGCGCGGGTCATGATTTCCGGCTGCAGACGCTGCACGACCAGGTCGGGCAAGGCGGCGACAATTTCGTCCGGGCGCTCCTGCCCGACGCGACCGACCGCGATGTCGAGGAACTGAGCCAGGCGCAAAGCGCATTGTTCCAGCGCCATTACGCCCATCGCCTCCAGCCCTTTGCCGGTGCCAAGGCGCTGCTCGAGCGATGCCGCGAGGCGGGCCTCGAGGTCATGCTCGCCACCTCGGCGAACCGGGAGACGCTCGACCGGCAGCTCGAGGTGCTCGACGCACGGCACCTGGTCGACGGCTGGACCGGCGCCGCCGACGTCGGCCATTCCAAGCCCTGTCCCGACATCTTCGAGGCGGCACTCGCGAAAGCCGGGGTCGAGCCCCAAGAGGCGCTGGTGGTCGGCGACACGCCCTTCGACATCGCCGCCGCCAAGAAAGCCGGGATCAGGACCGTGGCGGTCCGCTCGGGGCTATTCCCCGATGCGGCGCTCGGCGGCGCGATCGCCATTTACGACAATGTCGCGGCGATCCTCGAGGGTTTCGATCAAAGTCCGCTCAACCCCGCTTCAGGAGCGGCTGGAAGGCACTGACCATCGCAGCGGGATCGGCGGCGTTCCAGACCGCGCCGCTCACCGCGAGGAAATCCGCCCCGGCCTTGACCAGCGCCCCGCCATTGTCGGGCGTGATCCCGCCGATCGCGACCGAAGGAATTTCGAACAGCGTAGCCCACCAGCCGAGGATCTCGGGCTCGGGGACGTGCTTCACCGGCTTGGTCAGCGTCGGATAGAAGGCACCGAACGCGACATAGTCCGCTCCCGCCTCGCCCGCTTCCATCGCGAGATGGCGGCTGTCGTGGCAGGTGACGCCGATCTGGGCATTGGGTCCGAGCAGTGCGCGTGCCTCGCGCGGATCGCCATCTTCCTGGCCAAGGTGCACCCCGTCGGCCCCGATCCGCTTGGCAAGGCTCATGTCGTCATTGACGATGAAGGCGACCTCATGATCGGCGCAGATGCGCTGGAGCGGCTCGGCGAGCTTGGCCAGCGCATGCTGGTCGACCCCCTTCACGCGCAGCTGGAAGGCCGCGACCGGGCCGCCGCCGAGCGCCGCCCGAAGGCGGTCGGGAAAATCGCCGCCGACCTCCTGCGGGCTGATGAGATAGAGCAGCGCGTCGCCCCTCCCCTGCAGCTCGAAGCGCTCGGCGAAGCCATTGATCGAAAGCTCGGGTTCCTCGTCCATGCCGCCTCCTAGCGGCTCGACCCCGCGCGGAACAGTGCTGCGCCGAAGAGCCAGAACAGGGCGAAACCCATCGAGAAGATCGCGCCGCGCTGATCGGTGCCGAGACCGCCGAGACCGAGGAAGAATTGGGCGGCGCCGGCGAGCAGGAGTATCCCGGTCATTTGGCTGGCCCGTAACCGCGTCACGAAGCATCCGCCGATGAAGATCGCGATCGGCAGCAGAAAGAGCTGGTTGTAGGGATTGTCCTCGCTCGCGATCATTCCGACCGCAAGATTGACCCACACCGTCAGGAAGGTGGTCAGGACCCCGAGGATCGAGCCGAGGAGGACGAGTCCATTGCCCGAACGGCGCGACAGGAACTCGATACCGAGGCCAACGCTTGCCAGCATCACGCCCATGATAACGAAATCTCCGCCGCTCCAGGGAAAGCGCAGGATGGCGGGCAGTGCCAGCAATAGCGCCAACGCGCCCCAGCCGAGCAGCCGCAATGGATGCAAGGCGAAGCGTGGCGGCCGAGAAGCGAAGTCGGTCATGATGCGGCATCCTGTCGTTGGTCGATGGTGCCTGTCCAAGTGCCGCCGCTTCTGCTGAATGGCATGAGGAGCAGGTGAGGAGTTTGTGAGCGACGTGAGCAATGCGCGGATCAGCTTCGGACCGTTCGTCCTTGACCCGCGCGAACGCCGGCTGCTGCGCGGCGAAGCGCCGGTCGACTTGAGCGGCCGCTATCTCGACGCGCTGCTGCTGCTCGCCCGGCATCCGGGCCAGCTCGTCACCAAGGACCGCTTCATGGCCGAGGTGTGGCGCGGGGTGCCGGTCACCGACGAGGCGCTCACCCAATGCATCCGGTCGCTCCGCAAGGCGCTCGGCGACGAGGCCGGGCGGCCGCGCTTCATCGAGACGGTCCCGAAGCACGGCTACCGGTTCGTGGCCGGGGTCGGCGAACCCGCGCGGATCACAGGCGATGCGGTCGGGGCCCGGCCTGGCGTGCGCTCGCTGTTGCTGCTGACCGGCGCCGGTCTCGTGGGCGGCGCGGCGGCCGGTCTCGTTGGTGGCCTGGGCTACGGATTGCTAGCGGCGAACGACCCGCCGCCGGGGGTCGGTGCGATCTCGGTGGTGCTGGTGATGACCTGTCTCTGCCTCCTGATCGGGACGATCGGCGGGCTGGGTGTCGGCCTTGGTGTTGCGGTCGGCCGGCGGATCGACGCCCGCCGACTCTTCCCGACGATGGTCGGCGGTGCGCTCGGCGGGCTGGTGGTCGGCACGCTCGGCCGCCTGATCGGCCTCGATGCCTTTTCGCTGCTGATCGGAAGCCGCCCGGTGGCGATCACCGGCGGGAGCGAAGGATTGCTGGTCGGCGCGATCGCCGGCGCGGCCTTCTGGTCGGCCCAGCGCATGGCCGCCGCCGGCCTTGTCGCCATTACCGCCATGGCCGCCTGCTTCGGCGCCATCGCGGGCCTCCTCATCACCGCGGCGGACGGGCAGATGATGGCCGGAAGCCTCGGCGTCCTCGCAGCGACCCAGCCCGCCTCCCCGCTGGCCCCGCTCCTCGCCGGGCTTCCGCCGCTTGCTCGATACGCAAGTGCCGCGATCGAAGGGGCTACCTTCGTCGCGGCACTGACGCTTGCCATGACCCTCGCGCTGCGAGGGCGCCCGGCGGCTTAAGCGATCGAAGCGGCGTGGATCTCGTCGATGGCGCCGCCGAGGGTCTTGTCGAACTCCTCGTCCGACTGCCCGTGGCGCAGGTCCGACAGCAAAGCGCGGCTGAAGCTTGCGATCATGCCCTTGTTCTTCGCCAGCTCGGCGCAGGCGTCCTCGCGGCTGAACCCGCCCGACAACGCCACGACGCGCAGCACCTTCGGGTGATCGACCAGCGGCTGGAACAGGCCGGCCTCGCTCGGGATCGACAGCTTGAGCATGACCTGCGTGCCCTCGGCGAGCCGATCGAGGTGGCGGAGGATCTCGTCGCGCAGGATGCGGTCGCAGTCGGCGCGCTCGGCGCTCTTGATGTTCACCTCCGGCTCGATGATCGGCATCAGGCCGTGGCGAAGCACCTGCGCGGCGACCTCGAACTGTTGGCCGACGACCGCGGCGATGCCGGCCTCGTTGGCGAGGTTGATGACCGAACGCTCCTTGGTCCCGAACACGCCCAGACCCTTGGCGCGGGCAAGGAGATCGTCGAGGCCGGGGATCGGCTTCATCAGCTGGACGCCATTGGCCTCGTCCTCGAGACCCTTGTCGATCTTGATGAAGGGCACGATCCCGCGCTCGATCAGCGCCTGCGGGGTCGGTTTGCCGTCGACGTCGCCATCCATGGTCCGCTCGAACAGGATCGCGCCGATGACCTTGTCGCCCGAGAAGCAGGGCGAGGTGATGATCCGGCTGCGCATGTCGTGGATGAGGCCGAACATCTCCTCCTCGGAGCCGTAGGCGTCTTCCTCGATGCCATAGCCCTTGAGCGCCTTGGGGGTCGACCCGCCCGACTGGTCGAGCGCGGCGATAAACCCTTGGCCCGCCGCGATCTTGTCCCGCATTTCCTGGCTATTCATGACGCTCCCTTGAACCTGCTGCATACGTATGCGGGCGGGCTCTAACGAGCGGTCTTGGCCGAGGCAACCGACCTAGCGCTGAAGCGCGGCGACTCCGGGGAGGGTGCGGCCTTCCATCCACTCGAGGAAGGCACCGCCGGCGGTCGAGACGAAGGTGAAGTCGGCCGCGACCCCGGCATGGTTGAGCGCGGCGACCGTATCGCCGCCGCCCGCGACCGAGACGAGGCTGCCGTCCTGAGTCAGCGCGGCCGCGGTCCGTGCAAGCGCCACCGTCGCGGCGTCGAACGGCTCGGTCTCGAAGGCACCCAGGGGACCGTTCCAGACGAGCGTGCGGCAGGTCTTGAGCGCGTCGCCGAGCGCCTCGACCGCCGAAGGACCGATGTCGAGGATCATCTCGTCAGCGGCGACTTCGTGGACGTTGCAGGTGCGCATCGACGGCGGATTGGCCGCGAATTCCTTGGCCACGACCACGTCATAGGGAAGGTGGACGGTGCAATTGGCCTTGTCGGCGGCCTCGAGGATCGCCTCGGCCTCGCCGGTCAGGTCATGCTCGCACAAGCTCTTGCCGACAGCGACCCCGCGCGCGGCGAGGAAGGTGTTGGCCATGCCGCCGCCGATGATCAGGTGGTCGACCTTGCCGACGAGGTTGTGGAGCACGGTGAGCTTGGTCGAGACCTTGGCCCCGCCGACCACGGCCGCGACCGGCCGCTCGGGGTTGCCGAGCGCCGCTTCGAGCGCCTTCAATTCCTTTTCCATCGCCCGGCCGGCGAAGGCGGGGAGCAGGTGTGCGACGCCCTCGGTCGAGCTGTGCGCCCGATGCGCGGCGGAAAAAGCGTCGTTGACGTAAAAGTCGCCGAGCGCCGCAATTCCCTGGCTGAGCGCGCGATCGTTCTTTTCCTCGCCCGCGTGGAAGCGGGTGTTCTCGAGCACCCCGATCGCCCCCGGCGTCATGGTCGTAATCGCCCGCGCCGCCTGCTCGCCCTGGCAATCCTCGACGAAGCGGACCGAGCGGCCGGTGAGGTCGGTCAGCGGCTTGACCAGCAGGGCGGTCGACATGTCGGGACGGTTCTGCCCCTTGGGCCGGCCGAAATGGCTGAGCAGCAGCACGATCGCGCCGCGGTCCGACAGTTCGAGCACGGTCGGCAGCGCGGCCTGGAGCCGGGTCGCATCCGACACCGCCCCGTCCTGCATCGGCACATTGAGGTCGACGCGGACGAGGACGCGCTTGCCGGTGAGGTCCGAGGGGAGGTCGTCGAGGGTCTTGAAGTTCGGCAAGTTAGCAATCCTCAATCTCGTTGGTCCTGAGCGGAAGCGCGAAGCGCGAAGTCGAAGGGCCGGTCCGCCGCCCTTCGACTTCGCTCAGGGCGAACGAACACCCTTGCTTGCGCTTACCCCAGCTTGGCCATGGCGGCAGCGGTGTCGACCATGCGGTTCGAGAAGCCCCACTCGTTGTCATACCAGCTGACCACGCGGACCAGCTTGCCTTCGAGAACCGCGGTCTCGAGGCTGTCGACGGTCGAGCTTGCCGGATTATGGTTGAGGTCGATCGAGACCAGCGGCTCGTCGGTGTAGGCGAGGATGCCCTTGAGCGGTCCGCTTTCCGAGGCAGCCTTGAGGACGCCGTTCACCTCGTCGAGCGTGGTGTCGCGCGACGGGGTGAAGGTCAGGTCGACCATCGACACGTTCGGCGTCGGCACGCGCACGGCCGACCCGTCGAGCTTGCCCTTCAGTTCGGGCAGCACCTCGCCGACGGCACGGGCGGCGCCGGTGGTGGTCGGGATCATGCTCATGCCCGCGGCACGCGCGCGGCGCATGTCCGAGTGGATCTGATCGAGGATCTTCTGATCGTTGGTGTAGGCGTGGATGGTGGTCATCAGCCCGCGCTCGATGCCGATCGCGTCGTTGAGGACCTTGGCCACCGGCGCGAGGCAGTTGGTGGTGCAGCTCGCGTTCGAAACGACCCGATGCTCGGCGGTCAGCTTGTCGTGGTTGACGCCATAGACGACGGTCAGGTCGGCGCCCTTGGCCGGAGCCGAGATGAGGACGCGCTTGGCCCCCGCCTGGAGGTGCTTCTCGCCGCCCGCCTTGTCGGCGAAGAAACCGGTGCACTCGAGCGCCAGCTCGACCCCATGGTCCTTGTGCGGGAGGTTGGCCGGATCGCGCTCGGCGGTGACCGCGATGCGCTTGCCGTTGATTACGATGTCGTTGCCCTCGGCCTTCACCTCGCCCGGGAACTTCCCGTGCACGCTGTCGCGGCTGAACAGCCAGGCATTGGCCTTGGCGTCGGACAGGTCGTTGATCGCGACGAGCTCGAGCCCGCAATCGGGACGCTCGAGGATGGCGCGGGCGACGAGGCGGCCGATGCGGCCGAACCCGTTGATGGCGACTTTGGTCATGCTTGGAGAGCCTCCGTGATCTTGGCGGTGATGGCGTCGGCCGTGAGGCCGAAGTGGCGGTAAAGGTCGGGTGCGGGCGCGCTGGCGCCGAAGCCGTCGAGACCGAAGCGAAGGCCGTTGACCATCGTCAGACGCTCCCAGCCGAAGGTCGTTCCCGCCTCGATCGAGACGCGAAGGACCTGGTCGGGGCCGACGTTGGGCAGGATGGCTTCGCGATAGGCCTCGTCCTGCGCCTCGAACCGGCGCCAGTTGGGCAGGCTGACGACGCGGGCCGGAACCTCGAGCCGGTCGGCGACGTCGAGCGCGATCTCGAGCTCGGAGCCGGTGGCGATGAGGATGACCTTGGGGTCTGCAGCCTCGCGGACGACATAGCCGCCGCGCGCGCTGAGGTTCTCGGCCGCCGCCACGGTGCGGACCGGCTTCAAATTCTGGCGCGACAGGCAGAGCACGCTCGGACCGTCATGCTTCAGCGCGTCGGCCCAGGCCTCGGCGGTCTCGATCGCGTCGGCCGGACGCCAGACCTCGAGGTTCGGGATCATCCGGAGGCTCATGATGTGCTCGACCGGCTGGTGGGTCGGGCCATCCTCGCCGAGCCCGATCGAATCGTGGGTCATGACATAGATGACCCGCGCATTCTGCAGGGCCGACAGGCGCATCGCGGCGCGGCAATAGTCGGAGAAGACGAGGAAGGTGCCGCCATAGGGGATGACGCCGCCGTGGAGCGCCATGCCGTTCATCGCCGCGGCCATGCCGAATTCGCGGATGCCGTAATAGACGTAGCGCCCGGCATAATCTTCGGCCGTCAGCGGGCCGGTCGACTTGGTCTTGGTGTTGTTCGAGCCGGTGAGGTCGGCCGAGCCACCGATGGTGGCGGGCACGGCGGTGTTGATCACCTCAAGCGCCATTTCCGACGCCTTGCGGGTGGCGACGGTGGGCGGGCTCTTAAGCAGCTCGTCGAGGTAGGGCGCAAGCCAGCGCTCGTCGACCTCGCCCGCCATGCGGCGCTTGAACTCGTCGGCCTTGCCGCTCTTGGCGAGACGCGCTTCCCACGCCGCCCGTTCGCCGGCGCAGCGCTGGCCGGCCTTGGCCCAGGCCTCGCGGACGTCGGCGGGGATGGTGAATTCCTGCGGATCGAGCCCGAGCTCCTTGCGCGCGGCTTCGACCTCGGCCTTGCCGAGCGCCGCCCCGTGGGTCGCCGATGTGCCCTGCTTGTTGGGCGCGCCGTAGCCGATGATCGTCTTGCAGCGGATGAGGCTCGGGCGCGGGTCGGCATTGGCCTTCTCGAGCGCCTGCGCGACTTTGCCCGCGTCGAGGCCGTCGCACTCGAGCGTGTGCCATCCGCTGGCCGCGTGGCGCGCCATCACGTCCTCGGAGCGCGACAGGTCGGTCGACCCGTCGATGGTGATCTTGTTGTCGTCCCACAGGACGATCAGCCGGCCGAGCTTGAGGTGGCCGGCAAGCCCGACGGCCTCGTGATTGATGCCTTCCATTAGGCAGCCGTCGCCCGCGATCACATAGGTGCGGTGGTCGACCAGCTCGTCGCCGTAGATGGCGTTGAGGTGACGCTCGGCGATCGCCATGCCGACCGCGGTGGCGAGGCCTTGGCCGAGCGGGCCGGTGGTGGTCTCGACTCCGGCAAGCTCGAAATTCTCGGGGTGGCCGGCGCAAGGGGAGCCGAGCTGCCGGAAGCGCTTGATCTCGTCGAGCGTCGGATGCGCGTAACCCGTGAGGTGGAGCAGCGCGTAGATCAGCATCGACCCGTGGCCGGCCGACAGGACGAAGCGGTCGCGGTCGGGCCACTTGGGATCGGCCGGATCGTATTTCATTACCTTGGTGAAGAGGGCCGTCGCGGCATCGGCCATGCCCATCGGCATGCCGGGATGGCCGGAGTTGGCGGCCTCAACCGCGTCCATGGCCAGTGCCCGAATGGCATTGGCGAGACGGCGCTGGGTCGGCTGCATCGGAGCTCCGCTTTTTGGTTTCGGCGCCGCACCGGAATCGGCGGCCCCGACAGTGCGGCCCCTTTGGTCGGTGAGCCGTTGAGCGTCAACCTCCGCACCGCTTGTGAGCGGCGATGAAGAGGCATAGGTCGGACTTATGACACATGAGGCACTGGAAGTGGCGCTGACCCGCGCCGAGCGCGCGCTCGCTCGCGTCGAACGCGTGGCCGAGCAGATGAAAAAGCCGAGCGACGGCGAGGAGCGGCTTCGCGCCAAGGTGCGTGCGGCGATCGCGGAACTCGACACCATCATCAGCAAGGTCGAGGCCTGAAGCATATGGCCGAAGTCGACATCACCATTGCCGGTCGCCACTATCGCGTCGCCTGCCGCGACGGCGAGGAGCAGAATCTGAGCCACGCCGCCGAGCTGGTCGACGCCAAGAGCCGCGAGGCGCTGGCCGGACTGGGCGCGCTGTCCGAGGGCCGCCAGCTCCTGTTCGCTTCGCTCCTGCTGGCCGACCAGCTGATCGAGAAGAAGGGCGCTTCGGCCACCGCGCCCCCGCCCTTGCCCGATCCGCAGGTGGTGCGCCGGGTCGACGCGCTCGCCGAACGGCTCGAGCGGCTTGCCGGCAACCTTGAGAATGAAGTCGCAAACGCCTAGATAAGGCGGTGACGGGTACTGTCTGGCACGAGCTTTCAGAAATCCCTGAGGCTATTCCCGATCCTTGGGGGCTGTCCCTGGTTGGACCCTGGTCCGGCACATATGGTCCCCACCTGACGTTACCGGCGTCAGTGGATTACAGAGCAACGACCTCATGACGGTCCCGTCACTTCCTTCCTCCGCCGACAAGAAAGCGCTGCGGGCCGCGATGCGCGCCCGGCGCAAGGACTATGCCGCGAGCCTCGCGCCTTCGCTTCGAATCGCACTCGAAGGCGAGGTGGCGCGGATCCTCGAACCATTGCTCTTCGCCGCCAAGGTGGTCGCTGCCTACCAGCCGATGAAGGAAGAATTGAGCCCGCTGCCGGCGCTCGAGATGGCCCGTGCGATGGGCAAGACCACGGTGCTCCCGGCCTTTGCCGCGCGCGACAGCCGGATGACCTTTCATGAGGGCGACGCCACCGCGGCCGGTCCCTGGGGGCTGCTCCAGCCGCCGATCGACTCACCCCCGCTGGCGCCCGACCTCGTTCTCGTGCCGCTGATCGCCTGCGATTTGCTGGGCAATCGCATCGGCATGGGACAGGGGCATTACGACCGTGCGCTCGAGGGGCTTCGCGGCCAGGCGACGCTCGTCGGGATCGGCTGGGACTTCCAGCTCCTTGCCGACACATTTGCCGCCGACCCCTGGGACCAGCCCTTGCACGCCTTTGCCGCGCCTTCGGGCCTGACGGAGTTTTCCACGTGACCACCGACGAACAGCCGCCCCGCCCGCGCCCCACGGCGGGCGTCTTCATGATCATCGGGGTGATCATCGTCTGGGCGATCTTCATCGCCTCGCTGTCGGACTTCGTGGGTCGCTGGCCGGCGCTGCTGCAGCTGCCGTTCTACATCGTGGCGGGGGTCGTCTGGATCCTCCCGCTGAAGCCGATTCTTCGCTGGAGCGAGACCGGGCGCTGGCGCGCGGACCCGCCCCAACCTTGAAAAATCGCGCTGATTTAGCTATCTGACACAGCTCAGCATGACTTCTTTGGCGCTTCCCCCAGCCCGGCCGACCGCGGCCCGATCGGCCCGTGACCTGCTGCGCGCGCACCCGCGCGAAGCGGTCGGCGGGCTGCTGCTCGCCGGCGCCGCCTTGGCCTCGATCGCCGCCGCCGCCGTCCCCCACGAGACGGCGAGCGTGCGCCAGCAGGAGGCGGCGACGCCGGTCACCGCCGTCCAGCAGATGACCCCGTTCGCGGTGCGCCAGGTCGCGCCCGACGAAGCGCAGCGCCTCAATGCGGCGGTGCCGCTCAGCGGCGGTCCCAATCCCGCCGCCGCGCCCTTTGTCCTCAAGACCGACGCCAAGACCTACGCCCGCGCCGAGGAATGCCTCGCGCAGGCGATCTATTACGAAGCGGCCCGCGAACCCGAGGAAGGCCAGCGCGCGGTCGCGCAGGTCGTCCTCAACCGGGTCCGCCACCCGGCCTATCCGGCGACCATCTGCGGCGTCGTCTATCAGGGTGCCGAGCGTCCGACCGGCTGCCAGTTCAGCTTCACCTGCGACGGCTCGCTCGCGAGCGCGCCGATGCGCAGCTACTGGGACCGCGCCAAGCGGCTCGCCGACGAGGCCCTGAAGGGCCATGTCGCGGCCGAGGTCGGCAATGCGACCCATTATCACGCCAACTACGTGCTGCCTTACTGGGCGCCGACTCTGGTCAAGAACGCCGTGCTCGGCGCGCACATCTTCTATCGCTGGCCGGGCGGCTGGGGACAGCCCAATGCCTTCAGCCAGAAGTGGGCGCGCAAGGAGCCCGATCCCAAGGGCCTCAAGATGGCCGCGCTGGCCGCCGAGGCGCGGTTCGCGGCGATGAAGCCCGAGACCGAGGACACCCCTGCCCTCGTCGCCCAGGCGCGCCAGGAGCTTCCGCCCGAGCTCGCCAAGCTGGTCGAGGCCGAGATCGGTCCCGACGGCAAGGGCCGTGTCGCGATGCGCATCAATGCGCCGCGCCACGACCAGATGACGCGCGAGGCCGCGCAGGCGGCGGAGAAGAACATGATCGGCTCAGCCTCGTCGAGCCTGAAGTGGGGCCTCACGGGGGCCGACACCGAGGCGGCCAGCCAGACGCCGCTTGGCAAGAAGCCGGCCGATCCGGCCCCGGCTCCGGCGCCCGCCGCCGCGTCCAGCAACTAAAGACAAACAGCACGCGCGAGCGCGCCCGCAGCGGGGCGCGGTGCGCCGATTTCCAACGATGGGGAAATGGCGCGAGTGACGGGGCTCGAACCCGCGACCTCCGGCGTGACAGGCCGGCGCTCTAACCAACTGAGCTACACCCGCGTGGTGTGGGCGGCCAACTAGGCGGCGGGCTTCCCCACGTCAATCAGGAAATCACCTGATCACGGCAATTGTCGATCTTGCCGCGCGGCAGATAGCGGCGGGGCTGCCTTGGCTTCCTCTTCCTCGTCCTCTTCGCCGGCATGGGTGAGCGTGCCGTGCTCGAACAGGAAACCCGCGATATCCGGCGTTCCCGCGGCCGCGAAGACGGTCTTGAAGATGATCAGCAGCGGGATGGCGAGCAGCGCGCCGGTGGTGCCCCAGATCCACGCCCAGAAGCTCAGCGAGATGAGGATGAGGATCGGGTTGATCTTCACCCTCTTGCCCACGACCAGCGGCGTGATGGCATTGGCCTCGACCATGTGCATGCCGATGAAGATGAGCGGCGGCAGGATCGCCTTCCATGCCTCGGCGCCGCCGAAACTGATCATCCCGCCGAGCGCCAGCAGGACCGCCGAGGCGATGGGACCAAGATAGGGGATGTAGTTCAGCACCGCGACGATGCCGCCCCACATCAGCGGCGAATCCATGCCCAGCGTCCACACGATCAGCGCCACGATCGCGCCCAGCGTCACGTTGATGAGCGTGATGGTGCCCAGATAGGTCGAGGTCGCGGTGACCATCTGCTGGATGACGCGCGCGGTCGTCAGCGCGCCCTCGAAGCTGCCGCGGCTGGTGATCGTCTGCTTGCGCATCGCGGTCCAGCCCGAGAGGAAGAAGAAGATCAGGAGCAGCGCGAAGAACATCTGGATCAGCGCATGCGGGGCCGAGTTGGTCAGCAGGTCGAGCATGCTGTTCGGCGTCTCGAGCTGCACCGTGCCGCCCTTGCCGCCCTGCGGGCTCGGCAACTGACGCACGATCCGGTCGATGAAGCCCTGGAATTTCTCGTACAGTTTGAGCGCGGGCGCGAGCGCTTCCTGGACGCGCCCGATCCGCTGCGGAAGCAGCGCGACCCAGTCGATCGCGGGGATCACGATCGAGAGGATGGCGAAGGTCGCCACCGCAATGAAGATCAGCACGCAGGCGAAGGCCGAGAGCGCCGACGGCAGGCCGCGCCGCTCGAACCATTCGAGCAGCGGCACCAGCGCGATGGCGATGACGATCGCAGCGGTGACCGGAAGGAAGAATTCCGCCCCGCCGCGCAAGGCGAAGGGAAGCGCGAAGACGAGGCCGATGCCCGCAATGAGGGTCAGCGACGCGAGGAGGCGGTCCCGCTTGATCGTGACGTGCTCGGCAAGCGCCGCCGCATCGTCGTGGGGCTGTTCAGGGCGGGTGGCGGGTGCGTCCATGCGACCTTCTATCTGGCGAACCGCCGCTTAACCAGCGTCCACCCCGGCCCGGACAAGATGGGGCCCGAGCCGGCCGCTCACCGCGAGGAAGAACATGCGGAAGTCGCTGAGCAGGCTCCACCAGGGGTGGGTGAAGGTGGCGGGGCGATTCTTCTCGACGAAGAAATGCGCGAACCAGGCAAAGCCGTAACCGCCGACCGGCATCGCGAGCGCCCACCAGCCATTGCCCGTCACGACCAGCGCCGCCGCGGCCGCGAGGACCAGCGCGGTGCCGACATAATGGATGGCCCGCGTTCGGCGGGCGGAATGCTCGCGCAGATAGTGCAGCCAGAAGTCGCGGTAATCGGGGATCCGCTCAGCCATGGTGGAACGCTAGCGCCGCTTGCTCGTCTGCTCAATCGACCTCTTCACCTGCCCGTCCGGAGAAACTTCCCCATGCGCGTTGCCCCCTTCACCCTCGCTTTGTCGCTCGTCCTCGCCGCTGCCGCCGGCGCCGCCGCCTTCGCCCAGACCCCCGCCCCCGTCGCCCCCGCCGCGCAGGACGTGCGGCTCGGCGCGCTGCGCGTGACCCCGGTCCGCGACGGCGCCAATCCGGTGCCTAATGACGGTTCGGTGTTCGGTAAGGACGTGGGGCCGGCCGCCGTCGCCGCTTTCCTCCGCACCAAGGGCCAGCCGACCGACACCATTCCGCTCAACGTCGGCGGCCTGCTCGTGCGCGGCATCCCGGGGCGCGTGGTGCTGATCGACACGGGCAATGACCCGAAGAAGGGCGGCCAGCTGATGGCGAGCCTCGCCCGGGCCGGCGTCCGCCCCGGCGACGTCACCGACATCCTCATCACCCACGGTCATGGCGACCATATCGGCGGGCTGGTCGATGCGTCCGGTCGCCGCGCCTTCCCGCGCGCCACGGTCCGGATGTCGGCGCCCGAATGGGCCTATGTCCGAACGCAGGACGCATCCAAGGAGATCGCCGGCGCCATTTCCGCGCGGGTGCGGACCTTCGCGCCCGGCGCCGCGGTGCTGCCGGGGATCGTCGCGGTCCCGCTGCGCGGCCACACGCCGGGCCACAGCGGCTACCGGATCACCTCGGGCCGCCAGAGCCTGCTCGACATCGGGGATACCGCGCACAGCTCGGTGATCTCGCTCGGCCATCCCGAGTGGACGATCGGCTACGACGGCAACAAGATGCTGGGAGAGCGAACCCGGATCACCGAGCTCGCGCGGATCGCGGGCACCGGCACGCTGATCTTCGCGCCGCATTTCCCCTATCCGGGAATCGGCCGGGTGGTGCGCAGCCGGCCGGGCTATGCCTGGCAGCCGGCGCTTCGTTGAGCTTGGCTGGTACGGGCGGTCGGACTCGAACCGACAAGGATTGCTCCGGCGGATTTTGAGTCCGCTGCGTCTACCATTCCGCCACGCCCGCGTGGAATGCGGCTCGCCCCTAGCGCGGTTTCGCGCCGGGGGCGAGACCCTGTCGGCTCAGCGGGCGAAGGAGAAAGCGGTCGGGCTCGGACCCCAGCGGTTGGGGACCTTGCTGCCTTCCTTGACCCAGTGACGCAGCAGCGCGGCAAAGAAGATCAGCGCAGTGCCGATGACGCCGAGGCGGACCATCTGCGGGAGCAGACCCGGAAAGGCCGCGAGCCAACCCGCCGCGAACATCATGACGATCGGGATCAGCATTTCCTTGCCCGAGCAATTGACGTCGTGGAGGCGGCGCACCGCAACCGACATCGAGGGCACCAGCAGGACCAGCCCGATGATCCCGCCGAAGCGCAGGCCGAACAGCCCGCCCACCATGCTCAGGAGGAGCATGAAGCCGAGGAAGATCCAGAATTCCGAGCGCGAGGCCCGGCCCTTGAAGTCGGCATAGTGACGAAAGCTATGCCCGATCGATTCGAACGCACCCATGACGGTCCCCTTTTACGTTGCGCGGAAGATTGCGGCCGATCCGTTAATTTCGCGTTGCGTTCCCGCCGCGTTAGTCGTGCCCGGTCAGGCACGCGGCGCGACGCGACGGTAGCTGAGGGCCTCGGCGATATGGATTCGCCCGACCGTCTCCGCCCCGGCGAGGTCGGCGATGGTGCGGGCGACTCGCAACACGCGGTGGTAGCCGCGCGCGGACAGGCGCATCGCGGCCGACGCGTCGGCGAGGAGCTTTCGGCCCGGCTCGTCGGGCGTGGCGACGGCGTCGAGGATGTCGCCATCGGCCTCGGCATTGGTCCTCGGCCCGTGGCCATTGTAGCGCGCGGTCTGGACGCTCCGCGCCCGTGCGACGCGCTCGGCCACCACGGTGCTTCCTTCCGATGGCGGCGGTAGCGACAGGTCGGCAGCGCTGACCCCGGCCACCTCGACATGAAGGTCGATCCGGTCGAGCAGCGGACCTGACACCCGCGCCTGATAGTCGGCGGCGCAGCGCGGCGCGCGGGTGCAGGCGAGCGCCGCATCGCCGAGGTGCCCGCAGCGGCACGGGTTCATCGCCGCGATCAGCTGGACCCGCGCCGGAAAGGTCAGGTGGCTGTTCGCCCGGGCGACGCTGACCGTCCCGGTCTCGAGGGGCTGACGGAGGCTGTCGAGCACCGCGCGCTGGAACTCGGGCAATTCGTCGAGAAACAGGACGCCGAGATGCGCGAGGCTGATCTCGCCCGGCCGCACCTTGAGGCCGCCGCCGACCAGCGCCGGCATCGAGGCGCTGTGGTGCGGCGCCCGGAACGGACGTCGGCGCTTCATCTGCCCGCCTTCCATCGTGCCCGCGACCGACGCGACCATCGACACTTCGAGTGCTTCGGCGGGGCTCAGCGGCGGGAGGATTCCGGGCAGGCACGAGGCGAGCAGCGACTTGCCCGCGCCCGGCGGCCCGCTCATCAGCAGGTTGTGGCCACCGGCGGCGGCGATCTCGAGCGCGCGCTTGGCGACTTCCTGTCCCTTGACCTGGACGAGGTCCGGACCGCCCGCCGCCGGCTCCGCCTCGCCCGGCGGCGGCGCGGGCAGGAGCGTCGTGCCCTTGAGGTGTGCGAACAGCGCCAGCAGGTCGGGTGCGGCGAGCACCTCGACTTCCCCCGCCCAGGCCGCTTCGGCGCCTTGGGCGGCGGGACAGATCAGTCCCTTGTCCTCCTGCGCGGCGTGAAGCGCGGCGAGCAGCACGCCCGGCGATCCGGCGATCCGGCCGTCGAGGCTCAGTTCACCCACCACCACGTAATGCGACAGCATCTCGGCATCGACCGCGCCGACCGCCGCCAGCAGCCCGAGCGCGATCGGCAGGTCGAAATGGCTGCCCTCCTTCGGGAGGTCGGCCGGCGAGAGGTTGATGGTGATGACCTTGGGCGGCAACGCGAGCCCGATGGCGGAAAGTGCGGCGCGAACCCGCTCGCGACTCTCGGCGACCGCCTTGTCGGGCAGGCCGACGATGACGAAGCGCGGGATCCCGGTCGCCAGCTGGACCTGCACCTCGACCGCGCGTGCCTCGAGGCCGAGATAGGCGACGGTGCTGACGATCGCGACCATCAGTCGCGCGTCCCCGGCACCAGCAATGCGACGAACAATTGTCCCCCTAGCTCGGCAGGGCGAAGACTATGGCAAGCCCGGCCAACGCACAAGCGGCCCTTGGCCCGACCGTCTTAGCTTCCTACATCACCGCCCATGACGCTGCGGCAACGCTTTCAAGCCATCCGCGACACGCGCCTGTTCCAGGGCGTGGTGTTCGCCACCGGCGTGCTCCTGATCCTGGTGACGCCGCTGGTCAGCGCGCTGCCCGGTCCGGGCGGCATCTTCGTCTTTGCCGCCGGCCTCACGCTCATCCTGCGCTCGAGCCTGTGGGCGAAGAAGCATTATGTCCGGTTCAAGCGCTGGCAGCCCCGCGCCGGCGGCTGGGCCGACTGGGGACTCCGCCGCGCCAGCGCCAAGCGGCGCGAGGCCATCCGCAAGGAGCGCGAACGGGCCGAATCGCCGCCACCGGGCGAAGCGCCGCGGATCGACGATCCGCTCCCCGGCGCCGGGATGGAACTCTCTCCCGTCGATCACGGACCGGCCGCCAGCGCGCGTGCCTCGACGCCACCCCAGCATTGACTTGCCAGCCTGCCTTGAGTATCGGCCCCGCAAGAACGGCGGCTGCCCTCGATGGGGCGGCCCTTTTTATTCCAACTCTCAAGGCAATGAGCGATGAAGCGCACTTTCCAGCCCAGCAACCTCGTCCGCAAGCGGCGTCACGGCTTCCGTTCGCGCTCGGCGACGGTGGGCGGTCGCAAGGTGCTGGCGGCGCGCCGCGCCCGCGGCCGCAAGAAGCTCAGCGCCTAGTCACCCTAAGCAAGCGTGCCGACTTTCTGGCTGCCAATGGCGGCCGGCGAGCGGCCATGCCCGGCTTCGTCCTGCTGGTCCGCCCGCGCGGCGACGACTCGGCACAGAAGCGGGTCGGCTTCACGGTCACCAAGAAGATCGGCAACGCCGTCGTCCGTAACCGCATGAAACGGCGGCTGCGCGCGCTGGCGGCCGAGATGCTACCCGAAGGCGGCACGGCCGGGGCCGATCACATCCTGATCGGACGCCAAGGCGGGATCGAGCGCGATTTCGCCCTCCTCCGCGCGGACCTCGCCAAGGCGCTGCGCAAGGTTGCGGCATGATCGCCAGGCTCCTCATCCTGCTCGCTCGCGGGTGGCAATTGGGTCCGAGCGCGATCCTGCCGCCCTCCTGCCGCTTCCAGCCCAGCTGTTCCGCCTATGCAATCACCGCCTGGCGCCGCTATGGGGCGCTTCGCGGGAGCTGGCTCGCATTGAAGAGAATCGGCCGCTGCCATCCCTGGGGCGGCCAGGGCCCTGACCCGGTACCCTGACGAGGATCGAACTCAAGTGAACAACGACACGCGCAACATGATCCTCGCGATCGTCCTGTCGGCCCTCGTGCTGTTCGGCTGGGGCGTGCTGTCCGAGCGCTTCTTCCCGCAGCCCAAGAAGCCCGCCGCGACCGCGCCCGCGACGCCCGGAGCGCCTGCGTCGTCCACGACCACCGCGAATGCGCCGGCTGCACCCGCCGCGCCGACCATGAGCCGCGCGCAGGCGATCGGAAGCGTGCCGCGCGTGCGGGTCTCGACCCCGAGCCTCACCGGCTCGCTCAACCTCAAGGGCGCGCGCTTCGACGACCTGTCGATGGTCCGCCAGACCCAGAGCGTCGCCAAGGATTCGCCCCCGGCCCGCCTGCTCAGCCCGGCCGGTGCCCCCGGCGCCTATTTCGCGAGCTTCGGCTGGACCGGTCAGGGCGTCGCCGTGCCCGACGCCAACACCGTCTGGACCGCCAGCGCCCCGACCCTGACCCCGGGCAAGCCGGTCACCTTGTCGTGGACCAATCCCACCGGCCAGCGCTTCGAGCTCCTGGTCGCGGTCGACGACGGCTATCTCTTCACCGTTACCCAGAAGGTCTCGAACGCGGGCGCCGGTCCGGTCGCGATCCGGCCGTACGCGCTCCTCAGCCGCGCCGACGCGGGCCCCGACGCCAAGGCCGACGGCTGGACCCACCATTTCGGTCCGATGAGCGTCATCGACGGCAAGGCCGATTACGGCATCAACTACAAGACGCTCGACGAGGAGCGCTCGAAGAGCTTCAGCGGCAATGGCGGCTGGCTCGGCTTCACCGACAAATATTGGCTCACCGCGCTCGCCCCGGCCGGCAATGGCACGATCGCCGCCAGCTTCCGCCGCGGCGCCGGCACCAGCTACCAGGCCGATTACGCGCTCGAGAACCAGATCCTGCCGCCGGGCAAGGCGCTGAGCGACACCACCCACCTCTTCGCCGGTGCCAAGGAGAAGAAGTGGCTCGACACCTACGAGGCGTCGGGCGCGCTGCCGCGCATCTCCAAGTCGATCGACTGGGGCTGGTTCGAATGGTTCATGCGCCCGATCTTCGCGCTCCTGGTGTGGCTGTTCCACACGCTCGGCAACTTCGGCTTCGCGATCATCGCGCTGACCTTCATCGTCCGCGGCCTCATGTATCCGGTGTTTGACCGCCAGTTCCGCGGCATGGCCGCGATGCGGGCGGTGCAGCCCAAGATCAAGGAGCTGCAGGAGCGTCACAAGGACGACAAGACCCGGATGCAGCAGGAGCTGCTCGAGCTCTACAAGCGCGAGAAGATCAACCCGGCCGCCGGCTGCCTTCCGATCTTCCTCCAGATCCCGGTCTTCTACGCGCTCTACAAGGTGCTGACCGTCAGCGTCGAAATGCGCCACCAGCCCTTCATCCTGTGGATCAAGGACCTGTCTGCGCCCGATCCGCTGACCCCGGTCAACCTGTTCGGCCTGCTGCCGTTCGACCCGCCGGGCCTGCTTCACCTCGGCGTGCTGCCGATCCTTCTCGGCATCACCATGTGGCTCCAGTTCCGCCTCAACCCGGCACCGATGGACGACATCCAGAAGCAGATCTTCTCGTTCATGCCGTGGATCCTGATGTTCACCATGGCGAGCTTCGCCGCGGGCCTGCAGCTTTACTGGGTGGTCTCGAACCTGCTCGGCATCGCGCAGCAGAAGTATCTCTATTCCAAGTATGATGCGGACAAGCTCGCGGCCAAGGCCGGCCTGTCGACGGTGAAGACATGACGGACGAGATCGCGGACCGCGCGGAGCTGGTCGAACGGGCGCGTCGCCTGTTCGCCGGCCCCGTCGAATTCCTGAAGTCGGCTCCGGGGCTGGAATTCCTGCCCGGCGCCGACGCGCCCGAGATCGCCTTCGCCGGCCGTTCGAACGTCGGCAAGAGCTCGCTGCTCAATGCGATCACCGGGCGCAACAAGCTGGCGCGGACGTCGAACACGCCGGGTCGCACGCAGGAACTGAACTTCTTCGACGTCGGCAATCCGCTGGCGCTGCGGCTCGTCGACATGCCGGGCTACGGCTTTGCCGAGGCGCCGCGCGACATGGTCAAGCGCTGGCGCTTCCTCGTGAACGACTATCTGCGCGGACGGCAGGTGCTGAAGCGCGCCATCGTCCTGATCGACAGCCGCCACGGGGTGAAGGACGTCGATCGCGAGATCATGGAAATGCTCGACGCCGCGGCGGTCGGTTACCGGCTCGTCCTGACCAAGGCCGACAAGATCAAGGCGAGCGAGCTGGCAGCGGTGACCGCCGCGACCGAGGCCGAAGCGCGCAAGCATCCCGCCGCTTTCCCCCAGCTCATCGCCACCTCGAGCGAAAAGGGCATGGGCATCGCCGAAGTTCGCGCGGCGGTGCTGGAAGACGCGCTTAGCTAAGCCCGAGCTTGCGCCCGGGCCTTCCAGCCGCGAAGGAGGGCCGATGCTCAAACTGATCCTCGGCAACAAGGCCTATTCCTCCTGGTCGATGCGCGGCTGGCTCGCGCTCAAGACCTCCGGCCTCGAGTTCGAGGAACTGGTCGTGCCGCTTTATGACGGCGGCTGGGACGAGCGCCGCGAAGGCGACGAGTTCGCTCCATCCTCGGGCAAGGTTCCCCTCCTGTGGCATGACGACCTCGTTGTCTGGGACAGCCTCGCGATCATCGAATATTGCGCCGACCTCACGAGACGCGAGCTGTTCTGGCCCGAGGATCTCGGCGCCCGCGCCATGGCCCGGTCGATGGCCGCCGAAATGCATTCGAGCTTCGCTGCCCTGCGCCGCGAATGCCCGATGAACGTGCGCCGCGACGTGCCGACGCCCAACCTGTCGCGCGAGACCATTGCCGACATCAACCGGATCCTCGTCCTGTGGGCGCAGGCCCGCGCGCGGCACGGCTCGGGCGGTCCCTTCCTGTTCGGGGCATGGAGCGCGGCGGACATCATGTATGCCCCCGTCGTCACCCGCTTCCTGACCTATTCGATTCCCGTCCCGCCCTTCGCGCGCCAATATATGTCGGACGTCCTTCGCCACCCCCATGTCGCCGAGTGGATCGACGCCGCGCAGGACGAGCCGTGGGTGATCGAACAATATGAGGGCGGACAAGGAACCGCCTGACTCCTCGAACGTCGGGAGGGCATGCGTTTTTCTTTTGTTGTCGCTGCCTCGATCTGCGCGACCTTGACGGCCTGTGCCTCACCCCAGGAGCGGATCAGCGACACGCTGGCCGGCTATGGGCTGGAGCGCGCCCGCGCCGATTGTGTCGGCGGATATCTACAGTCCGAGCTGTCGCTCTCGCAACTGCTCGAACTCAGCCGAGCGGCGAAGGCCTATCGGGCGCGCGATCCCAATCCCAAGGCGATCACGATCGACGACCTGCTCATCATCTCGAGCGAGATCCGCGATCCCAAGATCCCGCTGACGGTGGCCAAGTCGGCCGGCCGCTGCGGCCTCGTGCCGCTCGGCTTCACCGACCTCAGCAGGGCGCTGCTCGGCTAATCCTCGCCGAGGCTATAGGCGCCGGTCTTTCCGTCCAGGTGCATGCCGATATCGGGATAATGGCAGTCGCCGTCGCCCTCGCGTCCAATCGCGACGAAGCGGCAAGGCTTGTCGCTGCGGTTGATCAGGTGATGGGCGTTGGCGACGCCCTTGGCCCAGGTCGCCATGTCGCCCGGCCGGAGGACGGTCTCGCCATCCTCTTCGACCAGCAAGGCTTCGCCCTCCAGCATGATCACCATTTCGTCTTCCCCCTCGTGCCAGTGGCGCTGGCTCGACCAGGCGCCGGGTTCGAGGGTGACATGGCTCGCGCCCCATTCGGTCAGCCCCGTGGCCGGCCCGAGGCGCTGGTACCAGCGGCCCTCGACTTTTTCCGAATGCGGAGGCGGATAGCCCGTCCGGTTGCTGGCCTCGATGCTGGCGAGATCGACTTTCGGCATTTCCCTTCCCCGTGCTAGCGCGTGCCCCATGTCTATCGACCCCGTCGACCTCGCCGCCAAGCTGATTTCGGTCCCCTCGGTCACTCCCGCCAGCGGGGCCGTGTTCGACGTGCTTGATGACGCGCTGCGTTCAATCGGCTTCACCGTGCACCGCTTCACGATGGGCGAAGCACCCGACGGCCCGACCGAGAACATGGTCGCGATCCGCGAGCGCGGACCCGGACCGCATGTCGGATTTGCCGGTCATCTCGACGTCGTTCCGGCAGGCGAGGGCTGGACGGGAAGCGCCTTCGAAGCGCGGATCGAGGACGGGCGACTGATCGGCCGCGGCGCCAACGACATGAAAAGCGCGATCGCCGCCGCCGCCGCGGCCGCCGCGGAACTCGATCAGCAGGGCGGCACCCTCTCCTTCCTGATCACCGGCGACGAGGAAGGCTATGCGACCTACGGCACGCCGCGGATCATCGACTGGCTGAACGAGCGCGCGATCCGCCCCGACATGATCCTGATCGGCGAACCGACAAGCGAGACCCGCCTCGGCGACACGGTGAAGATCGGCCGGCGCGGCTCGGTCAATTTCTGGCTGACCGTCACGGGCACGCAGGGCCACGTCGCCTATCCGCACAAGGCCGATAATCCCGTCCCCCGCCTCGCCCGCATCGTGGCGGCGCTGAGCGCGCTTCACCTCGACGACGGCAGCGCGGCCTTCCCGCCTTCCAACCTCGAATTCACTGCGGTGGGAACCCCGACCAACGCGAGCAACCTCATCCCGGGCGAAGCCACCGCGCAGTTCAACATCCGCTTCAACAACCTGCAGCGGGGCGACGACCTGATCGCGCTCGTCACCCGCACCGCCCGCGACATCGATCCCGGCTGCGAAGTCCGGTCGCGTATCTCGGGCGAGGCGTTCCTCACGCCGGCAGGCAAGCTCTATGATCTGGTCACCGGGGCGATCGAGGCCGAGTGCGGGATTTCGCCCGAGCTTTCGACTGGCGGCGGCACCTCGGACGGGCGTTTCCTGATCCAGCTCTGCCCGGTCGTCGATTTCGGCCTTCCCAACGCCACCATGCACAAGGTGGGCGAAAGCGCTGGCATCGAGGATATCCGGGCACTGGCGCGCATATACCGGCGTGTCTTCGCAGGCGGGCTCGAGGCCTAGGCCGCGCTCCGGCCCTCGCTGCTCGCGTGGGCGGTCCAGCTGAGGAATTCGGTCTCGAGCATGGGCTCGGCAAAGACGAAGCCCTGAATGGTCTCGCACCCCATCGCCCGCAGGATGTCGGCCTGCGCGACGGTCTCGACCGCTTCGGCGACGAGCTCGCACTCGACCCCGCGGACGAGCTGGATCACCGCCTGCACCACGTTGCGGGCCTGCTCGGAGCTGACGATGTCGTGGATGAACGACTGGTCGAGCTTGACCCGGTCGATCGGCAGTTGCCGCAGCCGGGCAAGGTTCGAATAGCCCGTGCCGAAATCGTCGATCGCGATGCTTGCCCCGTCACGCCGCAGCGCGGCGATCTCGGCCAGCACCGGCTGCGGGCATTCCATCGCCGCGGTCTCGGTGAATTCGAGTTCGACCCGGCTGAGCGGCACGTTGGCGTCGGCGAAGATCTGCCGCAGGCGCGCGAAGAAATCCTGCCGCTCGAGCTGGCGCGGCGAGACGTTGAAGGCGACCCGGCCAAGGCCGTCGCCCGTCTCGGCCCAGCTCGCCAGCATCGCGGCGACCTCGGCCATGACCCAGTCGCCGATGTCGTTGATGACCCCGGTCTGCTCGGCGATGGTGATGAAGTCGGCCGGGGGAATCAGCCCGCGCGTCGGGTGGTTCCAGCGCAGCAGCGCTTCCGCCCCGGTGACCGCGCCGCTGATGAGGCTCAGCTGCGGCTGCAGCGCGACCACGAATTCCCCGCGCTGGACCGCGTCGACCAGCGCCTTCTCCGTTTCGAGGCGATGCCGATGCTCTTCGGCGAGCGCGTCGCTGAACAGGCAATGCTGGTTCCCGCCACGCCCCTTGGCGCGATACATGGCGACGTCGGCCGCCTTCATCAGCTCCTCGACCGAACGGCCATGCTTGGGTCCGAGCGCAACCCCCACCGATGCGCCGATGTCGACGCTGTGACCCTGGAGCTCGAAGGGTTCGCCAATGGCGAGCACGATCCGGCGCGCAAGGCGCTCGGCCTCGGTTTCGCTGGCAACATCGGGGAAGAAGAGCGTGAATTCATCGCCCGCGAGCCGCGCCAGGAGCGGCCGTGAGGAGGCCTGCGCCGCCTCGCCGTTGATCAACACGCGCAGGCGGTTGGCCACCATCACCAGCAGCTGGTCACCGCGGGCATGGCCGAAATTGTCGTTCACCGCCTTGAACCGGTCGAGATCGAGGAACAGCATCACGCTGCTCTTGCCGCTCGCGCTCGCCAGCAGGCGCTCGGCCTCAGCCCGGAAGTTGAGGCGATTGGGGAGGCTCGTGACCGGATCGTACATGCCCAGCGCATGGGCGTTGTCGATCGAGTTGCGGACCTCGGCGAACAGGCTGTCGACCGCCGCGGCGACCTTGGGCATCGCGCGCTGGACGATCTCGGGCGCGGGGCTGGTAAGATCCCCCTCCTCGACCGCCAACAGGCGATCGCGCAGCGACGCCAGCGCGCGTGCACCCTCGGTGTTGGGGCGCTCGGAGGCGACGTAGCAGACGACCAGGCAGAAGGCGCCCGCGATGACGGCGGCGGCGATCTGCTGGGGCAGCTGGGTGACGGTGACGAAGGCGTAGAGCGAGAAGACGAACGAGGCCACGCCGGCGAGGCCGGAGAGGAGGATGTTGCTGATCTTCTGGGCCGTGCCGACTCTCATCATCGGCGATGGTTAAAGGGGTGGAGTTAAAAAGCCGTGTAGAGCCGATCCGGCCGTTAGCGGCGGAGGATGAGGTAGAGGCTCCCGCCCCCGCCGTGGCGCCGGTGCGCGCTTCGGACGGCCGCGATCCGCTCGGCATGGCGCGAGACCGCAAGCCAGTCGTGGACCGCCGCGCGGATGCGGCCGCGCTGGATCGGGGGCTCGCCCGGGCGATGGTGGCCGGTGACGAGCAGGAGCACGCGTTCGCCGCTCGCCACGGCCCGCTCGAGCGCGCGATCGATCGATTCCCAGGCCGCGTCGAGATTATGTCCGTGAAGGTCGACCGTGCGATCGACCGCAATGTTGCCGCTCTTGAGCCGCTTTTCCCAATGGCCGTCGAGATTGCCGTGAATGGTCGCGCGGCGGACGGGCGCGGCAGTGACCGGGCGCGGCGGCGGGACGCGGCCCTTGGGGAGCTTGGGCCTAGGCTCGGGAAGCGGCGGCGGCGCGGGCGCGAGGGCCTGCGCGGGCGCGGGCATCGGCCGGTCGCGTTCGAGCGGCGTGATGGTCGCGGCTACCCGCGCCCACAGCGCCGCTTCCTCAGGGCTGAGGCTGCGCAACGGTCGGCTGGGGAACGGCGGTCGCGGCAAGCGCCGCGCGGGCCTTGGCGGCGGCGAGGCTTCCGCGCGGGAGCAGCAGGAGCGCGCTTCCCTTGGCGGCCATGCCGCCCGCGATCCGGGTCGCCTCGGCGCCGTGACCCCAGAAGGTGTCGAAGCGGTTCGAGCCCTTGATCGCCCCGCCGGTATCCTGCGCCACCCACAGGCCCTGTGCTTCCACCCGGTCGGTCGTGAGGAAGACGGGTGCGCCCAGCGGCACGAACAGCGGATCGGCAGCGACGGTCGCGCGGCCGGTGACGGGCACGTTCATGGCGCCCAATGGCCCGGGACCGGTCAACTCGCGGAAGAAAACGTAGGACAGATTCTCGCGCATGATCAGCCGCCCCGCCTCGGGGTTGGCGCGCAGCCAGGCGACGATGTCCTGCATGCTCGTGCCGCCCGGCTGGAGGATCCCGCGCTCGCGCATGATCCGCCCGATGGCCTTATATTCCCGGCCGTTCTGCTCGGCATAGCCGATCCGCATCTCGGTCCCGTCGGGCTGGCGGAGCCGGCCCGAGCCCTGGATCTGGAGGAAGAACAGTTCGATCGGATCGGCCGCCCAAGCGAGCTCGAGCCCCTTGTTGGCCAGCGCGCCATCTTCGATCTCGGGACGGCTGTAGTAGAGGACGCAGGCGCCGGTCTCGTCGACCCGTCCACGACCGGTCGTGCCGTCGGCCTTGGTGCAGCGGACGAGGTCGGTCGGCGTGCGATAGATGGGGACGTAACCCGGCAGCGGCGTCCGCGACCCGGCAAGCTCAGGCTCGTAGTAACCCGTCGCAAAGGCCTTGCCGTCAGCGACCTGCACCCAGTCGAAGCGCTGCTCGAAGAAGCTGCGGGCCTGCGTCGGGAGAAGGCTCGTGGCCTCGGCGCAGAGGGGCTGCCAATCGGCGGCGAGCGTCAGGCCCGAGCCGTCGCTCCGCCGGATCAGCGCCGGACAGGAAAGCTTGAACGCCTCGAGCCCGCGGATCGCCTGCTCGTCGGTCAGCGTCCGCGGCGCCGCGAGGAACGCCCCCGCCTCGATCGCGCGCTTGGGCGGCGGCGGGGCCGGCGGAGTGGTCGGCACCGGGGCCGGCGTCGGCAAGGGCGCGGGTTGCGGGACCGGGCGACTGACGCAGGCGGCGAGCGAGAGGGCGAGCAGCGCGGCCAGCCCGGACGAGGAGAAGCGCACTATTCGTCGTCGGTTTCGATCAGGATCCAGTTGGGATCGCGCGAGGCGAGATCGCGGCGGAAGGTCCAGCGATCGCGGGTCTGGACCGCGTCGCTGAGCGAGCCGGCAACGACATTGCCATCGCCGTCGCGCGTCACGGCCGCGATGTCGGCCTCGAAGCGGACGGTCACGGTGGCGACCTTACCCGACAGGTGCGCGGCGGCGATGACGGCCTGCTCGATCGCGATCAGGCGGTTGTCGAGCGTCTGGCCGGCGCTCGCGCGGTCGGCGATTGCCTCGTCGAAAGCGGCGGCGATCTCGGGATCGAGGAAGGTGCGGACATCGTCGAGACGCCCGGCCCAGAAGGCCTCGAGCACCATGCGATAGGCACCCTGCGCACCCTCGAGGAAGCGCGCGACGTCGAAGCCGGGATCGGCCGCGAGCAGCGCGCGGACGCCGGGCCCGGCGGTCGGGAGATAAGCGGTGTCGAGCGGCTCGGCCGCGGCCGGCTGGCCGGGCGTCGTCACCGCGGCGCGCGGCGCGGGCGGCGTGTCGGCATCGGCGGGCTTCAGCGACAGCTTCTGCTCATGCCCGGTGCGTTCGCCCAGGACATTGTACAGCCTGAGGCCGATGAACAGGGCAACCAGCGCGAGGATGATGATGGAAACCAATGAACCGCTTTCTCAACTGCCCAGGATTAGGATCGACAACGCTTAACATAGGCGCTGGTGCCTCGGCTTCAAACCCTCGCCGAAAGACCTGCCCGCGCCATTGCACCGGTTCAACCCGACTGCTAGTCGCCCGCGCCAACATGACCGGGCGGGCTGAACCCTACCTGAGTCTTCCTTGTAGCAGAGTTAAGGGCGAAATTCATGGCTTCCGATCCTCTCATCGCCGGCGCCAACGGTTCCGACGACAATAGCGACGCTCCCCAGGTTGCCGCGCTGGCGCAATATGTGAAGGACCTGTCGGTCGAGAATCCGTCCTCGCCGCAGGTGTTCCAGTGGAACGAGCAGCCGCAGCTCGACGTCCAGTTCAACATCGCCGTGAACAAGGTCGCCGACGACGTCCACGAAGTGGTGCTCAAGATCGACGCCTCAGCCCGCTCGGCGCAGGGCGTGCACTTCGTCTTGGACCTCAGCTACGCCGGCATCTTCGGCCTGCGCAACCTGCCCGAGGAGCAGCTCGCGCCGTTCCTGCTGGTCGAGGCCCCGCGCCTCCTCTTCCCGTTCGCGCGCCAGGTCGTCGCCTCGTCCGTCCAGGACGCCGGCTTCCCGCCGCTGATGCTCGATCCCATCGACTTCGCCGCCATCTACATGGCGCAGATCGAGCAGGCCGCGCAGGCCGAGGGCGGCGAGCAGCCCGCCGGTGAGCCGACCGTTCAGTAAGCAGACGAGCCGCTCCCCGGGGCAGCCCGGGGAGTCGGACCAGCGAGCCGGACGGGGCCCGGCGAGGGGAAGAACAAGCCGATGAATCTCCTCAAATCGACCGGCACGATCGGCGGCCTGACGATGGTCAGCCGCATCCTCGGCTTCGGCCGCGAGATGCTGACTTCGCGCATCCTCGGCGCGAGCAACGCCACCGACGCGTTCGTGGTCGCCTTCCGGCTTCCCAACACCTTCCGCCGGCTGTTCGGCGAAGGCGCCTTCTCGGCCGGATTCGTGCCGCTCTTCTCGCAGCGTCTCCATGGCGAGAACGGCGCGGAAGAAGCCCGCAAATTCTCCGAGGAAGTGCTGGCGGTCTTCCTGCCGACGCTGATCATCTTCACGCTGGTGTTCCAGGTGATCATGGGGCCGTTCGTCGCGGCGCTGTCGGGCTATGTCGGCGACAAGCTCGAATTCACCACCTTCCTGACGCGGATCACCTTCCCCTATCTCCTGCTGATCAGCCTGGTCTCGCTCTTCTCGGGCATCCTCAACAGTCTGACGCGCTTCACCGCGGCCGCCTTCGCGCCGGCGCTCCTCAACCTGATGATGATGCTGGCGCTTCTGGTCGTTCCCGACGGCGGCAAGCCGAGCGCCACCGCGCTCGCGGTCGCGGTCACCGTCGGCGGCGTCATCCAGCTTGCCCTGCTGCTGATCGCGACCAAGCGGGCGGGCATCAGCCTGCGCCTTCGCCGCCCGCGCATGACCCCGGGCGTCCGGCAGTTCGTCCGCGTGGTCATCCCCGCGACGCTGGGCGCCGGCGTCTACCAGATCAGCGCCTTCATCGACACCTTCTTCCTCACCCGCCTCGGCACCGGCGCGCCGAGCTATTTCAATTTCGCCGACCGTCTGAACCAGCTTCCGCTGGGCGTCATCGGCGCCGCGCTCGGCACTGCCATCCTCCCGCAGATCAGCCGCCACGTCGGTGCAGGCGAACCCGACAAGGCCGCGACCATCCAGGCGCAGGCCGCCGAACTCGCCATGCTGCTCTGCCTCCCCGCCGCGCTGGCGCTATGCGCTGCCGCCGGGCCGCTGGTCGGCGCCTTGTTCCAGGGCGGGCGCTTCAGCGCCGAGGATACCGCCATCACCGCGCAGGTGCTGGCGATCATCGTGCTCGGGCTTCCCGCCTACGTTCTGGTCAAGGTGCTCACGCCGGGCTTCTATTCGCGCCAGGACACCGGAACGCCGGTCAAGATCGCGGCGCTGGTCCTGGTCGCCAACGTCGTCCTGAACTTCGCGCTCATCCCGGTCTTCGGGATTGCCGGCCTGTCGGCGGTGGTCGCCTTCACCAGCTGGCTCAACTGCGCCATCCTCTACGTGATCCTTCACCGCCGCGGCCATTTCCGCATGCCCGGCTGGCTCATGACCCGGATCCTGCGTCAGTTCCTCGCTGGCGGCGTGATGGTCGCGGCGATCTACGGGGTGCGACTGGTCATCGGCGACTGGTTCACCGGCGGCTTCGGCCACCGCATCCTCGGCCTCGGCGCGCTGATCGGTAGCGGCCTCGCGGTCTACTTCCCGCTGGTCTGGGTGCTCGGCGGCGTCGACAAGGAGGCGTTCCGCACGCTCCTGCGCCGCAAGAAGCCCGTGGCGGACGCCGGCTGATGAGCACCACCCCCGTCACCCGCGTCCTGTCGGGCATCCAGCCGACCGGCAACCTCCACCTCGGGAACCTGCTGGGCGCGATCCTGCGCTGGGTCCGGATGCAGGACGAGGCGCCCTGCACCTTCTTCCTCGCCGACCTCCACAGCCTGTCGGATCACATCCCGGCCGAGGCCCGCCGGACGCAGGTTCGCGCCATGGCGGCCGCGCTGATCGCCAGCGGGATCGACCCGAAGCGCTCGACCCTGTTCGCGCAGAGCGACGTGCCGGCGCATGCCGAGCTGTGCTGGATCCTGAACGGCACCGCGCGGATGGGCTGGCTTAGCCGGATGACCCAGTGGAAGGACAAGTCGGGCAAGAACAAGGAAGGGGCGAGCGTCGCCCTGTTCGACTATCCCGTCCTCCAGGCCGCCGACATCCTCCTCTACCAGCCGAGCCATGTGCCGGTCGGCGAGGACCAGAAGCAGCATATCGAGCTGACCCGCGACATCGCGATCAAGTTCAACCAGGACACCGGCACCGAGACCTTCACCGTGCCCGAGCCGTTCGTCGGCGGCGGGGTCGCGGCGCGGGTCATGTCCCTGCGCGATGGCAGCAACAAGATGAGCAAGTCCGATCCGTCGGACATGAGCCGCGTCAATCTCGGCGACAGCGACGACGAGATCGCCGCCAAGATCCGCAAGGCCCGGACCGATCCCGAGCCCCTCCCCGGCGATCCCGAATTGCTCAAGGAACGGCCCGAGGCGCGCAACCTCGTCGGCATCCTCGCCGCCGTCACGGGCGAGAGCGAAACCGCGATCCTCGCCCGGTTCGAAGGGCAAGGCTTCGGCGCGTTCAAGCCGGTACTCGCCGAAGCGCTCGTCGCGCTGATCAGCCCGATCCGCGCGCGCTACCAGGAGCTCGAGCGCGACACGCCGGCGCTCGACCGGATCCTCGACGAGGGCGCGGAACAGGCCATCGCGCTCGCCGCGCCGACCCTGCTCGCCGCCAAGCGCGCGGTCGGCCTGTCCCGCCGCTAGGCCGCTTCATCGACGGTTCAACCGGAAACATGTTATAAGCCACTCGTTTACCGGGAATATTCCCGAGTCGAGGGTTTGCTCCACATGATGTTCCTCAAGAAGATTGCCGCCGCCGCGCTGATCGGTGTCGCGTCGGTCGGCCTGTCGGGCTGTGCCATGGGCCTTCCTGCCAAGGTCACCCGCTTCCAGGCGATGCCGGCTCCGCAGGGCCAGAGCTTCTACGTCGTACCGGGCGAAGGCCTGGCGCGTGGCGGCGGGCTCGAATGGAGCCGCTACGCCGCGCTTGTCAGCCAGCAGATGCAGGCGCAGGGCTATGCCGTCGCGCCGAGCCCGCAGGCGGCGACCATGATCGTCCAGCTCGGTTACAACGTCGACAAGGGCACCGAGCGCGTCGTCGTCGATAATTTCGGGCCGCGCGGTTACGATCCCTTCTACCGCAGCCTCTACGGTCGCTACGACCCGTTCTTCGGCGGCTATTATGGCCGGCCCTATTACAGCCGCTTCGGCTATTATGGCGCCTACCGCTCGCCGTTCTTCTTCGGGTGGGACGACCCCTTCTGGTACGGCGGTCCGGACGTTCGCCAGTATACCGAGTACAAGTCGGAGCTGGATCTCGACATCCGTCGCCGCGCCGACAACCAGCAGCTGTTCGACGGCCGGGCGCAGGCGCGTTCCACCACCGACAACACGCAGGTGCTGGTTCCGAACCTGATCCAGGCGATGTTCACCGGCTTCCCGGGGCGCGACGGCGAAACGGTGAAGATCACGGTGCCGGCGCAGAAGAAGGGCTGAGCCCCTCGCCCACGCCGATTGACAAAAGCCCGTCCGGACCTTGGTCCGGGCGGGCTTTTCCTTAGGCCGTCCGTTCGACTTGCGGCTTGGGCGTCCCGCGCAACGCCCGCCACCCGGTCAGCACCATCGTGATTGCGCTTCCGATAAGAGCGGCCCAGGCGCCGCCGATGACCCCGAAGCGGGGAAGCAGGACGAGCAGCAGCAGGACCTGCACGATCGCGGTGATCAGCAGCACCCGAACCGCCACCCCGACCTCGCCGCGCGCGCTCAGCGCGGGTTCGAAGGCGAATCCGACAAGGTCGAAGCCCGCCGCGCAGACGAGGATGATGATCGGCACATAGGCCGCCTCGAACTGCTTGCCGGCGATCAGGTGGATGATCTGCTCGCCGAACAAGGCGGCGATCCCCGCCATCAGCAGCGCGCCGACCGCTGCAATCCCGGTCAGTTCGAGCAGCAGCTTGCGGTCGCTCCCCCGGTTGAACGCCTCGACCAGCTCGGCATAGGCCGCGCGCGACACCGTCTGCGTGAGCTTGACCAGCGACTGCGCGAGCTGCGCCGCGAGCCGGTAGATCCCCGCCGCCGCGGGGCCGGCAAAGGCCCCGACCACAATCAGCGTCACCTGCTTGCTGGTCATGCCGAGCGTTTGCGAGACGTTGGTCAGGAAGGCGAAGCGAAGGATGCTCGGCTCGTCGCGGGCGAGCTGCCGTAGCGCCGCCGGACGCAGCGTCATTCTCTGGGTGGCCAAGGCCGCGCGCCAGTAGGCGATCGCGCAGATCACTTCCCCCGCCGCCCAGGCGATCAGGAAGCCGGTGATCGTCGGCATCAGCAGCGCCGCGATGCCCGAACCGAAAAAGCGGACGATCGGGACGACCGAATCGACCGCGGCCGCCGTCTTGAACCGCCGCTCGAGCCGCAGGATGCCGGTCGGGGTCGAGCGAACCGCGATCAATTGCGCGAAACAGAAGCCGATCGCGGGCCAGCTGAGGTCGGGCGGAAGCGACAGCGTCGGGCCGAGCAGCAGCACCGCGGCCACCGCCGCGAGCGTCCCCAGCACCGCCGCGACCACGTCGAGCGCGGCGGCGAAACCGACCACATGGCCGACCCCGTCCTCGTCGCTCCGTTCGCGCCGTTCGGTCCCGTAGCGCACCACCAGCTGCCAGGTCTGGAAGCCGACAATTCCCGCGATCCCGCCCGAAATGGCGATGACGAGGCCGAACCGCCCGAAATCCGCGACTCCGAGCGTGCGTGTCACCAGGGCGAGATAGGCGATGCTCAGCACCGCCTGCAGGCCGCGCGCGAGGAGCAGCCAGCTGGCGTTGGCGCCGATCCGCTTGAGACGTGCGCTCACGCCGGCTCTCCGGCCACAGGCTTGGGCACGCCATCGCTCATTCCGCCCCCTTAAGCGCAAGGAGCCGCCTGCGGAAAGAGGAAGCGCTTTTGCGTGTCACCGCCATTCGTCATTCGATCAATCGACGAACGGCGGTCCGCGGTCCATTGACCCCTAGCTACAATTGTAGCATCACCACGTTACAAATGTAGCACATGGGAGCCCTTTCGTGCTCAATCGCCTGCCGCCCAAGGAACGCCAGATCGTCGACATCCTCTACCAGCAGGGTGCGATGACGGCCGCCGACGTGACCGAAGCTTTGCCCAGCCAGGTCAGCGGCTCGGCGGTCCGGACGATGCTCAAGCGGCTCGAGGACAAGGGCTTCGTCACCCGCGCCGACAGCGACCGCGGCTTCCTCTACAGCCCGACCGTGCGCGAGGAGACCGCACGCAAGTCGGCACTGAGCGAAGTCGTCCGGGTCTTCTTCAACGGCTCGCCGACCAGCGCCGCCAGTGCCCTCCTCGGCATGTCCGACCGGATCGACACCAACGAGCTCGACGCGCTCGAGAAGATGATCGCGGAAGCCCGCAAGGCGAAGGGGAACTGACATGGAACAGCTGATCGCCTTTGCGCTGAAATCGCTGCTGATCGCCGGAGTGACGCTCGGCCTCCTCCACCTTCTTCGCCACCGCTCCGCCTCCGAACGCTCCATGGTGGCCCATTTCGGCCTGCTGGCGCTGCTGCTGCTGCCGATCGGCTCGATGTTCCTGCCGCAACTCGTCGTCCACCAGACGTTCACGGCGCCGGCCGCCGGGACCGTCACCGCTCCCACGATCGCCGAGACCGCGGCGGTGATGGCGACGTCGCCCGCGCCGCTCACCCCGGCGGAAAGCTTCGCGCTCACCGACCTGTGGCCGCTCGCCTACGGCCTGCCGGTCGCGGTCCTGCTCGCGATCACCTTCCTTGCGGTCTTGCGCCTGCTGACCCTCCGCGCCCGCTCGTCGGTGCTGCTCGAGCCCACCTGGCTCACCGCGCTGGCCCAGGCGCAGCACCGGATGGACTTCAAGCACGGCACCGCGCTGCTCACCAGCAAGGACCTCAAGTCGCCGATCAGCTGGGGTGTCATGAGCCCGGTCATCCTCCTCAACGAGGAAGCGCTCGAGGCGAAGGGCGAGGCCGAGGCGATCATCGCCCACGAGCTCGCCCACGTCCGCGGCATGGACTGGGCCAAGCTGCTGCTCGCCCGCGCGGTCAGCGCCATCCACTGGTTCAATCCGCTCGTCTGGATCCTCGCCCGCGAAGCGCACCAGCTGCGCGAAGAGACCGCCGACGACGCCGTTCTGGCCGCCGACGTCGCCGGTCCCGATTATGCCCAGCTACTCGTCGGGGTCGCCCGCCACGAATGCCGTGGCCTGTTGATCGGCGCGCATGGGGTCGCCCCCTCGAAAAGCAGCCTGTCGCGCCGGGTTCGCCGGGTCCTCGACGGCAGCCTTCCCCGCACGCCGGCCGCGCGCGGCTTTGCCGCCGGGATCGCGCTGGGCGTCGTCGGCACCGCCGCGCCGCTCGCCGCGCTCACCCTGTCACCCGCGCAAGGCACCGCCGCTGACCAGCGCTATGCCGTGAGCGCCCCGGCCCCGCAGCAGTCGCTTCCGGCCGTGGTCGCCCGTTCGGTGGCCGGCGCCGCCGCGATCACCAGCCAGGCGGTCGCCGCCAACGTCAGCGCCGCCATCACCGGCAAGGCCGCGCCCTCCGCCGACCTCGAACGCCAACTCAAGACGCAGATCGCGCAGGAATTGGCAGCGGCCGAAGCCCCCGAGCCGCCCGAAGTCGCCTACGGCGGCCCCCTCCCGCCCCGCGCGCCGCGCACCCCGCGGTCGCCGAAGCAGGCCGAACTCGACCGCGCCGTCGACCAGGCCGTCGCCAATCGCGCGCTCGGCGTCACCGCCCAATATGCCGCCGAGATCCGCGCCGCGGTGCCGGGCGTCACGATCGCCGACGACGACATGCTGGCGCTCAAGGCTGTCGGGGTCAGCCCGCAATGGCTCGCCGAGATGCGCCGCGCCGGCTACAGCGTGCGCGACGTCGACGACCTCGCCGGCGCCCGCGCGGTGGGGGTCTCGCCCGCCTATGTCGCCGACCTGGCATCCGCCGGCATCCGCAACGTCGGGCTCGAGGACCTGACCGCGATGCGCGCCCTCGGAGTCACCGGCGCCTATGTCCGCCAGCTTCGCGCATCGGGACAGACCAACCTCACCCCCGACCGGATCGTCACGCTCCGCGCCAACGGCTTTGCCGCCGAAGCGCTGCGGTGGGGCCATAAGCCGCCGCGCGCGCCGAAGACGCCCGAACCGCCCGAGGCACCGGAGCCCGACGAGCCGGACGAGCCCGGCAACTAACCGCCTCACCCGTTCCGCCTGATGCCTGCCCAACGCTGCGCCGCAGCGAACGGGCGAGGTCTGCCCGCCGCACCTGCTTTCCCGAGGAGTTCGCCATGAACCGTCCGCTTGCCCTGTGTCTGTCCGTCCTGCTTGGCTGCGCCACGCTCAGCACCACCGGTTTCGCGGCCGAGGTCGGTGCCCTCACCTTCCGCATCGCCGCCGACCAGTCGGGCGCGCCGCGGCTGTCGCTGCGCTCGGCGGGTGACCGCGACCGGATGGACGGCGACTTCCGCTGGGCCGAGATCAAGGGCTTCGACCAGGCCCGGCTCCGCGCCACCGCCGGCCAGCCCGTCCGCTTCGCCGTGGTCCGCGAGGCCGGGCGCATCGACTGCGCCGGCACGTCGCGCGGCGACCATGCCGAGGGCGGCTGCAAGTTCACCGCCGACCCCGCCTTCGCCAACCTGCTCGCCGCGCGCGGCATCGAGCGTCCGGACGAGCGCGAGGCCTTCGCGCTGACCATGACCGGCGCCACGCGCGCGCTGGTCAAAGCGCTCGCCGCGGCGCGCTACCCGACCCCGACGCTCGACGACCTGATGGGCATGGCCGCGGTCGGTGTCAGCCCGGCCTATATCGGTGACCTCGCCGCGCACGGCTATCGGCCCAAGGACCTCAGCCATCTCATCGCCTTCAAGGCGCTCGACGTCACACCCGCCTATGTCGACGAACTGCGTCGCTTCGGCTTCGCGCAGCTGACCGGCGAAGAGATCGTCCAGTTCAAGGCGCTCGACATCTCGCCCGCCTATGCCCGCTCGCTCCGGAATGCCGGCTATCCCGACATCTCCGCCGAGGACATCGTCCAGCTGCGCGCGCTCGGTGTCACCGCCGACTACATCCGCTCGATGCAGCCGGCCGGCTTGCCGCGCCTCAGCATCGACCAGCTGGTCCAGTGCAAGGCGCTCGGCGTGACTCCGGGTGAGCTTCGCGCTGCGCAGGGCAAGCGCCTCAGCTGGTCGTCCGACGACCTCGTGGCGATGAAGGTCGCCGGCCTTCTTCCCTGATGTCCCTTTCCCCCAGACACCCCTCCGGAGTGCCCTTCATGTCGCGTGCCTTGTTCCGTTCCGCACTCCTTGCCGGGGCGATCCTTACCCCGACGCTCGCCCGCGCGGTCCCGCCGTCCGCGACCGACACGGGCGCGATCGTCTACACGCCGGCCGATTTCGCCCGCTTCGCCCCGCGTACCGCGCTCGACATGCTCAATCAGCTTCCGGGCTTCACCATCCGCAGCGAGGATGGCGGCCGCGGGCTCGGCCAGGCGACCGAGAACGTCCTCATCAACGGCCAGCGCGTCGCCAACAAGTCGGGCGGCGCGATCGACGAACTCCAGCGCACCAATGCCGCCAGCGTCGAGCGGATCGAGCTGGTCGACGCCGCCCGCCTCGGGATCGCGGGCCTCTCGGGCCAGGTCGCCAATGTCGTCCTCAAAGCCGAGAAGAAGGGCCAGGGCCAGTTCGAATGGAAGCCGCAGATCCGCGCGCATTACGCCTATCCGCGGATCATCAACGGCTCGGCGAGCTGGTCCGACAAGGCCGGACCCTTCGACTACAAGCTGTCGGTGCAGACGCAGGGCGGGCGCGGCGCCTTCGGCGGGCCGATCACGATCACCGACGGTGCCGGCAACGTCATCGAGCGCCGCAGCGAACGCTTCCGGGCGCTGTCCGAGCTCCCCCGCTTCGCCGCCACCACCAAGATCGATGGCTGGGGGTCGTCCGAGGGCAACGTCACCCTCGCCTACACGCCCTACTGGACCCATTCCGACATCACCGACCGCCGGGTCCGTGCCGACGGCGACAATCGCACCCGCTTCACCAAGCAGCGGCAGAGCAACGGCAGCGTGTTCGACGCCAATGCCGATTACAGCTTCGCGCTCGGGCCGGGCCGCCTCAAGGTGATCGGAGTTCACAAGTTCGACCACGAACCCACCGACACCGTCCAGACCACGCGCTTCGACAGCGGCCGACCCGACGAGGGCGTGCGCTTCTTTCGCCTCGCCCGCATTTCCGAGACGATCGGCCGCGCCGAATATGACTGGAAGATCGGCCGCAACAGTTTCCAGCTCTCGCTCGAGCGCGCCGACAACCGGCTCGACCAGCGTGGCCGCCTGTCGCTGCTCGACCCCGCCGGCAACTTCGTCGAGCAGGAGTTTCCCGGCGGCTCGGGGATCGTCCAGGAGCGCCGCTACGAATCGCTCCTGACCTTCAGCCGCGCGCTCTCGCCCAAGCTCGACGTTCAGCTCGTCGGCGGCGGCGAGATCTCGAAGCTCAAGCGGGTCGACGGCAACCTCCCCGCCCGCAAATTCTTCCGCCCCAAGGGCAGCCTGACGCTGGGCTGGCGGCCGAGCGCGCCGTGGGATGTCAGCCTCAAATTCAATCGCAAGGTCGGCCAGATCAGCTTCTACGACTTCCTCTCGCAGCCGCGGCTCGCCGAGGACCGCCAGAACAGCGGCAACCCCGACCTCGTGCCCCCGCAGAGCTGGGAAGCCGAGCTCGAAGTGGGCCGCAAGCTCGGGCCATGGGGCCAGACGCGGCTTCGTGCCTTCCGTCACTGGATCACCGACATCATCGACATCATTCCGATCGGCGAGGATGGCGACGGCGTCGGCAACCTCCCGCGCGCGAGCGAGACCGGGTTCGAATGGACCAGCACCTTCACCCTCGACCCGATGGGCTTCAAGGGCGCCAAGCTCGACACCGGCCTGTTCGTCCAGCGCACCCGCGTGCGCGATCCGCTGACCGGCGACCTCCGACCGATCAGCGGCAGCCAGAAGCTCGGGATCAACGTCGGGTTGCGCCACGACATCCCGGGCAGCAAATGGGCCTGGGGGGTCAGCGCCAACCATAATGTCAGCGCCAGGGACTATTATCTCAACGAGATCGGCCACGGCTGGGAAGGCCCGTGGTTCGACGAATGGTTCGTCGAAAACAAGGACGTCGCCGGGCTCAAGGTCCGCGCAACCGTCGTGAACCTCTCCAACGCGCGGCATCGCAACGACCGGCTCGTCTACGCCGGGCGGCGCAACGTCTCGCCGCTGCTCTTCCGGCAGCAGAACAACCAGCTCATCGGACCGATCTTCATGCTCTCGGTCCAGGGAAGCTTCTAAAGGACGTAGCGGACCCGGATCCGCTGCACCGAGGCCGTGGCCGGCACGGTGAAGCGGATCTCGTCCCACTTCGGTGCTCGTGGCCGCAGCGCGGGATTGTTCGAAAAGCCGAAGCCCTCGCGCGGGATGCCGAGGGTCATGTCGAGCTTCCCGTTGTTGTTCTCGTCATGGACGACGAGCAGCGCATAGGTGCCGGGCTTGACCGCGCCGAGGTCGAACCGGCCCGCCTGGCCTGCGGGGACTGTCCGCCACAGCGCGCCCTTGTCGCCCTTGCAGTCGAGGTAGCGCGAAGGATCGCCCGACAGGCACAGGTGCACCACGCCCTTGGCCGAGCGGATCCCGGTCAGTTCCACCCGCAGATCGTTCCCGGCCGGCGCCGCGGCGGCAGGCATGGCGACGACGAGCGCAAGCGCGCCCAACAACTTCGAAATTCGGCTCATTTGCGCCCTTTGCCCCCAAGCTCCCTGCTCCAAGCTTAACGGACCACGGGCGGGGTCGCCAGCGTGGCCTCGTCCCGCTACAGCCTGACGCGATGCGGCGGGCTGACCTGGTGATCGTGGGAGGAGGGTTGGCCGGCGGCCTGTGCGCCCTTGCCGTGCGCCACCGCCGCCCCGACCTCCGCCTCCTTCTGATCGAGCCGGGCGAAACGATCGGCGGCAACCACCTCTGGTCCTTCTTCAAGGGCGATGTCGCGTCCGCCGACCGATGGCTGACCGATCCGCTGATCGGGCACCGCTGGACGGGCTACGAAGTCCGCTTTCCCGCGCACCGCCGCGACCTTCCCGACGTCTACCAGACCATCGAAAGCGAGGCGCTCGACCAAGCTGTCCGCGCCGCGCTCGGCCCCGATGAGATCCTCCGCGGTGAGGCCCGCGCGCTCACCCCCACGGGCGTCACGCTGGAGGACGGCGAGACGGTGCAGGCCGGCGCGGTGCTCGATGCGCGCGGCGGCAAGGCCGAAGGACTCGACCTCGGCTGGCAGAAATTCCTCGGCCAGCTCCTGTCCATTCCCCAGGGCCATGGCCTCACGCGCCCGATCGTCATGGACGCGACCGTCGACCAGCATGACGGCTATCGCTTCGTCTACTGCCTGCCCTTCTCAGCCACCGAGCTGTTCGTTGAGGACACCTATTACAGCGACACGCCCGCCATCGATCCCGACCTGCTGCGCGACCGGATCGGCGACTATGCCGCTTCGCAGGGCTGGCAGATCGCGGCGCGAAAGCGCGAGGAACATGGCTCGCTCCCCGTCGTCACCGGCGGCGATTTCGACAGGCTCTGGCCGTCATCCGACCCCGTCGCCAGGGCCGGCGCGCGCGGCGGCTTCTTCCACCCGCTGACCAGCTATTCGCTCCCCGATGCGGTCCGCTTCGCCGTCTGGCTCGCCGACAGGGCCCCGCTGGACGCCGGGCTCGGTGTCGCCACCCGGGCGCGCGGCAAGCGCCACTGGAAGAGCGGCGCCTTCTACCGCCTTTTGACCGCCCTCCTCTTCCATGCGGCAGAGCCCGGCGCCAGATACAAGGTTCTGGAGCGCTTCTACCGCCTTTCCGGCCCCTTGATCGGGCGCTTCTACGCTGGCGAAAGCAATGGCTTCGACAAGGCGCGTGTCCTCGCGGGCAAGCCGCCTGTGCCCTTCTTCCGGGCGCTCAAGGTTCTGAAGGATAGTTTGTGAAGACTGCAATCGTCATCGGTGCCGGTTTCGGCGGCCTCGCCCTCGCCATTCGTCTCCAGTCGGCGGGGGTGCAGACCACGATTGTCGAGGCACGCGATCGGCCCGGCGGCCGTGCCTATGTCTGGGAGAAGGACGGCCACGTGTTCGACGCGGGGCCGACGGTCATCACCGATCCCGACTGCCTCGAGCGGCTGTGGAAGCTGTCGGGCCACGACATTGCCGAGGATGTCGAACTCGTGCCGGTCAAGCCCTTCTACCGGCTCTCCTGGCCCGACGGGACGGTGTTCGACTACACCAATGACGACGCCCAATTGAAGGCGTCGATGGATGCGATGAGCCCCGGCGACTGGGCCGGCTATCAGCGCTTCCTCGCCTACAGCAAGGGCGTGTTCGAGGAAGGCTATGTCAAGCTCGGCACCAAGGCCTTCGAGAGCCTTGGCGACATGCTCAAGGCCGCGCCCGCGCTCGCCAAATATCAGGCCTGGCGGTCGGTCTATTCGATCGTGTCGAGCTACGTGAAGGACGAGCACCTCCGACAGGCGCTGTCGTTCCATACGCTGCTGGTCGGCGGCAATCCGATGACCACCTCGTCGATCTACGCGCTGATCCACAAGCTCGAGCGCGACGGCGGCGTGTGGTTCGCCAAGGGCGGCACCAACAAGCTGATCGCCGGCATGGTTCGTCAGTTCAAGCGGATCGGCGGCACCATCCGCCTCGGCGATCCGGTGACCGCGATTCTGGCCGAGAACGACCGCGTGACCGGCGTCCGCACCGCTTCGGGCTGGAGCGCAACGGCCGACGCGGTCGCCTCCAACGGCGACGTCGTCCACAGCTACGGGCTGATCGAAGGCTCCGACCGCGGCCAGCAGCAGGTGCGTGCCTTGAAGCGCAAGCGCTTCTCGCCCGGCCTGTTCGTGCTCCACTTCGGGCTCGAGGGCACCTTCGACATCGCCCACCACACGATCCTGTTCGGGCCGCGCTACGGCGGGCTCGTCAACGACATCTACAAGACCGGCAAGCTCGCGACCGACCCGGCGCTCTACATCCACCACCCGACCGTCACCGATCCGTCGATGGCGCCGCCGGGCTGCTCGACCTTCTACGCGCTCGCGCCCGTCCCCAATGCCGCACGCGCCGACGTCGACTGGGCGGTCGAGGGACCGAAATATCAGGAGGTCATCCTCGATACGATCGCCGAGCGGATGATCCCCGACGTGCGGGAACGCATCCGGACCATCTTCCACTACACCCCGGCGAACTTCAGCACCGATCTTGCCGCGCATCTCGGCTCGGCCTTCAGCCTCGAGCCCGTGCTGTGGCAGTCGGCCTGGTTCCGCACCCACAATCGCGACGACAAGCTGAAGAACCTCTATTTCGTCGGCGCCGGCACCCATCCGGGCGCGGGCATTCCGGGCGTGGTCGGAAGCGCGGAGGCAACCGCGGGACTGATGCTGGCGTGAGTGCGGCCGACGAACGGGCGCGGCTGGTTCAGGCGGCGCTCGAAAGCATTTCTGTCGGCTCCAAGAGCTTCCGTTTCGCCAGCCAGCTGTTCGACCTGACCACGCGCGAGCGCAGCTGGCTGCTCTACAGCTGGTGCCGCGCCTGCGACGACGTGACCGACGGGCAGACGCTCGGCCATGACGCCGAGCGGGTGGACGATCCAACGGGCCGCATCGCCTTCCTGAAAGCACGAACCGCCGACGCCTTCGCCGATCGTCCGACCGGTCTCGTCCCGTTCGAAGCGCTGCGTATCGTCGCCGGTGAATGCGCCATCCCCGAAGCGGTTGCCGACGATCACCTCGCCGGCTTCGAGCGCGACGCCGCCGGCTGGCGGCCGCAGACGACCGACGACCTCCTCTCTTATTGCTACCAGGTCGCGGGCGCGGTCGGCGTAATGATGGCGCATGTCATGGGCGTGCCGCCCGAGGACGAGGACACGCTCAACCGGGCAGCCGACCTCGGGATCGCCTTCCAGCTCGCCAACATCGCCCGTGACATCGTCGACGACGCCAAGGTCGGGCGGGTCTATCTGCCGACCGAATGGCTCGCCGCCGAGGGCCTCGACGATGCCGATCTCGCCGACCCGCGCCACCGCCCGGCGCTGGCCCGTATCGGTCGCCGTCTCGCCGACATGGCCGCCGACTATCGCCGCTCGGCCCGTGTCGGTGCGGCGCGGCTCCCCTTCCGAAGCCGCTGGGCAGTCCTGTCGGCGAGCGGAATCTACGGCGAGATCGCGACCCGCGCCGCCGCCTTGGGCACGCGCGCCTGGGACGATCGGATCACGACGTCCAAGGCCGAAAAGGCCGCGCTGGTGATGGAAGCCTTCTGGGAAACGCTGTGGCCGGTCAGGCCCGTTCCTCGGACCGGGCTGTGGACGCGCCCTTCGCGGCCCTGATCGTCTTGCCCCGGCTGGCCGCGAGGCTGCGCTTCACCGCCTCGACCGGCGGCGCATAAAGAAAGCCGAAGCTAACCGCCCCGTCGCGGCTCTCGACCGCATGGTGCAGCTTGTGCGCCTGGACGATCCGCTTGAAATAGCGCGAGCGCGGGACGATCCGGTGCGGCAGGCGGCCGTGCACGATGACGTCGTGGAATCCGAAGTAGATGACACCGTAGAAGGCGACGCCGGCGCCGACCCACGTCGCCCAGTCCCCCGCCAGCCCATGCAGCCCGGCATAGATGAGCGCTACCGACGGAAGCGCGAAGACGACCGCGTAAAGATCGTTCTTCTCGAACCAGCCGTCGCGCTCGCGGTGATGGCTCTGGTGCCAGTTCCACCCAAACCGCGAATGCATCACGAAGCGGTGCAGCCCATAAGCGAAGGCTTCCATGACAAGAACGGTCGCCGCGAACAGGAAAAGGCCGCCGATCAGGGACATGGGGTCGATATAGGCGGGCGCGGGCGCAGCGTCACCTGCCCTGTCGGCCTACCGCCCTTCGCTCAGGAACTTCATCAGTTCGGCGAGCGTGCTTTCCATCTGGTCCTGCATCTGGCTCACCAGTTCGTTCTCGCGCATGCCCTCATGGTCGAGCGGCTTCGAATAGCTTTCCGAAAAGGCCTTCAAGTCCGAGGCGTCGAACACGCCGCGCGCGACCAGCTTGGCGAGGATCACGAGGAGGCCGTTGGTGTTGGCGATAGTACCCGCGACCAGCGCCTCGTCGACCATCGACAATTGGGTGCGGTCTTCTTCGCCTTCCTCGGTCGGCGCGTCGATCGGCTCGTCGGTCATGTCCTCGCTTAAAGATAAGCCGCCCGGCCCCGTCAATCGAGAAAGGGGGCGAGCGCGCGCCAGCGGCTGAGCTTGTCGCCGAAGGCCGTGGTGTGCGCGGGGCTCGACGATGGCAGGTTCACGAGGGCGAGGTGAGTGGCGCCGAGCTTCTTCCGGCCGAGCTTCGCCGCGGTCGCTCCGTTGAACCCGATCGCACGAAGGCCGGGCAGGCCCGCGACGAACCCGGCGAGGTCGCGCACCTCGATCTTGGCCATGCGCTGGTCGAGGCTTCCCTCGCGCCGCGCCGCATGGACCACGTCCCACAAGGCGATCCTCCGATCGAGCAGCGTCTCCAGTCGCGCGTCATGGTCGAGCGCCGCCAGCGGCTCGCCAATCACCTCGCCCAAGAGCCGCCAGAACTGGTTCTGCGGATGCGCATAATAGCGCTCGGCCTTGAGCGATGCCTCGCCCGGCAGGCTGCCCAGCAACAGCAGCCGCGCGTCCGCCCGCGCGACCGGTGCCAGGCCGAGCTTCCGCGTCCCATTCATGCTATGCCCGGCCCCATGCCCCGTCTTTTCCGCTTCGCCATCCTCGGTCTTCTGCCCCTTCTCCTCGCCCGCTCGAGCCGCCGCGATTGGACGAACGCCCGCCGGCGCGGCTAAGGCCCCCGCCATGGCTCCGGAGGATCTCCGCATTGCCCTCGTATCGGGCAATTACAATTACGTGCGCGATGGCGCGAACCAGGCACTCAACCGCCTGGTCGGCTTCCTTCTGCGCCAGGGCGTACACGTGCGCGTCTACTCGCCGACGGTCGAGCATCCGGCCTTTCCGCCGACGGGCGACCTCGTCTCCCTGCCCTCGGTCCACGTCCCCGGCCGCGACGAATACCGCTTTCCGCTCGGGCTTCCGGGCGCCATCCGCCGCGACCTCGAGGCGTTCAACCCCAACATCGTCCACATCGCGAGCCCCGACATCAGCTCGCACCGGGCGGTGACCTGGGCGCGGAAGCGCAACATCCCCGCGGTGGCCTCGGTGCACACGCGGTTCGAGACCTACCTGGCTTATTATCACCTCGAGGCCTTCGAGCCCGTCGTCCGCGGCATCATCCGCCGCCTGTACCTGCGCTGCGACGCCTTGCTCGTGCCGGCCGAATCGACCGCCTCGGTGCTTCGCGCACAGCGGATGAACCGCAACATCGCCATTTGGTCGCGCGGGGTCGACCGCCAGCAGTTCAACCCCGAGCGCCGCGACATGGAATGGCGCCGAAGCCTCGGCATCGCCGACGACGAACTGGTCATCGCCTTCCTCGGCCGGATCGTGATGGAAAAGGGGCTCGACGTCTTCGCCGCGGTGCATGACGCGCTGCGCGAGCGCGGGCTTCGCCACAAGGTGCTCGTGATCGGCGAGGGCCCGGCCCGCCCGTGGTTCGAAAAGGCCCTCCCAGCCGGCGTCTTCGTCGGCCACCAGGAAGGCCCCGACCTCGCCCGCGCGCTCGCCAGCGCCGACCTGTTCCTCAATCCCTCGATCACCGAGGCCTTCGGCAACGTCACGCTCGAGGCCATGGCCTGCGCCCTGCCGGTGGTCGCGGCCGAGGCGACCGGCGCGACCAATCTCGTCCGCGACGGCGAGACCGGAACCCTGTGCGATCCCGGCGACATCGGCTCGTTCGCCGATGCGATCACCGCTTATGCGGCCGATCCCGCGCTCCGCGCCCGGCACGGCGAGGCGGGCCTCGATTATGCCAAGACGCAGGACTGGGACGTGATCAACGCCTCGGTGCTGCGGACCTACGCCCGCGCCATCGAGCGGCGCGAGCGTCTGACCCGCATCAAGGGCTGAGCCTTACTTCAGCCGTTCGATCTTCTTGGCGGCCTCGTCGATGATGTCGACGATCTGCTCGAGCAATTCCTCGCTCCAGCCGTCGCGCTTCACCCGGTTGTTCCAGGCGCTCATGAGGTTCTTCACCGCGCGGTGAAGCTCCGGCCGGTTCCGCTCGCGGCGGTGCGAGCCCGTTTCCTCGAGCCGTTCGAACAGGCGCTCGACGTCCTCGCCATTCTCCTCGAGCTGCGCCCGTCCCGCGGCGGTCGCCGCGAAGCGCTTGCGCGCGCCCTCGCCCGGCTGCTCCTCGATCAGGCCCTCGTCCGACAGCAGGCTCAAGGTCGGATAGATGACCCCGGGGCTCGGCGCATAATCGCCATGGGTCAGCTCCTCGATCGCGCGGATGAGGTCGTAGCCGTGGCGCGGCTCGTCGGCGATCAGCTTGAGCAGGACGAGGCGAAGCTCGCCCGACCCGAACATCCGTCCGCGCCGCCCGCCGCGACCGCCGCCGCCGCGCCCGAAGGGACCGTCGGGACCGAAGGGGCCATTGGGGCCAAACGGACCCTCAGGGCCGAACGGGCCGTCGGGACCGAAGCCCCTGCCCCAGCCGCCACGGCCCATCGCCGCCATCGTGCGCGTCCAATGCTCACGCCCGCCATGCCGCATATTGTGCCAACCCATCACTGCATTCTCCTATCTTAGTTATTGCAAGATATATCTTCGATAGGACGGATACAAGAGTGGCTGGCGTGTCTTCGGGCGCTTGCCTAGAAGCGCCGCGATGGCGGACCTCTTCGACACTGGCGCCGGGTCGGGCGAGCCGCCGGCCGCGGCCGTTCCCCTCGCCGAACAGCTCCGCCCGACCGACCTGTCGGAGATCATCGGGCAGGAGCATCTCACCGGCCCCGAGGGCGCGATCGGGCGGATGGTCGCTGCCGGCCGCCTGTCGAGCCTGATCCTCTGGGGCCCGCCCGGCACCGGCAAGACCAGCATCGCCCGCCTCCTCGCCGGCGCGGTCGGCTATCGCTTCGTCGCCATCTCGGCGGTGTTCAGCGGGGTCGCGGACCTGAAGAAGGTGTTCGCCGAGGCCGAGGTCCACGCCCGCACCGGCCAGCGCACCCTGCTGTTCGTGGACGAGATCCACCGCTTCAACCGCAGTCAGCAGGACGGCTTCCTGCCCTATGTCGAAAGCGGCGCGGTGACCCTCGTCGGCGCGACCACCGAGAACCCGAGCTTCGAGCTCAACGCCGCGCTCCTCTCTCGAGCGCAGGTGCTCGTCCTCCACCGGCTCGACGAGGCCGCGCTCACCACCCTTCTTGCCCGCGCCGAGGAGGTCGAGGGCCGCGCGCTGCCGCTGACCGACGACGCCCGCGCCGCGCTCGTCACCACTGCCGATGGCGACGGCCGCTTCCTCCTCAACCAGGCCGAGATGCTGTTCGCGGCGGGCATCGAGACGCCGCTCGACACCGCGGCGCTGCGCGATCTCATCCAGCGCCGCCTGCCCGTCTACGACAAGGACCGCGAGGGCCATTACGGCCTCATCTCCGCCCTCCACAAATCGATCCGCGGCTCGGACCCGCAGGCCGCGCTCTACTATCTCGGGCGCATGCTCACCGCGGGCGAAGAGCCGCTCTATCTCCTTCGCCGCCTGACCCGTGCCGCGGTCGAGGACATCGGCCTCGCCGACCCGCAGGCGCTGGTCCAGTGCATGGCCGCCAAGGACACCTACGATTTCCTCGGCTCGCCCGAGGGCGAACTGGCGATCGTCCAGGCCTGCCTCTACCTCGCCACCGCCCCCAAATCGAACGCGCTCTACACCGCTCAGAAAGAGGCGTGGAAGAGCGCTAAGGCCCACGGCTCGCTGTCCCCGCCCAAGCATATCCTCGGCGCGCCCACCCGGCTCATGCGCGACCTCGGCTACGGCAAGGGCTATCAATACGACCATGACGCGCCCGACGCCTTTTCCGGGGCCAGCTACTGGCCCGAGGAGATGGCGCCCGAAACTTACTATCGCCCCACCGATCGCGGATTCGAAAAGCGGCTTGCCGAACGGCTCGCCTGGTGGGACGAGCAGCGTCAAAGACAGCAGGAGGGAAGCTGATGTATCCACCGTCCACCACCGAGACCTGGCGCGCCCAGGCGATCGAATGGGGTCCGCGCATCCTGATCGCGCTGGCGATCCTCGTCGCGACCTGGATCGTGGCGCGCGCGGTCAAATGGGCGCTGGCCAAGGCCATCTCCAAGTCGCCGGCGCTGCAGAAGCATTCGCCCGGCAACAGCCATGAGACCGTCGGCCACCAGATCGGCACGGTCGCCAAGCTGATCGTCTGGCTGGTCGGCATCATGGCCGCGCTCAACTTCCTGCAGATCGGGCAGATCCTCGCCCCGGTGAACACGCTGACGCAGGAAATCTTCGCCTTCCTGCCCAAGCTGATCGGCGCCGGCCTGATCTTCTTCATCGGCCTCATCCTCGCGCGCATCGTCCGCCGCCTGATCGAAACGCTCTTCACCGCCGCCAACATCGACGGCCTGATGGCCCGCGCCGGGCTTGGCGATCATCCGCCGACCTATCGCGGCGATCCCGAAGCGGTGCCGCCGGGCGCCGCCCCGGGTGCCAGCCGCGCGACCCTCGCCCGGGCTGCCGGAATCCTCGCCTTCGCCCTGATCATCATCCCGGTCTCGATCGCCGCCCTCCAGGTCCTGGGCATCGAGGCGATCAGCGGCCCGGCTATCACCATGCTCGACGAGATCAGCGCCGCGATCCCGCGCCTGCTGACCGCCGCCTTGTGGCTCGGCATCGCCTTCGTCGCCGCCAAGTTCCTCAAGACCATCATCGAGGCGGTGCTCCCGCCGATGGGCTTCGACGACGCGCTGCGCTCGACCGGGATCATGCCGCTCCGCACCCAGCCGAGCCGGGTGGTCGGCAACATCGCCTTCATCGCCATCATGCTCGGCGCCGGGATCGAGGCCGCGCACCAGCTCGGCGGCGACACCGTCGCGATCTTCCTCGTCCAGATCACCGAGCTCGGCTCGAAGGTCATTTTCGGAACGCTGATCATCGTCGCGGGCATCTTCCTCGCCCGGATCCTCGCCAACCTCGTCGGCTCCTCGACCGGCGAGGGCGGGTTCGCGCAGACCATCGTCCGCTACGCCATCATCGCGTTGTTCACCGCCATCGGCCTCACCTTCATGGGGTTGGCCGACGTGATCGTCTACATGGCGTTCGGGCTGATCCTCGGGTCGGCCGCCATCGCCGCCGCACTCGCCTTCGGGCTTGGCGGACGCGAAGCCGCGGGTCGCATCCTCGGCCATTATGCCGACCGCATCGTGGGCACGCCGATCAAGCCGGTGCCCCCGCGCCCGCCGCGGCTCGAGGGCACCAGGGAAAAGCCGACCAACGACGGCCCGACCCTGGTGTGAGCGAGCTTGGCGACTGGGCGGCGGTCAACGCTTTTGCCGCCGCCCGTACCGGCGCCGTCGAGGGCCGATACTATGGCGGCCCGGCGGTGATGGCCGAGGCGAGCGGTCGCCCGGTCGTCACGCCGTCCCGCGAGCCCGACAGCTTCGTCCTCCACATCGACGCCGACCAGAAGGCGATGCTGCTCGACCTCGATCCCGCGCGCTTCTGGGAGACGCCGCATTATCAGGGCTATCCCGCCCTGCTCGTCCGCTACGGGCCCGCAGAGGGCGTCGGCGAGTGGATCGACCGCGCGATCGAACTCGCCGCCGGCAAGCCCCGCCGCAAGACGAAGTGAGCTTCACCCGCTTCGTCGCGATCGACTGGTCGGGCGCCAAGGGCCGCAAGCATAAGGGCATCGCGCTCGCTGCCTGTGGGCTCGACGGCGCACCCAGGCTCGTGCGCCCGGGCCATGTCTGGAGCCGGACCGAAGTCGCCGACTGGCTCGTCGCCGAGGCCGCGCGCGAGCCCACTCTCTTCGGCTTCGACTTTTCCTTCGCCCCGCCCTTTGCAGAGCGCGGCGCCTACCTTCCGGGCGAGACCGGCATCCCCGACACCGCCCGCGCCTTCTGGGCCTATGTCGACCGCAAGGCGCCCGACGAAGACCTCGGCGCGGCGAGCTTCCTCGAGACGGTCCACCGCCCGCATTTCTATTTTGGCATCGCCGACGGGGTGAAGGCCGACTTCGTCCGCTTCCGCCAATGCGACCACCGCCTGAACGAAGCCGGCGGCCGCAAGACCGCGAGCGCCTATGACGCGATCGGCGCCGCGCAGGTCGCCAAGGCGAGCTTCGCGGGGATGCGCCTCCTCCACCAGATCGACGGCAAGGTCCCGATCTGGCCGATGGACCCGCTCACGCCCGGCGGCAGTGCGGTGGTCGAGATCTATACGCGCATCTACCTGCGCAACGCCGGCCTGTCCGGCACCAAGCTGCGCACCCGCGCCGACCTCAACGCGGCGCTCGCCGGCCTCGGCAGCCCGCCCGCGCGGCTCCGCTTCGAGCCCGACGATCACCAGACCGACGCGCTGGTCACCGCAGCGGGGATGCGCGTCCATGCGCGGCAGCCCCATGCCTTTGCGCCGCCGGGCCTCACTCCGACCCTCGCACGCACCGAGGGCTGGACCTTCGGCATCGTCTAGGCCAAGGGGCGCCACAGCGCCGGTTTAGCTCAGCTGGTAGAGCAGCGGTTTTGTAAACCGAAGGTCGCGGGTTCGATTCCTGCAACCGGCACCACCACCCCGTCAGGCCGTCAGCGCCGCATGGACTGCGGCAGCGCAGTCGCGACCCTCGCGGATCGCCCAGACGACGAGGCTCTGGCCACGCCGCGCGTCACCGCAGGCGAACACCCGCGGGCGGCTGGTCGCGAAGCTTGCCGTGTCCGCCCGGATCGCAGCGCCGGCCTGGTCGAGGCCCGCTGCCGCGGCCGGGAACGCCGTGCCGGTGAAGCCCATCGCCAGGAAGACGAGGTCGGCGGGGATGGTGAAGCTGCTTCCCTCGACCGGCGCCATCCGCCCCTCGTCCCACCGCACCCGCAAGCAGCGCAGCCGCTCGACCTTGCCGTCGCCCTCGAAACCCTCGGTGACCACCGCGAAATCGCGCGCGCAGCCTTCTTCCTGGCTGCTCGAGGTCCGGAGCCGCAGCGGCCAGTGCGGCCAGGTCAGCGCCTTGTCCTCGCGCGCCGGCGGCTCGGGCATGATCTCGAGCTGGGTGACCGAGGCCGCGCCCTGCCGGTTGGCGGTCCCGATGCAGTCCGAGCCCGTGTCGCCGCCACCGATGACGACGACATGCTTGCCCGTCGCGCTGATCGGCGCGGCCGCCTCGGCATCGCCCGCCACCCGCCGGTTGGCCTGTGCCAGATAGTCCATCGCGAAATGCACGCCGCCCAGCTCGCGGCCGGGAATGGCGAGGTCGCGCGGCTGCTCGGCGCCGGCGGCGATCACCACCATCTCGTAATCGTCGAGCATCCGGTCGAGCGAGACGTCCACCCCGACCTCGAAATTGGTCCGGAAGAGGACGCCCTCGCGCTCTATCTGCGCGACCCGGCGGTCGATGATCGACTTCGCCAGCTTGAAGTCGGGAATGCCGTAGCGCAGCAGTCCGCCGATCCGGTCGGCCTTCTCGAACACCGTCGGATTATGCCCCTGCCGCGCGAGCTGCTGGGCGCAGGCGAGCCCGGCCGGCCCCGAGCCGACGATCGCGATCCGCCGCCCGGTGCCGCGCGCCGCCAGCCGCGGCGCCACCCAGCCCTCGCCGAACGCCCGGTCGGCGATCTCGCATTCGATCGACTTGATCGTGACAGGCGCGTCCTCGAGGTTGAGCGTGCAGGCCGCCTCGCAGGGCGCGGGACAGACCCGGCCGGTGATCTCGGGGAAGTTGTTGGTGGCGTGCAGCCGCTCGGCCGCCGCCTTCCAGTCGCCCTCGCTGACCAGCTCGTTCCAGTCGGGAATGAGGTTGTTCACCGGGCAGGCCGAGTGGCAGAAGGGAATGCCGCACTCCATGCAGCGCCCCGCCTGCCGGCCCGCTTCCTCGGGTCCCAGAGGCGCGGTGAATTCGTCCCAGCTGCGCACCCGCTCGGCCACCGGCCGGGTGCTGCGCTCGCGCCGCTCGATGTCGAGGAAACCGGTCGGGTTCGCCATGCGCCTACTCCGCCGCCAGCACGGCCTGCGCCAGCGCGCGGCGATATTCGTGCGGCATGACCTGGACGAACTGCCCCCGCGCCTTCGCCCAGTCGTCGAGGATGGCGCGCGCCCGGGCGCTTCCCGTCAGCTGCGCATGCTGCTCGACGAGAGTGCGAAGATGGCCCTCGTCCTCGACCGCCTCGAGCGCGACCCCGGCAAGGTTGCAGCGGCTTTCGAACGTCCGCTCCGGGTCCCACACGTAAGCGACGCCGCCCGACATGCCGGCGGCGAAGTTGCGCCCCGTGGATCCGAGCACGACCACCGTCCCGCCCGTCATATATTCGCAGCCGTGGTCGCCCGTCCCCTCGACCACCACCACCGCGCCCGAATTGCGCACCGCAAAGCGCTCGCCTGCGACCCCGCTGAAGAAAGCCTCGCCGCTGGTCGCGCCATAAAGGCAGGTGTTGCCGACGACGATGTTGGCCGCCGCCTCGCGCGCGACCCCGTCGGGCGGCCGGACCACCAGCCGACCCCCGCTCAGCCCCTTGCCGACATAGTCGTTCGCGTCGCCGACGAGGTCGAGCGTGACGCCGGGCGCGAGGAAGGCGCCGAAGCTCTGTCCCGCGGTGCCGGTCAGCACGGCGTGCATGGCCCCATCGTCGAGCCCGTCGGGCCCGAACCGCCGCGCGATCTCGCCTGACAGCCGCGCTCCGACCGAGCGGTCGACGTTGGTGATCGCAAGCTCGATCCGCACCGGCAGCGCGCCGTCGAGCCGGCCGATCAGCACCTCGTCGATTCGGTGTGCGGCCGGCGCCTTGACCCCCGCTCGGAAGCGGCGCGGCGCGGCCGCGTCGACCGATCGCAGAAGCTTCGACAGGTCCGCGCCCGCCGCTTTGCCCCCGGCCGCCTCGCGGACCCGCAAGAGGTCGACGCGGCCGATCATCTCCTCGACCGAGCGGACCCCCAGCCCGGCCATGATCTCGCGCAATTCCTCGGCGACGAAGAAGAAATAGTTCACCACATGCTCGGGGCTCCCGGCGAACTTGGCCCGCAGCCGTTCGTCCTGCGTCGCGATCCCCACGGGGCAGGTGTTGAGGTGGCATTTCCTCATCATGATGCAGCCTGCCGCGATCAGCGGGGCGGTCGCGAAGCCGAACTCGTCCGCGCCGAGCAGCGCCGCCACCGCCACGTCGCGCCCGGTCCTCAGCCCCCCGTCGGCCTGCACCACGATCCGGTCGCGAAGCCCGTTGAGCATCAGCGTCTGCTGGGTCTCCGCTAGCCCCAGCTCCCACGGGCTTCCGGCATGCGTCAGGCTGGTCAGCGGCGAAGCCCCGGTCCCGCCTTCGTAGCCCGAGATGGTGAGGTGGTCGGCGGTGCACTTGACCACGCCCGCCGCGACCGTCCCCACGCCCGCCTCGGCCACGAGCTTGACCGAGACTCGCGCGGCCGGATTGACCGAGCGCAGGTCGAAGATCAGCTGCGCCAAATCCTCGATCGAATAGATGTCGTGATGCGGCGGCGGCGAGATGAGCCCGACGCCCGGTGTCGAGTGCCGGACCGCGGCGATTGCGGCATCGACCTTGTGCCCCGGCAACTGCCCGCCCTCGCCGGGCTTGGCGCCCTGCGCGATCTTGATCTGGATGTCGTCGGCATTGACCAGATAGTCGGCGGTGACCCCGAAGCGGCCCGAGGCGACCTGCTTGATGCTCGAGCGCTCGTCGGTCGCGAACCGTGTCCGCTCCTCGCCGCCCTCGCCCGTGTTCGACTTGCCGCCGATCCGGTTCATCGCCCGCGCCAGCGTCGTATGCGCCTCGCGGCTGATCGAGCCGAAGCTCATCGCGCCGGTCGCAAAGCGCCTGACGATCTCGCTCGCGGGCTCGACCTCGTCCAGCGGCACCGCCGGCCCGGCGGGGCGGAAATCGAGCAGGCTGCGGATGGTCAGCAGTTCGCCGCTCCGCGCATTCATCTCGGCGGCATAGCTGCGATACTTGTCCGGAAGATTGCCCCTGACCGCATGCTGGAGATGCGCGATCGTCGCGGGGGTCCAGGCATGCGCTTCGCCGCCCGCGCGAAAGGCGTAGAGCCCGCCGACGCCCAGCCGCTCGACCTCGGCGCCGTGCGCCGCCCGGTGCCGCGCTGCGCTCTCGTCGGCGATCTCCTCCAGCCCCGCGCCCTCGATGCTCGTCGAGGTACCGGTGAAGTAGCGCTGCACGAAGGCGCTGTTCAGCCCGACCGCGTCGAAGATCTGCGCCCCGCAATAGCTCTGGAAGGTCGAGATCCCCATCTTCGACATGACCTTGAGGAGGCCCTTGCCGATCGCCTTGATATAGTTCGCCTGGGCCTTGTCGGGCGCCAGCGCGACCTTGCCGCGCTCGCACAAGGCGTCGATCACGTCGAACGCCAGCCACGGGTTGATCGCCTCCGCGCCATAGCCCGCGAGCACCGCGAAATGATGCACCTCGCGCGCTTCACCCGTCTCGACCACGAGGCCCGTCTGCATCCGCAGGCCCTGCCGGATGAGGTGATGGTGCACCGCTCCCGTCGCCAGCGCGGCCGGGATCGGAATGCGCCCCTTCCCTTCCTTGCGGTCCGACAGGATCAGCACGTTGATGTCGGCGAGCACCGCCTCGGTCGCTTCCCAGCACAGCCGCTGGAGCGCGGCCTCGAGGCTCTGCGCATCGCCCCCGCTCGGCCAGGTCGCGTCGAGCGTCGCGGTCCGGAATGCGCCGTCCAACGTGTCATGGATCGAGCGGATCTTCTCCACATCCTCGTTGGTGAGGATCGGCTGGCTGACCTCGAGCCGTTTGTGGTTGCCCGCGTTGCGCCCCAGGAGATTGGGGCGCGGCCCGATCATCGAAACGAGGCTCATCACCAGGCTCTCGCGGATCGGGTCGATCGGCGGGTTCGTCACCTGCGCGAAGTTCTGCTTGAAGTAATCGTAGAGGAGCCGCGGCTTGGCCGACAGGACCGCGAGCGGCGTGTCGGTCCCCATCGAGCCCACCGGATCGTCGGCAGCCGACGCCATCGGCGTCAGGAACAGCCGCAGGTCCTCCTCGGTATAGCCGAAGCTGAGCTGGGTCCGCCGGAACACCTCCTCGTCGGGCGGCCGCACCAGCGGGTTCGACCCCGCCGGCAAGTCGGCGAGGTTGAACTGCGTCTCCTTGAGCCATTCGCCATAAGGCTCGGCCCCGGCCAGCTCGGCCTTGATCTCCTCGTCCTCGACGATCCGCCCCTTGGCGAAGTCGATCAGCAGCATCCGCCCGGGCTGGAGCCGCCACTTGCGGACGATTCGTTCCTCCGGGATCGGGAGCACGCCGCTCTCCGACGCCATCACCACCAGGTCGTCGTCGGTGACGAGGAAACGCGCCGGCCTCAGGCCATTGCGATCAAGCGTCGCGCCGATCTGCCGCCCGTCGGTGAAGGCGATCGCAGCGGGGCCGTCCCACGGCTCCATCAGCGCCGCATGATATTCGTAGAAGGCGCGGCGCCTGGGCTCCATCTCGGCATGCCCGGCCCAGGCCTCGGGGATCAGCAGCATCACCGCGTGGGGCAGCGAATAGCCGCCGGCGATCAGCAGCTCGAGCGCGTTGTCGAGGCAGGCGGTATCCGACTGGCCGTGCGGGATGATCGGCCACATCTTGTCGAGGTCGGCGCCGAGCAGCGGCGATTCGAGCGTGCGGCGCCGCGCGTTCATCCAGTTGACGTTGCCGCGCACCGTGTTGATCTCGCCGTTGTGCGCGATGAACCGGTAGGGGTGCGCCAGCCGCCAGCTCGGAAAGGTGTTGGTCGAGAAGCGCTGGTGCACCATCGCCAGCGCCGACACAGCGCGCGGATCTGCCAGGTCGCGGTAGAATTCGCCCACCTGGTGGGGCAGCAGCAGCCCCTTGTAGACGAGCGTCCGGCTCGAGAAGCTCGCAATGTAGAAATCGGTCAGCGCCGGCTGCTTTCGGCGTTCGGCAAGCTCGGCCAGCGGATTGAGCGTCTGCTTGCGGATCGTCAGCAGCTTGCGCTCGAACGCATCGCCCTCGCGCGTGTCGGGACCGCGCCCGACCAGCGCCTGGCGGATCACCGGGACGGTCGCCTGCACCGAGGCGCCGAGTACGCCGGGATCGACCGGCACGTCACGCCAGCCGAGGAAGATCTGTCCTTCCTTGCGGACGAACTGCTCGAGCCGTTCCTCGGCGAGCGCCCGGCTGTCGGCATCGACCGGCAGGAAGCACATCGCCACCGCATAGCTGCCCGGCGCGGGCAGGCTGATCGACCGGCCGTCCGCCCAGTCGCGCAACAGCGCGTCGGGCAACTGGATCAGGCAGCCCGACCCGTCGCCCATCTCCGGGTCCGCTCCGACCCCGCCGCGATGATGGAGGTTGGCGAGGATCTCCAGCCCCTGCGCGATGATCCGGTGGCTCGCCGCGCCGCCGACGTGGGCGACGAAGCCCATGCCGCAGCTGTCATGCTCGCGGGCGGGATCGTACAATCCCTGGGCCTTGGGCAAGCCGTCCAATCCGTCACACCTCTCGCTGCTGCAACGCACAATAAGTCACTGGATTGCGAGCAGACTGACGAGTCTTGCTCCGGCCTGCAATAGCCTCGGGAATAAGCCTCCATCGCTCTCACGACATGACGTTTCACAGCAATCTGAATGAGTTATGCCCCGGATGGCACACTTGGACTGAGCTAAGTCGTTGTCAAACAGGGCCAAAATCATATCGCGCGTGAAATATTCTCACGGCGCTCTGCTGCCGTTGTGCGCCGCAGCAAAGCTCTGCATCATCCACTCGTTGAATGCGTAAGCGGAGCCTCCCGTCGGGCAATCGGGGCTCCTCAAATCAACGGGGGCTGACCATGCGCATCATCACCGTCACCACTGTCATCGGCCTTCTTCTCGGGCTCGCCGCGACACCCGCCGCCGCGCAGGAGAAGAAGGCCCCGATCACCATCCACGGCGGCGCCACGCTCGTCACCGACTATCGCTTCCGAGGCATCTCGCAGACCGACCGGCGCCCCGCCCTCCAGGGCTTCGTCACCGTCGAGCACGAATCGGGCGTCTACGCCTCGGTCTGGGGCTCCTCGATCGACGACTATGTCGCCCACGGCGCCGATCAGGAGCTCGACCTCATCGCGGGCGTCAAGCACAGCTTCGGCGCGACCACGATCGATGCCGGCGTGCTCTATTACTATTACCCCGGCTCGGGCGGCGTCGCCTCGGACTTCGTCGAACCCTATGCCTCGATCACGCAGGCCGTGGGGCCGGCCAGCATCAAGGGTAGCATCGCCTACGCGCCTAGGCAGAATGCGCTGTCGGTCGGCAACGGGCGCGAGGACAATCTCTACCTCGCGGGCGACGTCAGCCTTGCGGTGCCCGATAGCCCGATCAGCCTGACCGGCCACCTCGGCCACAGCAAGGGGCCGAGCTTCATCACCATCGGCCGATCGACCACCGACTGGAGCCTCGGCGCGTCGGCGGCGTGGCGCGGCCTCACCCTCGGCGTCGCTTATGTCGATACCGACGCCACCGCCTTCAGCCCGCGCGGGCGCCAGATCGCCGGGAGCGGGATCGTCGCCTCGCTCGGCGCCAGTTTCTGATGCCGTGACAAGGGAGGGGGCAACAAGGTGAAACTCATCATCGCCATCATCAAGCCATTCATGGTCGAGCCCGTGCGCGAGGCGCTGATCGAGGCGGGCGTGCAGGGCATGACCGTGTCGGAAGTGCGCGGCTTCGGCCGCCAGAAGGGCCAGCCGGTGTTCTACCGCGGCGCCGAATATGACACGCAATTCGTGCCCAAGGCGCGGATCGAGGTCGCGGTCGAGGACGATCTCGCCCCGCGCGTCGTCGAGGCGATCGAGACCACCGCGCGCACCGACCAGATCGGCGACGGCAAGATCTTCGTCCTCGATCTCGAGAAAGCGGTCCGGATCCGCACCGGCGAGACCGGCGACGATGCACTCTAGGGAGGGGATGACGATGGGGCTTTCGAGCAGGCTTGGCCGCTTCGGCGCGGCGTTCCTGATGGCGGCGAGCCTCGCCGCGCCGGCCTTCGCGCAAGGGGCGCCCGCACCGACACCCGACAAGGGCGACACCAGCTGGATGCTCGTCTCCTCGGCCCTCGTGCTGATGATGTCGGTGCCCGGCCTCGCGCTCTTCTACGGCGGGCTGGTCCGCGCCAAGAACATGCTGTCGGTGCTGATGCAGGTGCTGACCATCGTCTCGATCGCGGCGCTCGTCTGGGTCGGCTGGGGCTACAGCCTCTCCTTCACCGGCGGCAGCCCCTACATCGGCGGCCTGTCGAAGGCCTTCCTGTCGGGCGTGACGACCAGCAGCCTCGCCGCCACCTTCTCGAACGGCGTCTACATCCCCGAATTCGCCTACATCGTCTTCCAGATGACCTTCGCCTGCATCACGCCGGCGCTGATCGTCGGCGCCTTCGCCGAGCGGGTCCGCTTCTGGCCGCTGATGCTGTTCGTGGTGCTGTGGCTGACCATCGTCTATTTCCCGGTCGCGCACATGGTCTGGTACTGGGCCGGCCCCGACTTCCTGCCCAACCAGCCGGGCGACCATGGCCTCATCTACGGTTGGGGCGCGCTCGACTTCGCCGGCGGGACGGTGGTCCACATCAATGCCGGCATCGCGGGGCTCGTCGGCTGCCTCGTGATCGGCAAGCGCATCGGCTACAATTCGGAGCCCCTGCCCCCGCACAGCCTCGTCATGACCATGATCGGCGCCTCCTTGCTGTGGGTCGGCTGGTTCGGCTTCAATGCCGGCTCCACGCTCGAGGCCAATGGCCTCGCCGCCCTCGCCTTCCTCAACACCCTCGTCGCGGCGGCCGCGGCCGCGCTGGTCTGGGCGGGGATCGAGCAGGCGGTGCACAGGAAGTCGTCGTTGCTCGGCGCCGCCACCGGCGCGGTCGCGGGCCTCGTCGCGATCACGCCCGCCGCCGGCTATGGCGCGCCCGGCACCTCGATCCTGCTTGGCGCGGTCGCCTCGGCGGTCTGCTTCTTCTTCGTCGCCAAGGTGAAGGGCCGCTTCGGCTACGACGACAGCCTCGACGTCTTCGGCGTCCACTGCATCGGCGGGATCGTCGGGGCGATCGGCACGGGGATCGTCGCGGCGCCCGCGCTCGGCGGGCAGGGCTGGTTCGATTACAATGTCCTGCCCGCGGTCCCCGGCACCTACGACATCGCGGGACAGGTGCTGACGCAGGTGAAGGCAGTCGCGCTGACGCTCGCCTGGTCGGGCGGCGTCTCGGCCCTACTGTTCCTCGCGATCGACAAGATCATCGGGCTTCGGCCGGCCAGGGATGCCGAGCGCGAAGGCCTCGACATCAGCGCACACGGTGAGCGCGCCTATAATTACTGAGGGGTAAGCGAGGGGTGGGTTCGCCCACCCCTCGTGGGTCGTCAGGCGGCGCGGGGCAGTTCGATGGCCTCGTTCACCGGCTCCGCCACGGTCGGCGCGGCCGGGGCCGCCGCGACCTGCTCGACGCGGTCCGGGAAGAAGGTGCGGCTCACGAACACGAGCACGCCCAGCGCGAGATAGATGCCGACCATCAGCATCGGCGCGAAGATGATCCCCGCGGCCAGCGGCACGCGCAGGAAGTTCGGGTTGAAGCCGAGATCATGACCCAGTGCTTCGCAGACGCCCAGCAACGTGTCGTTGCGGAAGGCGACATTGTTGCGAAAGTAATCGGGTCCGGGCAGCCACTTCATTTGTCTTCTCCATTCGGCGACCGTTCGGGCCGGCGCTTGTCCGTCCAGATGCACGCATCGTGCCACCTGCCGAAAAAGCTCCCCGTTCCGAGACTTATGGACACGCCATCAAATCTGGCCGCCGTGTCCTGACCCTTAGGTTGGGATTCCTGACCACATTGTGAAGGCCCGCGTCGGCAGGCGTGGGCGGCGCCTCGACCAAAGGCCGTAGGGCTCGACCAATGGCCAGACGGCCTAGAGCGTCGCGCCGTTGCTCTCCGCCAGGCGGATGTGCGGTGCGGTCGGAAGCAGCGGATATTTGTTGCCCGCCGCGCAATTGAACAGGAGCACGCGCTCGTCCCGGCCGACCAGCCCGCGCTCGAGCGCCAGCCGCCAGCCCGCGAGCACCGCCGCGCCCTCGGGGCAAAGCAGCATCCCGTCCTCGCGCGCCGCATCGCCGAGCGCGGCATGGATCGCTTCTTCCTCGACCGCGATCGCGAAGCCGCCGCTTTCACGCACCGCGCGCAGAATCAGGAAGTCACCCACTGCCTTGGGCACGCGAATGCCCGTCGCGACCGTCGCCGGATCTTCCCAGCGCTCGGCAAATTCGTCGCCCTGTTCCCACGCCCGGACCATCGGCGCGCAGCCGGTCGCCTGGACCGCCACCATCCGCGGTCGCTCGGAGCCGATCAGCCCGGCCGCTTCCATCTCGGCGAACGCCTTCCACATGCCGATGAGGCCGGTGCCGCCGCCGGTCGGATAGAAGATGACGTCGGGCAGCCGCCAGCCATATTGCTCGGCAAGCTCGAGCCCCATCACCTTCTTGCCCTCGGCACGGTACGGCTCTTTCAGCGTCGAGACGTCGAACCAGCGCCCCGCCGCCGCGCCCTCGCCGACCAGCCGTCCGCACTCGTCGATCTGCCCGTCGGCGACGAGCACGCGCGCGCCATAGGCTTCGGCCTCGGCGACGTTGATCGGCGGCGTTTCCTCGGGGCAGATGACCGTTGCCCGGATCCCCGCCGCCGCCGCATAGGCCGCGAGCGCGGCGCCGGCATTGCCGTTGGTCGGAAGCGCCATGTCGGTGATTCCGAAATGCTTGCCCATGCTGACCGCCATCGCCAGCCCGCGCGCCTTGAACGAGCCGGTCGGAAGCCGGCCCTCGTCCTTGACCATGAGCGGCGCGACCCCGGCCTTCGCCGACAGGTTCGCAAGCGGCAGCAGCGGCGTCTCGATCTCGCCGAGGCTGACCGGCGCCGACCCGGCGGGCAGCGGCAGCAGCTCACGCCACTTCCACATCCCCGGCGCACGCGCACCCACGACGTCGCGCGTCAGCACGCGGCCGACCGCCTCGAGGTCGTAGCGCACCAGCAGCGGACGCCCCGCCTTGCCGAGGTTATGCACCTCGTTCGCGGCATAATGCTCGCCCGTCAGCGAGCATTCGAGATGGGTGACGAAGGTGGCGCGGGGATCGGTCATGCCTCCCCTCTAGCCCCATTCCGCCGACGCGCACGCCCCTTTCGTCGAAGCCGCGCGATCCGACGCTTGTCACAATGTATCATCGCTCGTAGGGCGCCCGCCGAACGACGAATATCAGTCTAGCGGAGCCTACCCATGTTGCTGACCCTCGCCGCGGCGCTCGCCGCCCAGACCACCGCCGCCCAGCCCGCCGCGCCCGCTCCTGCCCCTGCCCCCGCCCCGGCCCCGGCCCGCGCCAGCGACCATGACAGCGCGCAGGACAATGCGATCGTCGTCACCGGCATCCGCCGCAACCGCGAGGACGTGCTCGGCGGGACCAGCGTGCTCACCTCCGAAGAGCTCGCCCGCGAAGTTCGCCCGACCATCGGCGAGACGCTCCAGCGCCAGCCGGGCGTCGCCTCGACCGGCTTCGGTCCCAATGCCAGCCGCCCGATCATCCGCGGCCTCTCCGGCGACCGCATCCGCATCCTCACCGACGGCATCGGCAGCTTCGACGTGTCGAGCTCGAGCCCCGACCACGCCGTCGCGATCAACCCGCTCACCGCCGACCGAATCGAGGTCCTCCGCGGCCCCGCCGCCCTCCTGTTCGGAAGCTCGGCGAGCGGCGGCGTCGTCAACGTGATCGATTCGCGCATTCCCCGCGCCGTCCCCGAGAGCCCGCTCCACGTCGACCTGATCGGCGCTTACGGAAGCGCGTCCAACGAGCGCTCGACCAATGGCCGGGTCGACGTGCCGCTCACCTCGCACCTCGTCCTCCACGGCGACGGCAGCTGGGTGAAGAGCGACGACCTCGAGATCGGCGGCTACGTCCTCGCCAAGCCGCTGCGCGACCAGGCCGCGGCCAGCGCCGATCCCGAAATCCGCGCCCTCGCCGATTTGAAGGGCCGCCTGCCCAATTCCTCGGCAAAGAGCAGCGAAGTCGCCGGCGGCCTCGCCTGGGTCGATGGCCCGCTCAACGTCGGCGTCTCGATCAGCCGCCTCGACAACAATTACGGCACGCCCATCCGCTACAGCCTCGACCCCGCGGTCGAAGCCGAGGCGGTGCGCCTCGACGTCAAGCAGACCCGCTACGACGCCCGCGCCGAAATCCCCGTCGGCAAGGGCTTCATCGACCAGGTCCGAATCCGTGCGGGCGGCGCCAAATATCGTCACTTCGAACAGGCCGCCGACACCGGCGAGATCAACAGCACCTTCCGCTCCAAGGCGCAGGAAGGCCGGATCGAAATCGTCCAGCGCACGATTGATGGCTGGGGCGGCGGGTTCGGCGTCCAGGCGCTCAACCGCCGCGTGTCGATCGAGGGCGACGAGAAGTTCCTGCCGCCCAACCGCCAGCGCCAGTTCGGCCTGTTCGCGCTCCAGAATTACGAGACCGGCCCGTTGCGGGTCGAGGTCGGCGGCCGGGTCGAGAAGAGCCGGCTCGAGGCCGCGGCCGATGCGACCATCGGCAATGCCGCCATCACCCGCCGCTTCACCAGCCTCTCGGGCTCGGTCGGCGGAAGCTATAATCTGGGCGGCAACCTGCGCGCGGGCGTCAACCTCTCCTACACCGAGCGCGCACCCTCGACCGACGAACTGTTCGCCAACGGCCCGCATGGCGGCACCCAGGCCTATGAGATCGGCAATCCCCTGTTCGGCAAGGAAAAGAGCACCTCGATCGAGGGCACCCTGCGCCGCACCAGCGGGCCCCTGACGATCACCGCCTCGGTCTACCGGACGCACTTCGACAATTACATCTACCAGGCGCTGACCGGCGCGGTCGAGGACGACCTGCCCGTCTACCAGTACAGCCAGGCCCCCGCGAACTTCACCGGCTTCGAGCTCGAGACCAACGCCAAGGTCGGCGTCCTGGGCGGGATCGACTGGTCGGTCGAGGGCGTCGCCGACGCCGTCCGCGCGACCATCAAGGGCTTCGGCCCGGCCCCGCAGATCCCGCCGCTCCGCCTCCTCGGCGGGGTCGAGGGCCGCAAGGGCAATGTCGACGGCCGGGTCGAGCTCGAGCACAGCTTCGCCCAGAACCGCACCGCGCCGGTCGAGACTCCGACCAGGGCCTTCACCCTCGTCAACGCCTCGCTCAACTGGAAGCCCCTCGCCAGCCGGCCGCAGCTCAACCTCGGGCTCCAGGCCAACAACATCTTCGACGTGACGGTCCGCCGCCACACCAGCCTGCTCAAGGACTATGCCCCGGGCCCCGGGCGCGACATCCGGCTCACCGCCCGGCTCGGCTTCTGACACGAAAAAGGGCCCCGGCGCTTGGCCGGAGCCCTTTTTCTTCCCCGCTCTGCAAGACTCTAGAGGTCGATCCCGCTGGCGATCGCCTCGAGCTTGCGGACCCGGGCCTTCAGATCCGCCAGTTCGATCAGGTCCGGACCGCCGCCCGCCACCGCCGTGTCGTGCCGCGGCAAACCGCTCGCCAGCTCCATCTTGCGGACTTCGAGCCAGCCGTTCCAGCCCTTGAGGAGGAAGTGGGCGGCGAGCACCAGGCCGGTCAGTCCGAACAGCCCGGTGAGGCCAAGGGAAATCGTATCCATCACGCCTGCTCCTTGCGCAGCGCCTCGATCTCGCGGGCGAGGGCGTCGCTTTCGCTGTTATGAAGATGCTGGTCGATCGCCATCATCCGGCGGTCGGTCGTGTCGAGCTTGGTCCGCACGTCGTGGACGCTCGCCCGACGATGGTCGCCCATCCGCTCATAGTCGCCGCGGCGCCGCAGCTTGCCGCTCTTCGCCGCGCCGATGAGGCCGCAGATGAAATAAGCCAGCAGCGCCTGCCACACGGTGACGAAGGTCAACAGCGGCACCGCGACCCACGCGATCCGGACGAAGGTCGGATCGATGTTGAGCGAGTTGCCGATGCCGGCGCAGACGCCGAGCAGCTTGCGGTCGCGGGTGGCAAGGCGGAACGGAAGGCGGTCCATGGGACGAACGTCCTTGAATAGAGGGGTGCGGGATTAGCGCTTGATGAGGTTGAACAGGCTCTGAAGGGTGCCGGCCAGCCAGATGTCGACGGTGTCGAGCACCTGGCCGACCGGGCCCAAGGGAGTCTCGGGCGCCTCGATCGACCCGAGATATTCGAGCCGCGAGACCGGGCGGGCCAGTGCGCGATCAAGCATATTGCGCGATCTTCACGGGGGCGGCGATGGCAACGCCGGCCGGGGCAATCGCGGAACCGACCGCCAGGCCGCTCAGGACCAGCGCGCCGATCGCGGAAAGGAGGGTCGTCTTGATGTTCACTATAGGCTCCTGTCTCTTCTGGCCGATCCCCTGACCGGCCATGTCGTTCATCATGCAGACAGCGTGCCAATTGCCGTTTTCCGGGGTTTTTGACGTGATCAGCCCGTCCCGGCGGCCCGTGTTGGGATTTTTCACCGTGAGGCATGGCGGCTTTTCCCAACCGGCCGCCGCGGGAACCCGAAATGGCGATGGCGCGTCTTGACGCGTGACCCGCGCGGGGCTGTCCTCGCGCCATGAACAAGAGGAAAAAACACATGTTGGGGAAGATCGCTGGCGCCATCATCGGCAACCGCATGGCCGGCCGCAATGACGGCCTGAAGGGCGCGCTCCTGGGCGTTGCCGGTGCGCGGATCGCCGCGCGTGGGCTCGGGCCGCTCGGCACCGCGCTCACCATCGGCTGGGGCGCGAAGAAGCTCTATCAGTGGAACAAGCAGCGCAAGGCGAACCCGGGCTATCCCGCCTCGGCCACCCCGGCCCGCGGCACCACCCGCACCAACTCGCTGTAAGTTTTCAGTCTAGCTGAAACCGTCACCCCGGGCCCGGCCCGGGGTGACGCAAGTTTCAGTCTTCCGACGTGTCGGCCTGACCCTCGCCCTCGGCCGCCCGCTCGTAATAAGGCTCGACCGTGCCCTTCAAGGTCAGCAGCATCGGGTTGCCGTAACGGTCGCGGCTCTTGCCCGCGGCGACCTTGATCCAGCCTTCCGACACCGAATATTCCTCGACGTTGGTCTTCTCGACCCCGTTGAAGCGGATACCCACACCGCGCTGAAGCTTGGCTTCGTCGAAATGCGGGCTGCGCGGGTCGAGGCTGAGCCGGTCGGGCGGCGTATCGGTGATGTCGGTCATGAGAAAAGCCCTGCCAATCCCCCCGCCGACGGTCAACCTCAGGCGGGATTGACCAGGAACTGCTCGAACCGCCCGTTCGCGCCCGGCTCGGTGAAAACCGAGATCGACAATGCGCGCGTGGGATAGGTCACCTTGTACGAGCGGATCTCGAACCCGCCGCGAAGCTCGGGCTCGCCCTGCACCTCGAAGCCCGTCGGATCGCCCAGCGGCGCCAGGCTCGACTGGAAGTCGGCGCGGACCTGCGGGGTGAAGTAATAAGCCAGGTTGTCGGTCACCTGCCGGCGGTCGAGCGCGCCGCGGCGCAGCGCATCGTAGAGCGCCCGCGTCCGCGCGGTCATCGCCGCCTCGCCGCTCATCGCCACCGGCGTCGCCTTGGCCGGAAGCACGATCCCCGCGATCTGCCGGGCGATCGCGCCATAGGCCCGGCCCGACCAGCTGTTGGTCAGTACCACGATCGCCGCCTTGTCGTCGGGATAGACGTTGTTGACCGAAAGGAAGCCGACCGCCTCGCCGGTGTGGGTGATGGCGTGGCGCCCGTCACGGTCGGCGTTGAAGACCCCGAGCCCGTAATGCGTATCGGTGCCGTCGGTCAGCTTGACGCTCGTCTCCTGCGCGGCCCAGTCGTCGGCGGGAAGCAAAGTCCGGTTCATCCGCGCGATGTCCCACTTGGCGAGATCCTCGGCGGTCATCGACAATTCGCCCGCGGCATAAAGCCAGCCGCGCGCCGCCGGCACCGCCGGCCGCACCGGCCCGAGCGCCGCCCGGCCATAGCCCTGCGGATAACGCGCGCCGATCGCGAGATCCTGGTCCATCACGCTGGTCATGCCGAGCGGCTTGAACACGCGCTTCTGGAGGAAGGAGAGCAGCGGCATCCCCGACACCTTCTCGGCGATCATGCCTGCGACGACATAGCCCGTGTTCGAATATTGCCACTTGGTGCCCGGCACATAATCGAGCGGCTTCTTGGCCCAGATGTCGACGATCCCCTGCGGCGTCACCGGCCTCGCCATCGCCGCGAAGCTGTAGTCGTGCGGCCAGTAATCCTGCAGCCCCGAGGTGTGGCTGAGCAACTGGCGGATGCTGATCTGGTCACCCCCGCTGATCCCCGGCAGATATTTCGCGACCTTGTCGTCGAGGCTGAGTTTCCCCTCGTCCTCGAGCAGCAGCAGCGCCGCGGCGGTGAACTGCTTCGAGTTGCTCGCAATCTGGAACGGCATGGCCGGGCTCGCCACCGGCAGCGTCTCGGACGCCTTGCCATAGGCCTTGGCCATGACGATTCGCCCGCCCCGCACCACCGCGACCGACGCGGCCGGGACGCCATAGGTCGCGAGCGAACTCGTCACCGCGGCGTCGATCTTCTGCTGTTCCTCGGGCGTGAGGCTCTGGGCGGCGGCGGGCGCGCAAAGGGCGACGAAGGCGGCAAGCGCCATGAGGGGACGGTGCATGGCCGCGAGCCTAGCCCGCGCGAACGCCAAGTCCAGCCCGCCGGAGTTGCCGCCTCGCCTCGACCGCTTTAAGCGGCGGCGGCAATGAGCGAGCTCGACCCCCAGACCCGCCGCAATGCGCCGGCCCTGTCCCTGCACGTGCCGGAGCCGAGCTATCGCCCGGGCGACACGCCGGACTTCTCCAATGTCGTGGTGCCTGCCGCCGGCGCGGCCCCGCGCCCCGACTCCGCCGCGCCTGCCGCCGAGACCCACCCGCTGACGAACCATCTCGTCCGCGTGCTCGACGAGAACGGCCAGGCCGTCGGTCCGTGGGACCCGCGCCTCGACCCCGACCGGCTGCGCAAGATGCTGCGCGACATGGTCACCGTGCGCGCCTTCGACGACCGCATGTACCGTGCCCAGCGGCAGGGGAAGACCAGCTTCTACATGAAGTGCACCGGCGAGGAGGCGATCGCGGTCGCCGCCGCCAATGCGCTCCATGCCGACGACATGTGCTTCCCGACCTATCGCCAGCAGGGCCTGCTCGTGGCGCGCGGCTATCCGCTCACCGACATGATGTGCCAGATCTATTCGAATGCCGGCGACAAGCTCCACGGCCGCCAGCTGCCGATCATGTATTCGGACAAGCCGCACGGCTTCTTCTCGATCTCGGGCAATCTCGGCACCCAATATCCGCAGGCGGTGGGCTGGGCGATGGCAAGCGCGATCAAGGGCGACAGCCGGATCGCCATGGGCTGGATCGGCGAGGGCGCGACGGCCGAGGGCGACTTCCACTCGGCCCTGACCTTCGCCGCGGTCTACCAGGCGCCGGTCATCCTCGCGGTGGTCAACAACCAGTGGGCGATCTCGAGCTTCTCGGGCATCGCCGGGGCCGAGCAATCGACCTTCGCCGCGCGCGCGGTCGGCTACGGCATCGCGGGCCTCCGCGTCGACGGCAATGACGCGCTCGCCGTCTACGCCGCGGTCGACTGGGCGTCCGAGCGCGCCCGCGCCAACGCCGGACCGACCCTGATCGAATTCTTCACCTACCGCGCCGAGGGCCATTCGACCTCGGACGATCCCACCGGCTACCGCCCCGCCGGCGAAGCGCAGCAATGGCCGCTCGGCGATCCGGTCGAACGCCTCAAGGCGCATCTCGTCGGGCTCGGCGAATGGGACGACGAACGCCACGCCGCGCTCGTCGCCGAGGCCGACAGGGAAGTCCGCGCCGCGCAGAAGCAGGCCGAGGCGCAGGGCATCCTCCCCGGCCAGGGCTTCGACCGCATCGGCTCGATGTTCGAGGACGTCTATGCCGACACTCCCTGGCACCTCGCCGAACAGCGCGAGGAAGCGCTGGGCGAGGCCCGCGTCTACCTCGGACGGGATGCAAGCTAAGATGCCCACGCGTAACATGATCGAGGCCATCAACGACGCGCATCGCGTGGTCATGGCGGCCGACCCCGACATCGTCGTCTTCGGCGAGGACGTCGGCTATTTCGGCGGCGTGTTCCGCGCCACCGCCGGCCTGCAGAAGGAATTCGGCAAGGAGCGCTGCTTCGACGCCCCGATTTCCGAGGGCGGGATCGTCGGCACCGCGGTCGGCATGGCGGCCTACGGTCTGAAGCCACTCATCGAGATCCAGTTCGCCGACTACATCTACCCCGGCTACGACCAGATCGTCTCCGAGGTCGCCCGCATGCGCTATCGCACCGCGGGCGAATGGACGATGCCGATGGTCATTCGCTCGCCCTATGGCGGCGGCATCTTCGGCGGCCAGACCCACAGCCAGAGCCCGGAAGCCCTGTTCACCCATGTCGCGGGGCTGAAGGTCGTCATCCCCTCGACCCCCTATGACGCCAAGGGCCTGCTGATCGCCGCCGTGGAAGACCCCGATCCGGTGATCTTCTTCGAGCCCAAGCGCATCTACAACGGCCCCTTCGACGGCCATCACGACAAGCCCGTGAAGCCTTGGTCGAAGCATGCCGACAGCGAGGTGCCCGACGGCCACTACACCGTGCCGCTCGGCAAGGCGCGGATCGTCCGCCCGGGCAACGACCTCACCGTCATCGCCTACGGCACCATGGTCCACGTCGCGCTCGCCGCCGTCGAGGAGAATGGCATCGACGCCGAGGTCATCGACCTTCGCACCCTCGTCCCCGTCGACATGGCGACGATCGAGGAAAGCGTGAAGAAGACCGGCCGCGCGCTGGTCGTCCAGGAAGCGACCAAGACGAGCGGCTATGCGAGCGAACTCGTCACCCTCATCCAGGAGCGCTGCTTCTACCACCTCGAGGCGCCGGTCGGGCGCGTGTCCGGCTGGGATACGCCCTACCCCCACGCCTATGAATGGATCTATTTCCCTGGCCCCATCCGCATGCGCCAGGCTCTCGAGAAAGTGATGGCCGACTGATGGCGACCTACCAGTTCAAGCTCCCCGACATCGGCGAAGGCATTGCCGAGGCCGAGATCGTCGCCTGGCACATCAAGGTCGGCGACCGCGTCGAGGAAGACCAGCAACTCGCCGACATGATGACCGACAAGGCCACGGTCGAGATGGAATCGCCCGTCGCCGGCGTGGTGAAGAGCCTCGCGGGCGAAGTCGGCGACCAGATCGCGATCGGCTCGGTGCTGGTCGAAATCGAGACCGAGGGTGCCGACGCGCCTGCCGCCGAGGCCGAGGAAGTCCCGCTGGCCGACGGCGCGGCGGTCCCGACGCCGGCGCAGGAAGAAGCCAATCCGACGCTGGAGGTCGCTCCGGAGCCCGTTCGTCCTGAGCGGAGCGCGGAGCGCGCAGTCGAAGGGCGCCCGACCGAACAGCAGGACGAGCGTCGCTCGACGTCGCTCGGCACGAACGACGATGCGGGAGCCCACAAGACCCCCATCCTCACCACCCCCGCCGTCCGCGCCCGCGCGCGCGACCTCGGCATCGACCTTGGCCAGGTGAAGCACCAGGGCGAGCACATCCGCCACGCCGACCTCGACGCTTACCTCCTCTACAATGGCGGGCAGGTCTCGGGCCGCTCCTCGGGCGCCGCGCGTGCCGACGAGCAGATCAAGGTCGTGGGTCTCCGCCGCAAGATCGCGGAGAACATGCAGGCCGCCAAGCGCCGCATCCCGCACTTCGCGCTCGTGGAAGAGTTTGACGTCACCGCGCTCGAAGAGACCCGCGCGATGATGAACCGCGACCGGGGCCAGAACCCCAAGCTCACGCTCCTCCCCTTCCTGATCACCGCGCTGGTCCGCACCTTCCCGGACTTTCCGATGATCAACGCCACCTATGACGACGAAGCCAATGTCGTGACCCGCCACGGCGGCGTCCACATGGGCATGGCCGCGCAGACCCCGAGCGGGCTGATGGTCCCCGTCATCCGCAACGCCGAGCGCCTCTCGATCTGGCAGCTTGCCGCCGAGATCGCCCGCCTGTCGGACGCCGCCAAGACCGGCAAGGCGACCCGCGAGGAGCTGTCGAACCCGACCTTCACCATCTCGTCGCTGGGGCCGTGGGGCGGGATCGCCTCGACCCCCGTCATCTCGCCTCCGCAGGTCGCGACGGTCGCGGTCAACAAGGTCGAGGAGAAGGTCGTGCCCGTGAACGGCGAGCTCGAGATCCGCAAGCGGATGAACCTCTCGCTCTCCTGCGACCACCGCGTGGTCGACGGCTGGGACGCGGCGACCTTCCTCCAGGCGCTGAAGCCCCTGATCGAGAACCCGCTGCGGCTGCTCGCCTGAGCGATTGACCTCTCCCCGCGGGAGGTCCAGCTTCTCCTCCGCCTCCGCGCCTCGCCAGCGCGAACGCCCGTGCGTGTCATGGCCGATCAGGGGGATTAAGATGCAGAAATTGCTCGCGATTGCCGCGCTATGCGTTGCAGGTCCGGCCGTCGCCGCCGCACCGGCCGATGACGCGGTAAAGGCCGTCACCACCGTGCTCGACAAGTTCAACGCCGGCGACGTGCAGGCCTTCATCGATGCCCATGCCCCCGACGCCGTCATCATCGACGAATTCGCGCCTTACCAGTGGTCGGGCGACGGCTCGGTCAAGCGCTGGCTCGACGACTATTCAAAGGACGCGGCCGCGCGGAAGATTGCGGGCGGCAGGATGCTTTACGGCCGGCAGACGCAGGGCACGAGCTTCGGGGAACGGGCCTATGTCGTCCTGCCCACCACTTATTGTCTGACCGAGGCCGGTATCCCCAAGGCCGCCGACGGCCACATGACCTTCGTCATGGCGCGCTCGGGCGAGGCCTGGAAGATCGCCAGCTGGACCTATTCGGCGCCGCCGCCGACGGCTTACACCGCGAAGCAGGGTAAGTGCGGCAAGGCCAAATAGCTGCCGATCAATCCTTCCCGATCTCGCGCCAGCTCTTCTCGCTGACTTCAACATCATACTTCTTGGCCGCGGCCTTGATCCGCTTCCAGGCGTCGTCGCGCTCGGCGTCGGTCACGCCTTTCACCTGATGGAAACGCGCGATCGCGTTGCGGACGTGGGTCGCGTCCTCGAGCGGCTCCTTGCGCTGTTCTGGAAAGGCGAATTGTCCGCCTTTCAGGTCGTCACGCTGCTTGTCGTCGAGCTTGGTCATCGGCGCTCTCCTTCGAAGCGAAGGGAACGCGCGGGCGGCGCTGGTCGTGCCGCCCGCCGCGACTAGCGGCCCCGTGGCCCGCGCGAGCCGTCGATGCTGAGCGCACCGGGGCCGGCGAAGACGAAGTAGAGGAAGACGAAGCAGTAGAGCACCGCCGCGTCCCCGCCATTGTTGACGGGGAAGAAGTTCTGCGGCGCATGGGCCATGAAATAGGCCGCCGCCATCGTGCCCGAGGCGAGGAACGCCGCCGGCCGGGTGAACAGGCCGAGTGCGATCAGCACGCCCGTCACCAGTTCGATGAGCCCGGCATAGGCCCCCGGATTGTCGAGCGCGAGCCCGCTTCCGGCGCGCTCGCCCGCCGGGAACGACAGGAATTTCTGCGTCCCGTGGGCGAGGAACAGGAGCCCCGACATGATCCGCAGCACCCCATGGGCAAGCGGGGCGGATGCGGAGAGACGGTTATTGGCCATATGAACGGGGCTCCTGCTGTTACTTTCCGCTTTAGGCGGCAAGCCGCACCGTTTCGTCAAGCGCGGTGGCAAGGCTCGCCTCGCGCTGCTCGGGGCCGACCGCGATCCCGTCGGCCGCGACGAACTCGGGTTCGATCCCGATGAAGCCGAACACGCCGCGCAGATAGGTCTCGGTATGCTCGAGCGCGCTCGCCGGCGATCCGGCGCCGTAGAAGCCGCCCCGCGCCAGCGCGACGATCACCCGCTTGCCCCCGGCGAGGCCCTCGGGGCCGCTCTCGGTGTAGCGGAAGGTCTTGCCCGCCACGAGGATCCGGTCGAGCCACGACTTGAGCTGCGTCGGCACCGTGAAATTGTACATCGGCGCGCCGATCACCACCGTGTCCGCCGCCAGGAACTCGTCGAGTACGCTGGTGTCGGCAAAGGCGCCGAGCGTCAGGTGATCGATCGGGTCGGCGACGAGGTCGCGGTGAATGACGTTCGTCCCGGGCGCGGTTTCCACCAGCCGCTCGACGATCGAGCGGGTGATCTGGCGGCTGACGCTGTTCTCGCCGGTGATGCTGCTGTCGAGCTGGAGGATGGTCACTATTCGCTCCTTAGTATTGTTTTGTAACTGGAGCACGCTAAGTAACCACCCAAGGATCGCCCGCAAGAACGCACCAAATTGTGGGCGACGAACAAATTTGTGCCCGGGAACAGCGATGTGCCCGGCCACTTCGAGAGGATCGCCATGAAGGACCCTGCCAGCCCCGTCTGCCGCACCATCAGCACCCTGCTCAGCCGGATCGGCGACAAATGGTCGGTGCTGGTCGTGACCACCTTGGGCGAGGGGCCCCGCCGCTTCAACGAGCTGCGCCGCGAAATCCCCGCCGTCTCGCAGCGGATGCTGACCCTCACCTTGCGCAATCTCGAGCGCGACGGCCTCGTCAGCCGCGCGGTCACGCCCTCGATCCCGCCCCGGGTCGATTATGCGCTGACCCCCCTGGGCGAATCGCTCCGCTGCCCGATCGCGGCCCTGTCCGACTGGGCGATCGCCAACGTCGCCGAGATCCACGAGGCGCAGCGCCGCTTCGATCACGAGCACGACCAGGCCGCGGCGGCCTAGCCCTTACCGGACTTGCTTTGCTAGGCGCGGTGGATGACCGATCTCGCTGCCCTCGCGACCCTCGAAGAACGCCTTCGCTTCACCGCCTCGTGGATCATCCACCACGCCAATCACGTTCGTGACAGCGCCGACGGACTGAAGGTCGGCGGGCATCAGGCCTCGAGCGCGTCGATGAGCGCGATCCTGACCGCCCTCTATTTCGATGCGCTCGGCCCCAATGACCGGGTCGCGGTGAAGCCCCACGCCGGCCCCGTCCTTCACGCCATCCATTATCTCCTCGGCGGCCAAGACAAGGAGACGCTCGCCAACTTCCGCGGCTTCGGCGGGGCGCAAAGCTATCCCTCGCGCACCAAGGACAGGATCCCGGTCGATTTCTCCACCGGATCGGTCGGACTCGGGGTCGCCATCACCCTCTTCGCGAGCCTCGTCCAGGACTGGCTCTCGGCCCGCGACGCCCTGCCGGCGGACAAGCGCGGCCGCTTCGTCGCGCTGATGGGCGATGCCGAGCTCGACGAGGGCAACATCTACGAAGCGCTCATCGAGGGCCACAAGCACGACGTCCGCAACCTGTGGTGGATCGTCGACTACAACCGGCAGAGCCTCGACGCGACCAGCGCCGACCGCATGTTCGAGCGCTTCGACGACATCTTCCGCACCTGCGGCTGGCGCGTGGTCGAGCTGCGCCACGGCAAGAAGCTCGCCGCCGCGCTGGCCGCCGCACCGGCGGTCAAGGACTGGCTCGAGGCGCTGCCCAACGCCGACCACAGCGCGCTCCTCTACCAGGGCGGGGCGGCGTGGCGGGCGCGCGTGGACAAGGATCTCGGCGACAGGGCCGCGACCTTCCTTTCGGCCCACGACGACGACCAGCTCGCCGCGCTGTTCAGCGACCTCGGCGGCCACTGCATGGCGAGCCTCACCGAAGCCTTCGCGGCGGCGAATGACGACGTCCCGACCGTCTTCATCGCCTGGACCGTCAAGGGCTACGGCCTCCCCTTCGCCGGCCACAAGGACAATCACGCCGGGCTGATGAACCCGACCCAGTTCGCCGCCTATCGCGACGGGCTCGGAATCGCCGATGGTCAGGAATGGGAGCCGCTCGCCGGCCTCGGCGGCAATGCCCGCGCGAGCGTCCAGGCACTGGTCGACCAGACCAGGGTGCGCCGCCAGAAGGAGCCGCGCAATTTCACCAGCTGGCCGGTGCCGGTCTTCCCCACCCCCACCGGCGAGGAGCAGTCGACCCAAGCCGCCTTCGGCCGGATCCTCCTCGACCTCGCCAAGTCGGGCGACGGCCTCGCCGACCGCATCCTCACCACCTCGCCCGACGTCACCGTCTCGACCAACCTCGGCGCCTTCGTGAACAATCGCGGGCTGTTCCACCGCCGCGCGATCCGCGACGTCTTCGCCGAAGCGAAGATCCCGTCGGCGCAGAAGTGGGCGGCGAAGGACGCGGGCCAGCATGTCGAGCTCGGAATCGCCGAATCGAACCTCTTCCTGATGCTCGCCGCCGCCGGCCTGTCGGGCGACCTTTTCGGCCACCGGCTGATCCCCATCGGCACCCTCTACGACCCGTTCATCGCCCGCGGCCTCGATAGCCTCAACTACGGCTGCTACCAGGACGCCCGCTTCCTCCTCGTCGCGACGCCGAGCGGCCTGACGCTCGGGCCCGAGGGCGGCGCGCACCAGTCGATCAACCCGCCGCTGATCGCGCTCGGCCAGCCGGGCCTCCGCCACTACGAACCCGCCTTCGCCGACGAACTCGCGCTCTTCATGCGCGAGGCGATCCGCCTGATCGACGATCCGCAGGGCGAGAGCACCTACCTCCGCCTCTCCACCCGCAGCTTGGCGCAGGAGCCCCGCGCGTCGGACGACTGGCAGGCCGATGCGCTTCAAGGCGGCTACTGGCTGCGCGAACCCGGCCCGCAAGCGGAAGCCGCGATCGTCGCCATGGGCGCGGTCATGCCCGAGGCGCTCGCCGCCTTCGACGCGCTTGCCGACGACGTCCCGGGTCTCGGACTCCTCTCGGTCACCAGCCCCAATCTCCTCCATCGCGGCTGGAGCGTGTCGAGCGCGAGCCGCTGGAACGGTAGCCCCGCCGACAGCCACGTCGCGCGCCTGCTCGGCCGCCTCGCGCCCAGCGCGCGTCTCGTCACCCTGTGCGACGCCGCGCCCGCCTCGCTCTCGTGGCTGGGCGCCGTCCTCGGCCACCGCGTCGCGCCGCTCGGCGTCGACCGCTTCGGCCAGACCGGCAACCTCCACGACCTCTACGGCGAATATCGCCTCGACGGCGAAGCCATCACCGAGGCGATGGCGGGGCTTCTTCTCTAACGTCATCCCGGACTTGATCCGGGATCCACCTGCCTCTCATGGCCATCGGAAAGAAAGGTGGATCCCCGCCTACGCGGGGATGACGGGGCCAAGGGGCGTCGCTAAACACCTCCCATGCCCGGACGCTTTTTCGAGGAATGGGAGGTCGGCCAGACCGTCGCCCATGCCCTCCGCCGCACCGTCACCGAGACCGACAATCTGCTGATCTCGACGCTGACCCACAATCCGCAACCGCTCCACCTCGATGCCGAGGCCGCGAAGGACACCGAGTTCGGCCGGATCCTCGTCAACAGCTGCTTCACCTTCTCGCTGCTCGTCGGCGCGTCGGTCAGCGACACCACCGAGGGCGTGCTCGTCGCCAACATGGGCTTCGACGAGGTCCGGCTGCCGAGCCCCGTCTTCATCGGCGACACGCTCCACTTCGAGAGCGAATGCATCGGCGCACGCGAAAGCAACTCGCGTCCGACCGCCGGGCTCGTCACCTGGGCGCACCGCGCGATCAACCAGCATGGGGCAACCGTCTGCACGATGAAGCGCACCGCCCTCATCCACAAACGTCCCGCCGCATGAGCCGCCAGCCCCGCTCTTGGCTGTTCGTCCCGGCCGACAGCGAGAAGAAGATCGCCAAGGCGCTCGAAAGCCAGGCCGACGCCATCATCTTCGACCTCGAGGACAGCGTCGCGCTCCCCGAAAAGTCCCGCGCCCGCGAGATCCTGAAAGCCCTCCCCGCCCGCTCGGGCGGCCCGCAATGGTGGGTCCGGATCAATCCGCTTCGCACCGAGGAACATCGCCTCGATCTCGAATTGCTCGGCAAGGCCGACATCCACGGCGTGATGCTGCCCAAGGCCGAGAGCGGCGCCGACATCGTCGAGCTCCAGCACCGCACCGGCTCGATCCCGATCCACGCCATCGTCACCGAGACCGCCGCCTCGCTGTTCGGCCTCCTCTCCTACCGCGACGTCAAATCCTCGCCGCTCGCCGCGATGAGCTGGGGCGCCGAGGACCTGTCGGCCGCGCTCGGCGCCGCGTCCAACAAGGACCGCAAGGGCCGCTACACCTTCCCCTACCAGCTCGCCCGCACGCTCTGCCTCGCCGGCGCGCAGGCCGCGGGCGTGCAGCCCGTCGACGGGGTCTTCGCCGACTTCCGCGACGAGCCCGGCCTGATCGAGGAGGCGCTGGACGCCGCCCGTGACGGCTTCACCGGCAAGCTCGCCATCCACCCGGCGCAGGTCGTGCCGATCAACGAGGCCTTCTCCCCCACCGACGAACAGATCGCGCATGCGCGGCAGATCGTCGCAGCCTTTGCCGCCGAACCCTCGGCTGGTGTGTTGAGCGTCGACGGCCGAATGGTCGACAAACCCCACTTGATCCAGGCCCAGCGCACGCTGGACCGCGCAGGAGACTGACTAGACATGCCCACCATCGCCAAGGGCTATGGCACCGACGCCGCCGACCAACCCCTCCGCGCCATGGAGTTCGAACGCCGCGACCTGCGTCCCGACGACGTGGCGATCCAGATCAGCCACGCCGGCATCTGCCACTCCGACCTCCACACCGCCCGCAGCGACTGGAAGGGCACGCAATATCCCTGCGTTCCTGGCCACGAGATCGTCGGCACCGTCACCGCGGTCGGTCCGCAAGTCACCAAGCACAAGGTCGGCGACACGGTCGCGGTCGGCTGCATGGTCGACAGCTGCATGAAGTGCGACCAGTGCCTCGAGGGCTGGGAAGTCTTCTGCCGCGAGGGCAATGTCGGCACCTACAACGGCCGCGATCGCCACGACGGCTCGAACACCAAGGGCGGTTATTCCGACCACATCGTCGTGCGAGACCATTTCGTCTGCAAGGTCCCGGACGGCATGGACATCGCCAAAGTCGCGCCTCTGCTCTGCGCCGGCATCACCACTTACTCGCCGCTTCGCCAATATGGCGTGGGCGAGGGCACCAAGGTGGCGGTGGTCGGCCTCGGCGGCCTCGGCCACATGGGGGTCAAGCTCGCGGTCGCGATGGGTGCCCACGTCACCATCATCACCACCACCCCCGAAAAGGGCGAGGATGCCCGCGCACTGGGCGCCCACGACGTCATCATCTCGACCGACAAGGCGCAGATGAAGGCCGCGCGCACCCGCTTCGACTTCATTCTGAATACCATCCCTGTCAGCCACGAGATCGACGGCTATCTCCAGCTGCTCGGCCGCTCGGGCCGGATGGTGATCGTCGGCGCGCTGAACGAGATGCCGGGCTTCGTCGGCGCCAACCTCATCTTCTGGAACCGCGCGGTCGGCGGCTCGGCCATCGGCGGCATTCCCGAGACGCAGGAGATGCTCGATTTCTGCGCCGAGCACGGCATCTATCCCGAGACCGAGCATATCGCGATCGATCAGGTCAACGAGGCCTATGAGCGCCTCTTGAAGAACGACGTCCGCTACCGCTTCGTGATCGACATGGAGCAAACCGCCTGATGACACCGGCCGAGCTCGCCGCGCTGCACGAGGCCCATGCCTCGGATCCCCAGGCCTTCTGGCTGGATCAGGCGCGGCGGCTCGACTGGGACCGTTTCCCGACCAGGGCCGGCGACTGGTCGTTCGACGCCGACGCCTTCCACATCAAATGGTATGAGGACGGCGTCCTCAACTTGTCCGCCAACTGCCTCGACCGGCACCTGCCGGCCAAGGCCGACGACACCGCGCTCGTGTTCGAGCCCGACGCGCCTGGCACCGGCCGCGCCGTCACCTACGCCGAGCTTCACGCCGACACCTGCCGCTTTGCCAACCTCCTCAAGGAGCGCGGCGTGGGCAAGGGCGACCGCGTCATCCTCTATCTCCCGATGATCCCCGAGGCCGCCGCCGCCATGCTCGCCTGCGCGCGGATCGGCGCGGTCCACTCGGTCGTGTTCGGCGGCTTCAGCCCCGAAAGCGTCGCCGGCCGGATCGAGGATTGCGGCGCGCGCGTCGTCATCACCGCCGACGAGGGGCTTCGCGGCGGCAAGCACATTCCCCTGAAAGCCAATGTCGACGCCGCCTGCGACCTCGCTCCCGGGGTCGAGACCGTCATCGTCATAACCCGCACCGGCGCCGACGTGCCGTTCGTTCGGGGCCGCGACGTCCGCTGGGAGGATCACAAGCACCGCCTCGCCGCCGACTGCCCGGCCGAACCGATGGGCGCCGAGGATCCGCTCTTCATCCTCTACACCTCGGGCTCGACCGGAAAGCCCAAGGGCGTGGTCCACACCACCGGCGGCTACGCCACCTGGGTCGCGGCCACCTTCGCCTGGGTGTTCGAGCCGCGCGCGGACGACCTCTTCTGGTGCACCGCCGACATCGGCTGGGTGACGGGGCACAGCTACACGCTCTACGGCCCGCTCCTCCACGGCGTCCCCACCGTCATGTTCGACGGCGTGCCCACCTTCCCTGACGCGTCGCGGCTGTGGGAGACGATCGACCGGCTCGGAGTCACCATCCTCTACACCGCCCCCACCGCCATCCGCGCCCTGATGCGCGAGGGCGACGCGCCGGTGGTGAAGCACCGCCGCGACAGCCTGCGCCTCCTCGGCACCGTCGGCGAGCCGATCAATCCCGAGGCCTGGCGCTGGTATCATGACGTGGTCGGCGACGGCCGCCTGCCGATCGTCGACACCTGGTGGCAGACCGAGACCGGCGGCGTGCTCATGACCCCGCTCCCCGGCGCCACTTCGATGAAGCCCGGCAGCGCCACCCGGCCCCTCCCCGGCATCGCCCCGATCCTCGTCGACGCCGAGGGCCACGAAATCCCCGGCAACGACGTCAGCGGCAACCTCTGCCTCACCAGCTCGTGGCCGGGCCAGATGCGCACCGTCTGGGGCGACCACCAGCGCTTCATCGACACTTATTTCCGGACCTATCCCGGCCTGTATTTCACCGGCGACGGCTGCCGCCGCGACGCCGACGGCGACTATTGGATCACCGGCCGGGTCGACGACGTCATCAACGTGTCGGGCCACCGCATCGGGACCGCCGAGGTCGAAAGCGCGTTGGTCGCGCATCCCCTCGTCGCGGAGGCCGCCGTGGTCGCCGCGCCGCACGACCTGAAAGGACAGGCGATCCACGCCTTCGTCACCTTGAACGCCGGCGAGGAAGGCTCCCCGGCCATCCTGACCGAGCTCAACGCCGAGGTCCGCAAGCACATCGGCGCCCTCGCCATCCCCGAGCGAATCCAGTTCGCCCCCGGCCTCCCCAAGACCCGCTCGGGCAAGATCATGCGCCGGATCCTGCGCAAGATCGCCGAAGGCCAGCTCGACCAGCTGGGCGACACCTCGACCCTCGCCGACCCCGGCGTGGTCGACCAGCTGGTCGCCGGCCGTGGGTAAGCGCCTCCTCGCACTGCTCGTGCTCGCCCTGCTCCCGCTCGGCGCCTGCACCGCCGCCGACGAGCTTCCCGCCGGCACCGCGCCGCTCGACCCCATCGCCTTCTTCACCGGCGCCTCGAGCGGCACCGCCACGCTTCGCCCCGTGGTCGGCAAGGCCTCGCCCGTGCGGGTCGAGAGCGAGGGCACGCCCACCCCCGACGGCCTCCGCCTCGTCCAGCGCATCACCGAAGGGACCAAGAAGCCCCGCACGCGCCTGTGGATCATCCAGCGGACGCCCGGCGGCTACGTCTCGACCCTGACCGACGCCAAGGGCCCCGTCAGCGTCACCGTCCGCGGACCCCGCGCCTTCATCGGCTACGTGACCCCCGGCGGGATGCGGATCGAGCAGGAACTCGCCCTCCAGCCCGACGGCCGCACCATCCTCAACCGGCTCAAGGCCTATCGCTTCGGGGTCCGCCTCGCGACCCTCGACGAGACCATCGTCAAGGCGGTTGCAAAGTAGGATTTCGCATGGCTTGGTTCGGCATCGCCGCCAGATCACGCGCCATCGGAGCGGCAGGGCGCGCAAGACGGGAAACGACTCGCGGACCCCATGACATTCGAGACCTTGTTCAGAAAGGTTAATGCTCCGCCCGCCTAGCTTTGGCCGCAGTTTTTCGTTAACGGCGTGGGCCTTCCGCCATGGCAACCATTCTTCCCACCCCGCCGCGCGTCGGCATGGTCTCCTTGGGCTGTCCCAAGAACCTCGTCGATTCCGAGCGCATCCTCGGCCAGCTCCGCTCGGACGGCTACCAGATGAGCGCCGACTACGAGGGCGCCGACGTCGTCCTCGTCAATACCTGCGGCTTCCTCGATTCCGCCAAGGAAGAGAGCCTCGAAGCGATCGGCGAGGCGCTGGCCGAGAACGGCCGGGTCATCGTCACCGGCTGCATGGGCCGCGAGGCCGAGGTCATCCGCGCCCGCTTCCCGAACGTCCTCGCGATCACCGGCGCGCAAGCCTATGAGGACGTGGTCGCCGCGGTCCACGAGGCCGCGCCCGCGCCGCGTTCGCCCTATCTCGACCTCGTCCCGCAGGCCTCGCCGCAGCTCAAGCTCACGCCCAAGCACTACAGCTACCTCAAGATTTCCGAGGGCTGCAATCACCGCTGCGCCTTCTGCATCATCCCGCAGATCCGCGGCGACCTCGTCTCGCGCCGCCCCGACGCCATCCTCCGCGAAGCCGAAAAGCTCCTCGCGCAGGGGACGAAGGAGCTGCTGGTCATCAGCCAGGACACCAGCGCCTACGGCCTCGATCTCAAGCACGCCGCCTGGCCGTGGAAGGGCGGCGACGTCCGCGCCCACATGACCGACCTCGCCCGCGCGCTGGGTGAGCTTCGCACGCCCGAGGGCGAGCGGCCGTGGGTCCGGCTCCACTACGTCTATCCCTATCCGCACGTCGACCGCGTGATGCCGCTGATGGCCGAGGGCCTCGTCCTCCCCTATCTCGACATCCCTTTCCAGCACGCTTCCCCGAAGGTGCTCAAGGCGATGCGTCGCCCGGCCAACGAGGCCAAGGTGCTCGAGCGGCTGGTCCAATGGCGCCGCGAAGTCCCCGACATCGCGATCCGCTCCTCCTTCGTCGTCGGTTTCCCCGGCGAGACCGAGGAGGATTTCGACTATCTCCTCCAGTGGCTCGCCGAAGCCCGGCTCGACCGCGTCGGCGCCTTCCGCTTCGAGCCGGTCGAAGGCGCCCCCGCCAACGACCTGCCCGGCCATGTCGCCCCCGAGGTCAAGGAAGAGCGCTACGCCCGCGTGATGGAGCTGACCGCGCGCATCTCCGCCGAGAAGCTCGCCGCCAAGGTCGGCTCCAGCCTCGACGTCATCATCGACGCGGTCGATCCCGAGACCGGCGGCGCGACCGGCCGCTCCAAGGCCGACGCCCCCGAGATCGACGGCGAGGTCCACCTGCGCGACGCGGGCCACCTTCGCGCCGGCGACATCGTGGCCGCGCTCATCGAGGAAAGCGACGAGCACGATCTGTTCGGCGTACCCACCAAGGACGATTGATGACCGATTTCGCCGCGCTCCTCCGACCGAACCGCGGCGAAACCGCCCGCCCGCTCCACCTCGTCGACGCGACCCTGTTCCCCGAATGGCTCAAGGCGCATGCCGGGGCGCGCAAGGCGCTGATCGAGGCCGCCCGGTTCGAGGCCAAGCCCGGCCAGGTGCTCGTCATCCCCGGCCCGTCGCCCACCGCCGACGTCGAGGTGCTGGTCGGGGTCGCCAGGCTCGCCAGCCTCACGCCCTGGTGCCTCGCCGCCGCTGCCGAGCGGCTCCCCGAGGGCACCTACAGGGTCGCGGGTGAAGTCGCGCCCGGCCTGTCGGCGCTCGGCTGGCTCCTCGCCCAGCACACGCGCACCACGTGGAAGAGCAAGCCCGACACCCCCGCCGGTCCCCGCGTCCTCCTCAGCGGCGAGCCCGCCCGCGTCGCCGAGATCGTCCGCCTCGCCGAGGCCACCGGCCAAGTCCGCGACCTCGTCGACACCCCTGCCGGCGACCTCGGCCCGGCCGAGCTCGAGCAGGCGGTCCGCGACTGGGCCAAATCCGCCGGTGCCGAGGTCACCGTCACCAAGGGCGACGCGCTCGCCCAGGGCTATCCGATGATCTACGCCGTGGGCGCCGCGGCCGAGCCGTCGCGCGCGCCGCGCCTCATCGAGGCGACCTGGGGCGATCCCAACCACCCGCGCATCGCCGTCATCGGCAAGGGCGTGGTGTTCGACAGCGGCGGCCTCGACCTCAAGCCTGCCGCCGGGATGCGGCTGATGAAGAAGGACATGGGCGGCGCGGCCCATGCCCTCGCGCTCGCCCGGCTGATCGTCGGCGAGCGCCTGCCCGTGCGCCTCCACCTCCTCATCCCCGCGGTCGAGAATGCCGTCTCCGGCGCCGCCTTCCGCCCCGGCGACATCCTGCGCAGCCGCAACGGCCTGCGGGTCGAGATCGACAATACCGACGCGGAAGGACGCCTGATCCTCGGCGATTCGCTGACCCGCGCGGGCGAGGAGAAGCCCGAACTGATCGTCGACTTTGCCACGCTGACCGGCGCGGCGCGGATCGCGCTCGGCCCTGACTTGCCCGCCACCTTCAGCAACGACGACGGTTTCGCCGCCGAGCTCCTCGCCGCCGGCACCGAGGTCGGGGATCCGCTGTGGCGCCTGCCGTTGTGGGACGGCTATGACGAGATGCTGAAGAGCGAGCTCGCCGACCTGTCGAACAGCGCCGACTCGCCCTTTGCCGGGACAATCACCGCCGCCTTGTTTCTTCGCCGGTTCGTTCCGGAGAACACGCTCTGGGCGCACCTCGACACCTTCGCCTGGCGTCCTGTTCCTCGGCCGGGCCGTCCCAAGGGCGGCGAAGCTTTGGGTCTTCGGGCGGTTTATTCGGCGCTTTCGGCGCGCTATACTCGGCGGCACTAACGCTTTTTCATGCGCTTCCTTCATCGGAGCGCAACAATTCCCCCCCTCGCCGGTTAACCACCCACGCTAGCCAGGCGAGGAGTTTCACGTCCAATGAGCGATGCTTCGCTAAGCGGGTGGATGCGCGCTCTGGTCGGATACGTCCGATCAGGTGAGCCCGATCTGACGAATCGTCAGATGGCCCTGCTGATGATCGTCTACCTGACCCCCGGGCCGCACACTGTGCGCGGCCTGGCCCGAATTCTCGGCGTCTCCAAACCCGTCGTGACCCGCGCCTTGAATACGTTGGGGGCGCTCGGCTATCTCCGCCGCGAACGAGACCAGGACGACCGCCGCAACGTGTTCGTCGTCCGGACCAGCAGCGGGGCAGATTTCCTTGAAGGCTTCAAACGTAACATCCGGGGCAGCGAACGTGGCGACCGAGACGCCGAACGCCGTCCCGCCCTCGGCCAGCTCGCCCACGCCCACCGCTGACGTCCCGCCGGGCGGCTTCCCGCTCGCGGGCCCGTCGAGCCGGCCCGACCCCCGTACCCACGCCTATCGCCAGGACCTCGCCGACGTCGCGCTCGCCGGGATCGTGATCGCCTCCCATTACGCCGTCCCGCTTCCCGCCACGCTCGGCCGTGACGCGACGCTGCGCGCCGCGCCCGACGCGAATGCCGAGCCGGTCGCCGAGCTCGAGGCCGGCACCGACCTGCGCCTCCTCGACAAGAGCCGCGGCTGGGCCTGGGGCTATGCCGGCGACCAGGTCGGCTACCTGCCGCTCAGCGCCATCGCATGAAGCGGCTGCTCGCGCTTGGGCTGGCCGCGCTCGTCCTCGCCGCGCTCGCAACGACCTTTCTCTGGTGGACCGGCGGCGCATCGAAGCCGACCACGGTCACCGTCGAGGAAGGCGCGACCCTCACCAGTCTCTGTCCGGGCCTCGAGAAGAAGGGCCTCGTGCGGGGCGGCTGCACCACCTACCGCCTGTTTGCGAAGGTGCTGGGCTCGCCCGATGGCATCCAGGCGGGTGAATTCGAGGTGCCCGCGGGCACCAGCGGCGCGAAACTGCTCGACATCCTCCAGCACGGCCAGCCCGTGCAGCGCCTCATCACCATTCCCGAGGGCACGCCCAGTATCCTCGTCGCCGAGAAACTCGAGTCGGTCGCCGCGCTGACCGGCCCCGCCCCGGTCCCGGCCGAGGGTTCGGTCCTCCCCGACAGCTATGGCTTCCAGAAGGGCGAAAGCCGCGCGGCCGTCGCGGCGCGCATGGAAACGGCGATGACGCGGACGCTCGCCGAGCTTTGGGCAAAGCGGAAGGTGGGCTCCTGCCCGGTCTCGACCCCGGCCGAGGCGATCACCCTCGCCTCGATCGTCGAGAAGGAAACCGGCAAGCCCGCCGAGCGCCGCCGCGTCGCGGGGGTCTATTGCAACCGGCTGCGGATGGGCATGAAGCTCGATGCCGATCCGACGGTCATCTATCCGGTGACCAAGGGCAAGCCGCTCGGCCGCCGGATCCTCCGCTCCGAGCTCGAGGCCGACACCGGCTACAACACCTACAAGCGCGCCGGGCTTCCGGTCGGCCCGATCGCCAACCCCGGCCGCGACAGCATCGCTGCCGTCCTCGACCCCGAGGTCAACGACTATGTCTATTTCGTTGCCGATGGTACGGGCGGCCACGTCTTCGCCAGGACGCTGGCGGAGCATAACGAGAATGTCCGCAAGTGGTTCGCGCTTCGGAAGGCCCGCGGCGAGATGTGACGACCCGCGCTCCGGCAAAGGCCGGGGCCCGGTGACGTCCTCACCCTGAATGATCTCGGCTCCGGCTTTCGCCGGAGCACGACGTCAGTCCACCGCCTTCATGACGAGGCTGGCATTGGTGCCGCCAAAGCCGAAGCTGTTGTTCAGCACGGCCTTCACTTCGCGCTTCTTGGCGGTGTGCGGCACGAGGTCGACGCCCTCGGTACCCTCGTCGGGATTGTCGAGGTTGAGCGTCGGCGGCACGATCTGGTCGCGGATCGCGAGGATGCAGAAGATGGCCTCCACCGCGCCCGCGCCGCCGAGCAGGTGCCCGATCGCCGACTTGGTGCTGCTCATCGACGCGCCGTGCAGATCGTTGCCGAGCACGCGCTTCACCGCCGCCAGCTCGATCGTGTCGGCCATGGTCGAGGTGCCGTGCGCGTTGACGTAATCGATGTCGCCCGGGCCCATGCCGGCCTTCTTGAGCGCCATCCGCATCGCCAGCTCGGCGCCGCGGCCCTCGGGATGCGGGGCGGTCACGTGATAGGCGTCGCCCGACAGGCCGTAGCCCACGACCTCGGCATAGATCTTCGCGCCGCGCGCCTTGGCATGCTCATATTCCTCGAGCACCACCACGCCGGCGCCTTCGCCCATGACGAAGCCGTCGCGATCCTTGTCATACGGGCGGCTCGCCTTTTCGGGCGTGTCGTTCATGCTCATGTTGAGCGCGCGCGCCTGCGCGAAGCCGGCCACGCCGAGCGGATTGATGGTCGATTCCGCCCCGCCCGCGAGCATGATGTCGGCGTCGCCGTCCTTGATCATCCGCGCCGCGTCGCCGATCGAATGCGCGCCGGTCGAACAGGCGGTGACGACCGCGTGGTTCGGCCCCATCAGCCCGTATTTGATCGAGACCTGACCCGAGATGAGGTTGATCAGTCGCCCGTGCACGAAGTGCGGCGACACCCGGCCGGGGCCCTTTTCGTGGAGGACGATCGATTCGCTTTCGATCCCCGGAAGCCCGCCGATGCCCGATCCGATCGAGCAGCCCGCGCGTTCCTTGGTCGCCTCGTCCAGTTCGGTGAGCCCGGCATCCTCGAGCGCCTGGCCGGCGGCATCGATGCCATAGACGATGAACGGATCGACCTGGCGCTGGACCTTGTGGTCGACGCGCTTGTTCGGGTCGAAGCCATATTCATGGCCGGCCGGCTTCACCTCGCAGGCGATGCGGCACTTCTGGTCCGACGCGTCGAAGCGGGTGATCGGACCCGCCCCGCTCTTGCCGGCCAGAAGATTGCGCCACGTCGTCTCGACGTCGGCCCCGAGCGGGGTGACGAGTCCAAGTCCGGTGACGACAACACGCCGCATGGGCAATCCTCCTTAAACGCAGAACAGGCCCGGCATGGAGCCGAGCCTGTGGTCTGCCAACAATCCGTCGGGTCGGCTAGCTCAGCCCTTGTTCTGGTCGATATAGTCGATCGCGTCCTTGACGGTCGTGATCTTCTCGGCCGCATCGTCGGGGATCTCGACGCCGAACTCTTCCTCGAACGCCATCACCAGCTCGACGATGTCGAGGCTGTCGGCGCCCAGGTCGTCGATGAAGCTGGCTTCCTCGGTGACCTTCTCGGCTTCAACGCCGAGATGCTCGACAACGATCTTCTTAACCCGCTCTGCAGTCTCGCTCATCTGTTCTTCCCTTCCCGTTAGGATTTGGCCAACGCGTTAGCGAGGCGATTCCGCCTTGCCAAGACTTGACGACAGAGGCGCCCCCATGAGCCGACCCGAACGCGCGCTGACCGACGGCGAGATTGCCATGGCGCGCTCGGTGTTCGGCGAGCGCATCGATTATGCCCAGGTCCGCCTCGTCAGAGGCAAATGGTGGCCGTTCCAGCCGCGCGGAATCGTGATGGCGCCGACCGGCAGCATCCACTTCCACCCGGCCGACCCCAATTGGCGTGAGGATTTCGCGAAGGCCGAATGGTCGCTCCAGGGCCTCTTCATCCACGAAATGACGCATGTCTGGCAGACCCAGCGCGCGGGCAAGCTGTTCCTGCCGCTGATGCGCCACCCCTTCTGCCGCTACGGATATACCTATCGCGAGGGACGGCCCTTCCTCCGATATGGATTGGAGCAGCAGGCCGAGCTGGTGCGGCATGCGTATCTGCAACGCCGCGGCATCCGCCCGGCCAGCGCCGCCGATCTCGCCGAAATCGAGAGAATTTTGCCCTTTCGCGACGCCTGAGCGACTGTCACATCGCGGCCACAGGAGCGTCACTTTCTTGCGTCGCCGGGCGCGCGCACCCTTTCGCCCCCGTCACAACAAGGGTTAGCTTCGCCCCACAGAACCAAAAAGGGGACCATCGATGCGCCTGACCGCCGCCTGCCGCCGAACCTTGCTGGCCAGTGTCGCCACGCTCGGGTTCGCCCTCCCCGCCCAGGCCCAGACCGCGTCCGAAGAGCAGGCGCAGGCCGCCAACCCGCCCGCCCCGCCGTCCGATGCCAATGCGGGCGGCGAGATCATCGTCACCGCGACCAAGCGCGCCTCGCGGGTCCAGGACGTCCCCTTCTCGATCAACGCGCAGACGCAGGGCGACATCCAGCGCGCCAACGCGACGACGATCGAGGACATCAGCCGCAACGTCGCCGGCCTCACCGTCCAGAACCTCGGGCCGGGCCAGAGCCAGGTCAGCGTCCGCGGCGTGTCCGCCGGCCAGATCGTCCGCGACCAGCCGGGCGTGAAGGAGCAGGTCGGCGTCTATCTCGACGAAAGCGTCGTCTCGCTGTCGCTCTTCACCCCCGACTTCGACCTGTTCGACCTCAACCGTGTCGAGACCCTGCGCGGGCCGCAGGGCACGCTGTTCGGCTCGGGCAGCGTCGGCGGCACCATCCGCTACATCACCAACCAGCCCAAGATCGGCGTCACCGAAGGCGAGATCGAGGCCAACATCAACACGGTCGCCGAGGAAGACGTCGGCTATCACCTCAAGGGCGCGCTCAACCTGCCGCTCGGCCCCACCGCCGCGATCCGCGTCGTCGGCTACGGCACCCATTATGCCGGCTTCATCGACGCGATCGGGCCGGCCGCGGGCAATAATGTCAACGACGGCTCGCGGGCCGGCGCGCGCATTTCGATCCTGTGGCAGCCGATCCCGGAGCTGAAGATCACGCCGCGCTACGTCCACCAGGAAGTGCACGCCGACGGCTTCAACCGCGCCGAAATCTACAATTTCTATTCGAACCAGTTCACCACCACCGCGCCGCGGCTGGGCGAGCGCCAGCAGTATCTGCTGCTGCGCGAGAAGTTCAAGGACAAGACCCGGCTCGCCGACCTCACGGCCAGCTACGACTTCGGCGGCGCCGAGCTGACCAGCGTCACCAGCTACATCAACCGCGACATCCTCGTCAGCCGCGACGCCTCGGCGCTGACCGGCTCGGTCTATGTTTCCTTCGCCGGCCTCACCCCCGCCGCTGCCGCGGCCGCCCGCCTGCCGTCGAACCTCGTCGACACCACCGGGGTCGAGCAATGGACCCAGGAAGTCCGGCTGAGCTCGTCCGACAACGGGCCCTTCCAGTGGGTGCTCGGCGGCTTCTATTCGAACGTCGACCGCACCTACACGCAGCGCCTGCCCACCCCGGGCTCGGATCCGTTCGGGCAGATCTTCCTCAACGCCGCGGCGCCGGGCGTGCTCATTGCGCAGACCCGCAACGGCTTCCCGGCTGACAGCCCGTACAACGCCGACATCCCTTACAAGATCAAGCAGAAGGCGCTGTTCGGCGAAGCGAGCTACGACCTCGGCCAGGTTAAGGTGACCGCCGGCGGCCGCTTCTACGACTTCAAGGAGACCCGCGACTTCATCTCGGGCGGCATCTTCGCCAACGGCGACCGCAACATCGGCGACCGCACCAAGTCGAATGGCTTCACCCCGCGCGGCATCGTCACCTGGGAGCCCAACCGCAACCTCAGCGTGAACCTCCAGGCCGCCAAGGGCTTCCGTCTCGGCGGCGTCAACGACCCGCTCAACCTCCCGCTCTGCACCGGCGGCGAAACCGGCCCCGACGCGCGGACCTTCGGTGGGCGCAAGACCTACAAGGACGAGACGCTCTGGAACTACGAGGCGGGCCTCAAGTTCAGCCGCGGCCCCGTCACCTTCAACGCCGCGGCCTTCTACAACGACATCAAGAACCTGCAGGTCACCGCGGACGCGGGCAGCTGCTCGTCGCGCGTCGTCTTCAACGTCCCCAAGGCGCATGCCAAGGGCGTCGAGGCCGAGTTCAACCTGCGCGCCGCCGAGGGCTTCTCGCTGAGCTTCGCGGGCAGCATCACCGACGCCAAGTTCGATTCGAGCGTGCTCGCCACCGACGACCCGTCGACGCCGACGGTCAACGAAGCGCAGCCGATCGCCGGCATCCGCGACGGCAACCGCCTGCCGACCGTCCCGCGCTACCAGTTCGCCGCCAGCGCGACCTACGGCGCGCGCCTGACCGACACGATGGAGATGTATGGCACCGCCAGTGTCCAGCGCGTCGGCAATCGCTTCACCCAGCCGGGTGACCAGGAAGCGGGCGTGGCGCGGATCGGCAACGCGCTGTTCTACGACCTCGGGACCAACGTATACGGCTCGGGCGTCAACGACGTCGGCACCTTCCGCCTGCCGGCCTACACGCTCGTCAATCTCTCGACCGGGCTCGACTTCGACAACGGCTTCGGGGTCCAGCTCTACATCAACAACCTGTTCGACAAGACGCCGCTCCTCAGCCTCGACCGCGAGCGCGGGGCGCGGGCGCGGATCGGCTACAATATCGGCCAGCCGCGCACGATCGGGCTGACGATGCGGTACAAGTTCCGCGACGAGCCGGTGGCCGTGGCCCCGCCGCCGCCGCCGCCCCCGCCGCCGCCGCCGCCGGGGATTCCCGCGACGCAGACCTGCAGCGACGGCTCGGTGATCCTCGCGATCGACGCCTGCCCGGTGCCGCCGCCGCCCCCGCCGCCGCCGGCCCCCGCGCCCGAACGCGGGTGAGCCGACCCGGAAAGCCGAACGTGACGCGCCGCTCGCTCCTCCTCGGAGCGGGCGGCGCTGCCGTTTCGGCCCCGGCCATTGTCTCGGCCCAGCGGCTCGGATCGGCGCCGCTGGTGAGCGTGGTCGGCGCGGGCGTGTTCGGCAGCTGGACCGCCGAGCAGCTCCGCCGCCGCGGCGCGAAGGTGACATTGATCGACGCCTGGAGCCCGGCCCACAGCCGGTCGAGCTCGGGCGGCGAATCGCGCATGACCCGTGCGGGCTACGGCAGGGACGAGATCTACGCGCGGATGGCGCTCGCCAGCCTCGCCGAATGGCAGGGCCTGAGCAAGGCCGCGGGCCTTCCCATCCTCATCCCCCACGGCGTCCTGTTCTTCTTCCAGAACGACCTCTCCTACCTGCTCGCCAGCCTCGAAGTGCATCGCCGGCTCGGGCTCGCCACCCAGTCGCTAGACAAGGCGGCGCTCCAGGCCCGCTTCCCGATGATCGACTTCACTGGGGTCGAGGGAGGGATGTTCGAGCCGCGCTTCGGCGCGCTCATGGCGCGGCGCGCGGTGCAGACCCTGGTCCAGCGCTTCGTCGCGAGCGGCGGCAGCTTCGAGCAGCGCCACATCGACGGGGTCAGCGGCGTCCCCGCGGCCGACCGGATCGTCCTCGCGCTCGGGCCATGGCTGCCGAAGATGTTCCCGCGGCTGCTCGGTGGCCGGATCGTCGCCACGCGGCAGGAAGTCTTCACCTTCGCGCCGCCGGCGGGCGACGCGCGCTACAGCCCCGCGCAAATGCCGGGCTGGGCCGATTTCAACGGCGGCGACGTCTTTTACGGATTCCCCGATCTCGAGGGCAAAGGCGTCAAGTTCGCGCATGACGCGCATGGGCCCGAAGTCGATCCCGACACGCAGGACCGCCGCTTCTCGGACCAGGCGCTGGCCGAGATCGTCGCCTTTCGCGACCGCCGCTTTCCGGGCCTGCGCGGCGCGCCGCTCGCGACCGCCGAGGTCTGCCAGTACGAGAACAGCTCGAACGGCGATTTCCTGATCGACCGCCACCCCGACGAGCCGCGGCTGATCCTCGTCGGGGGCGGGTCGGGCCACGGCTTCAAGCATGGCCCCGAGGTCGGCCGGATCGCCGCCGAACTCGCGCTCGACGGGACGGCCCCCGACCCCCGCTTCAGCCTCGCCACCAAAGGCGCGAAGCAGAAGCGCGAGGTCATCTAGCTTCAGGCTAGGCCGACTTGGCGACCCCGACCATCGCGGGGCGAAGCAGCCGGTCCTTCAGGACGTAGCCGGCCTGCATCTCCTCGATCACCGTGCCCGGCGGCTGGTCCGAAACGATCTCGATCATCGCCTGGTGGCGGTTGGGATCGAGCGGCAGGCCCTTGGCTTCGACCCGGGTCACCCCGTTGCGGCCGAACACCGCGTCGAGCTCGCGCGCGGTCGCCTCGATACCTTCGATGAAATTCTTGAGGTCGCCCTCGCGCGCGCCCGCCGGAATATGGCTCAGCGCACGGTCGAGATTGTCCTTCACGCTCAGCATGTCGCGGGCGAAACCGGTGTTGGCGTAGGTCACGGCCTGCGCCTTCTCCTGATCGGCGCGGCGACGCACGTTCTGCACCTCGGCGGCCGCATAAAGCGCCTTCTGCTCGGCCTCCTCGAGCTTCGCGCGAAGCTCGGCCAGTTCGTCATGTTCCTGAAGCTCGGGGCTGTTTTCCGCGGTTTCCGCGCGGATTTCCTCGGCCTCGTCGTGAAGCTTGTCCATTCCTATCCCATCAATCGTGTGAGTGCTTGCGCCGTATAATCCACCATGGGAACGATCCGCGCATAGTTCAACCGCGTCGGCCCGATCACCCCCACAACGCCTGCCACCCGTCCCTCGCTCCCGCGATAGGGCGCGGCGATGACGCTCGAGCCCGACAGCGCGAACATCCGGTTTTCCGAGCCGATGAAGATCCGGCAACCCTCGCCCTCGCGCGCGCTTTCGAGCAGCCGCGCGATTTCCTGCCGGTCCTCGAGCTCCCCGAGCAGCTTGCGGACCCGTTCGAGATCGGCCGCCGCGCCCTCGTCGAGGAGATTGGCCTGGCCCCTGACGATCAGGATCGGGCGGTCGGCGCCGTCCTCGCGCCATTCCGCAAGACCCGTCGCGACCAGTTCGGCCGCCGCCCGGTCGAGCGCGGCGCGATGGTCGGCGATCTCGGCGCGCAGCCGGGTCTCGGCCTCCGCGAGCGTCAGCCCCGCCAGCCGGCTCGTCACATAATTGGCGACCTCGGTCAGCGCCGGCGCGGTCATGCCCGGCGGGAGGACCACCACGCGATTCTCGACACTGCCGTCCTCGCCGACGATCACCGCCAGCGCCTGCCCCTGCCCCAGCGGCACGAAGGCGAGCTGGCGGAGCCGCCGCTCGATCTTGGGCGCGACCACGACCCCGGCGCAGGCCGACAGCCCCGACAGCATCCCGATCGCGCTCGACAGCGCTTCCTCGAGCGGGCGGTCGCGGACCTGCGCCTCGATCGCCGCGCGCTCCTCGACGCTCGGCAGGTGGGTCTGCATGATCCCGTCGACGAACAGCCGAAGCCCGGTCTCGGTCGGGATCCGCCCCGCCGAGGTGTGCGGATGGGTGAGCAGGCCCCGCCCCTCCAGCTCGGCGAGGACCGAGCGGATCGAGGCGGGCGACAGGTTGATCGTGCCGGACAGGCTCTTCGACCCCACCGGCTGCCCGCGATCGAGATAGGCCTCGACCACCGTGCCGAAGATCGAGCGCATGCGGTCGGTCAGTTCGGGGAGCGGTGGCTGCATGAGGGTGATGTAGGTCGGGTGATCCCCTCTCTCAATCCGTTAGTGTCGAGCGAGGTCGAGACACGGTCCCTCGACTTCGCTCGGGACCAGCGGGTAAGGGGCATCGCAAATCAATCAGGAGAACAGACCCATGCGCCCCAGCGGCCGCGCCCCCGACCAGATGCGCGAACTTCGCTTCGAAGCCGGCTTCACCAAGCATGCCGAAGGCTCGTGCCTCGTCAGCTTCGGCGACACCCGCGTGCTGGTCACCGCCAGCCTCGAGGAGAAGGTCCCGCCGTTCCTGCGCGGCAAGGGCCAGGGCTGGGTCACCGCCGAATATGGCATGCTGCCGCGCGCCACCCACACCCGCGGCGCGCGTGAGGCGGCCAAGGGCAAGCAGTCGGGCCGCACCCAGGAAATCCAGCGCCTGATCGGCCGCTCACTGCGCGCCGTCACCGACCTGTCGCTTCTCGGCGAGCGCCAGATCGTCCTCGATTGCGATGTCATCCAGGCCGACGGCGGCACCCGCACCGCCGCCATTTCGGGCGCCTGGGTCGCGCTTCGCCTCGCGGTCGACGGGATCATGGGCAAGCTCTCGGCCGACCCGATCCGCACCCAGGTCGCGGCGGTGAGCTGCGGCTTCCACGACGGCACCGCGGTGCTCGACCTCGACTACATCGAGGATTCGAACGCCGGGAGCGACGGCAATTTCGTCCTGACGTCGGATGGCGCGATCTGCGAAGCGCAGCTGACCGCCGAGGGCGCGACCTTCGACGAAGAGGGCCTGCTTCGCCTGCTCCGCCTCGCGCGGATCGGCTGCGACCAGATCTTCGAGGCGCAGCGCAAGGCCACCGGCCGGTGAACGCGGTCGGGCCTCGCCTCGTCATCGCGACGCACAACGCCGGCAAGCTGCGCGAAATCCGCGCGCTCGTCGCTCCGTTCGGGATCGAATGCGTCGGCGCCGCCGAACTCGACCTCCCCGAGCCCGAGGAGACCGGCACCAGCTTCGTCGCCAATGCCGAGCTGAAGGCCCGCGCCGCCGCCGACCAAACCGGCCTTCCCGCTTTGTCCGACGACAGCGGCCTCAGCGTCGACGCGCTTCACGGCGAGCCCGGGATCCACTCCGCCCGCTGGGCCGAGGACGAGACCGGCAAGCGCGACTTCGGTTTCGCCATGGAGCGGGTCGAAAAGGCTCTTTCAGACGCCGGTCCCGAGGCGGGCCGCGACGCGCATTTCACCTGCGCTTTGACGCTCGCCTGGCCCGACGGCCGCACCGAGAGCTTCGAGGGCAAGGTCTTCGGCCACCTCGTCTGGCCCCCGCGCGGAGCCAATGGCTTCGGCTACGACCCCGTCTTCGTCCCCCACGGCCACGAGCAGACCTTCGGCGAGATGGAGCCCGAGGCCAAGCACGCCATGAGCCACCGCGCGAAAGCGTTCGAGCAGCTGGTACATTTCCTTGACCAGTCTCGTTCGTCCTGAGCGCAGCGCGACGCGCGACGTCGAAGGTCGCTTGCCCGAGCGTGCTTCGACGTCGCTCAGCACGAACGATGCGGGCGCGAAGGGCGATCTCGCCCTCTACATCCACTGGCCGTTCTGCGTCAGCAAATGCCCTTATTGCGACTTCAACAGTCACGTCCGCGAGAGCGTCGACCAGCAGGACTGGCGCGCCGCGCTCCTCGCCGATCTGCGCCATGAGGCCGCGCTCCTTCCGGACCGCCGGCTGACCAGCATCTTCTTCGGCGGAGGAACGCCCTCGCTGATGGACCCCGGCACCGCCGCCGCGCTCATCGAGGAGGCCGGCAAGCTCTGGCCCGCGGCCGACGACCTCGAGATCACGCTCGAGGCAAACCCCTCATCGGTCGAGGCCGCGCGCTTCGCCGACCTCGCCGCCGCCGGCGTCAACCGCCTCAGCCTCGGACTCCAGAGCCTCGACGACCGGGCCCTCGCCTTCCTCGGCCGCGCGCATTCGGTCGATGAGGGCCTCGGCGCACTCGACGTCGCGCAGCGGCAGTTCGGGCGCGTTTCCTTCGACCTCATCTATGCGCTGCCCGGCCAGACGCCCGAGGCCTGGGACGCGATGCTCGCCCGCGCCCTCGGCTTCGGCACCGGCCACCTCTCGCTCTACCAGCTGACGATCGAACCCGGCACGCGCTTCGCCGCGCTCCATGCCGCGGGCAAGTTCGCGCCGCTCGACACCGAGGCGGCGGCCGACCTGTTCGAGCTGACCGCTGAGCGCACCGCTGCCGCGGGCATTCCCGCCTACGAGATCAGCAACCACGCGCGGGCGGGCCAAGAAAGCCGCCACAACCTCACTTACTGGCGCTACGGCGACTATGCCGGGATCGGGCCGGGCGCGCACGGTCGCCGCTCGGGGCTCCGCACCGTTCGCCACCGCAAGCCCGAAAACTATCTCGCCGGGCTGGCCCGCAACGGCCACGGCATGGTCGAGGAAGCGCCCCTGTCACCGATCGAGGCCGCCGACGAGGCGCTGGTCATGGGACTTCGCCTCGCCGAGGGGATCGACCCGCTAGCGATCGCCGAGCGCTTCGGCCTCGCCCGCCTGCTCGACGACAAGGCGGTCGCCCGATTGATCGCGAGCGGCCACCTCGTCCGCAATGGCCGCCGCCTCAGGACGACCGAGGCCGGCCGCCTCCTTCTCGACACGATCCTCGGGCTGATCGCCGACCCTCAGCCCCCGGCCGAGACCCGCTCCGCATAGGTCGACATATAGTCGGCGATCTGTGCGTCGGCGTCGCTCTCCGCCGGCTTGCGCGGCCGGCCGTTGCCGACGTCGACCGAGACCAGCGCATTGCGGAACGCGCTCATCTGTGCGGCGCAGGTCGCCTTGGCCATGCCGTCGAAATCGCCCGACGCCTTCTTCTCTTCCTGTGCCTTGGTGACGACGGTCCTGAGGCAGGCGACGAACGCCTTCCGTTGCGCGCCGCTATCCACCGGGGCCGCGACCGCGGCGAGCCCAACCAACAACGAAAGCATTTCCCCCGCTCCCACTGTGAACTGTGACAGCAGGATGACTCGGTCGCGGGGCGATTTCCAGCGCTTTTTGCGCCGGTGCGGAGACTCAGAACCTGGTCGGCGCGGGGCTCACGAGCGAGGACCCGCCGGCGGTCACCTGGCGCACCTCGAAGGCGCGCTCGGCGACATTGTCGGGGCCGAAGCGGAAGATGCCGTCGACCCCGGCAAAGCCTTCGCGGTCGTCGATCGCCCCAAGCGGGAAGCGCCGCCCCGGCTGCCAGCCGCGCGCCGCGCGCACGCCCAGCAGCACCGCGTCATAGCCGAGGCTCGCGATCCGCGGCGGGGTCTGGCCGGAATAGCGCGCCTTGTAGCGCCCGACGAACTGCCCCCACTGTCCCTGCGTCGGCGCGGCATACCAGGCGCCCCGCAGCCGCGGCACGCTGCCGAGATTGGCCGAGGCCCACAGCTCGGTCCCGAGGATCCGCGCCCCCGGCCGAACGCCCTGCGCCGCGAGCGCTACCGGCCGCCCGCTGTCCGCCAGCAGCACGGCATCATAGCCGCGGCTCGCGAGCCGCTGCGCCGCCGCCCTGGCATTCTCCGGCCGGTCGTAGGTCTCGACCCCGACCACCTGGCCGCCGGCACGCTGCACCGCCACCGACATCGCCCGGGCCGAACGCTGGCCATAGGTCGAGGCCGGCACCACCGCCGCGAATCGCCGTGAACCCGTCGCGGCGGCCTGCCCGACCACCCGCGCCACCGCCTGGCTCGGCGTGAACCCGAGCACATAGACGCCCGAGGCGGCAATATCGGCGTCGTTGCTGAACGCGATCACCGGCACGCGCGCCCGCTGGGTGAGCGGGGCCACCGCGCGCACGTCGTCGGCCCGAAGCGGCCCGAGGATGAGGTCGTTGCCCGCGCCAAGCGCGCGGTTCGCCGCGGCGACCGCGCCTGCCTCGCCGGTATCGTAGACGGTCAGTTCGAACGCCTTGCTGCCGGTGTCGAACATCGCCAGTCGCGCGGCCTGCCCAAGTGCGCGGCCGACGGCCGCATCGGGTCCTGACAATGGCACCAGCACCGCCACACGATTGGTCCGCCCGCCATCGATCGGCCCTGGTCCCGGCCGTGGCCCGGTCGCGCAGGAGGCAAGCAGCGTCGCCGCGATCCCGAGAACAAACCAACGCCGCCCTTGTGCGGCCCCGAGCGAGAATGCCATGACGTTCGAGCTTCCCATGTCCATGTCCACGCCCCCGCCACCCGGCCTCTACATCGTCGCCACCCCGATCGGCAATCTCGGGGACCTGAGCCCGCGCGCCGCCGAGGTCCTGCGCGGGGCCGCGCTGGTGCTGGCCGAGGACAAGCGCGTCTCGGCCCGCCTCCTCCAGCATGCCGGCGCCGCCGTGCCCATGCGGACCTACAACGACCATAGCGACGCCGCCGACCGCGAGGCCGTGGTCGCCCGCCTCGGCACCGAGGCGATCGCGCTGGTCAGCGATGCCGGGACCCCGCTCATCAGCGACCCCGGCTACAAGCTCGTCCGCGAGGCCCGTGCCGCCGGCCACGAGGTCTTCACCATTCCCGGCCCCTGCGCCGCGGTCGCCGCGCTGACGCTCGCGGGCCTGCCCACCGACCGCTTCCTGTTCGTCGGCTTCCTCCCGCCCAAGGAAAAGGCGCGCGCCGACGCCATCGCCGAGATCGCCGCGATCCGCGCCAGCCTGATCTTCTACGAAAGCGGCCCACGCCTCGGCGCCAGCCTCGCCGCGCTCGCCGCCCAGCTCGGTCCCCGCGACGCCGCCGTCGCGCGCGAACTGACCAAGCTTCACGAGGAATGCGTCACCGGCACGCTGGCCGAGCTCGCCGCGCGCTACGCGTCGCTTTCCCCCAAGGGCGAGATCGTGGTCGTGGTCGGCCCGCCGGCTGCTGCCGCCGCGCCCGGCCCCGAGGAAATGGACGCGGCGCTCCGCCAGGCGCTCGAGTCCGGCGAGAGCCCGAGTCGCGCCGCGGCAACAGTGGCGCTTCAACTTGGGATCAAACGGAAACTCGTCTACGATCGGGCGTTAGAGCTCGCGAAATGATCATTCTTACCGCTCTCATGCTCGCTGCCGCCCCGACCCACCATGGCAAGGCGCCGGCCAAGCCCCGCCCCGCCGCCACCCGCGTCGCCACCGTCGCGCCCAGCGAAGACTGGCTACGCGGCCTGTGGGTGTCCGACCAGGACAAGGGCGACCAGATGGAAGGCTGCGCCGCCTTCACCGCGCTCTTCTTCCAGTCCGACGGCCATTACCTCCATGGCGAAGCCATGGGCGAATGGGCGGTCAGGAACGGCCAGCTCGTCCAGCAGCCGACCGCTTATGCCGAAGGCGGCGGCGACGAGGAAAAGGCCGGCGAACCGGTCGCCAGCAAGCTCGTCCGCCTGTCCGAGGACCGGATGCGGATCGTCCCCGCGCTCGGCCCCTCGACGCTTTACCTGCGCTGCCCCAAGCCGGAGACCCCCGTCGCGCGCTGACCGGGCCACGGCCGAGCGCCGCGGTCGTCAGGCCGAGGCGGTCGCCGCGACCTTTCTGCGCCTCAAGGGCTGGTCGATCCTCGGCACCCGCGTGAAGACCAAGGTCGGCGAGGTCGACCTCGTCGCGCGCCGGGGCAAGGTTCTCGCCTTCGTCGAGGTCAAGGCCCGCGCGACCGACGAGGCCGCCGACTGGTCGCTCGACCGCCACCGCCTCCGCCGCGTCGCCGATGCCGCCGCCCTGCTCCTGCCGCGCTTCCAGGGCGACGCCGAGACGGTCCGGATCGACGCCATCTTCATCGTGCCGTGGCGCGCGCCGCGCCATCTCGTCGACGTGTGGCACGGATGACAGCGGAGCAGGCGGCGACTAAGGGCGTTGACCAGAATTCCCGGGAGCTTTCATGACCCTCGCCGTCGCGGTCCAGATGGATCCGCTCGAACAGATCAATATCGCGGGCGATTCGACCTTCGCCCTGATGCTCGAAGCGCAGGCGCGCGGGCACCGCCTGTTCCATTACGCCGCCGACCAGCTGACCTACGAGGACGGCCGGCTCCGGGCGCTCGCCCGCGAGATCCGCGTGCAGCGGGTCGAGGGCGACCATTATTCGGCGCAGGACCCGGCGCCGATCGACCTCGAGGCCGACATCGACGTCGTCCTGATGCGGCAGGATCCGCCGTTCGACATCGCCTACATCACCGCCGCGCACCTGCTCGAGCGGCTCGAAGGCAAGACGCTGGTGGTCAACGACCCCGCCAACGTCCGCAGCGCGCCCGAGAAGATGTTCGTGCTCGACTTCGCGCGCTTCATGCCGCCGACGCTGATCACCCGCGACATGGCCGAGCTCACCGCCTTCCACGAGAAGCATGGCGAGATCGTCTTGAAGCCGCTCCACGGCAACGCCGGCGCCGCGGTGTTCCGCATCGGCCGCGACGGCTCCAACCTGCGCGCGCTCGCCGAGCTCTTTTCGGAGACCTGGCGCGAGCCGTTCATTGCCCAGGCCTTCCTTCCGGCGGTCAGCGAAGGGGACAAGCGCATCATCCTCGTCGACGGCGAGCCGATCGGCGGAATCAACCGCGTGCCGGGCAAGGGCGAAATCCGCTCCAATCTCGCCGCCGGCGGTTCGGCGCACCAGACCGCGCTCAGCGAGCGCGAGCGCGAGATCTGCGCCGCGCTCGGGCCAGAGCTTCGCCGCCGCGGCCTCCTGTTCGTCGGGATCGACGTCATCGGCGGCATGCTGACCGAGATCAACGTCACCTCACCCACCGGCCTCGTCGCGCTCGACAGGTTCGAAGACATCAACAGCGCGGGCCTGATCTGGGACGCCATCGAGAAGGTCGGCCAACGTGGGTGACTGGGTCGTCCGGATGATCGAGCAGTCGGGCTATCTCGGCGTCGCCTTTCTCATGTTCCTCGAGACGATCTTCCCGCCGATCCCGTCGGAAGTGATCATGTCCGTCTCGGGCGTCGCCGCGGCCAAGGGGCAGATGAGCCTCGGCTGGGCGATCGCCTCGGGCACCGCCGGCGCGATGCTCGGGAACATCGTGTGGTATCTTGCCGCCCGCGCACTCGGGATCATCCGGTTGAAGCCCTTCATCGACCGCTACGGTCGCTGGCTGACCATGGACTGGGCCGAAGTGCAGCGCGCCGAGCGCTGGTTCCGTGCGAACGGCACCTTCTTCGTCTTCCTCGGCCGGATGCTGCCGACGGTGCGGAGCCTTGTCTCGGTCCCGGCCGGGCTCCTCAAGATGCGCTTCAAGACCTTCTTCATCGCCTCGACCATCGGCACCGCCGGCTGGACCGCCGCGCTCGCCTATGCCGGCTTCATGCTGCGCGAGCGCTTCAACGAGGTCGACGACTGGATCGGGCCGATCAGCAACGCGATCCTGGCGACGATGGTGCTCGGCTATCTGTGGCGCGTGATCCGGTTTCGCCCGGCAAACTGATCCGAGATGGGCATAATTGTCACCGCAAATCAGCGGCGATCTTTATCCATTTCAGTTATTTAGCGCCTTGTTAAGCGGCCGGGCCGCACTCCCTTTCATGTCGAGGCGGCGGTTAATCCCCACACCAAGCCGACCGCCTCGACAGTCCCCCGCCCCCCGAACTCACGCCCGCGGATGCGCATGCCGATAGACGTCGAGCAGGTGCGCCGCATCGACCGCGGTGTAGATCTGGGTCGAGGACAGGCTCGCATGGCCGAGCAGTTCCTGCAGCGTCCGCAAGTCCGCTCCGCCCGCCAAGAGATGCGTCGCGAAACTGTGGCGAAGCGCATGCGGCGTCAGCTTGTCGTCGAGCCCGAGCGTCCGCCGCGCCGCCGCCACCGCCCGCCGGACCACGTCGGCGCTGAGCGGCCCGCCCCGGGCGCCGCGGAACAAGGGCTCCTGCTTGTCCAGCGGCCAGGGACATTGCGCGACATAATCGGCCACCGCCGTCGCCACCATCGGCAGCACCGGCACCACCCGCGTCTTACCCCGCTTGCCGGTCACCCGGACCGTGCTCCCGAGCGGATGCGCGCTCGCGGCAAGCGCCAGCGCCTCGCTGATCCGCAGGCCCGACCCGTAGAGCAGCAGGAGGAGCGCCGTGTCGCGCGCCGCGATCCACGGCTGGTGCGCCAGCGCGCCCGTCTCCTCGGCCAGCGCGACCGCGTCTTCGGGCGAGGCGGGGCGTGGCAGGGTACGCGGGCGCTTCGGCGCCTGCACGCGCGGCAGCGCCGGGGGCGCCCCCTGCTGCTCGGCGGCGAACTTCAGGAACGCGCGCACCGCCGACATTTCGCGCGCGGCGGCCGACGGGCCCAGCCCCTCGCCGCGCCGCTGGGCGAGGAAGGCGCGCAGGTCCACCGCCGGAAGCGTCAGCAGCGCGGCCGGGGTGGCGACCTCGCCGCGATGCACGCCGAGGAATTCGAGCAACCGGTGCGCGGTCGCGACATAGGCGCGCGCCGTATGCGGGCTGCTCCGCCGCTCGAGACGCAGGTGATGGTCGAAGCGGGCGGCGAGCGCCCGCGCGTCGGTCAGGGGTTGAGCGTCCACCGGCGCAGGATAGCGCCAAGCGTCGCGCCGAGGAACAGCAGCAGTTCCGAGCCGTGACGCCCGTCGAGCGGCTCGCTCCCGCGCTGGCCGAGCATCAGCACCGCCTCGGGAATGGCGTCGGGCATCCGGATCAGCGCCTCGGCCCCGATCAGGTCCGACGCCGGCCCGAACAGCGCATGGCCCCGCTCGACCGTCCGCAATTCCACCGGCTCCTCGCCCGCGATCCACTGCCGGAGCAGCGCCGCCTCACAATGCTGGACGCCCGAACTGTCGATCCGGAAGCCGCGCTCCCCGACGATCAGCCCCAGCGCGACCGCGTCGAGGCCGAGGATCAGCGGCCATTCCTGCACAACGATGTGGAGGAGGTGGTCGAAGTCGGTCGCTTCCATCGCGGCGAGCACCGCGCGGTGGATCGCCGCGACCGCCCCCGACTGGCCGCGGGCGAAGGCGAGCAAGTCTTCACGCGCCTCCTCGGCGGCCTCGGCCCGCGCCCGCAAACGTGCCAGCGCATGGTCCTCGAAGGAGAGGATCTGTCCCATGCCAGCAATTGTATAAGCCAAAGGGTTAACGTCCAGTGGCCTCCGGATCGTCAGCCGATCTTCTGGCCGGTCGCTTCCCAGTCCTTGAGGAAGGCGGCGATGCCCTTGTCGGTCAGCGGGTGGTTGAACAGCTGCTTGATGACCGACGGCGGCGCGGTCATCACGTCGGCGCCGAGCTTGGCGCTCTCGTGGACGTGGATCGGGTTGCGGACGCTCGCCACCAGGATCTCGGTGCCGAAGTCGTAATTGTCGTAGATCATCCGGATGTCGGCGATCAGTTCCATCCCCGGATAGCCGACGTCGTCGTGGCGGCCGACGAACGGCGACACGAAGCTCGCCCCCGCCTTGGCCGCGAGCAGCGCCTGGTTGGCCGAGAAGCACAGGGTCACGTTGACCATCGTGCCGTCGCTGGTCAGCGCCTTGCAGGTCTTGAGGCCGTCGAGCGTCAGCGGCACCTTGATCGTGATGTTGTCGGCGATCTTCCGCAGGACCTCGGCCTCGCGCATCATCTCGGCATGGTCGAGCGCGACCACCTCGGCCGAGACCGGACCCGGGCAGATCTTCGCGATTTCGGTCACGGTCTCGATGAAATCGCCGCCCGACTTCTTCACCAGGCTCGGATTGGTGGTCACCCCGTCGAGGAGGCCCGTGTCCATCAGCTCGCGGATGTCGGCGATGTCGGCGGTGTCGGCGAAGAACTTCATGGGGTGCACATGTCCTTGGGGCTACGGTTGCCCTCCGCTTAGCGGCACGGCACAACAGCGTCCATGACAACCCACGTTCTCGTCGAGCGCCGCGGCGCGCAGCTCCGGATCCTCCTCAACCGGCCCGAGCGGCGCAACGCGATCACCGTCGCCATGTATGCCGCCATGGCCGATGCGGTCGCCTCGGCGCAGGACGACGAGAGCATTCGCGTCATCACGCTTGAGGGCGCGGGCGTCGATTTCACCGGCGGCAACGACCTCGCCGACTTCATGGCCGAGATGCCGCAGGACGGGCAGACCGACATCCCGGTCTGGCGGCTCCTGAAGGCGCTAGCGACCAACCGGGTCCCGCTGGTCGCGGCGGTCCACGGCAATGCCATCGGCATCGGCACCACCATGCTGTTCCACTGCGACCTCGTCGTCGCCGCTGACGGCACCCGTTTCAAGATGCCCTTCACCGAGCTCGGCCTCGTCCCCGAGGCGGCGAGTTCGCTGATCCTCCCGCGCATGGCGGGCCGCCAGCTCGCGGCCAAATATCTGCTGCTGGGCGAGGCGTTCGGGGTCGAGGAAGCGGAGCGCTTCGGCCTCGTCACCCACCGCGCCTCGGCCGAGACCCTCGACGAGACGCTCGCCGCCGTCGTCCAGACCCTCCTCGCCCGCCCCCCGCAGGCGCTTCGCCTCACCCAGCGGCTGCTGCGCGGTACCGCGCACGACGAGGTGCTCGAGCGGATGGACTGGGAGAACGGCCATTTCTCCGAGCGCCTGACCTCCGACGAGGTCCGCCAACAGATCATGGCCTTCTTCGCGGCGCGGGGCCGCTAGGCGCTCAGCTCGCGACCCAGACCCGCTTGGACTTGGTGATCGTGACGTTGGGGCCCGGATAGACGATCAGGCTGGTGGCCTGCGTATAGGTCACGGTGAGGTCCCAATAGGTCGCCTTGGCCGTGTCGTCATATTTGACGTCGGGCTCGCTGATCGTGAACGTCCCCGGACCGATGCCGTAGACGCTGTCCTGCATCTTCTGCTTGATCGTGGTCGTGCTCGGGGTCGGCCACAACGTCGCCTGCCGGGCCCCTTGGCCCAGCGCGTGCTGGATACCCGAATTGGCCCGGAACAGCAGCCCCATCTGATAGATCATGAACAGCATCACGACGAGCGTCGGCAGCGCCACCGCGAATTCGATCACGGTCGCCGCGCCCTCGTCGCGCCGGAGCTTGCGAAGCAGGTTCATTCGATCCGCACTCCCGCTTCGGCGCCGACGCGATACTTGCCGTCACTCGTCACCGGGCCGAACTTGATCGCCGGCAGGATCGGCGAATAGTCGTCGTAGACCTTGACGTTGAGGTAGCGCGTGCGGGTCTGGGTGCCGCAGCCGCCGGCGTAGGTGCTCTGCGCGACCCCGTTGCAATAGCGGGTGCGCGTCACCGTCACCTGGTCCTCGGTCAGCCCGCCACCGGCCTGGAGCACCGCCTCGGACTTGATCGTCGCCTCGGGCAGGTCGTCCGCGGTCGTCTGCATCTGCTTCTCGAGCGCGCGCTGCACCGCCTGCTCGAGCGCGAGCTTGCGGCTGTAGGCACTGCTCATGTCCGCGACGCCGGCGATCATCACCGAGAACATGGTGGTGCACAGCGCCAGCTCGACGACCGCCGCACCGCCCTCGTCGCGGAGGAAGTGGCGAAGGCGCCCGATCATGCGACCAGCCTCACCTTCACGGCATTGCTGCCGATCGGGTTCAGGCCCGACCCGGTGCATTCGCTGCTCAACTTGATCTTGCTGTTGCCGCTGAACTCGACGCGCTTGCCGATGATCTGCACGCAGGCCGGTCCCGAGGTCACGCTCGACGCACCGTTATAGAGGAGGAAGCGGTTCGGCGTGTAGATCGCGCCGGTCACCATCGACCCGTCGTTGCCGGTCACGCGGTTCTGGAAGTTGGCATTGCTGCCGTCGGTCGCGCGGCGATCCTGGTAGAAGGCAATGCCCTTGTAGGTCTCGCCATCGGCGCTTGGCGCGGTAACGTTGATCTTGCCGCCGGTCAGCTTGATGTTGCCGGAAGCGGTCGGGTCGCTGAAATTCGTCAGGAGGAAGCTGCAGCTCGTGCAGTTCAATTCGGTCCCCGAGGAATTCATGTTCAGGTCGCCGCCGTCGGTCAGCACGTAGGTTGCCGAACCGAGGGTCAGTTTTCCGCCGATGTCCATCCCGCCGGTGACGCAGACGATGTCGCCCTTTTTGTCGATGGTCGATCGGTCGAGCGGATACTGGTTCTGCTGCTTCGGGATCGAGATGGTCCTGGTGCACTGGCTCGAGCTCGATGGCATCGGCGCCGACGCATACGGATCCGCGATCGGCGGGCTGTAGGGATCGTAGCCCTCGACGGTCCACTTGGCCGACTTGGCGATGCCGCCCGCCGCGGCAAGCCGCTTGGCGATGACGGTCGAGCCGACACCGGTGTTGGTCGCGGCCGCGGTCGGGTTGGCCGAATTGGCGATCAGCGAGCACTTGCCCATGTCGAGCGTGGTCGAGCCCTGGATGTTGATGCCGGTGATGCTCGTCCGCCGGTCGAGGCCGATGACGCAGAATTCGCCGCCCGAGGTGATCACGCCCGCGGCCGTCGAGGTGGCGGTGATCGTCGGCGTGAAGGTCATGTAGACCGAGCTAAAGGTCAGCGGCTTCTGGATCGCCAGGGTTACCTTAACCTGGTTGGTCATGGTCGACGTGTCCGCCATGCTGGTATCGATCTCGGCCGCGTTCTTGAGCGTGATGCCGGTCTTCTGGTTGAGCGCGAGGTCCTGCGTCACGGCGGCACTGACGCCGCTCGCGTCGCCATTGGCGGCGATGCGCGTGTAGACGCCCGCCATTGCGGCCGAGTCCGCGGCGCGCTGCAGCTGGCGCTTCCACAGCGCCCACTGGATGGTGTCCACGGCCAGGCCGGCCGAGCCCACCAGCAGGGGAATGGCCGCGGCAACCACGATCAGCACGTTGCCGCGCTCGTTGCGCCGGAGCTTTTTCAGCAATCGCAGCATCTCAAACGCCTCGCGAAATCATGTTCTCGAAGCCGGCTCTAGCCCCAACAAGGTGAGCGAATTGCTTGGAAGCAGGGTTAACGCCGTGTTGACGCCGCCCACCGCTTGCAGCACCACTGTGCTATTCCTATAAAACACCCCAGCTTCTTGCGCGTTCATGGCACCCCCGCCATGTTGGCGACCGAGAAGGGGAATGATTTCGATGGCGACCACTGCATCCGAGACGACGACCGCGACCAAGCTCAAGCTTGAGGCACCCGACGTGCTGCAGCCGGTCATGCCGCAGGAGGCCGCCGGGCTCGTGCCGCTGAAGGACGCCGAGCGTACCCAGCTCGAAACCAAGGTCGATACCTTCGTCGACGAGCTTGTGGCGCTCGACAGCAACAGCCCCGAATTCGGCAAGAAGGTCGACCAGCTCACCGCCATGGGCCGCAAGGAGATTTCCGAGGCCGCCGGCGCGTCGAACCGTTTTCTCGACCGTCCGGTCAAGGCGATCGACAGCGACACCGGCATCGGCGCCGACCTCACCCAGCTGCGCACCACGGTCGAGGAGCTCGATCCCAAGCGCAACGGCGCGCTCTCGCCGGGCCGCAAGCTGTTCGGGCTCATCCCCTTCGGCAAGTCGGTGAAGGGCTACTTCCGCCAGTATCAGAGCGCGCAGAGCCACATCAGCGCGATCCTCGCCCGCCTGCAGAGCGGCAAGGACGAGCTGCTGATGGACAATGCAGCGATCGACACCGAGCGGTCGAACCTGTGGAAGACGATGCACAAGCTCGAGCAGATGATCCACATCTCGAAGGCGCTCGACGCCAAGCTCGAGGAGAAGGCCGCCGAACTCGACGCGACCGAGCCGGCCAAGGCCAAGGCGATCCGCGAGACCGCGCTCTTCTACACCCGCCAGCGCACCACCGACCTCCTCACCCAGATGGCGGTCACCGTGCAGGGCTATCTCGCGCTCGACATCGTCAAGAAGAACAACGTCGAGCTGGTGAAGGGTGTCGACCGCGCCTCGACCACCACGGTCGCGGCGCTCCGCACCGCCGTCACGGTCGCGCAGGCGCTGACCAACCAGAAGCTCGTGCTCGAGCAGGTCGGCGCACTCAACACCACCACCGCCAACATGATCGATTCGACCGGCACCCTCTTGAAGACGCAGTCGGCCGCGATCCACGAGCAGGCGGCGAGCTCGACGATTCCCCTCGAGACGCTGCAGCGCGCCTTCCAGAACATCTATGACACGATGGACTCGATCGACAGCTTCAAATTGAAGGCGCTCGAGAACATGAAGCAGACGGTCAATACGCTCGGGAACGAGGTCGAGAAGAGCCGCGGCTACATCGCTCGCGCCGAGGGTGCCAACCAGGCCAAGCTCGAGGCGGCGCCGGCCTTTACCCCGCTCGACGTGAAGTGACCGAGACGAACGACAAGGTCTCGAAGGCGCTGGCCCGGTTCGACCGGGTCATGACGGTGATCGACGAGAAGCAGGGCCCCGTGGCCCAGCAGGCCCGGCGCGAGCGGCAGCGCAAGACCGCGCAGGCCGGACGGGTCGCGCGGAACGTCGTCGTGGCGATGGTCGCGGTGGCTGCCATCACCATCGGCGTCGGCCTCGTGATGCCGATCGGCATGTTCGGCTTCCTCGCGGCGCTGCTGCTGGCGGCCGCAGTGGTGGTCGCGACCTACTACTGGAGCGCGGGCGGCGGCGAACCGTCGATCCCGAGCGTGCCGACCGACGTCCCCAACGGCGAGATGGTCCAGCGCTTCGACAGCTTCCTCTACCGCACCCGCCGCGCGCTCCCCGCCCCCGCCCAGACCGTGGTCGACGGGATCACCAGCCAGCTCGGCACGCTTCGCCAGACACTCGAGCGGACCGACACGCTCGATCCCGACGCGCAGGAAGCCCGCCGGTTGATGAGCGTCCATCTCCCTGGCCTGATCGAACGCTATGCCAACGTGCCCGCCGCCTATCGGAGCGAGGTCGACGGCGAGGGCAAGACCGTCGACCAGCGCCTGATCGAGGGCCTCCAGGCCAGCCGGACGGCATTGGGCGAGGTCAACGAGCGCCTCGCCCGGCGCGACCTCGACGCCTTCGCCACGCAGGGCCGCTTCATCGAGACCAAATACGGGCAGACCGACGAGGTCTGAGGCTTGCAATGTAGGATTTGCGTCGTCAAACTAACCCGGACGGTTCGCAACCCTGCTCTCTCCAACCTCTTAAACACCCCCGCACCATGCGCGATATGCGTGATGATCGAGAAGATCCGCCTATTTCGCCCGCGCCTCGCCGACGATCTTCTCGGCCCGCGCAAATAATTCGGGATCGACCTTGGCGTCCGACGCCGCGGCATTTTCATGGACCTGCTCGGGCCGGCTCGCCCCGATGATCGCCGAGGCGACATTGGGCTCGCGCAGCACCCAGGCGAGCGCGAACTGGGTCAGGCTGAGCCCCGCCTCCTCGGCGAGCGGCTTGAGGTCCTGCACCGCCTGCAGGATCGCCGGCGTCATCAGTCCCTTGATGTAGCCGCCCATCTCGTCGCTCTTGGCGCGGCTGCCTTCCGGCGGCGCCTCGCCCGGCTTGTACTTGCCGGTCAGCACGCCCTGGCCGAGCGGCGACCAGACGATCTGGCTGATCCCGTTCGCGGCGCACAGCGGGATGACCTCGTCCTCGGGATCGCGGTGAAGCAGCGAATATTGCGGCTGGCTCGAGACGAACTTCTCGACCCCCGCCATCTCGATCGCCGCCTTGATCCGGTCGGCCGGCCATTCGGAAAAGCCGATGTAGCGTGCCTTGCCCGCCCGGACGACCTCGGTCAGCGCCTCCATCGTCTCTTCGAGCGGCGTGTCGAAGTCGTAGCGGTGGCATTGGTAGAGGTCGACGTGGGTCGTCTTGAGGCGGCTCAGCGACGCGTCGATCTGCTTCAGCACCTGCGCCCGCGACAGCCCCTTGTCGGTGTCGGACATCGGGAAGAACAGCTTGGTCGCAAGCACATAGCTGTCACGTGGCCGGTCGGCGAGCGCCTCGCCGAGGAAGCTTTCCGCCGCGCCGCCGCCATAGACGTTGGCGGTGTCGATGAAGTTGATCCCCGCGTCGAAGGCCGCGTCGAGGCAGCGCCGCGCGGCCTCCGCCTCGACCCCGACCCCGTAGGTCAGCCACGAGCCGAGCGAGATTTCGGAAACGTGGAGGTCGCTGCTGCCGAGCTGACGGGTGCGCATTGGTAAAGGGCCTTTTCGATGAAATTCGATAAAGGCAAAAGGGTTCAGGAAGCGCCGAGTTCCGCCAATATTTCGGCGGTGTGCTGGCCCAGCCGCGGCGGCGGGCGGGTCGAGTCCATCCGCTCCCCGTCGAGCCGCACGGGCCCACCCAGAAGCCGCATGCCGTCCATCTCGCGAAGCATCGCGCGGTGGGTCGCCTGAGGATCGTCGAGCGCCTGCGCGATACTGTTGATCGGGCCGGCCGGAATCCCCGCCCGCTCGCATGCCTCGAACCAGTACGCCGCCGGCCGGGTCCGCGTGATCGCCTCGATCCGCGCGACGAGGTCGGCGCGGTTCGCGATCCGGGCGGCATTGGTGGCGAAGGCGGGATCGCTCGCCCACTCGGGATGCCCGAGCAGGCTGGCGAGCGCGGCGAACTGACGGTCGTTGCCGACCGCGATGATCAGCGCTTTGTCGGCGCAGACGAAGGGTTGATAGGGCACGAGATTGGGGTGGCTGTTGCCCTGTCGCCCGGGGCTGTGGCCGCTGACGAGATAGTTGGATGCCTGGTTGGCGAGCATCGCGAGGCCACAATCGAACAGGGCACTGTCGATCACCGCCCCCTCCCCCGTCGTCCCCCGCCGGACCAGCGCGGCGAGGATGGCGCTGGCGGTATACATGCCGGTGAAGAGATCGACGATCGCGACGCCGGCGCGCAGCGGGCCGCCATTCTCGACCTCGTCGGGAAGGCCGGTGATGCTCATCAGGCCGGCCTGCCCCTGGATCATGAAGTCGTAGCCCGCCTGCCCCGAGCGCGGGCCGTCCTGGCCGAAGCCGGTGATCGAGGCGTAGACCAGCCGAGGGTTGCGGGCGCGAAGGGTCGCGGAGTCGAGGCCGTAGCGGCGGAGTGCGCCCACCTTGAAGTTCTCGACCACGATGTCGCTCTTGTCGGCGATCGCGCGGACCTGTGCCGCCCCCTCGTCGCGGGCGAGATCGATCGCGGCGCTGCGCTTGCCGCGATTGCAGGCGAGGAAATAGGCGGCGACGCGGCTGTCGCCGTCACCCGACCACGGCGGGCCCCAGTGGCGGGTGTCGTCGCCGACCCCCGGACGCTCGATCTTGATGACGTCGGCGCCGAGGTCGGCAAGGAGCTGGGTGCACCAGGGTCCGGCCAGCACGCGGCTGAGATCGAGGACGCGGATGCCTTCGAGCGGCTTCATGCGCGGCGCTTCCACGGGCGGCGGTCGGCAAGCACGGCCCGGGCCGCATTATGGCCCGGGGCGCCGGTGACCCCGCCACCGGGATGCGCGCCCGACCCGCAAAGGTAGAGGCCGGGCAAGGGCATGCGATAGTCGGCGGCGCCGATCATCGGCCGCGCGCTGAACAATTGGTCGAGCCCCATCTTGCCGTGGAAGATGTCGCCGCCGACGAGGCCGAAGCGGCGCTCCAAGTCGAGCGGCGAATGAATCTGGCGACCGATTACGCTGGCCGCGAAGCCGGGCGCGTAGCTGTCGACGGTCGCGATGATGTGGTCGGCCACCTTGTCGCGTGCCTTGTCCCAGCTGCGCCCGCCCGGAAGCTGGTAGCGGAAATGCTGGCAGAAGAGGCTGGCGACATGCTTGCCCTTTGGCGCGAGCGACTTGTCGAGGGTCGAGGGAATGAGGAGCTCGATGATCGGATGCCGCGACCAGCCCTCGCGCTTGGCCTCGACAAAGGCGCGATCCATGTAGTCGAGGCTGGGCGCGATGATGATCCCGCCGGTGAGGTGATCGCCCTTGCCCGGCAGCGCCGTGAAGCTTGGCAGCTCGGACAGCGCGACATTCATTCGGAAGGTCGCGCTTTCGCACGACCAGTGCGTCATGTGGCGGTGGACGGGTTCGAAGACGGCGCCTTCGGGCACGAGCTTGTCGAACAGGAGGCGCGGATTGACGCCGGCGACGATTTGGGGCGCGCGCCACGCCTTGCCTTGCGCGACGACGCCGACGGCCCTGCCATTCTCGACGATGACTTCCTCGACGGGTGCGTTGAGGACGATGTCGACCCCGACCTCGCGCGCGGCCTTGGCCATCGCCTGGGTGATCGCGCCCATCCCGCCGATGGCGTGTCCCCAGGCACCGGGAACGCCGGCCGCTTCCCCGAACAGATGGTGGAGCAGGACGTAGGCCGTGCCCGGTGTGTAGGGTGAGGCGAAATTGCCGACGACGCCGTCGAAGCCGAACAGAGCCTTGGCGAAATCGCCGGTGAAATGACGGTCGAGGATGTCGCCCGCCGACTTGGTCGCATAGTCGTGGACGATGCGGATCTCGTCGGTGGAGAGGCCGACGAGATCGCGGCCGAGGCGGAGGATGTTGGGAAGGCCGGCAAGTCCTGCGCCGGCTTCGGGCGGAGCTTTCAGCAACCACTTCTGGAGGAGCGGGACGACCGTTTCGAGCTCGGCCATGTAGCGGTCGTAGGCGGGGCCGTCGGCGGCGTGATGGCGGACGATCTCGGCGCGGGTCAGCCCGCCGCGCCCGCCGAGAAGATAGTCGCCCTTCTCCGCACCGGGGAGAAAGTTGTCGGTCTTGCGCAGGACGACCTGCAGGCCGTGCCGCTCGAGCTCGAGGTCGCGGATGACCTTGGGCTGGAGGAGCGAGACGGTGTAGCTCGCCGCGCTGTTGCGGAAGCCGGGCAGGAATTCGTCGGTGACAGCGGCGCCGCCGACTGTGGCCTGCGCCTCGAGAAGCGCGACCTTGAGGCCTTTCCTGGCGAGGTAGAAGCTGCAGACCAGACCGTTATGGCCGGCGCCGATGATGATCGCGTCGTAGGGCACGGGCTCACGTAGCCGTTCGTGTCGAGCGAAGTCGAGACACCCTGCCCCTCGATTTCGCCCGGGACGAACGGTCGGGCGTCAGCGCATCAGGACCAGTTCTTCCGCCATGCTCGGATGGAGCGCGATGGTGGCGTCGAAGTCGGCCTTGGTCAGCTGCGCCTTGACCGCGATCGCGGCGGCCTGGAGGATTTCGGGCGCGTCGGGGCCGATCATGTGGATGCCGACGACGCGATCCGAGCCCTCGTCGACCACCAGCTTGTAGAGCGAGCGCTCGTTTCGGCCGGCGAGCACGTTCTTCATCGGGCGGAAGTCCGAGGTGTAGGTGCGAATGACGCCGAGCTTGTTCTTCGCTTCGCTCTCGGTCAGCCCGACCGCGCCGATCGGCGGGTGCGAGAAGACCGCGCTCGGGATATTGTCATAGTCGACCGTGCACGGCTTGCCGCCGAACTGGGTGTCGGCGAAGGCGTGGCCCTCGCGGATCGCGACGGGGGTGAGCTGGATCCGGTCGGTGACGTCGCCCACCGCGAAGACCGACGGGACCGAGGTACGGAACTGGTCGTCGACGATGATGCCGCCGCGCTCGTTGCGCTTCACTCCGATCTCGTCGAGGCCGAGTCCCTCGGTGTTCGGGACGCGACCGATCGCGAACAGCACTTCGTCGGCGACAATGTCCTCGCAGCCGTTCATCCGGCAAAGGAGCGTGCCGTCGTCCTGGCGCTCGATCGAATCGAAGGTCGAGTTGAACCGGAAATCGATGCCCTTTGCGAGGCTGATCTTCACGAGGCGATCGACGACCTGCTCGTCATAGCCGCGCAGGATCGTGTCCGAGCGGTTGACCACGGTCACGTGCGCGCCGAACTGGTGGAAGACGCCGGCGAATTCGTTGGCGATGTAGCCGCCGCCGACGATCACGATCCGCTCGGGGAGGCGTTCGAGGTGGAAGACCTCGTTCGAGGTGATGGCATGCTCGACGCCAGGGATCTCGGGGAGCATCGGGCGCGCGCCGGGGGCGAGGAGGATCTTGCCGGCGGTGACGGTGGTGCCGTCGTCGAGGCGAAGCTGGTTGGGGCCGGTCAGCACCGCGCGCGACTTGTGGATCGTGACATGGTGGCTGCCGAGTGTCTGCCCGTAGGCTCCCTCGATCCGGCTGACCTCGGCGAGGACGTTGTCGCGCAGGACCAGCCAGTCGAAGCGCTTGTGGGGCACGTCCCAGCCGAACATCGCGGCGTCGTCGAGATCCTCGGCGAAATGGGCGCCGTACACGAGAAGCTTCTTGGGCACGCAGCCGCGGATGACGCAGGTCCCGCCGATGCGGTGCTCCTCGGCAATGGCGACCCGGGCGCCGTGGGCCGCGGCGATGCGTGCGGCCCGGACACCGCCGGAGCCGGCGCCGACGACGAACAGGTCAAAGTCAAAATCGGTCAAAGCCCGGCCCTTTCGATCAAGGCACGCGTGGAGGGGTCAAAGGCGGCGCGGGCCTCGGGGTCGTCGATGGCGCGGGCCATCTCCTTGCCGAGTTCGACGCCGAACTGGTCGAACGGGTTGATGCCGAGGAGTACTGCCTCGGCGAAGGTGCGATGCTCGTAGAAGGCGAGCAGGGCGCCGAGGCTGGCGGGATCGAGGTCCTCGAGGAGGATCGTGATCGAGGGCCGGTTCCCGGGATAGGCGCGGTGGGGATCGTCGGCATGGCGGCCGGTCATCAGCGCGGCGCCCTGCGCGAAGGCGTTGAGCAGGAGCTCGCGGTGGTGCGCGGGGTCCTGCTCGTCGGTGCCTTCGGCGACCGCGACGAACTCGACCGGCACGAGATGCGTGCCCTGATGGAGAAGCTGGAAGACGGCATGCTGCGCGTCGGTTCCGGTCCCGCCCCACAGGATGGCGGAGGTCTGCCCATCGACGGGCGCGCCGTCGGTGGCCACTGACTTGCCGTTCGATTCCATCACGAGCTGCTGCAGATAGGAGGGCAACAGGCGGAGCCGCTCGTCATAGGCGAAGACCGCGCGGGTCTCGGCGCCGAAGTGGCGGCTGTAGAGGATGTCGGACATTGCCGCGAGGAGCGGCACGTTGCGGCCCGGCTCGGCCTCGGCGACGTGGGCGTCGACCGCTGCGGCGCCTTCAAGCATCTGACCGAACGCCTCGACCCCGAGCGCGAGGGCGGCGGGAAAGCCGATCGAGGACCAGAGCGAATAACGGCCGCCGACGCTCGGCGCGAAGGGCAGGATGCGGGTCTCGTCGATCCCGAATTCGACCGCCTTCTCGGGCGCCGCGGTGAGCGCGATGAGACGGCCGTAAGGATCCTCCACCCCGGCCTCGGCGAGCCAGGCCAGCGCCGCATCGGCGTTGCGGAGCGTCTCGGCGGTGGTGAAGGTCTTGGACGCAATCGCGACGAGCGTGGTGGCGGGATCGAGCCGGCGCAGCGCGTCGTCGACCGCCTGGCCGTCGATGTTCGACAGGATCTCGACCCGGAAGCGGTTCTCGGTCCGGCCGAGAGCGTCGACGAGGAGCGCCGGACCGAGCGCCGAGCCGCCGATGCCGATGTGAAGAATTCCGGTGACGTCACCGAAGGCGCCGGCCTCGATCGCGTCGACCAGCCCGCGCATCCGGATGTGGCGCTGGGCGGCGAGCGCGACCGCGTCGGGCGAGCCGGTGCCGCGCTCGGCGAGATGCTCGGCCGCACGGCCTTCGGTCGGGTTGACCACTTCGCCCGCGAACAGGCGGTCGAGCGCCTCGCGATAGGGCGCGGCGTCGAGCTTTTCGACCAGCGAGTCGGTGAGGTGCGTCTTCGACAGGTCGATGTGGATGCCGGCGAGGTCGTGGGCGAAGCGGCTCGCCCGCTCGCCATCCTCCTCGAACAGGCGCGTCAGCGGCGTGGGGGAGAAATCGGCGAGGAAAGCGGGGGAAGCCATGGCCGCGACATAGCGATGCGGGCCACATATTCCACCCTGCCGCGCTTGACCCGGGGGCGTGGCCCGCCGCAAGGCTCGCGGGATATGGCCATCGTCGAGACCACGGACACCAAGAAGAAGCCGAGCGGCGGGCTCGGCAAGTCGCTGTTGTGGCTGCTGCTGTTCGCCTGGGTGCTGCGCAGCCTGATCGTGGCCCCGTTCAGCATCCCGTCGGGTTCGATGCTGCCGGGCCTCTACATCGGCGACTATCTGATGGTCGCCAAATGGCCCTACGGCTACGGCCGCGCGAGCTTCCTGTTCGGCTTTCCGCCGATATCGGGAAAGGTTTTCGAGCGTCTGCCCGAGCGTGGCGACGTGACTGTCTTCCAAGGTCCCGAGGGCAATGACGTCATCAAGCGGGTGATCGGCCTGCCGGGGGACACGGTAGCGACGGTCGACGGCCAAGTGGTGCTGAATGGTCGGCCGGTGCCGCGGCAGGCGGTCGCGCCGGTGGCAATCCCCGTGACCCCCAACTCCCCCTGCCGCTCGGTCACCCCGAACGAGGTCGGCGGCAATTGCCTGTTCAAGGCGTGGCGCGAGACGCTTCCGGGCGGGCGCAGCTATGTGGTGCTCGACCAGACCGACAACCCGATCGTTGACGATTTCAGTCCGGTGAAGGTGCCGGCCGGAAGCGTGTTCGTGATGGGCGACAATCGCGACGACAGCGCCGACAGCCGGATCCCGCCCTCGCTCGGCGGGATGGGTTTCGTCCCGACGGAACGGCTGGTCGGACGCGCGCTGGTCACTTTCTGGTCGACCGACGGGACGGCGCAGTGGCTGCTGCCCTGGACCTGGTTCAGCGCCGCGCGCTTCGACCGGATCGGACAACGCCACTGATGGCCGACCTCGTCGCCTTCATCCGCCAGCGCTTCGGGCACGAGGTGCGCCAGCAGGCGCTCTTCACCCGCGCGCTGACGCATGGGAGCGCGGCGCGCGAAAGCTACGAGCGGCTGGAATTCCTCGGCGACCGGGTGCTTGGGCTGGTGGTCGCGGGCTGGCTGTTCGAGCGCTTTCCCGACGAGCCCGAGGGCAAAATGAGCCGGCGCTACAACGTGCTGGTCGCCCGCGAAACCTGCGCCGAGGTCGGACGCGAGTGGGGGGTCCCCAAGCTTATCCGACTCGGCAAGCAGGCGCGCGAGGATCATGCGCAATTGAGCGACAATGTCGTGGGCGACGTGGTCGAGGCCTTGCTCGGCGCGCTTTATCTCGACGGTGGGCTGGACGTGGCGGAGAAGGTCATCCGGCAAAGTTGGGCGGCCTATCTCGACCATCAGAAGAAGGCGCCGCAGCATCCCAAGTCGCTGCTTCAGGAAGTGTCGGCGGCGCGCGGGTTGAAGCCGCCGGTCTATGAATTGCTCGGCCAGTTCGGTCTGCACCACGCCCCGACCTTCCGGGTGAAGGTCAGCGTCGGCGGCGCCGGCGCGGCGGAAGCCGAAGGGGCGAGCAAGCAGGAAGCGGAAACGGCGGCAGCGACCGCCTTGCTGGAGATGATCTGTTGAGCGAGCGGTGCGGCCTGGTGGCGGTGATCGGCGCCCCCAATGCGGGCAAATCGACCTTGGTGAATGCGCTGGTCGGCCAGAAGGTGGCGATCGTCAGCCCGAAGGCCCAGACGACGCGCGCCCGGCTGATGGGCCTTGCGATCGAGGGCAAGAGCCAGATCCTGCTGGTCGACACGCCGGGAATCTTCGCGCCGCGCCGCCGGCTCGACCGGGCGATGGTCAAAGCGGCCTGGGAGGGTGCCGAAAGCGCCGACCGGCTGGTGCTGGTGATCGACGCTGCGGCCAGCATCGGCCAGCGGGCCGAAATGGTCCTCGAAGGGATCGAGGGGCGGCCCGAGCCCAAGATCCTGGTCCTCAACAAGGTCGACATCGCCAACAAGGGTGACCTTCTCAAGCTGGCGACCGAGTTGAGTGCCCGGCTGCAACCAGAAGAGGTCTTCATGATCTCGGCGACCAGCGGCGACGGTGTCGCGGACCTCAAGCGCCATCTGGCAGAATCCATGCCCGAGGGACCGTGGCATTTCCCCGAAGACCAGCTCAGCGACGCGACCGACCGGATGGTGGCGGCCGAACTGACCCGCGAGCAACTCTATCTCCAGCTTCACGCCGAGCTCCCCTACGCGAGCGCGGTCGAGACCGAGAAATGGGAAGAGCGCAAGGACGGCTCCACGGTCATCCACCAGCAGATCCTGATCGAGCGTGACAGCCAGAAAGCGATCGTGCTCGGCAAGGGCGGGTCGAAGCTCAAGACGATCGGGGCGGCGGCACGCGAGGCGATCGGCGAGCATCTCGGGCGCAAGGTCCACCTCTTTCTTCACGTGAAGGTGGCGCCGCGCTGGTCCGAGGATCGCGGGCTCTACAAGGACATCGGGCTCGACTGGACGAACTGAGCCAGGATTTCGTCCACCCAGGCCGGAATGATCTCGCTCGCGCGGCCGAGGCGGGTCTCGTGGAAGAAGATGCTGCCCTGGCTCGGCTCGAGATTGAGCTCGACGCAGTGCGCACCGACGTAGCGGGCGGTCTGGACGAAGCCGGCGGCCGGATAGACCGCACCCGACGTTCCGATCGAGGCGAATAGGGTGCAGCGGGCGAGCGCATCCTCGATCCGGTCCATGGCGTAGGGCATTTCGCCGAACCAGACGATGTCGGGGCGGACCTTGCCAGTTGCCGCGCATGACGGGCAACGCGCCCCCTCCCCCATCGCGCCTACCCAGGTGAAGCGCGAGTCGCAGGCAAGGCACCAGCCGCTCGCCAGTTCGCCATGCATGTGGATGAGCTTCTGCGAGCCGGCACGCTCGTGAAGATCGTCGACGTTCTGAGTGACGAGCAGGAACTCTCCCGACCATTCGCGTTCGAGCCGCGCGAGCGCTGCGTGCGCCGGGTTCGGCGCCACAGTCTCGAGCTTTGCACGGCGGGCGTCGTAGAAGGCGTGGACCAAGGCAGGATCGCGGTCATAGGCTTCGGGCGTCGCGACGTCCTCGACCCTGTGCCCCTCCCACAGGCCGTCGGGCCCTCGGAAGGTGGCGACACCGCTTTCGGCCGAGATTCCGGCGCCGGTCAGGACCAGCAAGACTTGTCCGTTTCGTTGACCACCCGCAACCATTGCTCAACCTATTTGTTTACACTGTTGTCAGCAGCCATTCTAACAGCGATAAAGAGACCATGTACCGCCACCCGATCGGGATCGACCCTGCCGACATCGACCATATGGGGCACGTCAACAACAGCGTGTACCTCAAGTGGGTCCAGGAAGCGGTCGTCCGCTACTGGGAGGGAGTTGCCCCGGCCGAGGCGGTCACTCGCCACCTGTGGGTCGCGATGAAGCACGAGATCGAGTTTCGCCGCCCGACTTTTCTCAACGATACGGTGGTCGCCGACGTGATCGCCGAGAAGGTGCAGGGTGCGCGCGCGCTGTTCACGACGGTGATCCGCCGCGGCGAGGAAGTGCTCGCCGAGGTGAAGAGCACCTGGTGTTGCCTCGACGCGACCTCGCTCCGTCCCGCGCGACTCGCCAAGGACGTAGTGAGCCGCTTCCTTCCGGCCTGAGCTGTTGCCTCCCCCGCCGGCGGACGCCAAGGTGCGCGCCATGCGGACAGACCAGCAGACCATCCGATTGAGCCTTGTCGCGCCGAACGGCCGGATGGGTAAGGCGATCGTCGCCGCGGCCGACGCCGATGGCGGCTTCCGCATCGACGCCGATCATGGCGACGTGATCGTGGACTTTTCCTCGCCCGAAGCCCTCGCCGGATCGCTCGACCGCGCGACTAGGAGCAACGTGCCGATTCTCGTGGGCACCACCGGGCTCGACGATTTCGCCGATCGCCGCCTCGCCGAAGCCGGGCGCTCGGTCGCGGTGCTTCGCGCGGCGAACACCTCGCTCGGCGTGGCGCTTTTGTCCGAACTGGTCGAGCGGGCCGCCCGCGTGCTCGGAACCGATTGGGATATCGAAGTGCTGGAGATGCATCACCGGATGAAGCGGGATGCGCCGTCGGGCACGGCGCTGGCTCTTGGGGAAGCGGCGGCTCGGGGCCGCGACATCCCCTTCCGGCGTGATGAGGCTCGGAGCGGCCGCGGGCTTGAACGCGTCGCGAACGATGTCGGATTCGCGGTGCTTCGTGGCGGCACCGTGGTCGGCGACCACGACGTCATCTTTGCCGGACCCGAAGAGCGCCTGATCCTGTCGCACAGGGCCGAAAACCGCATGATCTTCGCCCGCGGGGCCTTGGCGGCCGCCCGATTCCTGCACGGACGCGAGCCGGGGCTCTACACGATGCGCGACGTCGTCGAGGCGCTGTGAAGAAGGCCGACGTCGCCGAATTCTACCTGCGGCTGGCCGAGCTCAATCCGGAGCCCAAGGGCGAACTCGAGTGGGTCAATCCCTACACGCTGGTGGTCGCGGTCGCCCTGTCGGCGCAGGCGACCGACGTCAGCGTCAACATTGCGACCCGCAAGCTGTTCGCCGTGGCCGACACGCCCGAAAAGATGCTGGCGCTCGGCGAGGACGGCATTCGCGAATTCATCAAGACGATCGGCCTGTTCAACACCAAGGCCAAAAATCTCGTGCTGATGGCGCAGCAGCTGATCGAGCGGCACGGCGGTGAGGTTCCGCGCGACCGTGATGCGCTCGAACAGCTGGCCGGAGTCGGCCGCAAGACAGCCAATGTGGTGCTGAACATCGCTTTCGGCGAGCCAACCATTGCTGTCGATACGCACGTTTTTCGGGTCGCCAACCGGACGGGGCTAGCCCCGGGGAAAACCCCGCTGGCGGTCGAACTGAAGCTCGAGAAGGTGACGCCGGCACCGTTCCTTTTACATGCGCATCACTGGCTGATCCTGCACGGTCGATACATCTGTAAGGCGCGGGCGCCCGATTGCTGGCGGTGCCCGGTCGTCGATCTTTGCCGCTTTCGCGAAAAGCGGCTGACGCCGCCTAAATCCAGTAGCGCCGGAACCGCGACCCCAGCCCCGTAAGCAGTTCGTACTGCGACATGCCGCTCGTCTGGGCGGCGTGCTCGAGGTCGAAGGCGAGCTCGACCCAGTCGCCTTCCCTAATGTCAGCGGCTCCGTCGACCTTCAGCGCGACAAGGTCCATCGACACGCGCCCGACGACCGCCAGCTCTCGGCCCTGGAACCGGGCCATTCCGCGCGAGGAGAAGCCGCGCCAGTAACCGTCCGCATAGCCAATATTGATGATCGCAATGCGCGTATCGGTCGCTGCGGCGAAGGTGGCGTTGTAGCCAACGGTTTCGCCGGCCGGGACGGTGCGAAGCTGGATGATCTGCGCCTCAGGCGTGGCGACCTGGCGCACCAGTCCCCGCCCCTCGGCGCGCGGAATGCCGCCGTAGAGCGCAAGTCCGGGACGGACGAGATCGAACGCATAATCCCGGCCGAGGAGGATGCCGGCGCTGTTCGCAAGGCTGTAGCGCTGTGCGGGGACGGCGCTTCGAAGGGCACGGAAAGCCTCAAGCTGCCGGTCATTGACCGGAATATCCTCGTCTGCGCAGGCGAGGTGGCTGTGGAGCGTGTGGATGGAAAGGCCCTCGAGGAGATCGATGTCCTCGGCCCGCAGGCCAAGCCGGTTCATGCCGGTATCAATCATCACGTCGCACGGCGCGTCCGGTGGACCAGCGTTCTTCCAGCGCACGATTTGCTCGGGGCTGACGAGGACCGGGCGCACGCCCGGGAGCGCGGCGTCGTTAACGCCGAGGCCATGAAGGACGGCAAGGCTGTCGGGGGGGAGAAAATCCAGCTCGGCCGCTTCCCACCAGGTCGAGACGAAAAAATCCCGGCACCCTGCATCGAGCAGATGGCGCGCGGCTTCTCGAGCACCGAGGCCATAAGCGTCGGCCTTGATTGCGGCACCCGCGGGCACGCCAGCGAGGTTCTGGAGATGGTGGAAGTTGCCCGCCAAGGCGGCTGCGTCGCAGCGAAGGGCGAGAGGCTGATGCATCAGCCGGCCTTACCGACCGTTTTCGAGCCGGTCGAGGCAAGTCGGCTCCCGATTTCTCGGGAGCCGACGAGTGGTTGGGTTAGCCGCGCTCGGGAGCCGGCGGCGGCGGCGGCGGCGGCGGCGGAGGCGCCGGGCAGACGTCCGTCGCGAGGATCACCGAGCCATCGGGGCAGGTCTGGGTCGCGGGCGGCGGCGGAGGAGGCGGCGGCGGCGCCACCACGACCGGCTCCGGCACGACCACCGGCGCCGGAGCACCGAAGTTGAAGGCCAGGGTGGCGAGCAGCGAATGCGACTTGAAGTTGCCGCGAAGGCTCTCGGCTGCGAGACCGTTGTTCGTGTCGGTGAAGTCGAGCTTTGAGCGGAAATAGCGATACTTGAGGCCGACATCGACCGAACGGCTCACCGGCATGCGGATGCCGCCGATCAGCTGCCACGCGAAATGGCGATCCTTGCCGTAGATGCCGGTGCCGAGCGGCACGCCGGGGCCATAGATGCTGCTGCGAACCGCGAACTGCGCGATGCCCGCGCCGCCGCCGCCGTAGAACTGGAGGCCATCGTCCGAACCGACGTCCACGAGGGCATTTGCCATGGCCGACAGGATCTGGGTCCGGCCCGAGATGCCCGGACGACCGGTGGTCGTGATGACCGCCGGGCTGATCGAGACGTCGGACAGCTTGGCGCGCTTGTAGCCAAGCTCGCCCTCGACCCGGATGAGGCCAAAGTCATAACCCGCGAGCAGGTCGGCATCGACACCGGTGCGGTGCTCGAGCACGACGCCATTATCGACGGAAAGCGCACGAAGACGATAGTCGAGCTTCGCCTTCTCTGGCTTGATCGCGCCACCTTCGATCGCGACATACGGCGTGCCATCACGCGCCGACGCCGCGCTTGGCACGACTGCCAAGGCGGTGGCAGCTAGCAAAATCAGTCTGGACGACATTCTTACATCCCCTCGGTAAAGTTCCGGGGGACAATAGAGCCGGAAGCCGCTCCGTTCCCGCTTTTGTTGCTTATCCTCAACAATTCAGTCCGTTGTGACTGGAAAGTCGCACTCAGCTCGCGATCAGCCCGTGCCCTCGAAGCGCGGTGAGAAGCTGGCCGATGACCGCCCGCGCCTCGGTATCGACCGTACCGCCGCCCACCGGGGCGGCGATGGGGCCTCGCTGGGTTCCGAGCACCTGAACGCCGCCGATCCGGACCTCCAGCGCTTCGACGCGGCCACTGACCCATTGCCCGTTACGCCTCGCCCAGCTCATACCGGTCGAGCCGTCGGCCAGTCGAAGCCCCTCGAATGAATGGACAAATCGCCAGCCTCCCGGGGTGTTGATGGCAAGATTACCGGCCTGACCGCTCCATGCGCCCGTGGGCGTTCCTCCGCAGATATAAACAGCACCTTCGACCGCCGTAGCGGGGGGCGTGTCGTTGGGCCCTGCAGCGCAGACGGCCTGCGTCAAGCCATCGAGCAGGAGTAGAGCTTCGTTGTGTGTGACCTCCTTCTGGGCCTGGCCAGCCGCAAGGAGCGGCATGTGAAGGCGTGACGTGGTGGCCATGTGCGGTCCTCAATTGATGATTTGAACGGTAGCGGCGCTTGCCGTGAAGTTCCCCAATTGTCGTATCTCGAGCCGCCACGGTCGCGGCCCGAGCTCCTGCAGCAAGGCTTCGGGGATTGTCACGGACGGGATGTCACTTTCTATGCTGACGCTCGCGCCGTTCGCTCCCGCGATGGTGATCCCATAGCGTTCCACCGCAGCACCGATGGGGGTATCAACATAATCCAGCCAGGCCGCGCCCTCTCGGCCTCTGCGAACCCATGAGGCACGGAGTTCCTGCCCCACCAACTGGCAGGACAGGACCTGCGGACGCCATGGTCTGATTGTGAGCCCATGAACGGCGGGCAATTCGTCCGTGACCGTCGCCCCATCGAGCCCGGAGGCCGAAATCGACACCGCCGTACCCAATGCCGCGACGGGAAGCTGGATTTCGAAGAAGCTGTCCTTGTTAAGCAAGACGAATGCACTTCCCGTCGCGTGCACGTCAGGAATGAGGCTGTCCTGACGACCGCGTAGAAGGTGTGTGAGCCGATATCGGCCACCACCTAGCGGAAAGACCGTTCCAAATTGAATGATCTCGCCGCCGAGCGCGGCCGTATTTGCGCCGGTGAAAAGCAGGCTCTCGTCCTCGCTGGTAAGCGAGGGATCGAACGCAAACTCGACATCGACGACATTCTGGGTGTCGAATAGGTCGGTCTCGCCTCTCATGAGAGGTTCGCGAAGGTATCCGATCGCCCCCGGCGAGGAACGCACCTCGACCTGCTCATTGACCCCAACGCCCTCGATTTGAACGGACGTGATCTGAGGCGCACCATCGACGACGACGGCCAGAGAGGGCAGATCACTCGAACTTCCGATCGGCAATTCGACGACCGCCAGCCGTATCTGTCCGCTCGGGACGACCTCATCGGCGACTGGGGCAGCCGGCAGGGGCACGACGGGACGTGAATCGGCATTCCGGACAAGCGACAATGTGACGACATCGTCCGCGATGAGCTTTCGTCGAACCCGCAACGCCTCAGATGCAAAGCCTTCGAGGGCGACACTGTCGCCGACCTCCACCCCGCAAAAGCGCAGTGGAAGCCGAAGCCTCACCTCTTCGCGTTCCTGCCAGGCGCGAGTGAGGATTCGCTGCGCCAATGCCTTCCCCGCCGTTCCATCGATAGCGACGGGCAAATTGATGACGAGCGCCTCATCACCGCCCGGCAGACGAACGCTGCTCTCCCCGATCGCAAAATCGCTCGCGGTGTCGAAGTAGCGAAGCGCCACTTTCGCTGGCGCGCGCTGGCGCTCGTCCACCTTGCTATCGAGAACGATGGGATCCGCGACGCCGACCGAATGCGAAACATCGCTCGCACCCTCCACCCACCGGCCGTCCCGAAAGTGGGTCGCGATTGGCAGTCCGGCGACTAGCGGCTCAAGACCTTGCTCGGTGGTGTCTCCGGAAATGGCGCAGCCAAGGAACGATGGCGAACCGACACCGCTTCGCTCGATCGCCAGCAGTTCGCTCATGATCGCCCCGCCGTCCACCGATCCGTCCGCTGAGGAAATTTCAATCGTGATTTGCGGGAGGCGATTTCCGAAGGTGGAAAGATCGAAATCTTCGAAGACGACATAGGCAAGATCACGAAAGGCCGGTGCGCGATTTATTCCGAGAGACGCCACCATCAGCGGGTCGGGCGCTTGGTCAGCATCGCCGTCGTGCAATCTCAGCTTGAACTGGACCGACTGACGATCATCGGCATCACGAATGAGGCGCCCGTCTGCCCAGATACGATGACACGCCGACAGGCGTCGGGACGAAAGCGCCAACGCGAAGCTGACGCTATACGCTTGTCGCGAATTTGTCTTGCTAGTGAGGTTCGAGCGGACCAACTCGCCCGCCCAGATCACCACACCGGCGACGCGCATCCTGCCAAAGATGCAGGGTACCGGATCCCCATATTGCGAGGTCTGGACGTGAAGATCGGTCAACCGGCTGCGTGAGCTCGGACGCAAGGAGCGATCGATTTGCCGTCCAACGAAGGTCCCGATGGCGCTCCCGACGGGACCACCGATGGCGGTACCGGCAGCGCTTAATACCATGGTCGCCATCAATTGTGCTCCGGCTGTCTGTCAAAGAAGCGCGCATTTGAAAGATCGTCGAACGGCTGCTCCACCACGCGACGCAAGCGGAGGTCTGCGTGAACGAACGATCGATCCCCAGTCACCCCGAAATGAAAGGACCGACCACAGTCCAAAACGACGAGTCGGTTTCGCTGACGACTGTTGACAGACGACGGCGTGAACCAGGTTCCGATCTCGTGCTCGATTTTGCGCCAACTCCAGCCCGCAAATCGGTAACTTGGTCTTTCAACATCGCGCAACCCAAAGGCCACTATCACGACCCCAACGCAGTCGAGGCCAGTGACGGGACTTCGACCTTGCGGTCGGAACGGTGACCCAAGAAGCTGTCGCGCCCGCTCGAATGGCTCAAGCACCGGGATAGCGCATCAGCGCATCGGTATGCGGCAGGTTCGGCTCGCCGCGGAAGTTCGCAATGTTAGAAAAGATGTCACCGCACGTCGCGGGCTGCCCGTCACACCCTTGCGTGATCTCGAGATGGTCACCTGGTATACACTCCAAAGGTGGCTGTTCACGCAGCAGAATATTGCCATCGATAATGTCGACGATGTCCTGATCGATGCCTGTGTTCGCGCCGCTCAACCATCGCACCCGACCGAACCGATACTGAGCCTCGATTGTCCGGTCGAACGTCAAGCGAACGCCATCCTGATGAGCCACAGCGACCCGCATTCGCCGTGTCCGCAAATCGACACCGCACCGCTTGTCGCCAAGCACCGCTCGGCATTCAGGCGCCGTCAGCACGCATGGCGAGGATGCAAGCTTTCGGGGCGCGATCGAGACGGAGCTTTCAAACGTCTGCCCGCGCACCGCGACCTGACCGAGCTCTCCCATGCACACGGTGCCATTCGACCCGCCGCTGGTATCCTTTAGCGCCAGCTTCAAGCTTGCATGATCCCAACGCCGTGCTTCCAGGTCAGCTTTGGTCAGTGCATTCGATTGAAGAATGCCTTCGACCTTCAGCGCACTGCCGACGATTTCCTCGTTTTGCCGAAGCTCGAGCAATCGAAGTCCTCCGGCCCATCCGTGCCCGAGCGTATCAGCCTGGATGTCGCTCGATGTCGCAAATCCGGCGCCGTCCGGTCGCTGCAGGCTCCAGTCAAAGCGAAAGGCTGTGACGGCATCTCCTGAGACTCTCATGCTTCACGAACCTCGATCAGCGGAATCGCCTTCGCTTCTCCGGCAAGATGCGTCGTCTGGCTGACGGCGAGTTGCTCTTGCTCGAAGCGCACCGGAACATCGAAGAGAAAGCCGGCGGTGATCAGCGCGCCTGCTGTCGGTGGCTGTTCGAACTCGATGATGCCCTTGTCGAGAAGCGACCACGCACCGGTTTCGCTACCGTCGATCGCAATCCTGAGGCTAGCCGCGACCGGTCGGGTGATACGCCGCAGCTCTCCTGAGCCGTAGAGGATCGAAAGCGGAAAGTTCAGAGATGATCCGTCACCGATCCCGATCGTCACATCGGTCGCGAGTGGCGCTGCATTATCTGCTGTCGTGCTGTGATCGAGAGGGTCACGGAAACGGAAAGCGGTCGCATTGCCACGCATCGCGCGAAAGAAGCGAAGCAGCGTTTGCAGGTCTCCGACGCTTCGCACGCCTGGGCCAACATCGAACCGAAGACGCGATTGCGACCAGTTGACATTCCGCTGTTCAAAACCGGCGGTGCTGGTGGAGACCGTCGTCGAGAAGCAGGCGCAGACTTCGGCCTTCAGACCGAGCTCCAGTGGAAAATCGACGTCCTCAAAGGTATTCACGTCCGGATCCCCCTCAAACAAAGTAATGTTGTCGCGAAAGACCTGGGGCAGTGCCCAGACGAAAACTTGGGCGAGCCGCGCGTCGCGCGCCTCGTCCACGGCGCTCACGATCGCCGACCAGTCCGCCGAAGGCATTGCGCTCGATGCGAAGCCCGCAAGATAATGCGCTTCATCCGTACCGTAGCCGAGCCGCGCGAAGACCTGCGCGCGGGCCTTCTGTCGCCCGATCACACGTCCCTGCGTCACCCACTCATAATCCTCCAGTTGAAGGATATCGAAAGCCGGCTTTGCCCAGGCGAGCGGCAGGTTGGCGCGAGAGATTTCCTTTGCATCGCTGCGCCATACGCCCGGAAGATAGGCAAGTAGATGCGACTTCGCATCGGCGTGGATTGCGCGAACGGCCTCGACGATCCTCCGGGTGGCGAACGCCAGCACTTCGCCCGCTTCGTCGAGGACGAGCTTCTGCGCGGCGGTCAGCGCTCCCGCGACATCGCCGATCGGTTCGTGCGCCGACCAGTGGCCGGACGCCGCCGGATCATAGATGCAGATCTTCCCGCTCGGCTTCACCCACCACCATGGCTCGCCGACCTGGACCATCGGCGTGAGGCCGGCCTCCACACCGATACCGACGAAAGCGGAAGCGACGCTTCCAAGGTAGGTGATAGAGTCTGGAACAGCGGGCGACACCAAGGTCGATGGTGGCTGGTAAGCCGTGAGCGCCGGGAGACCGTCAACATCTCTCTGTTTCCACGACTCCGGGCACCATTGGTCGAGTAGTTCGAACGAGAGCGACCAGATGATTTCGTAGCCACGCTGCTTGGCGATGGCGGCGAAGCTTTCGTGCCACCGTCTCGCAGGCTCACAGATAGGGATGCCCGGATCGATCAAACCCGCGCCTGTAAGCGAGGGATAGTGGCTCATCCCCACATAATGGTTGATGATCGCCCGATAGCCGAGGCGCTCGATACCATCGATCACGCGCTCGGGCGTGAGATGATAGCAATCGTCGTAGGCAGTGCAGATCCGGACCTGGTGTTCAGGAACGAATGTGTCGTTGATCGCGATCGTGCTGCCCGACCCGGTGCAGGCGAAATCGCTGAGTTCGATCTCGGCTTGAATCGGGGCCGCAAAGCGTTGCGCCGAACCGCTCACATACTCGGGTGGCACGAGGCTGATGAACATCCGGTCGATGTCTGCGACATGGACCGACTCGCCAGATGACGGTTGATAGCCGGAACGAAGCTCACCGAACGGCAGGACGACCTGAGCGTCCGTCGGCGTTCCGGTCGCATAGTTCCACAGACGGACAAACCAGGACCGGGCCTGCCCATCCGCGTCTCGGCCCTCAATCGTCAACGTCGGCCCGTTGGCCTGATCGAGCGGAATGACCCCTTGCGACCGCCAACGGAAAGACAGCGTGCAGCGTGAATAGTCGCGGTTGAGTTCGCGCTGGTGCCCGATGTGCAGATCGTCCTCGGATGACCGGTAGATCAGTCCGATGAGATCACCGCGAGTCGCGAAAGTCGCCGTGATCTTGAGTTCAGGCGCCTGCGGGACCGAGACAACCGACGCCATGCTCCCGCGCGGGAAGTCGATCGTCCAGTGACTGGGATCGAAGCGTTTCACGCTGCTTTGGCGCAGACCGGGATCGGCGCGCGTCAGCCAATAACGCATGCGCAACTCCTTCAGTTCGGAGGGTCAGGCTGTCTCAAGCGACGGGAGGACAGGGCCGGCACTATTGAGGACGAATGCGAAGGTGACCTCCTCGTCGACCTCGCCGCGAACCTCGAATGCGCCGATGATGAAGTCGCCCGTGATCGTGAGCGCTGGCTCGAGACGAATTTTAAAAGACACCTTCGATCCCGCGACGGCAACTTCTTGCAGTTGGCCCAACGTCACCGGATCGACGCCGACGCCCTCACCTTCCACATCGAAAGCCTGGACACCGGCGCTCGGCAGCAACCGCCGCCATCCCTGGTCATCCGATCGCGTGACGTCGACCAGTTCCCGAAAGAGTCGCCACTTGCTGACAAGTAGCCCGGCCACCGGAGACCAACTACCATCCGCATCGGCAAGGAAGATCGCGCTCGGCGTGGATACCTCGCTCACGCGCCCACTCCATCGTTCACCACCCGCGCACGAAGCTTCAGCGTGTGTGACCAGGGCCCTGCCGGGTTTCGCGTCCGCTGCCGGCCAAGCTCGACGAGACTGGTAAGCCTCCAGCCTTCCAGCGGCGGCACATCCTCACGCCCTACCGACAGGTCATGCTCCAACCTGACCAAGCGAGACGGTTGCTCGTCCCACAGGGTCAGCTCGATCCCGATCTCGCGCCCGTCGAGCCCTTGCATGTTCCACGCCGTGTCGGCGGGACAATGAATGACGAGGTAGGGAAAGGACGCGCGCGCGGGGGCGTCGTCATAGATGTCCGCGAATACACCCTTCGATAAGAAGAAGGCGGATAGTGCGGCCTGAAGCTGTCCGTTCGGCGCCATCATCGCAATTCCTCGCAGCTACAAAGAACCCGGTCGGGAAGCGCGGGGTCGGCAAGCAGTTGCCGAATGACCATCCGCCGACCCTTCCAGCGCAACTCGCTGTCGATCGCGAAGGCGGGTCCGACCCTCGCGGTGACCCGATATCGCGGCATCGCGCTCAGCGTCATCGCCTCGGTGGGAAGTCCAGCCCCCTCGGGTTCGATGCGGGCGAGAAGACGGTCGACGAGAACCCACTCCTCCTCCAGACCCGATCCGGCATGGCGATCATCGACCCGCTGCCAGAGCTCGACCCGGTTGGTGAGCCCGCCGGCAAATTCGGTCACCGGCATAATCCGGCCCGCCGGTATGGACGCCATAATGCGGTGACCGCGCGCGGCAGTTCTCCCGCCGGGCCATCCCGATTGGCGAAAAGATGCGCGCAAAGCCGCAGGATTCCCTGCCGGACCGGTTCGGGCACCATATTCGCCTCCGCCGCCATGCCGGCGGTACCGGTCACCTCGTAACGGGATCCGGCCTTCAGCCCCGACACGAATGCCCGGCCGTCATGATCGATATCGGTACGGTAATCCGATGCCGGCACCGCGACTCCGTCGTCGCGCGATCGAAGCGCCGTGATCGTGCGCACCGGCTGGACGCCGAGCAACGTCCACCCATCTCCGGCAGTGATGACCTGGGTGAAGGGCCGTGCCATCAGCGCCTGATTGAGGAACGCTTCGCAAAGGTCGCTCGAGACCCGAAGAAGCCCTGCGAGGATCGCCTCCTCCTCCCCGGTTTCGACACGCGCATAGGCCTGCGCCTCGTTGAGGCTGACGCATAGCGCCGCTACGTCCTGCTGCAGCATCAGCGAACCTCCACGCGAATGAGGATCGAGCGGCTGTCCTCGCGCCCTTGCGCGGTGACAACCTGATTGAGGAGCCGATACAGCTTGCCTGGCTTGCCGCCGCTGATGAGCACGGTGGTGCTGGCCTGGTCGAACCGTGTGCCGTCGATGGTGACCCCTCCGGGCTCGACCGGAACGACGCTCCAGTTCGACTCTTCGAGCGTATCGTCGCTGAGATATCGGCTGGCCCAGTCCACGCGATAATCGAGCGAGCTTGCAGGGTCCTTCAAGACGAGGGTCATTGTGCCTCCTCAGCGAGCTTCAGGAACAAGAACGGGATCCGAAAGGGCGGTCAGCGTGCGCTTCGGCGGCGTTTTCTTTTCGGCAACGACCACGGGCTGCGCGATCGGCGCCTCGGTCACGGCAAATGCAGCGATGCTCATGCTCGCTCCTGTAGATGTCGGTAGTCGGGTGCTTGCTCGCGCCTAGGCGGCGGCGATCAGTCCGTGCGTACGAAGCCGCGACAGCGAAGCGTTGAGCGCCGTCCTTGCCGCCCCGACATCGATCCGCAGCTTGTTGAATTCGGCGACCAGCGCATTGAACTCGGCCTGCGTTGGAGCAGTCGCGGCATTGGCGCCGTTGACGCTCGTCAGCGCCGGCGCATCCGCGACCGCCGCGCCCTGCGGGCCGACAACCTGCGTCCCCTGGACCTTGAACACCTTCCCCGCATTGCGAAGGTTCACATCGCCCCAGAAGTCGGCGATGGTCGAACCCGTAGCGCCGAAGGTCAGTCCCGGATTGCCGCCATTATACAGCGCCAGTCCGAAGGACGCGCTGCTCGGGCCGAACAGCTGAAGCGCGCCGCCCTGGCGGAACACCCCGCACAGGTCGGGACCGGTATAGCCGCGCGCGGTATCCTTGGTGAATTCGAGGTTGCCGCCAAGGAAGACGTTCTCGCCCGCCTTCAGATCGCCTGTCGTGGCGACGCCCAGCATCCCCGAGCCGCTGGCGACCATCATTCCGCCGTAGGAACGCGTCGTGGAGAGCTGCTTGACGCCCGCGTAGAATCCGCCGTCGACCTTGGTCGGATAAGCGACCTGCGCCGGCGGCTGCCCGCTTTCCGAATAGCCGCTGACCGTCGAAAAGGCGTTCGCATTATCGCAGCAGAAGGAGCCACCCGCGCGGTAGGCGCGGCCCGACACCCAGTCGAGCGCCGGAATCGACGCGTCCTTGAGATAGGCCCAGCCCTGGTTGCTCGCCGTCGTTCCGCTCGGCGGGTTCGCCGCGCACCAAGCTTCCTGCCCGTAGAGGACGTAATAGAGCCGCCCGCTCGCATGGGCGTAGGTCAGGTTCGTGATGCCGTTCCCGTCGACGTGAACGCCGCTCCACTCGTTGGCGAGGAAGCTGCTGTCCCAGAACCCCCACTGGCGGCAACTAAATCCGTTGAAGCCGTACATCGCGCAGGCATTGGTATCCGCCCCGTCGAGGAAGGCGCCATTGCGGCAGCTCCACGCCGTCACGTTGAACATGCGGATAAGATTGGCATTGCCTTCGGCCGTGCCGCCGCCGGCGACCGCCAGCGAATAGATGCCGTCGCCCTGCCATTTGTAGAGAACGACGTCGTAGATGCTGGCGCGCGCGCGAAGCTCGATGCCGTGGAATTCGCCCTCATTCCCGACCGTGTAATTGACGTAGTCGAACTCGACCGCGCCGCCCTCGAGCATCATGCCGCGGATGATCGTCTCGTCGGCCGCGCCACCGCTGCCGGTGGGGCCAGGCGCCGTATATTCGCCGGTGTTGATCCGAAGGATCCGGAAGCCCGAGCTCCCCGCTGCCCATTTGAGATGGGTCGAGCGCGGACCGTCGCCCTCGATGATGAGGGTGACGTGCACGTTGAGGACGTCGTTGAGCTGAAATTTGCCGGCGGGAATGTAGAGCCGCCGCGCGTGGGTCATGCTGAGCCACGAATATTGGTTGTTGCCTGCCTGAAGATAGGCGAGCGCCGCCTTGAACGCCGTGGTGTTCACGCTGGCGGTAGCGGCGGGGGACGCCCCGAACCAGCAGACGTTCACCGGTCCATCGATCTGGCGAACCCACGCCCCGGCAGCCGTCGCGCTCGGCGCCACGAAAATGCCTTCGGCGGTATCCGCCTGGTGCGTCGCGACCGGTACGGTTGCATCCCAGACGAAGAAGCCCTGGCGGCCCGGCTCGAGCAGATGGCGCGAGCGCGACTTCGCCGGGTCGGCGACCTTGAGCTGGAGGCGGGTGTCGACGTCCGAAGACTGACCACCGCCCTGCGCGACCGCGACTTGTACCTGGGAATACCATTCGGAGGTGGTGACAAGCGCGATCGTCTTGCTGCCTGAGGTGAAGCTGATCAGCCCCCCCTGCACCGGCTGGCGCGAGATCGTCCCGTTGGAAAGCAGCGTGCCCCGGCCGACTTCGCGCTCCTGCGGCTTGTCGGCATTCTGGACCGAATAATAGAAGCTGTCCCCGACCGCGACGCTATCGGCGAAACTCGAGAACCCCGCCACGGCCGGCCCGCAGGCAAGCGGCCTGGTGCCTTGCGTCGTCGTCGAGACGCGGACCATGTCCCGGAATACGGGCGTGAATGTTTGCGGCATGAGTGTTCGCGCTTTCGAAAATTGGGTCTCGGTCGGGGAAGGCGAAATCGATCAGGCGAACTTGAGCAGCTTGATCGCTTCCGAATTCACGACCTGACCCCCAAGGCGCTTGGTCGCGTAGAAGTACACGTACGGCTTCTTGGTATAGGGATCGCGCAAGATGCTGGTTTCCGCGCGCTCGGTGATGATGTAGCCGGCCTTGAAGTTGCCGAACGCGATCGACAGGCTGCTTGCCGCGATGTCGGGCATGTCCTCCGCCTCGATGACCGGGTAGCCGAGCAGCGTCGACGGCTGGCCGGCGATCATCCCCGGCTGCCAGATGAAGGCACCGTCGGTGGTCTTCATCTTGCGCACCATCGCCGCGGTTGCCGAATTCATCACGAACACCGCGCCCTGGCGGTAGGGCTGGCGAAGCGACTGGACGAGGTCGACCAGCTTGTCCTGCGGATTGGCCGCGGGGAAGGCACCGGCAACACCGGTGCCGATCGTCTGGAGCGTGCCCATCGGGCGCGCGCTGTCGGCCGTGATCGCATTGGGCGACGAGAGGAACCCGAGCGGCTGGTTGACGCCGCTCCCCTTGATGAAGGCATAGCCTTCGGCGCGCGCGAATTCGGTCGCGATCTCGTTGGCGAGCCACGCTTCGACGTCGAACTGCGCGTCGTCGAGCATGTGCTGCGAGGCTGCCGGATTGGCGTAGAGTTCGCCCGTGGCCGGCACGACTTCGCTGAATGTCGGGGTCGCGGTCTCCGGCCGGAGCGCCTCGGTGCCGACCCAGCCCGACGGCGTTCCGCCGGTGGTGATCAGCTTGCGGTAGTTCGAGCTGCCGACCTTGACGACATTGCTGATGCGCCGGATCGGCGAGATCGCCACCAGTGCACGGTCGATCACCTCGTCAATCTCGCGCGGAATGGAAAAGCCGCCCGCGGCGCCGCTGCTGTTGTCGGCCGACTTGCCTTCGAACGCGAGATCGCCGCTGCGCAGGAAGGCGTTGAAGGTCTCGTCACCAGCGCTCTTGGCCTCGCCGCTGACGTCCGGGCGGGCGGCCGCCACCAGCGACTGCCGCAGCTTGGTCTTGAGCGCATCGACCTCGGCCCGCAGCACGGCGGCGTCGTCATTCTGCTGCTGGAGCGTCGAAAAGGACGCTTCCAGCGGATCTGCCTTGAATTCCATCATCTTCTCCAATGAAACTGGCTTCGTCCGCCCCTCAGGCGGCGATCTTGTGAATGCGGGCGAGCGGCTGCATCGGGCGCCTCACCAGGCTGACCTCGAGCAGGTCGACATCGTTGAGTTCGCGCGCGGTCCGCCCTTTGGCGGCGGCCTGGACGCGGTACCCGAAGCTGAGGCCTGTCAGGCTGCCGCGCTGCAATTCGCGGCCCAACATTGCCGCGAGTGCATCATCGTTGAGCCGGCCGATCACCTGCAGTCCGCGCGTGTCTTCGGCGATATGCTCGATGACGCCGATGCATTTCCCCGGCTGATGCTGCCATAGCAGCGGGACGCTCCGGCCTTCGCCGAGCGTACGCTTGAAGGCGCCGGGTCGCACGATGTCGCCGCCCCGATCGATCTGGTCGAACACCGATGCGTAGCCGGCGAAGCGAAGCCCGCCGGCGCTCTTCTGCTGCCGCATGGGTCAAGGCTCCAACAGGCTTTTCAGGTTCAGTCGGAACGCCAGCGCGCACATCAGCATCGCGAGCACGACGCGGACAACCCACCGCGCGACCGTCTGCCACGCCGATTTCTTGACGTCGCGCCAGGCACCGAGCAGTTCCCGGAGCTCGTCCATGTCGCGACGGGCGCGGGCATCCTCGAGGCCGAGCGAGGCCAGCGCCCGGCTGGCACCGGCCTGGCTCGCTTCCTCGATCACCGCCTGCAGCAGGACGTAATCGACCTGTCGTCCCTGGGCACTGACCAGAAGTTCGGCGAGCAGGTCATCCGCTGCCGGACGGATCACTTCGCAGGGCTCGGAAGCGGCGCAAAGCCAAGCATCTCGCGTTTCTCTGCCGCAGAGATGAAGTCCGCCGCCGACACCATTTGCCACAGCCGCTCCCGGTCCTCCGCAAGCTCGCTGATGGCATCGGTGTCGATGGCGAGACGAAGCGGGCCGAACCAGTCTGCGAGCGCTTCACCCACCTCGCTGACGATACGTTCCGCCAGTGGCAGGACCGTCTGGCGATAGAGCGCCCGCCCGGCCTCCCGAAGGTTCGCATAGGCGGTGTCACCGGGCAGCCCGAGGAGCACGGGCGGGACGCCGAAGGCGAGCGCAATGTCGCGTGCCGCGGCTTCCTTGATCGCGCAGAAATCCATGTCGGTTGGGGTCAGCCCAAGCGGCTGCCACTTCAGCCCACCCTCGAGCAGCATCGGCCGACCGGCATTGTCGCTCCCGCTGAACTGGCGATCGATTTCCTCGCGAAGCCGCGTAAACTGCGTGCTGCTGAGCGCGGCGCCGTCTGCCGGATCGTAAGTGAGCGCCCCCGATGGCCGCGCTGCATTGTCGAGCAGCGCCTTGTTCCACCGGCTCGCCTTGTTGTGGATCGCCGCCGCCGCGCTCGCCGCGTCCAGGCAGCCGAGACCGGTCTGCTCGTTCGTCGGGTTGAGCGCCCGGATGTGGATGACCTGGGTTCGCGCAAGTTCGTCGTGCCGCGGCACCACGGTAGTGCGGCGACCCGCCTTGTAGACGTAACGCCGCGGCCAACCCTTGTCGTCCGTCTCGATGTTCATCCGGTCGGCGGGCAGCACGAACAATTGCGCTGGCGCGCCGAGCGCCTCGACGATCTGCAGATAGGCATTGCCGTTGAGCAGGAGCGAGGCGGTCATCTGCTCGAGCAGGCTGGCACGACACAGGAGGTTCGCGGCCGCCTCGTCCCCCTCGGTCGCATAGATCTTGAGCGTCCCGACCGCACCGGCCACCAGCTTCACCGCTCGCTGCCCGACCGGATTGGTCAGGAAGACTTCCTTGAGTTGCGACTGCGGCGAACTCGGAAACAGGCTGCGTGCCTCGCTCCCCGGAATCGAGAGGAACAGCGGCGGGAGGTCCGCCGACTTTCGTCCGAACCACCGCATCTTATGTCCTTGGCTGATGACGCCGACGAAGGCCGCTGCCGATTCGTCCTAGCTTGCCCTCTTGTGCCATAACAGCGTTACGATGTCAAGTTTTTTGTGCCTTTTTGGTTCGCTTGCTTTCCCTCTTGTGAGTGCAGATTTGCAAAGCGACCGACTTTGTGCGAATGGCCCGCCGTCCCGGATCAGCGCGACTGATTCCTGGTCAGCGAATAACGACGACAGCCGGAGGGGTTCTCGCATGGGGCGAGCGCCAGCGATCGGCCAACATTGAGAGAAACCATGCCGCTCTACGAGCATGTATTCCTCGCGAGGCAGGACTTGGCGCAAGCCCAGGTCGACGCCCTCGCCGAGAGTGCAACCAACATCATCACCGAAAACGGTGGTTCGGTCGTGAAGGCCGAAACCTGGGGCCTGCGCGGTCTCGCCTATCGGATCGCCAAGAACCGCAAGGCTCACTACGTCATGCTCGACATCGACGCGCCCGCCGCGGCGATCGCCGAGCTCGAGCGCCAGACCGGCATTAACGAGGACGTGATCCGCTACATGACCGTTCGTGTCGACGCCCACGAGGCCGGCCCGTCGGCGATGATGCGCCGTCAGGAGCGCGATCGTGGCAGCCGCTCGGATCGCCCCGAGCGCGGTCCTCGCGAAGAGATGGGAGCTTAAGACATGGCCCGCGCATTCTTCCGCCGCCGCAAGTCCTGCCCCTTCTCGGGCAAGGACGCCCCCCAGATCGATTACAAGGACGTTCGTCTGCTTCAGGGCTTCGTGTCCGAGCGTGGCAAGATCGTCCCGAGCCGCATCACCGCGGTCAGCACCAAGAAGCAGCGCGAGCTGGCGAAGGCGATCAAGCGCGCCCGCCACATCGGTCTGCTGCCCTACGTCGTCAAGTAAGGAGCGCCGGTAATGGAAGTCATCCTGCTTGAGCGCGTCGAGAAGCTCGGCGCCATCGGTGACGTCGTCACCGTGAAGAACGGCTTTGCCCGTAACTACCTGCTCCCGAACAAGAAGGCGCTTCGTGCGAACGAAGCCAACCGGAAGCTGTTCGAAACCAACCGTGCGAAGATCGAGTCCGACAACGCCGAGCGCCGCACCGCGGCCGAAGCGTCGGCGACCGGCATCGACGGCAAGACGGTTCAGCTGATCCGCCAGGCCTCGAACACCGGCCAGCTCTATGGTTCGGTCAGCGCCCGCGACATCGTCGAAGCCCTCGAGGCTGATGGTGCCAAGGTTGCCAAGAGCCAGGTCGTCCTCGATCGTCCGATCAAGGCAATCGGCATGCACGAAGTGCGCGTCGCGCTTCACCCGGAAGTTTCGGTTTCCGTCAAGGTGAACGTCGCCCGTTCGCCCGAGGAAGCCGATCTCCAGGCCCAGGGCGTGGACGTCATGGCGCAGATGTTCGAGCGCGACACCGGTGGTTTCACCGAGGACTATGATCCGAACGCTGAACCCGGCGCCACCGCCGAAGTCAGCGCGGACGAGGGCTCGACCGAAGAGGCCTGAGCCTCCGCTCTCGACCTTCACGAAGGGCCGTCCGCTTGCGGGCGGCCCTTTTTCGTTGGGCGAGGCCGTCGGTCGAAAAGCGCTTCGACTGGTCGCAGGGTCGCGGAACGGTGCGCAACGGGGAAGCATTCTCGTCGCAGGGCCCGGGGGCTGTTCGAGGAGAAGCACGATGACCGCCGATGGACACACGCCCGACCAATCTGAGAACAAACAGCATCTTTGGCGGACCGCCGCGCAGGACAATGCGCAACAGCGCTCCCATGATCGCCAGGCCGGTTCCCCGGATGCGCGCCAGTCCTCGGCCGACGACATGGCCACCGGCCAGGCTTCCTATGGCAACAGCGGCGACACGGGCACCGTGGATCAACAGGCCGACAATGCCCCCGACAGCGCCAGCCAAGGCGGCGACCGCCTCTTCAGCGGCTCGAGCGATGACCTGGGAAGCAGCGGCCAGGCGCAATCCTCGGCCAACCTCGGCACCGACGGCGCGCAGGACTTCGCGGCCGATGGCCAAGGTGCGAGCACGGAAGATCCGACCGCCACGACCGACGTCGAAAGCGAACGCAGCCAGCGCCGCGATAGCGACATCGAGGGCAGCAGCCTCTGAGTAACAGGAAGGGGGTCGTCGCCTGACGATCCCCCTCACTCGGGGATACGATAATGCGCTGCGACCCGGTCGAGCGCCATTTGAAGCACAAGCTTGCCTGCCCGTGCCGGCCAGCCCAGCGCCGTCTCCGCGTCGCGCATGCCTTCGCCGGCGCAGACAATGCGCCAGAGGATGTCCGACATTCCCGTACCGGCTTCCCGGAGTGCGCCGTCAAAGCGTTGACGCGCCGCAGCCTGCCGCTCCGAAGGGGTCAGATCGGCTGCGCCGTGCCGCGCCCCCTTAACACCGGAAGCATCCCATCTCATGGTTACGCTCGGTGCCAGATTGGATAATTCATAATCCGATCGCAGCTGTTCCCCCGCATCATATTGCCGAACGCTCAAGTGCCCGTGGCGGAAGAGCCATCCCAACGGGGATTCCACCTCGTTGATCGTGACCGATCGCCGCGCCTTGCGCCCCGGCGCTCCCGCTTCGACAATCGACTTTTCGCGGTACACCGGCTTCATCTCACCCCTCCCGTTCCCGAGTCGAAATGAAGCTTGCCAGATCGTCCCTGTTGTAGGACAGTAGAAATCGCCGGATCGGTTACAGGGGTACTCAATCATGATCACGCGTATTCGCGAGGTTCGCAAGGCGAAGCGAATGACCCTGGAGGACGTCGCGCGGGCCTGCACCCCGCCGACCACCCCGCAGACGATCGGCCGCCTCGAGACCGGAATGCGCACGGTCTCGGTCGGCTGGCTGAACCGGATTGCCGACGCGCTCGGAGTCACGGCATCCGACCTCGTCGAGCATCAGGCCAGCGAAAAGCTCGAGGTGCTCGCGCTCATCGGCAGCGAAGGCGCAACCGCGCCCAAGAAGTCGCAGATCGTCATCCCGCCCCACCCCGCTGCCGGGCAGGTCGCCTTGCTGGTGACAAGCGGCGTCGCCGATTATCGCGCGGGTGACGAAATCTGGTGCGACCGCCTCGCCCCCGAGGACTTCGGCCGCGCGCTCAATCGCGACGTCCTCGTGCCCCGTCCGGCCGGGCGTTTCGTCTTCGGCCGACTGCTTGCCCGCGAGGAAGGCAAGCTGCACCTCCTCCCGCTCGGCAGCGGCACGCGTCAGGTCGTCGTCAATGACCCACCCTACCTCGCCATCCCGACGCGGCTCGTGCGCTCACTCAACTGACGGGGCCAGGCACCGCGAAGCCGGAGCCTTGAGGATGGTGGGCGCTGACGGGTTCGAACCGCCGACCTACTCGGTGTAAACGAGCCGCTCTACCAGCTGAGCTAAGCGCCCCCGGGCCCCCGTGCCCCGCCCTGCCCCGGCTTGCAAGAAGCAATCAGACGACGGCCAGGCCGACGTCGCCGAAATAGTGCCGCAGCGCGGCGCTGGTCGACGGCGCCATCTCGATGAAGACCCGGCGCCCGTCGTGCGGATCGTCGCGCCGCACCAGCAGCCCCCGGTCGGTCATCAGCTTGATCCAGCGGAGCGCCGTCGTCGCGGGCACCGCCGCAGCGATGCACAGGCTCGAAACCGGCACCCGGTGCTGCACGATCTCGGCCTGGAGGAGGTCGAGGAGCATGTCCCAGGCGGGATCGGCGAAGAGGTCGGCCGGAAGGTAGTTGGCACGCTGCCGCCGCGCCCTGATCATGGTCCGGAGCGCTTCCGCCGATATCGCCGGCATGTCGCCCTGCTGGGGCTGCATCGTGGCCGGAGATAGCGGCGGCTGGCTGGACAAGTTTCCGAGGCGGGCCAGGGCCGATGCAATCCGCGATACCTCGTCGCTCAATTGCCGAAGCCGCTCCGAGCTCGCCTCATTGGCACCTTCGTGCGCGAGCCCCATCGAGCGGGCGCTGCAGACCGAAAAGGTCAGGGCGCTGAGCCGCTCGGGCTCGCTCGCATCGACCAGAAGCTCGACCGGGGAGGACCCGAGCCACAGCAGGACTTCGTCGAGATGGTCGATCGGGACCGACACCACGACCCCGCTCGACAGACGGGCGGCATCGGCGGCGATCCGCTGCAGCAGGCGCCGCCCCCCGGCGGTCGGAGCGTCGGTGAATTCGAGCCAGACCGTCGACAAGGCACCGGCCCGACCGAGATCCTCGGCCGCCTCGCCCATCGAGAGGATGGCGGCGGAATCATAGTCACTGATGTCGAGGGTCTTGCGCGCGCGCTCGCGGGCGAGGGCCGTATCGCCGATGATCAGGACGGGCGGAGTCGACGGGCTCTGCGAATAAAGCGGTTGAGCATAGGCTCGGGACATGAACTACCCCTGGGAACAATATCAACCGAGCGTCCCCTGCTTACACCGCCGCGCCTCCCACTGTCGCGCGGAAAATTCGTCCACCGTCGAGCAAGTCAAAGGCTTCCGCTAAGGCTATGGACAGTATCCCCGCTGCATGAGCGCAAGCAGCCAGATGAGAAACGGTGACATGGGACGTGAAGGACGGGCCGAGGTGCTCGCGACGTTGCAGCATGCCTTGGGCCAGACCCTGCAGCTTGCGCGCGAGATGGCCGGCGACCCGCTGGTCGGCAACGAGGCGCGCGCCTTTCTGGGCCGGCTCGATGCGATCAAGGCCGAGGTCGACCTGCTGTGCGTGACGCCGCGCCAGCGCCCGCCGCAGCACCTGCCCGACAATGACGAGTGCGACCTTAGCCGCCGCCTCTGGAACTAGGCGGCGAGCCAGGGTCCGACCGGCGGCGCCTGCCAGCCCGTCGTCGCGGTGAAGCCTGAATTGAGGAAGCCCGGCTTTCCGTAGGTCAGCGCATGGCCGTCCGGTCCGTCGACGCGGCCGCCGGCGGCGAGGAGCACGGCGTGGCCCGCGGCGGTGTCCCACTCGCTGGTCGGCGACAGCCGAGGGTAGAAGTCGGCCTCGCCCGTCGCGAGAAGGCAGAACTTCAGCGACGAGCCGATCGACAGCCGCTCGGCCGCCGGCGCGGCGTGGGCGAGATAGTCCTCGGTCTGCCGGTTGAAGTGGGACTTGGACGCGGCGACGATCAGCGGATCGCGCGGGGGGATGACCGCGAGCGGTGTGCGGCGGCCGCCATGTTCCTCGAAGGCGCCCTCGCCGACGATGCCGGCGAACAGGCGCTCCTGTTCGGGGGCGAGGACGACGCCGAGGAGCGGTCCGTCGCGGGTGACCAGGCCGACGTTGACGGTATAGTCATCGCCGCCGCGGATGAACTCCTTGGTGCCGTCGAGGGGGTCGACGTGGAACCAAACTTCTCGAAGGTCACGCACATGGCCGCTGGCGGCCTGTTCTTCGGCGACCACGGGAATGTCGGGGGCCGCGGCCCTCAAGGCCTTGAGAATCAAGGCTTCCGCGGCCTCGTCGGCTTCGGTCACCGGCGACAGATCGGACTTCAGCCGGTGACCGCAGCCGCGCCGGCGAATGTCGCGGATGAGCGCGCCGGCCCGCCAGGAAGCGTCGATGACGGCTTCCAGGAGGGCCGTGCGGTCCATCTTACTTGGGCGCCATGCGGATGCCGCCGTCGAGGCGGACGTGCTCGGCGTTCATGTAGCCGCTCTCGATCATGAAGACCGCGAGGTTGGCATATTCGTGCGGCTGGCCGAGGCGCTTGGGGAACGGCACCTGCGCGCCCAGCGCGTCCTGCACCTGCGGCGGCATCATCGCGACCATCGGGGTCTTGAAAACGCCCGGAAGGATGGTGTTGACGCGGACGCCCTCGTTCATGAGGTCACGCGCGATCGGCAGGGTCATGGCCAGCACGCCGCCCTTGGACGCCGAATAGGCCGCCTGCCCGATCTGCCCGTCTTCGGCCGCGACCGAGGCGGTGTTGATGATCACGCCCTTCTCGCCGTCGGTCAGCGGCTCGGCGTCGACCATGCCCGCCGCGCTGTGCGCGATGCAGCGGAAGGTGCCGACGAGGTTGATCCCGATCACCAGTTCGAACTGGTGCAGCGGATACTTCTTGACCGCCTTGGTTTCGCGGTCGCGGCCGACCGTCTTCACCGCATTGGCGACGCCGGCGCAGTTGACGAGGATCCGCTCCTGCCCGTGGGCGGCGCGGGCCTTTTCGAAGCCGGCGACGACGGTGTCGTCGCTGGTGACGTCAACCTGGCAGAAGATGCCGCCGATCTCGGCCGCGACCTTCTCGCCCTGTTCCTCGTTACGGTCGAAGATGGCGACCTTGGCGCCCTTGGCCGCCAGCGCCCGCGCGGTCGCCTCGCCGAGCCCCGAGGCACCCCCGGTCACTACTGCCGCAACGCCATTGATATCCATCGTCGATCTCCTGTTCGTGCCGGTTCGCGCCGGTCTGATCCTGCAATAACGTACCGCCGGGTGAAGGAAGGCGGACCCCGGATCAAGTCCGGGGTGACCCCTATCCGGCGGCGGCTTCGACCTTTGCCAGCAACGTGTCGACCTGCACCTGCTGGCCGGCGCTGGCGTTCAATTCGGCCACCGTCCCGTCGAACGGGGCGAGCATCGCATGCTCCATCTTCATCGCCTCGAGCGTGAGCAGGCGCTGCCCCTTGGTCACCGGATCGCCCGCCGCGACGTCGACACTGGTCACCTTGCCCGGCATCGGCGCGACGATGCTGCCGTCGCCCGCCAGCGCCCCGCCCTTGCCGCGCGCGGCGAAGGCGAACTCATAGGCCTGGCCTTCGAAGAAGGTGACGACGCGGTCCGCGTCGCGGAAGCCCGAGGCCTCGGCATAGGGCTCGTCGTCGGCGAGGACGACGCGGCGCCGCTCCCCGCCATGGCTGAGCACCACCGAGGGCTGCGCCGGGGCATTGAGGCGGAAGCCCGAGAGGATGGCCGGCTCCTCGTCAGCGAGCGCGATCACCGCCGCAGCACGCCACAGCAGATCGTCGGCGGCAGGGCTCGGCACGAGGTCGTCGAGCTTGCGCTCGATAAAGCCGGTATCGAGGTCGGCCGCGCCAAAATCCTCGTCGAGGAGGCAGTTGAAGAGGAAGCCGGCATTGGTCCGCACCGGCCAGACCTCGACCTCGTCGAGCATCGACGCGAGCAGGCCGATCGCCTCGTCGCGGTCGTCGCCATGGACGACCAGCTTGGCGATCATCGGATCGTAGAAGGGCGAGATCGTATCGCCTTCCTCGACCCCGGTCTCGATGCGGCCGTCTTCGCCGAGGTCAAAATGGTCGAGCACGCCGGTGCTGGGCAGGAAACCCGTCGCCGGGTCCTCGGCGTAGAGCCGCGCCTCGATGGCGTGACCGGTGATGCTGAGCTCGTCCTGGCGCCTGGGCAGCGGTTCGCCGCTCGCGACCCGCAACTGCCATTCGACCAAATCCTGCCCGGTGATCTCCTCGGTCACCGGATGCTCGACCTGGAGGCGGGTGTTCATTTCCATGAACCAGATGCGGTCGGCGCGAAGTCCCTCGCTCGCGTCGGCGATGAACTCGATCGTGCCCGCGCCCTCGTAGGACACTGCCTGCGCCGCGCGAACGGCGGCCGCGCAGACGGCGTCGCGCGTGCCGGCGTCCATGCCCGGTGCCGGGGCTTCCTCGATCACTTTCTGGTGGCGCCGCTGGAGCGAGCAGTCGCGCTCGAACAGGTGGACGGCGTTGCCGTGGGCATCGCCGAACACCTGCACCTCGATGTGCCGCGGCGAGAGGATGTATTTCTCGAGGAGGACAACGTCGTTGCCGAAGCTCGAGGCAGCTTCACGCCGGCAGCTGGCGAGCGCGTCGGAAAAGTCCTCCGCGCGGTCGACCTTGCGCATGCCCTTGCCGCCGCCGCCCGCGACCGCCTTGATCAGGACCGGATAGCCGATGGCGTCGGCCTCCGCCTTGAGCCGCTCGACCGACTGGTCGTCCCCCATGTAGCCGGGAGTCACGGGGACGCCGGCGTCGGCCATCAGCTTCTTGGCTGCGTCCTTGAGACCCATGGCGCGGATGCTTGCGGGCTTGGGCCCGACCCAGACGAGGCCGGCATCGAGGACCGCCTGCGCGAAGTCGGCGTTTTCGCTGAGGAAGCCGTAGCCCGGGTGAATCGCCTCGGCGCCGGCCTCGCGCGCAGCGGCGATGATCCGCTCGCCGACCAGATAGCTTTCGCGCGCCGGCGAAGGGCCGATGTGGACCGCCTCGTCGGCCATGCGGACGTGCAGCGCGTCGGCATCGGCGTCCGAGTGGACGGCCACCGTGCGGATGCCAAGCTTCTGCGCGGTGCGAATGACGCGGCAGGCAATCTCGCCGCGATTGGCGATGAGGAGCGAAGTGATCATGGGCATGTTCCTAGCCAAGGCGGGGGCCGGGTAACAGGGCCTACTCGGCCGCCTCGAGCGCCCGCATCGGTTCCTCGGCCCGCATCGGCACGAGGCCCAGTTTGGCGAACAGCGCGGCGTCCTTGCTGTCGCCGGCATTGGCGGTGGTGAGCAACTTGTCGCCGGTGAAGATGCTGTTGGCGCCGGCGAGGAAGCACAGCGCCTGGGTCGCCTCGGACATGCTCTCGCGCCCGGCCGACAGGCGGACCATCGAGCGCGGCATGGCGATGCGCGCGACCGCGACCGTGCGGACGAACTCGATGTCGTCGATCAGGCGCTCGCCCGCATACATGTCGCCGAGCACGGTGCCCTTGACCGGCACGAGCGCGTTGATCGGAACGCTTTCGGGGTGGCGCGGCAGGGTCGCCAGCGCGTGGAGGAACCCGACGCGGTCCTCGCGCCGCTCACCCATGCCGACGATTCCGCCGCAGCAGACGCTGATGCCTGCCTCGCGCACTTCGTCGAGGGTATCGAGCCGCTCCTGGAAGGTCCGGGTCGAGATGATCTCGCCATAATGTTCGGGCGAGGTGTCGATGTTGTGATTGTAATAGTCGAGGCCCGCGTCCTTGAGCGCGCGCGCCTGCGTGGCCGTGAGCATGCCAAGCGTCATGCAGGTCTCGAGCCCCATCGCCTTGACGCCCGCGACCATGCGGCAGACCGCGGCCATGTCGCGATCCTTGGGCTCACGCCACGCCGCGCCCATGCAGAAGCGCTGCGACCCCGCCGCCTTGGCCTCGGCGGCGGCGGCGAGGACGGCATCAACGTCCATCAGTTTCTCGGCCTTGAGGCCGCTCTTGGCCGAGGCCGACTGCGAGCAATAGCCGCAATCCTCCGGACAGCCGCCGGTCTTGATCGACAGGAGGGTGCAGAGCTGCACCTCGCCGGCGGCATGGTGCGCGCGGTGGGTTTGCGCGGCGCGAAACAGGAGTTCGGTAAAGGGCAGGTCGAACAGCGCGGCGATCTGCGCGCGGGTCCAGTCCTGACGAACGGGGTCAAGCACGGTGTGATGGTCTCCGGGGTAATGAGTGTCAGAAGCGAAGGGCGGGGAACCAGCTTTCACCCAGCACCACCATGGCCGTGCCGAGCGATGCGCCGATGTAGGCGCCGACATACCAGCGCCAGCCGAGGCGCTTTCCGCGCAGGGCCAGCGCGGTGAGCGAAGCGAGCAACAGGATCACGATCCCGAACAGGGTCCACTGGCCAAGGCCGAGCGCGGTCGAGATCCGGGCCTCGTCATTCGGGTAGTTGAGGCTGACCACCGCCGCGATCAGCCGCGAGACCAGGGCGGCGAGGACCACGCCAGCGGCCAGCACCGAACCGCGACGGGCGTAGAGCACGGCGATCAGCGCGATGGCGACGGTCACCAGCGGCCCCGCCGCGGACATGATCAGGCCGTCGGTGGCCGAACGGAAATCGCCCGTCGCGACGGCGGCGTGATTGGTGCGGACGATGACGTCATAGCCCATCGCCTTGCCGGCAAGGCCATGCCCCGCCTCGTGAACGAGGTTCATCACCACGACGACGGCGAAGGCGGCAAGCGCGGTGGGCACGATGGCCGCGCGACGGGCAGGCAATGACGCCAAGAAAATGTCCTTGATCGATCGGAAAGGGAAAAACTGGCCCCGGCCTACATCCGGAACACGCCGAACTGCGCGCGGTCCGCAATCGGCGCGTTCAGGCAGGCCGCGAGGGCGAGGCCGAGCACGTCGCGGGTCTGCGTGGGGTCGACGATGCCGTCGTCCCACAGGCGGGCGGTGGCGTGCCACGGCGAGCCTTGCGCTTCATAGTCCTCGCGGATCGGGGCCTTGAAGGCTTCGGCTTCTTCCGCGGTCCACGTGTCGGCGTCGCGGTGGACGGTGGCGAGCACGCTCGCGGCCTGTTCGCCGCCCATGACGCTGATCCGGCTGTTGGGCCATGAAAAGAGGAAGCGCGGGGAATAAGCGCGGCCGCACATGCCGTAATTGCCCGCGCCGAAGCTGCCACCGATCAGCACGGTGATCTTGGGCACCTGCGCGGTGGCGACGGCGGTGACGAGCTTGGCGCCATGCTTGGCGATGCCTTCGGCCTCGTACTTGCCCCCGACCATGAAGCCCGAGATGTTCTGGAGAAACAGCAGGGGCACGCGGCGCTGGCAGGCGAGCTCGATGAAATGCGCCCCCTTGACCGCGCTTTCGGAGAACAGGACGCCGTTGTTGGCGAGGATCGCGACGGGTGCCCCGTGAATGTGCGCGAAGCCGCAGACGAGGCTGGTCCCGTAAAGCGGCTTGAACTCGTGGAATTCGGAAGCATCGACAATGCGGGCGATGACCTCGTGCACGTCGTAGGGCGCACGGACGTCCTCGGGGATGATGCCAAGGAGCTCGGCGGGGTCGTAGGCGGGCGCGCGGGCTTCGCGCAGGTCGAGCGCGGCGGCCTGCTCGGGGAAGGTGGCGACGATATCGCGGACGATGGTCAGCGCATGCTCGTCATTCTCGGCGAGATGGTCGACGACGCCACTCTTGCGGGCGTGGAGGTCGCCGCCACCCAGTTCCTCGGCGCTGATGACTTCCCCGGTCGCGGCCTTCACCAGCGGCGGGCCGGCAAGAAAGATCGTGCCCTGGTTGCGGACGATGACGCTCTCGTCACTCATCGCGGGGACATAGGCGCCGCCCGCGGTACAGCTGCCCATGACACAGGCGACCTGCGGGATGCCGAGCGCGCTCATATTGGCCTGGTTGAAGAAGATCCGGCCGAAGTGGTCGCGGTCGGGAAATACCTCGGCCTGGTGCGGCAGGTTCGCCCCGCCACTGTCGACGAGATAGATGCACGGCAGGCGATTGGCCTCGGCGATCTCCTGCGCGCGCAGGTGCTTCTTGACCGTCAGCGGATAGTAAGTGCCGCCCTTCACCGTGGCGTCGTTGCAGACGATCATGACCTGCCGCCCCGACACGTGGCCGATGCCGCAGATCAGGCCGGCGCCCGGGACTTCGCCGTCATAGAGGTCGTTGGCGGCGAGCTGGCCGATCTCGAGGAAGGGCGAGCCCGGATCGAGCAGCCGTTCGACCCGCTCGCGCGGGAGCAGCTTGCCGCGGCCGACGTGGCGCTCGCGGCTCTTCTCGTTGCCACCGAGCGCGGCGGTGGCGACGTCGGCCCGAAGCCGCTCGACGAGCGCCGCATTATGCGCGTGGCGGGCGGCAAATTCGGGGCTGGCCGGATCGATCTTGGTGTCGAGGCGCGGTGCGCTCATGGGATGGGCTCTGGCTCACGTTCGTCGAAAAGCGGGTGTCACTTAGCGCCTAGCGGGGCGTGCGGCGCTTGCAAAGCGATGCCGTTCGGGCGCAGCGAAGCGCCACAAGTAACCGGAGAAGCGATCCATGCGTCACAGCGCCCTTTACCTCGCCGCGTCGGCCCTCACCCTTCCGCTCGCGCTCGGCGCCTGCAGCAAGACCACCGAGACCGCCGCGGTGAAGCCCGCGGCCGGCAATGCCCTTGGGATCATCCCCGCCTCGATGGACAAGAGCGTGATGCCGGGCGACGACTTCTACGGTTACGCCAATGGCGGGTGGATGAGGTCGACCGAGATCCCCGCCGACCGGTCGAGCGTCGGCGCCTTCTACATCGCCGACCAGGTGCGCGAGAAGAACACGCGCGAGCTGTTCGACGGGCTGCTCAAGGGTAATGCCGACGCCGGCACCAACGAGGGCCGCATCGCCAATTACTACAAGGCGTATCTGAACACCGACGCGATCGACAAGGCGGGGCTGACGCCCGCCAAGGCCGACCTCGACGCGATCGCGGCTATCGCCGACAAGCGCGCGCTGGCGAGCGCGATCGGCGGCACCATCCGCGCCGACGTCGATCCGCTGAACGCCACCAATTACCAGACCGAGAACCTGTTCGGCGTATTCGTGACGCAGGGCCTCAACACGCCGGGCGAGACCCTTCCCTATCTGATGCAGGGCGGGATCGGCCTGCCCGAGCGCGAATATTATCTCGGCGCCGATCCCAAGATGGCGGCGCTGCGCGAGAAATACCGTGGCTACGTCCAGACGGTGATGCAGGCGGCCGGCAACCCCGACCCGGCCGGCGCGGCGGGCCGGATCATGGCGCTCGAGACCAAGATCGCGCAGGCGCATGCGACCCGCGAGGAGAGCGAGGACTTCAGCAAGGCCGCCAAGGTCTGGACCCGCGCCGAGCTCGAGAAGAATGCGCCGGGGCTCGACTGGACCGCGCTGCTCGACGCCGCGCAGCTGGGCCAAGCGCCCAAGTTCCAGGCCTATCATTCGGGCGCGATTCCCAAGCTCGCCGCGCTGGTGGGCTCGGAGCCGCTCGACGCGTGGAAGGAGTGGCTCGCCTTCCACACGCTGAACCAGCAGGCGAACGTGCTGCCCAAGCCGATCCGCGACGCGAGTTTCGCCTTCTACGGCACCGCGCTCTCGGGCACGCCGCAGCAGCGCCCGCGTGACGTCCAGGCGCTCAACGCCACCAGCGGCGCGCTGCAGGACGCGGTCGGCAAGGCCTATGTCGACAAATATTTCCCGGCCTCGGCCAAGGCCGAAGTCCAGAAGATGGTCGAGGAGATCAAGGCCGCCTTCGCCAAGCGTGTCGAGGCGCTCGACTGGATGGCGCCTTCGACCAAGGAAGAGGCGCTCAAGAAGGTAAAGTCGATCGTGGTCGGCGTCGGCTATCCCGACACGTGGCGCGATTACGGTTCGCTGACGATCACCGGCGACAATGCCTATGCCAACCAGAAGAATGCCCAGCTGGCGGAATATCGCCACCAGATCGCCAAGATCGGCAAGCCGATGGATCGCGCCGAATGGTGGATGCCGCCGCAGCTGGTGAACGCGGTCAACCTGCCGGTCCAGAACGCGCTCAACTTCCCGGCCGCAATCCTCGTGAAGCCATTCTTCGATCCCGCGGCCGACCCGGCGTTCAACTATGGCGCGATCGGCAGCGTGATCGGCCACGAGATCAGCCACAGCTTCGACAACAATGGCGCGCTGTTCGATTCGACCGGCGCCTTGCGCAACTGGTGGACCCCGGCCGACTTCGCCCGCTTCCAGCAGGGCGGCGCCGCGCTCGCCAAGCAATATGACGGCTACGAGCCGCTGCCCGGGCTCCACGTCAACGGCAAGCTGACGCTGGGCGAGAACATCGCCGACGTCGCGGGCCTCGCGGCGGCCTATCAGGCCTATCACGACAGCCTCGGCGGCAAGGCGGCGCCGGTAATCGACGGCTACAGCGGGGACCAGCGCTTCTTCGTCGCTTATGCGCAGGCCTGGGCGACCAAGATGCGCGACGAGTCGCTCCGCAACGCCATCGCCACCGACGGCCATGCGCCGGGCCAGTATCGCGCGCTGACCGTCCGCAACCTCGATCCCTGGTATGGCGCGTTCGACGTCAAGCCGGGGCAGAAGCTTTATCTCGCGCCCGACCAGCGCGTGAAGGTCTGGTAAGCCCCTCCCCCACGGCAAGCGGATGAGCTAGCAGGGCGCCATGCCGACGATCCTGCTGCTCATCTGCTCGAACCTGTTCATGACCATCGCCTGGTACTGGCACCTCAAGGGCGGCATGAACAAACCAATCATGCTGGTCATCCTGATCAGCTGGGGCATCGCACTCGTCGAATATTGCTTCGCGGTGCCCGCCAACCGCGTCGGCTACCAGAGCGGCTGGTCGGGCGCGCAGCTCAAGATCGTGCAGGAAGCGATCACGCTGATCATCTTCGCAGGGTTCATGGTGACGGTGCTCGGCGAGCCCCTCCACTGGCGCCACGCGGCGGCCTTCGCCTGCATCATGGCGGGCGTCGGTTTCCTGTTCGTGGGGAAGTGACGAAAGGGGCCTAGGCCCCGATCAGCTCGCGCCCGATCAGCATGCGGCGGATTTCGTTGGTGCCGGCGCCGATGTCGAGGAGCTTGGCGTCGCGCATGAAGCGTTCGACCGGCCAATCCTTGGTATAGCCCGCGCCGCCCAGCGCCTGCACCGCTTCGCCCGCGACCTTGAACGCGCTTTCGCTGGCCAGCAGGATCGCGCCGGCCGCGTCGAAGCGGGTGGTCTTGCCCGCATCGCAGGCCTTTGCGACCTGGTAGACGTAGGCGCGCGCCGAATTGAGCGCGACGTACATGTCGGCGACCTTGGCCTGGATCAGCTGCTGCGCGCCGATCGGCTTGCCGAACTGCTTGCGCTCGCGGACGTAGGGCAGGACGACGTCGAGGCAGGCCTGCATGATGCCGAGCTGGATCCCGGCGAGCACCGCGCGCTCATAGTCGAGGCCGCTCATCAGCACGCCGACGCCGCCGTTCTCGGGGCCCATGATGTTCTCGGCGGGCACGAAGCAGTCGTCGAACACCAGCTCGGCCGTGGGGCTTCCGCGCATCCCGACCTTGTCGATCTTCTGCCCGATCGAGAAGCCTTCCATGTCCTTTTCGACGAGGAAGGCGGTGATCCCGCGACTGCCCGCGTCGGGCGAGGTCTTGGCATAGACCACCAGCGTGTCGGCATAGGCCGCGTTGGTGATCCAGAACTTGGTGCCGTTGAGGCGGAAACCGTTGCCGCTCTTCTCGGCCTTCAACTTCATCGAGACGACGTCGGAGCCCGCGCCCGCCTCGCTCATCGCCAGCGCGCCGACATGCTCGCCGCTGATTAGCTTGGGCAGATATTTGCGCTTCTGCTCGTCATTCCCCCAGCGGCGGATCTGGTTGATGCAGAGGTTCGAGTGGGCGCCGTAGCTCAGGCCGACCGAGGCCGAGGCGCGGGCCACTTCCTCCTGCGCGACGACATGCTCGAGATAACCGAGGCCAAGCCCGCCCCACTCTTCCTCGACGGTGATGCCGTGGAGGCCGAGCGCGCCCATCTCGGGCCACAGCTCGATCGGGAAGCGGTCGTCGCGATCGATCTGTGCCGCGATCGGCATGATCCGGTCGGTGGCGAAGCGCTGGGTGGAATCGCGGATGGCGTCGGCCATCTCGCCGAGATCGAAGTCCAGGGTGGGTGCTGACATGGCTTGGCGCTAGCAGAGCGGCCGAGGCTTGGACAAGGCAGCCTTGCGCCTTATGTGCGGTGCAGCATCTTTTCTCTTGCCGGAGCCGAGCCATGGCCACTGCCCCCACCGACGCCACCGTCATCCTTTCCTTCGCCCGCACCCCGATGGGCGCGATGCAGGGCGCGCTGGCCGACGTCAGCGCGACCGAGCTCGGCGCGACCGTAGTGAAGGCTGCGGTCGAGCGCGCCGGCGTCAGCGGCGAGGACATCGACCGTATCTACATGGGCTGCGTGCTCCCGGCCGGTCTCGGCCAGGCGCCGGCCCGCCAGGCGGCGATCAAGGCGGGGCTCCCGACTTCGGTCCAGGCGACCACGGTGAACAAGGTCTGCGGCTCAGGCATGCAGACAGTGATCATGGGGTCGGAAGCGATTGCGACCGGCAACGCCGACGTGATCGTCGCGGGCGGCATGGAGAGCATGACCAACGCCCCCTATCTGCTGAAGAAGCATCGCTCGGGCGCGCGCATCGGCCATGACACCGCCTACGACCACATGTTCCTCGACGGCCTCGAGGACGCCTATGAGGAAGGCCGCGCGATGGGCACCTTCGCGCAGGACACCGCCAACGACTATCAGCTGACGCGGGCGTCGATGGACGAATATGCCATCGAAAGCCTCAATCGCGCCAAGGCAGCGATCGACGGCGGCGGCTTCGCCGACGAGATCGTGCCGGTGACGGTGAAGAGCCGCGCTGGCGAGACGGTGGTCGACACCGACGAGGCGCCGGGCCGCGGCCGTCCCGACAAGATTCCGCAGTTGAAGCCCGCCTTCGCCAAGGACGGGACGATCACCGCCGCGACCAGCTCGTCCATCTCGGACGGCGCCGCCGCGGTCGTCCTGACCCGCGAGTCGCTGGCGCGCGAGAAGGGGCTGACCCCGGTCGCGCGGATCGTCGCCACTGCCGCGCACGCGCAGGCCCCGGCCGAGTTCACGATCGCCCCTATCGGCGCGATCCACAAGGTGCTCGACAAGGCCGGCTGGAGCATCGGCGAGGTCGATCTGTTCGAGGTCAACGAAGCCTTCGCCTGCGTCGCCATGTTCGCGATGAAGGACCTCGGCATCGGCCACGACAAGATCAACGTCCACGGCGGCGCGACCGCGCTGGGCCACCCGATCGGCGCGAGCGGCACCCGCATCATCGTGACCCTTTTGAACGCGCTCAAGCAGAAGGGCCTGAAGCGCGGCGTCGCTTCGCTCTGCATCGGCGGCGGCGAAGCGACGGCGGTCGCGGTCGAGCTCGTCTAGCGCGGGGTCAGCAGACCGCGTCGTCCGGCAGCGATGAAGATCGCGGCAAGATAGAGGGCGAAGAAGGCGCTGATGAACGAGAGCGGCGCGAGCGGCGCGGTGAACCCGAGCACCGCGCCCACCGCCTTGCCGCCGACGACGGCAAGCAGCAGCAGCACGAGGACGCCGTTCGCCTCGCGCGAGACCTGCCGCATCAGCTCGTCCCCGACCTTGCGGTACCGCACGCCGAGGACGGTGAGGGCCAGCACGGCGGCGGCGACGACGATGGTGGCGGTGCTGGCCGACAGATAGCCAAGGCCGCTTGAGTCGCGCACGAGGGCGAGCGCCCCGATCAGAATCGCGACCACGAGGAAGGTCGCGCTTCCGACCAGAAGCGCGGTCCGCTGCTCGCGCACGTCGTCCGCGTCCTCGACATTGAGGGTTTTGGCGCCGACCCCGGGCAGGAGCGAGCCCAGCCCGACCATCGCACCCATCAGGAGATAGACCAGCGCGGTTCCGAGCGCGAAGATTCGGTCACCCGACGCAAGAAAGGCGCGGTCGGCGTCGAGCAGCGAAAGCAGGCCGTACATGCCCAGCCCGCCCGCGACGGCGCCAAGCGCCATCTGCAGCGCGACCTTGCGGGTCTTGGCGGGCGGCGGAAGGGTCGAGGACATCATGCGATCGGCTCCCATTGATCGAGGAAGAGCTGGTCCACGGGGACGGCGAAGAGCTTCGCCATCCGAAGTGCCAGCGGGAGGCTCGGATCATATTTGTCGGTCTCGACCGCATTCACGGTCTGGCGCGACACGCCAAGGCGACGGGCGAGTTCGCCCTGCGACCAGCCGGCCTGCTCGCGCCAATCCTTGACCCGATTCTCCATGGGAACCGGGTATGACAAACATGTTTGACAGTCAAGAGTTCTTTACAGGCTAGTCGTCGACCTCTTCGCCCGGGGCGACGCCCCACAGGTCGGCGATGCGGATGGCGCCGGCGCGCTTGCCCATCTCGAAGTGGCACCAGGTGCCGTCGCAGTCGCTGATGCGGCCGACGACGCCGGGCTCGGCCAGATATTTGACGCGGCTGCCTTCATCCGGATTGGCGTGCACGGGGCGCGCTTCGCTGCCCTTGACCATCGCGGTACGGCTCTCGCTGAGCATGGTCCGAAGGATCCAGCCCCTGGCGCCCTCGCTGTCCTCGATCAGCCGCCAGTTTTCGAACCGCTTCAGGACGCGCACCGGAAGTCCGCGGCGCTTGTAAAGCCACAATCCGGGATACGTGCGCGCCGGCCCCGAGCGCATCATCGCCTCGCCGCTCTTGAGCGAGTTCCAATAAGGCACCGGCCGGTCCTGCGCGCTCGCGCTCGCGGCAAGGCCGAGAAGGACGATCCCGAGGAGACGCTTCATCACGCCCCCGTCCGGATCCGATCCACCAGCTGCTTCACCGTCGGGACGAAGCCGTTCGAATAAAAGGGATCGGTCTTGAAGCGGAACGCGGCGTGGCCGGCGAACATGAGGTTCTCTTCGACGGGGCCGCCGTGCGCGATGTCCTGCAGCGTCTTCTGGATGCAGAAGCTGCGCGGGTCGGCGAGCCGGCCGGTGGAATTCTTCTCATTGTCGGCCCAGCTCGAGAAGCTGCACTGCGACAGGCAGCCCATGCAGTCGGCCTGGTCCTTGCGGATGACCTTCTCTTCCTCGGGGGTGACGAAGACGAGCGTGTCGTCGGGCGTCTTCATCGCCTGGGTGAAGCCCGCGCCAAACCATTCGCGCGCATGCTGCAGGTCGCCCCTGGTGACCCAGTAATTCTTCTTGGTACCGATGCCGACGTCGAGCTCGAAGGCGTGGTCGCCGACGCTTTCCTTGGTGAAGGCGATCTGGCGCTCGCTGCGCGCTTCGAGGTTGCGCAGGAACGGATTGCGCACGGCCGAGGAATAGAAGCCGGTGGGCGAGAATTTGTGGAGGAGGACGTCGCCCTCCTCGAGCGTCATCAGCCGCTGCTTCCACTCGACCGGGATCGGGCTTTCCTGCGTCAGGAGCGGGCGGGTGCCGAACTGGAACATGATGCTGCCGAGCTCAGGATTGTCGATCCAGTTCTCCCACTCGTCGAGGCGCCACACGCCGCCCGCCATGACGATCGGCACGTCGTCGCTGATCCCGCCCTCGCGCATCACGGCGCGCAGTTCGGCGACGCGCGGATAGGGATCCTGCGGCGCGCGCGGGTCCTCGGCGTTGCTGAGGCCATTGTGCCCGCCGGCAAGCCACGGATCCTCGTAGACCACGGCGGACAGCAGGTTCGCGACCTTGCTGTAGGCGCGCTTCCACAACGCGCGGAAGGCGCGGCCCGAGCTCACGATCGGGAGGTAGGAAACATTGTACTGCGCCGCGATCTCGCTGAGCTTGTAGGGCATGCCAGCGCCGCAGGTGACGCCCGCGACGAGGCCCTTGGTCCGCTCGAGCACGCCGTGGAGGACATGCTGCGCGCCGCCCATTTCCCACAGCACGTTGATGTTGATCGCGCCCTTGCCGCTGGCGATGTCATAGGCCTTGCGGACCTGCGCGACCGCGCCGTCGATGGCATATTTGATCAGTTCTTCATGGCGCTCGCGGCGAGTCATGCCGTTGTAGACTTGCGGCACGATGCGGCCTTCGGGATCGTAGCTGTCGGCGTTGACCGCGCTCACCGTGCCGATACCGCCGGCTGCCGCCCAGGCGCCCGAACTCGCGTGATTGGTGGCGCTGACGCCCTTGCCGCCTTCCACCAGCGGCCAGACTTCGCGGCCCTGGTACATGATCGGCGACAGTCCCTTGAACACGTGAGCACTCCTTGTTGAACCAGCCGCCTATAACGTGGCCTTTGCCAGCCCCAAATGAAAAAGGGCTGCCGGACCAAAGCCCGGCAGCCCGATGTGGTTGCTAATGCAGCCGTTTAGTAGCGGCGGTAGCCGTAGTTACCGTAGTTGCCGCCATAGACGTTGTTGTAGCCGTAGCCGTTGTAGCCGTAGTTGCGGCTCTTGCAGCTGTCCTTGTCGACCTTGCGGCCGAGGAGAGCGCCGACCGCACCGCCGATGATCGCGCCGGTGGTGCCGCTGCCGCCACGGCGATTGCCGTAGTAATCGTAGCCACCGCGACCCTTGGCGATCTGGCTGCCGATCACCGCACCGGCGACACCGCCGACGACGGTACCGGTCGTGCCCGAACAGCGATTGCCGCCGTAATAGCTCTGGCCGTTATAGCCGCCGCCGTAGCCGGGGTAATATTGCGCGCTCGCGGCGCCCGGGATGGCGACCAGCGAAGCGGCCGAGGCGGCGAAGAGAAACTTCTTGAACATGAGCAGGGCTCCTTTCGTGTGAAGGCCCTTCTGCGCCCTTTCCTCTGACGTCCGTCTGAACCGTCCGGTCGGCTGCCGTTCAGCTAGCTCAGCGCGAAATCGAGCCCGATATCGACGGCCGGCGCCGACTGGGTGATCCGGCCGACCGAGATGAAGTCGACCCCCGTTTCCGCAATGCCGCGAATGGTGTCGAGATTGACCCCGCCCGAGGCTTCGAGCGGCACCCGGCCGGCGACGAGGGCGACGGCTTCGCGAAGCACCGGCGGCGGCATGTTGTCGAGGAGCAGGCGCTCGGCCCCCGCGTCGAGCGCGGGCTCGATCTGCGACACGCGGTCGACCTCGACCTGAATCTGGAGCCCGGCGTTTGCGGCCCGCGCGCGGGACACGGCCGCTTCGACCGAACCGTTCACCGCGACATGATTGTCCTTGATGAGCAACCCGTCGTCGAGCCGCAGCCGGTGGTTGTGCGCCCCGCCCATGCGCGCGGCATATTTCTCGAGGAGCCGTAGTCCGGGAGTCGTCTTGCGCGTGTCGAGCAGGGTCGCGCCCGTGCCGTCGATCGCATCGACATAGCGCCGCGCCAGCGTCGCGATTCCCGACAGGTGCTGGAGCGTGTTGAGCGCCGAGCGCTCGGCGGTCAGCATCGCCCGCGCATTACCCTCGAGCCGCATCAGCACCGTGCCGGCCGGCGCGCGGTCACCGTCGCTGACGTCGGTGGTGATCGTGACGTCGGGATCGGTGGCGCGGAAGAAGCGCTCGGCGAGGAACAGCCCGGCGACGACGATGTCCTCGCGGCAATTCATGGTGGCGGTGAAGCGGGCGTCGGCGGGAATGGTGGCCGCGGACGTCACATCGCCGCCGCTCCCCAAATCCTCGGCCAGCGTGCGGGAGACGAACTCGTCTGCGTCGAAACCGTCGATCATGAAGAGGCTCATGGAGCGGACCGCGGCGCCGCTCAAGCCTCCGCCGGATCCTTCAGCACCTGCGCGTGGCTCCAGCCGCCCTCCTCCTCGACGAAGCGCACGGGCTCGGCGGCTTCGAACCGGCTGCCGGTCCAGCGCTTGAGCCCGAGCGTCACCTCGTGCGCGGACACTTCGAGGATGTTGAAGCTCTGCTCCTCCTCGCGGGTCCGGACGCTGGTCGCGGTCCCGGCCTGGATCACGAGCGCGCCGCCCGCGCGCGTCACGAGATCGCGCGCATAATGGGTCGAGGCGCGGTGGTTGTGCCCGGCGAGGAGCAGGTCGATCCCGAGGTCGTTGACGACGTCGAGCGCGAGCTCCTGCCGACCGATCGCCTTGCCGAGGATGCCCGCGTCGTCGACCGGGAGCGCGAACAATGGATGGTGCGTGACGAGCACCTTGAGGTCGCCCTTGGGCGCGGCATCGAAATGCTCGCGCACGAAATCGATCTGCTCGCGGCTGACCTTGCCGTCCTTGATCGTCAGCGAGCGGGCGGTGTTGAGGCCGAGGACCGACGCGCCCGGCAACTGGTGCCAGGGGCAAAGCGTCCCATCGATGAATTTCTTGTAACGCGACAAGGGCGAGAGGAAGCGCCGGAGCACGTCGTAGAGCGGCACGTCGTGATTGCCCGGAACGGCAAGCACCTCGTGCCCCGCATCGCGCAGCCGCTCGAGGAACTGGCCCGCGCGCTGGAATTGCTCGGTCCGTGCGCGCTGGGTGAAGTCGCCGCTGATGATGACGAGGTCGGGCCTGGCGGCGTCGACCTCCTGCTCGACAGCACGGACGATCTCCTCGTCGTGCGCGCCGAAATGAAGGTCGGAAAGTTGTACGAGACTGGCCATGGCGCATCAAACCGCCGTCGACGCGAACAAGTTTCAGCCTTCTTGCCTTTCATTCGGCGGGCCGCGCAGTCTACGGGTGGGACGGTAATCACGTTCGGGACGACGGCTGACCCATGGATCGTACCACTGCCAACACCGGAACCCGCGACATCTCGGATCGCCTGCGCTTCGACGAGGCGCGGCTCGCCGAATGGATGGAAGCCCATGTCGCGGGCTTCGCCGGCCCGCTGTCGGTCAGCCAGTTCAAGGGCGGGCAGTCGAACCCGACCTACAAGCTCGACACGCCGACCGCCGCTTATGTCCTGCGGCGCAAGCCGCCCGGCAAGACGCTGCCCGGCGCGCATGCGGTCGAGCGCGAATATAAGGTGATGGCGGCGCTCGGACGCCAAGGCTTCCCTGTCCCGCGGGTCCATGCCTTGTGCGAGGACGAGGGCGTCATTGGCACCGCCTTCTTCGTCATGGACATGGTGCCGGGACGGATCGTCTGGGAAGCGCAGTTCCCCGACGTCGAGCGGTCGCGCCGCGCAGCGCATTTCGACGCGATGAACGCGACCATCGCGCAATTGCACAGCTTCGAGCCGGCGGCGATCGGTCTCGGCGACTATGGCAAGGCGGGCGGATTCGTCGAGCGGCAGGTCGCGCGCTGGTCGAAGCAATATCTCGCCGACACCGATGCCGGCCGGGTCGAGGACATGGACCGGCTCGTCGACTGGCTCGGCAAGCACCTCCCCGCCGACAAGGGCGACAGCCGGGTCGTCCACGGCGACTATCGCTGCGACAACATGATCTTCGATGCCGCCGCCCCGCAGGTCCGAGCGGTGCTCGACTGGGAGTTGTCGACACTCGGCGACCCCGAGAGCGACTTCGTCTACCATTGCATGATGTACCGGATGCCGTCGGGCATCTTCACCGGCCTCGCCGGACTCGACCTCGCGGCGCTCGGAATCCCGAGCGAAGAGGAATATGTCGCGGCCTACTGCCGCCGCACGGGCCGCGCGGGCATTCCGGCCTACGATTACCTGATGGTGTTCAACCTGTTCCGGCTGGCCGCGATCATCCACGGCATCAAGGGCCGTCTCGCCCGCGGCAATGCGTCGAGTGCGCATGCCGCCGAAAGCGCGAAGGCGCTCGAACCGCTCGCCGCCATGGCCTGGGCGCAGGCGGAAAGGGCGAGGCTCTAGGCCCCGCCCTCCCCTTCCTCAGTTGATCGGGAAACCGCGCCGCTTGAGCAGCGCTGTCACATCGGGGTCGCGCCCGCGGAACTGGCGATAGGCCTCGGCCCGGTCGGTCTCGTTGCCGGTCTGCAGGAGGATCGTCCGGAAGCGCTCGGCGACGGTCTTGTTGAATGGGTCGCCGGTTTCCTGGAACGCCGCCCAGGTGTCGGCGTCCATCGTCTCGGACCAGAGGTAGCTGTAATAGCCCGCCGAATAGGCGTCCGAGCTGAACAGGTGCCCAAACTGCGGCAGGCGGTGGCGCATCACCATCTCGCGCGGCATCTTGAGCTCGGCCAGCGTGGTGCGTTCAAACGCGTCGGGATCGACCTCGCCGCCCGGCAGCAGGTGAAGCTTCATGTCGACCAGCGCCGAGGACAGATATTCGACCGTCGCGAAGCCCTGCCCGAAGGTCGAGGCCTTCTCGATCTTGTCGACCAGCGCCTGAGGCATCGGCTGGCCGGTCTTGTAATGCTTGGCGAAGCGGTCGAGCACCGGCCGGGTCAGCAGCCAATTCTCGTTCACCTGGCTGGGATATTCGACGAAGTCGCGCTGCGCTCCGCCGAGGCTCGGATATTTCACGTCGACGTTGAGATAATGGATCGCGTGGCCGAACTCGTGGAACAGCGTCTTCGCGTCGCTGAGGCTGACGAGCACGGGTTCGCCGGGCGCCGGCTTGTTGAAGTTGTTGTTGTTGCTCGCGAGCACGATGTCGTCGCCGGTCAGCCGCGCGCGCGACCGGTAGGTGGTCATCCACGCGCCCGAGCGCTTGCCCTCGCGGCCATAGGTGTCGAGGTAGAACAGGCCGACAGTCTTGCCGCCGCGGGTGACCTCGAAGGTGCGCACGTCGGGGTGGAAGACGGGGACCGCCCCGGTATTTTCCTTGAACTCGAGCCCGTAGAGCTGGCCGGCCGACCAGAACATGCCCTGCACGAGATTATCGAGCTGGAAGTAGGGTTTGATTTCCTCTTCCGACAGGTCGTATTTCGCCTTGCGGACCTTCTCGTTGAAGTAGCGATAGTCCCACGGCTCGACCGTCTTCACGCCCTCGCGCCGGGCGAAGGGCGCCATGTCGGCGACTTCCTGGTGAACGCGCGCGACCGCCGCCGGCCAGACCCGCATCATCAGGTCCATCGCCCGGTCGGGCGTCTTGGCCATCGTGTCCTGCATCCGCCAGTGCGCATGGGTCGGGTAGCCGAGCAGGCGCGCCCGATCGGAGCGGAGCTTCACGATCTGCTTGATGATCGCGTTGGTGTCATTGGCGTTGCCATTGTCGCCGCGGTTGGTGAAGGCGGTCCAGACCTTCTGGCGGAAGGCGCGGTTGGTGCCGAAGGTCAGCACCGGCTCGACCGCCGAGCGGGTGTTGCGAATGGCGTAACTGCCGGGCGGAAGGCCCTTGTCCTTCGCGACGCTCGCCGCGACCGACTTCACGTCGGCGGGCACGCCCTTCATCTCGGCTTCGCTGGCGGCGGTGAAGCTGCCCTCGTCGGCAAGAAGCTTCGAATTGAAGTCGGTGAAGAGCGAGGCGAGCTGCTGGTTATAGGCCGTGAGCTGCTGCTTTTGCGCGGGATCGAGTTTGGCGCCGTTGCGCACGAAGCTCTCGTAGGTCCGCGTCAGGAGGCGCGTCTGAACAGCGTCGAGCCCGAGCGCGGCGCGGCCGTTATAGAGCGTCTCGATGCGCGCGAAGAGCTTGGGATCGAGCGTGATCTCGTCGCCCGCGGCGGAGAGCTTCGGGCTCCATTCCTTGCTCAGCGCCTGGACCTCGGGGCTCGACAGGTTCGAGGTGTAGACCCCGAAGATGCTGCCGACGCGGTCGAGCCGGCGACCGGCCTTTTCCATCGCCTCGATGGTGTTGGCGAAAGTCGGCGCTTGCGGATTGTCGGCGATGCTGCGGAATTCGCGGCGCTGTTCGTCGATCGCGAAGGTGAAGGCTTCGGGGAAGTCCGACAGCTTGACCTTGTCCCACGGCGGCACCCCGCCGAAGCCGCCGGTCCAGTCGGCCAGGAGGATGTTGTTGGGCACCGCGGGCGCGGGCGGCGCTACCGGCTCGGCGGCCGCTTCCGCCATCGGTGCGGCGGACGTGTCAGCGGGCGGCACGGTCGCGCAACCGGCGAGCAGGGGAAGGACCGAACCGGCAAGAAGAATGGGCAAGCGCATTGATGAGTGACCTCGAAAATGACGACATGCGCGCCTTCCACACGGTGCGGCCTGAACCGTCAATGGCTAGGCGTCGGGAATGCCCAATAGCGCAGGGCCGAGCGGGAGCAGCAGCTTGACGTCCATGGCGACGCCCGCCGCCCGCTTGTCGGCGACAAAGCCGGCAAGGTCGGATTTGGGGACGAGGTGGACGGTGATCTGCTCCTCGCCCGGCACCCCGCCGCCTGCACCGACCCGGCGGACGCCGTGCGCGCGGACCAGGGTGAAGCTTTCGCTCAGCATGCCGGGCGAGGCGTGGAAATCGCCGAGGCGCTCGATCCGCTCGGCGGTGAAGCCGGTCTCTTCCTCCAGCTCCTTGACCGCGGTCTCCTCGATCGTGGCACCGTCGCCGTGATCGCCGACGAGACCGGCCGGAAGTTCGAGGCACGGGCCGCCCAGAGGTGCGCGGTCCTGCTCGACCAGGATCCACTGCCCCTCATGTTCGGCGAGGATCACGACCGCGCGGATGCCGCCGGTGCGGCCGGCATATTCCCATTTGCCTTTGCGCAGCGCCTGGACGAAGCGCCCCGACCACATAGTCTCGGGCGGAAGATCGAGGTCGGGATCGCGGCTCACAGTTCGATCAGTTTGTCGGGGATTTCGTTGCGATCGTCGCCGGTCTTCGGGAAGTGACGGGTCAGCACCTCGCCGACCTCGCGCACGGCGAGGACGAGGCCTTCTCCCGGGTTGCCCTGGCGGATCTCGGCGATGAGTTCGCTCATGGCATCGCCCCAGCATTCGGGCGTGGTGACCTTGGTGACGGCCTCGTCCGCGACGATCTCGGCGCGGCGCTCGGCGAGCGAGAGATAGATGAGAACCCCGGTGCGGCCGACCGTGCGGCGCTCGGTTGCGGCGCGAAACAGGGCGATGGCGCGGCGACGGACCCGCCGGCCCTTGGTCGCGCCGGGGGTGAGCGCGAGCCGCAGCGGGCGCCATTTCATCACCAGCAGCACGGCGAGGAATTTGAGAACGACAAGGATCAGGACGAAGAAGAGGATCTGGCCGATGCTCGGCTGCACGCCCCAGCCGCCGAACAACCGGTCCCACATGCGGGCAAGAAAATCAGACTGCCAGGCGGCAACCGCGATGACGCCAAGCATCGCGGCGACCGCCCAGTGAAGAGCGACGTCGTGATAGCTGTCGCTGTCGGCGCTGACGATCGTCAGGATCTCGCCATCGCTGGTCGCCTCGGCCGCCGCGATCGCCTCGCTGACCCGCTGGTGGTCGCTGTCGTCGAGTTTCAGGGTCACCATGATCCGGACGCGCCTCCCCCGCCGAACGAACCGCCGCCGCCCGAGAAACCCCCGCCCCCGCCGATACCGCCGCCGCCGCCGAAGCCACCGCCTCCACCCCAGCCGCCGCCGCCGCGCGAGGAGCGGCTGATCGCGTCGAGACCCCAGAGCACGACCCAGGGGTCGATCCCGCCGCGGCGCTTGCCGCGATAGCGGCGGCCGCTCGCGTTGCGGGCGAAAGACAGGAAGACGAAGAGGATGACGAAGCCCCAGAAGATGAGCGGGGTGAGGTCGCCGCCGTTGTTCGACGGGCGGGGCCGGGCGGCATTGGCCTCGGCTTCCTTGACCCGGCGCGCGGCTTCCGCGGGGGACAGCTGCATCTGCTCGGCGATGGCATCGACCCCGGCATCGATGCCGCCGGGATAATCGTCCGCCTTGAAGCGCGGCGTGATGGCGTTGCGGATGATGACGCTCGACAGCGCGTCGGTCAGGAATACCCGCGCGCCATAGCCGGTCTCGATCCGCACCTTGCGCTCGTTGGGGGCGACGATCAGCAGGACGCCATCGTCCTTGTCCTTGTCGCCGATCGCCCAGGTGCGGCCGAGGCGATAGCCGTAATCCTCGATCGTTCGGCCATCGAGGCTCGGGAGCGTCACGACGACGAGCTGCCGCCCGGTCTGCTTGTCGAGCGCTTCCAGCTTGGCGGTCAGGCCCGCTTCCTGCGCGGGATCGAGGAGGTTGGCATTATCGACCACTCGGCCGGTGAGCTTGGGAAAGTCCTGGGCCACGGCCGGCACCGCCAGGAGCAACGCGAACAGGCAGGCGAGGAGATGGCGCAACTTCACTTGACCAACCCCTGCAAGCGGTCGAGTCCGCGGCCGATTGCGGCGCCGTAGCGCTGCTCACGCAGGTCCGGCAGGATCGCAGCGGCGACGAGCGCACGGTCGGCCGGCGACAATTCGCCTTCGAGACGCACGCTCGAGGCTTGCGGATCGATCAGCATCAGCAGCGTGCCGGGATTGGCGGTCTTGCCGCCAACGGCCCAGCCGACCCGCTCCATGCTGTCGCCGTTCTTGGGAACCACCGTCACGATCACCACCGCCTTCTTCTGGTTGGCCGCCAGCGCCGCGAGCCGCCCGGCGATCGCCTTCTCCTCGATCGGCGTGAGGACGTCGGCGGTGTCGATCACCCGGCCACGCAAAGCCCCGTCCGCGACGCGCGCCGGCTGCCCGGCGGCGGCCGGATCGCCCCCGGGCGGCGGCGACTGGCCGCATGCCGCGAGCATCGCGGCCGCAACCAGCGGGACGGGGAAGCGCACCGGCTTACTGGGCGTTGAAATCGACCGTCGGGGCCGCCTGCGCGCCGCTCGAGGCCTGGAACGGCACCTTGGGCTTGGCGCCGTAGAAGATCTTGGCGCCGACCGCGTCGGGGAAGGTCCGGATGCGGGTGTTATAGGCCTGCACCGCCTCGTTATAGTCGTTGCGCGCGACGAGGATGCTGTTCTCGGTTCCCTCGAGCTGCGACTGGAGCGCGAGGAAGTTCGCGTTGCTCTTGAGGTCCGGATAGGCCTCCTGCAGCCGCTGGAGGCTCATCGTCAGTCGGTTCTGCGCATCGTTGAAGGCGCCGACCTTGGCCGGATCGGACAGGTCGCCGGGCGCGAGTTGGATCCGGGTGGCACCGGCGCGGGCCTCGGTGACCTGCGTCAGGACGTCCTTCTCCTGCTTGGCATAGCCCTTCACCGTCGCGACGAGGTTGGGCACGAGGTCGGCGCGGCGCTGATACTCGCTCTGCACATTGGCCCATTTGGCGTTCACATTCTCTTCGGCGGTCGGCACCGAATTGATGCCGCAGCCGGCAAGGCTGACTGCGGCGAGCGGCGCGAGAAGGCCGAAGCGGCGAAGGATCGTCATGTTCTACTGGTCCCCTGAAAGCCCGTCAGGTGACTTACATAGATGGCACACTTTGCGCTTTCAATTGGCTCCGACCGGCGGTCCGCTGAATCCAGCCGCCTCACGCAGCGCCTGCGCGTCCATCAGCACGCCGTCGAGGACCACCTTGTCGACCTGCCGGAGGACCCGCAGGTCCTTCTCGGCGTCACCGTTGACGAGGATGAGGTCGGCGGTCTTGCCCGGCGCGACCGAGCCGACCGCCTTGTCCATGCCGACCATGCGCGCAGGCACGATGGTCGCGGTCTGGAGCGCCTCGACGTTGGTCATGCCGGCCTGCTGGTAAAGCTCGAGCTCACGGACCAGTTCAAGGCCGTAGCCGTCGGTCCCCGCGACCACCCGGACCCCGGCCTTGTGGAGGCGTCCGACGACGCCGACCATCTTGGCGAAGCTCTTCCGGAAGTCATCGCGGGTGACGTTGCCGAACAGGGGATAGCCCGCGATCTTCCAGGCGCGTGCCACCGCCGGCGGGGCGACCGGTGCATAAGGCGCATATTCGGGCGCAATGGCGGTGCCGTCCGAGGTCATCAGCGGCTCCCAGACGGTGAGCGTGGGATCGATGATCGTGCCGCGCTTCGACAATTCGGCGTAAAAGGCCTTCATCGCGGGCGAATCGAGGTCGACGTCCTTGCCATATTGCGCCGGTCCCTCGAGCCGGGCGGCCGTGTTGGCCTTGTCGACCACCGCCTGCGGCATCGCCTGCATCATGATGAAGTTGATGTGCGTGATTTCGTCATAGCCCGCGCGCACGGCGTCGAGTGGGCGCATGCCGGCGGGCACGTGGCCGTGGACGTGGAGCCCGAGCTTGTGCGCCTCTGCAGCGGCCGGCGCGATCCATGCCGGATTCATCGAGGTATAGAATTTGACACCCCACATGCCCGCCGCCTTGACCTTGCGGACGGCGGCAATGGCTTCGGCTTCGCTGCTGACGGTGAGCGCACCCTGCGCGGCGAGCGGGTCCTTGCGGTCGATGATCACCGACACCTTGCCGTCGGGTGCAAGCAGATCGCCCGCGGCGCGGCGCTTGAAGATGCTTTGCGCGTCCTCGATCAGCGAGCCGGGGCTGCGGTAATTGGTGATTCCGGTGGCGAGATTCTGGATCAGCTCGAAGTCGTCGCCGCCGACGTGGCGGTGCGAATCCCACAGGCCCGGCAGGAGCGTCTTGCCGCGCCCGTCAATGATCCGTGCCCCGGCGGGCGCCTTGAGCGAGCCGGCGGCGCCCACCGCCGCGACCTTGCCGTTCGCGACCAGGACCGCTCGGTCAGCGAGATAGCGGCCGCCGACCGAATCGAACAATTTGACGTGGTCGAACAGGACGGGCGCGCTGTTCTCCTTGGCGAGGAAGCGCCGCGATATGTCCCGGACGAGCTTGGCGGTCTCCTCTTCGCCAATGGCTTTCAGGCGCTCGGCATTGGCCTCGTAGCCGGCGGGCAGGATGCTGATCTGGCCGGCCGAGCCGAAGAACTTGTTGTCGGCGGTCAGCCAGTAGGGCCGTGGCGAGAGACCGAAGCCTTCGACAAAGCCGAGCCTGACCGTTTCCGGACCCTTGGGTCCCGTGATTTCGACCGAGCGGACGATCCGCATCCGTCCCTTGCCGCCGGGAAGGAGCTCGATTCCGCGTTCGCCCGCGGCCAGGAACGCACCCTCCTGGTCGACCCCGTCGAACCATGGGCCACCGTAGCTGCTGTAGCGCTTGGTTCCGAACGGAGCGGAACCACTGTCGACCGCGGTCTTCCAGGTGGCGATCCCGTCGGGTCCGACCTTGAACGTCTCGCTCGCGTCACCGCTGTCGGTATAGCCGCGAACCTCCATGGCGACCGGCCGGCCGTCGGACCCGAGCGTCGCGACCTCGTCGACCTCGGTGATCCAGCCCCTCAAGGACATCGACATGCGCGAGGCAATCCGACCGTCGGGCAAGGTCCAGACCCAATTGTCGCCGTGCTTGCCGGCCTTGGACGTGATGGTGAAATGGCGAGCGTTCGCCGGGGGCACGAGCAGCTGTTCCTTGGGAACGGGCGCCGCGGCCGCCGAAATCGATGCGCCGGCCAGCAGCAGCGCGCAGAACAGCATTTTCACCATGTCCGATTCCCCCGAAAAATCAGGAGAAATCTGTCACAGATCGTCGGTCGGTGAAAGTGGGAGGCTTCTGTTGCCCGGTGCCTCCCGTACCGCTGGAATCCCCTTCTGTTGCCCGGTGGGGTCCAACCGCGCTTAAGCTTTGTAACTTCTGACCTTTAGGCCGTCAGTTACGCAGCAATCGCGAGCGCCTCGTTATCGTTGGCACTTGTGAGAATGACGGTTTTAGGGCCTGTCCAAGCCCGCTGGCAGTAGATCCTTTACTACACCCGTCGATCCTGTTTCGCCCCCATCAGCAACGGCGTGCGACAAGGGCTCCCGCTAAGGCCCGTCACGCCGCTGCTGGTGGAGGCGCCGGGGTACTGCCCCCCGGGTCCGAAGTGCTTATTTCAACCCACACTCTACCAGCATAGTCGGTTGCCCGACCCTCCCTATCTAGGTGATCGGCTCGTCGATTCCAAGGAAGGAGTGAGGGAACCGCGACGAACGGGCTGGCGTTTGGCCGCGTCAGGCGGGTAGGATAAATCCGCCAACCATAACGATACGGGGAGTCCCATCATGAAGAAGATCCATTTCGCGCTCGTCGGCGCTGCTTCGCTCGCGCTCGCAGCCTGCGGCGGCAAGGGCGACGATTCGCTGGGCGAGAACGTCCAGGAGAATTACGAGAACGCCGCCGACAACATGGACGCGATGGCCGACAACACCGCCAATGCCGCCGAGGCCGACAGCCTCCGCAACCAGGCTGACGCGCTGAAGGCCGAAGGCGATCGCAAGGAAGACGCGATCGACGACGCCGACGTCAACGCGCAGAACGGCGCCGAAGCTGCGGCGGCCGTCAACGCCATGTAATGCGGCGCATCGCTCGCTTGAGCGGTGCACGCACCAGGAAGGCCGGTCCCTCGTGGGGCCGGCCTTTTCTTTTGGGGCCGCGACGCGCAAGGCGGCGGCGATGAGCGATTCCGAAGCCATCCCCGCCGCGACCCTGATCGTGATGCGCGACCGGCCCGGCCTCTTTCCTGAGATCGTGATGGTCGAGCGGCCCCGGACCATGGCCTTCGCCGGCGGTGCGATGGTGTTCCCGGGCGGTCGGATCGATTCCGACGACCATCAGGGCGCGACCGGTCTCGAACAGGCCGCGATCCGCGCCGCGGTGCGCGAGACGGCCGAGGAGACGGGCCTTGCCGTCGACGCCGCGCAACTCGTGCCCTTCGCGCGGTGGCGGCCGGACAATGTCAGCCACCGGCGCTTCGACACCTTCTTCTTCATCGCTCCCGCACCCGACGATTCCGGACCGCTCTTGCCCCAGCCCGGCGAATGCGAGCGGGCAATCTGGACCACCGCCGAGGCGATGCTGGACGACGTCCGGAGCGGCTCGGCCCGCGCGATCTTCCCGACCATCCGCAACCTCGAGCGGCTCGCCCAGTTCGCGAGTTTCGCGGACGCGCGGCATCATGCGCTCGCGCATCCGGTCGAGGTGATCAGCCCGTGGATCGAGGAAGCCGACGGCGAGCGCTGGCTCACGATCCCCTCGCACCTCGGCTATCCCGTCACCCGCGAACGGCTCGATATCGCCCTTCGCGCCTGATTCCGCCCGAGCGGCGTTCAGCCCGCCATGCTCTTTGCGATCCGTGTCTTCGTCATCACCACCATTCTCGCCGTGCTCGTGATCGAGCTCGCCGGCTGGATGCAGCGGCACCGGCAGGACCTGCCGTGGACCGAGGTGGATCTGCAGGCCCCGCCCGGCCGCTTCACCGCGGGGCGGATCGCCGAACTCGGGAGCGATCCGCCGCGCTGCCGCGCGATCCTCGCCCGCGACGGCGGGATCAGCCGCCCTGCCCCCGACCGCCTCGTCGGCAACGAGTGCGGCTACCGCGACGGAACGAACCTCCGGCTGGCTTCGATCGGGCTTTCCCCGGCCGGAGTGGTCTCGAGCTGCCCCGTCGCCGCCGCGGCGTTCGTCTGGGAAGAGGCGGTGCAGCGCGAGGCCCGGGTCCGATTCGGGTCGCCGGTGGTGCGCCTACTCCACGCCGGCAGCTTCTCCTGTCGCCGGCTCTACGGCCGCTCGGAAGGGGCGTGGAGCGAACATGCGACCGCCGACGCGCTCGACGTGCTGGGCTTCGTGCTGGAAGACGGGCGGACGATCTCGGTGCTTCGCGACTGGCCGGACCAGGGACCCAAGGGCACCTTCCTGCGCGGGGTGCGCGACGCGGCGTGCCGCTCGTTCACCACCGTCCTGTCGCCCGACTACAATGCGGCGCACCGCGACCACCTGCACCTCGACACCGCCGATCGCGGCGCCGGCGGCTGGCGCGCCTGTCGCTAGCCAAGTCGTTGTTATAACACGAAAAAAGGGGCCCGCCTGAGCGGCGAGCCCCTTCAAACTCCAGCGCTGTGGAAGCGCTTACGAGAGATGCTTCGACAGGTGCTTGTTCATCTCGAACATGGTGCAGCGATCCTTGCCGAAGATCTTCTTCAGCTTGTCGTCGGCGACGATCTCGCGCTTGTTCTGCGGGTTCTGCAGATTGTTCTTGCGGATGTGATCCCACACCTTCGACACGACCTCGCTGCGCGGCAGCGGATCCTTGCCGACGATTTCCGCGAGATCCGGCGACGGAGTCACCGGACGGGCCAGACCGCCCCCTGCCTTACGCCCAGTCCCGCTCGCTTCTTTAGCCATGTGGCCCTCCTGTTGTTTCGCCACAGGGGTAGAGCGCAAACTCAAAGGCTCCGCAAGAGGCTCCCAAGAGAGAGGCGGTCAGGCGTGGCGCCGGGGAAACGGCACGATCCTGTTGTGGGCATCGTGACCGATGTCCGCTCGTCCGCCGAAGGACACGCCGGCCTCCGCGCACCAGCGCCGCGCCACGGCCTCGACGTCGCTGCCGAAGGGCCGGTCGTTGGCGCGTTCGAGAACCCGCCCCAGGCGCAGCTGCCGGACCTTCGCAAAGCCCGGCTGGCGGCTGACGTGGAACAGGAAGCGGTCGATCCGGTAGAGTTCCTCGTCGAGTTCTTCGATCAGGAGCTCGGCGCTCGTGAAGTCGGGTTCGAGAGGGGTTCCCATGAGGCTCGACAGGACCACGAGGTTGAAAGCGAAGGCCGGACCGTCGAGGCCGGGCTCGAGGGCCTCGCCATTCCCTTCGAACCAGTCGAGCGCCCGGCCGATTGCCGCCTCGCCGCCGTCACGCGCCACGTCCTGCACCATCGGGCCATGAGCGACCGCAAGGCCGGCCTTGTGGAGCCCGGCGAGGAGGAAACCGCCGTCGCTGTAGCCGAGGAAGGTCTTGGACCATGCCGCCGAGGGGACGTCGGCCATGGCCGCCTCGGCGATCCGGTTGGAGCCGTAGCCGCCGCGCGCGAACCATACCGCCTCGACGCTTTCGTCGGCCATGACCTCGCGCAGTGCCGCGAGACGCGCCGCGTCGGATCCCGCGAAATGGCCGTCTTCGAGAAAGCATTGTGGATGGATGGCGAGCTCGTGCCCGCGCGCCGCCGCAATGTCGGTCACGCGATCGGCCGCCTCGCGTTTCAACGGGCAACTCGGCGCCACTACCGCAATCCTCATCGTGCCTCCGATTGCCACTTCTTCCGCCCCTCAATAGGGCGGTCGACATGACGGCTTCCAGTTACTTCTTCTGCGGCGTCGGCGGCAGCGGCATGCTCCCCCTCGCCTGCATCGTCCGCTCGGGCCGGTCCGAGGTGGCGGGGTCCGACCGCGCGCTCGACGCCGGCCGGCTCGCGCCCAAGTTCCAATTCCTCCGCGCGCAGGGGATCGATCTCTTCCCGCAGGACGGGAGCGGACTGCACGCGGGCATGACCCTCGTGACCTCCGCTGCGGTCGAGGCGACCATCCCCGACGTCGTCCGCGCCCGCGAGCTCGGCCTGCGACACGTCACCCGCCCCGAGTTGCTCAGCGAACTTCTCAACGCGGCGGCCCGCAGCGTTGCGGTCGGCGGCACGTCGGGCAAGTCGACCGTCACGGGCATGATCGGCTGGATCCTCCATGCGCTCGGCCACAACCCGACGGTGATGAACGGCGCGGTGATGAAGAACTTCGTCTCGGCCGACACGCCTTTCGCCAGCGCGCTTGTGGGCGACCCCGACCTGTTCGTCAGCGAGGTCGACGAGAGCGACGGCTCGATCGCGCTCTACCGGCCGACCGTGGCGCTGCTCAACAACGTCAGCCTCGACCACAAGGAAATGGACGAGCTGCGCGCGCTGTTCAGCGGCTTCCTCAAGGCTGCCGACCGGGCGGTGATCAACCTCGACGACGCGGAGAGCGCGGCGATCGCCAGGGACCTTGAAGGCGCGATCGGCTACGGCTTCGAGGCCGACGGCGCGGTCCGGGGCGACGCGCTGGTGCTGGACGCGCAGGGCAGCCGCTTCACCGTCGGGGTCGATGGGACGTCGGTCGAGGTCCGCCTTCCCCTCCCCGGCCGCCACAACGCCTCGAACGCGCTGGGCGCGCTGGCGGCAGTGCATGCACTCGGGCTGCCGATCGCCGATGCGGCGGCGGCCCTTGGCACCTTCTCGGGCCTGCGGCGGCGGCTCGAGACCGTCGGGACCGCCGCCGGGGTCACGGTGATCGACGATTTCGCGCACAATCCTGACAAGATCGCCGCGACGCTGGCGACACTGACCGGATCGGCCGGCCGCCTACTCATATTCTTCCAGCCGCATGGCTACGGCCCGCTCGCGAAGATGGGCGAAGAACTGAGCCAGACCTTCGCCTCGGGGATGCGGGAGGGAGACCAATTGTTCCTCTCCGACCCCGTCTACCAGGGCGGGACGGTCGACCGGAGCCGCGGATCGGACTGGCTGGCGCAGGCGATCGTCGCGGCGGGCGGTGCGGCCGAGCATGTTCCCGAGCGCGCCGCGATCGGCGCGCGGCTCCTCGACGAAGCGCGGGCCGGCGACCGGATCGCGATCCTCGGCGCCCGCGACGACACGCTCAGCGAATTCGCGGCCGAGCTGCTCCGGAACCTCGACGCCCAGGGCTGATTGAAGCGGGATGACCGCATCGTCTCCCTTCGCCGGCTGGAAGCTCGATCGTGCCGAGCGCGACGCCCTGCTCGAGCAATTCCCGCCCCGCTACGCCAATGCGGTGGCCGACCACGTCACGCAGCAGCTCGATCCGACGACGCTTCCGCCCGAGGCGAAGATCGTGATCGTCGGTCGCACCGACGACGATAACGGGGTCGAGGCGATGGTGGTGACGGTCGGCGGGACGGTCGATCGGCCTGACGGCTCGACTTACCACATCACCTGGTCGCTGGGCGAAGGCCGGCGCGCGATCGAGAGCAACGACGTGCTCAAGGAGCGCGGCTGGAAGGAGCTCGACCATCCGGTGCCGGTGACGGCAATTCCCGCCCGGATCTCGTGACGGGCCGCCCCAAGCTCTTTCTCGACTGCGACGGGGTGCTGGCCGATTTCGATGCCGGCGTCCGGGGCCTACTTGGCGTGACGGCTGACGACTATGAGCGGCGCCATGGCCGGGGCAGCTTCTGGCAGAAGCTTGCCCGGGCGCCGGATTTCTACGCGTCCCTTCCCAAGATGCCCGACGCCGACCTGCTGTTCGAAGCCGTCCGGCATTTGAAGCCGACCATCCTCACCGGCCTCCCGGTCGGCAAATGGGCCGCGTCCCAGAAAGTCGCCTGGGCCGCCGAGCATTTTCCCGGCGTGCCGGTCATCGCCTGCATGGCGCGCGACAAGCATCGTCACATGACGGGCGCGGACGTGCTGGTCGATGATAGCGAGCGGCATCGGCAGGCGTGGCTCGACGCGGGCGGGATCTATGTCCTGCATCGCAGCGCGCGTCAGAGCATCGCCGCGCTGGCGAACATCTATCCCGAGGTGATCAGCCCGGCCACCGACCGGGCTGATTGACGTGACGGTCAGGCCGCTTCGGCGACGTCGACCTTCTCGACCCACTCCGGCCAGAAGACCGGCTCGCGGTTCGACCAGCCGGGCGCGGTCGCCGCGCTTTCGCTGATCGACTGCAGCAGGACGCGGCGGCGGTCAGGATGAAGATGTGGCAGCGCCGCGGCAGCGCAGAAGGCCGCCGGAAGCCACGAGCGCACCCCCGCTCCGAGCAGTCGCTCGTAAAGGAAGCGATAGGCGGCGAAGTTCGGCAGGCGATCTTGGCCGAGATCGAAGGCGGTGATCGTGATCAGCAGGCCCATGAACGGGTCGATCGTGTCGAGCCCGCTGTCGTCGGGGACCTGCAGCCGGAGCGCGTCGAGCTGCTTGTAGAGCTGGCCCTGCGCCCGGATCGAGGCGGCTTCGCCTTCGTCGCGAGCCCAGCAGCTAAGCGCGTCGCGGCGGCCGAATGCGATGTCGAGACTGCGGCGGATGTAGCGCTGCGTCGCCTTCGGAAAGGCCGCAAACTCCTTCATCTCGCTCAGCAGTAACGCTCCACCGGCGGGCTGCGTCGAACGCGTCGTCATGGCTCCCAGCTCCTTACACCCAGGGTCTGAAAGTGCATGATCAAGCGTTGCCAATCGCTTAACCATCGACCCAACCCCGGTTCATATTGAAACCGGTTCGTGAGTCGATTGCACGACTTTTCGCAAACGCCAGCGAGTTGCAGGACAGCTGTCACCATCCTGCAACGCCGCGATCATCTCACCTTGACGGTGAGATGAGTGTCGTCAGTCCGGAAAACCCGAGGACGGAACCGGTTCGTCGCCGTCGCCGGGCTGGCTGGTCGAGGGCGGGTCCGACGCGTCCATCGACTGGTCGCTGCCGACGTCGACCTTGGCGTCATTGTCCTCTGGATTGCGCTTCAGTTTCTGCTCGAGTTCCTGTTCCGGGTCGCCGGAAAGAACCGGCGGCGGCGCGTCTTGGCGGTGGTCGTCGGACATGGGAAATTCCTTTCGGCCGCATAACGGACGCGGCTGGCAGGCGTTCCGCTTCGACGAGGGCGCCTCACCTTTCGCCGAGCGGCGCCGCCCCGCTTGCAAGAACGGGCGGGCGGGGTCACGCTCCAGCCCCATGAACATGCCCATCGCCGCCGACCTGCTCGAACTCCACGACCACAGCTCACGCGGCCGCTTCAGCGATTGGCGGATGGCGCTCAAGACGGTTCTCGGCTTCTGGGCGATCTACGTGGTGACCGTCGTCGCCCGCGCCTTCCTCGGCAGCGATCCCACGACCATCCTCCTCAACAAGGTGCTGACGCTGGCGGTCGGCCTGGTCCTGACGGTCCTGCTCTACCTTGCCATCGCCCTCCTCGCCCCCGGCTCCTCGATGCGTCGCAAGGCGGTGGTGGCGGGCCTCGGCTCGGTCATCGCCTGCGTGGTGCTCGCGAGCACGCTCGTCCTGTCGGAAGGCCGTCAGCGCACCAGCAAGGAGGAATTCCGCTTCCAGGCCCGCGAGGGCTTCGTCGTCGTTCAGAAGGGCGACCAGGTCCGGATCGAGCGCAATGCGGCCGACCCGGTGGTCGTCACCATGCCGCGCCTCCAGGACCTCAAGCAGCACGACCAGTTCCGGATCGCCGCCGACGCCGCGGTGGTCTGGCTGTTCTTCTTCGCTGCCTGGTCGGCCGTCTATCTCGCCGCCGTCAGCCAGCGCCAGGCGCTCGAGCTCCAGCAGCGCGCCTCCGCTGCCGAAAGCGCGGCCAATCTCGCCCAGGTCCGGGCGCTGCGTTACCAGGTCAATCCGCACTTCCTGTTCAATACGCTCAACAGCCTCTCGAGCCTGGTCATCAGCGGCCGCCCGGAAGAGGCCGAGGCGATGATCCTCAAGCTGTCGAACTTTTTCCGGACCAGCCTGTCGCTCGACCCCACCGCCGACGTCAGCCTCGCCGAGGAGATCGAGCTCCAGCGGCTGTATCTCGAGATCGAGAAGGTCCGCTTCCCGCGCCGGCTCAAGGTCGTCATTGACGTGCCCGACAGCCTGACCAGCGCGCGCCTGCCCGCACTCGTCCTTCAGCCGATCGTCGAGAATGCGATCAAATACGGCCTTGGCCGGACCCGCGACAAGGTGACGCTCAAGATCACCGCCGAGGAGCCGCTGCCCGGTCGCCTGCGGATCGAGATCAGCAATTTCGGCGGGACCGTGCTCAAGACCCCGCGCCAGTCGTCGGGCGGCGCCGGCACCCGCGTCGGCCTCGCCAACGTCGCCCAGCGCCTCCGGGCGCGCTTCGGCCGCGCGGCGGGGATCGAGCATGGACCGCTGCCCGAAGGCGGCTACAAGGTCGCCCTGACCATGCCGGTGACACGACACGATGGATGATGCGCCCCTGAAGATCCTGGTCGTCGACGACGAACCGCTCGCGACCGAACGACTGCAGCTTCTGCTCGCCCGCATTGGCGGGGTCGACCTTGTCGGCACGGCGAGCGATGGCGAGGCGGCGTGCCGGATGGCCGAGGCGCTGTCGCCCGACCTCCTCCTGCTCGACATCGCCATGCCGGGCATGGACGGGATCGACGTCGCCCGCGAGCTTTCACGGCGGGCCGATCGACCCGCGGTCGTGTTCGTCACCGCCTTCGACCAGTTCGCGGTTTCGGCCTTCGAGGTCGAGGCGGTCGACTATCTGGTCAAGCCGGTCGAGACCGTCCGGCTCGAACGCGCCCTCGAACGCGCCCGCGCCCACATCGAGCGACGCGCCAACGCCACCCAGCCGACCGCGGTGGCGGGCAAGCATCTCGACGAATTCTGGGCCTCGGACCTGACCGGTCTGGTCCGCATCCGCTCGGTCGACATCGACCGGATCACCGCTGAGCGCGACTATATGCGGCTCCACGTCGGCCCGCGCAGCTGGCTCATCCATCACAGCATGGCCGCGCTCGAGGAAGGACTCGATCCCGGGCTGTTCGTGCGGCTGCACCGCTCGGCGATCGTCCGGCGCGACTATATCGCCGGCTTCCACCGCAACGTCTCGGGCCGCTGGATCGCGCGGCTGGCGGACGGGAGCGAGCAGCCGGTCGGGCGGCTCTACGCCGACAGCGTCCGCGCCATCGCCGGGCGCTAGGCGGGGGCGTCCTCCCGCCCGGCCACCGCGCCGGTCACCGCCACGTCGAGGACCACGTTGCCGAGCGTCCGGAAGGTGTCGGGAATGGTCTCGAGCGCGAGCAGCAGCGCGAGCGGCTCGATCGGGACCCCGAGCGCGATGCTGATCGGCGCGATCGAAGTGACGAAGCTGATCTGGCCCGGCAGGCTGACCGCGCCGAGCGAGGCCATGGCCGCGACCGCGATCCCGGCCGCATAGCCGGTCGGCGTGATGCTGACCCCGAGCCAGTGCGCGACATAGAGCGCGACACCGATGTTCATCGCCGGCCCGGTCGAGCGGAACAGCGCGACCGCGAGCGGCAGCACCACGTCGGCATCGCGCTCCTTGACCCGCAGGTCGGCGGCCGAGCGGAGCATAGCGGGCAAGGACGCGAGCGAGGAGCGGGTCGACAGCGCCACCGCCATCGGCCCGGCAATCGCCTTGAAGAAGGCACCCGGCGCGAAGCCCGCGACGAAAATCGCGATGCCGAAGCCGATCGCGGTGAGGATGATCCCCAGCAGCGAGATGATGATGACGTAGTGGACGACCGCGCCGAGTGCCGAGCCGCCTGCCCCCGCCCCGACCGCAAAGGCCAGGGCAAGCACGCCGATCGGCGCGAGCGCGAGGACCCAGCCGATCACCAGCAGCATCGTGTCCGCGACGCCCTCGAAGAAACCGAGCACCGTGCTTCGGCGCGCGGAATCGACCCGGGCCAGCGCGAAGGCGAAGACGGTGGTGAAGAAGACCAGAGGCAGGATCTGGTCGTTGGCCGCCGCGCCGATGGGGTTGGGCGGGATGATCGTCTTGAAGAAGTCGGCCACGGTCGGCACCGCCGCCGCGGTCGCGCTTTGGTCGACGCCGGCGAGACCCGCCTGAAGCGCTTGGGCGGCCGCTTGCGGCAGCGGCCAGACCGCGAGAAGCGCCGGGGTCACCACCGCGCCGAAGATCGCCGAGAAAATGTAGAAGCCGACGAACCAGGCCACGGCCTTCGCCGCCAGCCCGCCGGCGCGCGCCGCGTCCGCACCGCCGACCACGCCGACCACCAGCAGGGCGACGATCAGGGGGATGACGGTCATCCGGAGCGCGTCGAGCCACAATCCGCCGATCAGGCCGGCCGCCTGGACCAGCGGTTCCTTGATCCCGTCGCCAAGGCCGGCGGTGACTATCCCGAGCACCAGGCCGACGACGAGCGCGGCCAGCAGAACAAGTGCGCTTCTGCCCCCGCGCGGCGGAGACTCGGCTCCGGCGGATGCGGTCCGTTCGGTCATCAATCGGATACTCCAGGCGCGAGCACGCCCGCGTTGACTAGCCAGCAGCGTGCGGCCTGCCAAGCGCAGCCCTCGCTCCACCTCATTAATTCACCGTCGCCTCGAACAAAGCGGAGGACCGCCGCGTTCGGCACGGGACACTATCCCTCACATGAAGGAGCCTAGCATGATCGGTTCGAACGACAGCAACACCAGCGGCCTCGGCACGCTCGAGACGCTCACCACCACCCTCATCGACAGCATCAACGGCTATCGCGACGCCGCCGAGCATGCCGAGGGCACCCGCTTCCAGGAAATCTTCCGCCGCAATGCCGACGAGCGCAGCCGCGTCGTCGAGGAGCTCCGCGCCGAAATCACCCGCCTCGGCGGCAATGCGCCCGACGACGGCAGCTTCCTCGGTGCGACCCACCAGCGCTTCCTCGACCTCAAGGCGGCGATCACCGGGCGTGACGACACCGCGATCGTCAACGAGGTCGAGCGCGGCGAGGATTATCTCAAGGAGAAGTTCGAACTCGCGCTTAAGGCCGACATCGATCCGCAGGCCCGCACGGTAATCGAGCGCGCCTATCAGTCGGTCCGCCAGGGCCATGACCAGATCAGCGCGCTCAAGCACGGCCTGGAGGCCTGAGCCATGAGCATCTTCGGCAAGATCAAGGACGCCATCTTCGGCCACAAGGATCCGGGACCGGGCAATCGCCCGACTATCCCGGCCGGCATGGCCGGGGGCCCGCCGCTCGGGCAGCAGCCCCAGGCGACCGCGCAGCCGCAGGCCGCACCCCAGGCCTTGGCCCCGGCCGAGCCGGTCGACGTCGACCAGGTGCTGTCGGACATCAGCCGCCAGCGCGGCAATCCCGACCTCAAGTACAAGACGTCGATCGTCGACCTGATGAAGCTGCTGGGCATCGTTTCGAGCCTCGAGAACCGCAAGGAACTCGCGCAGGAGCTCGGCTACACCGGCGAGCGTGACGGCTCGGCAGAAATGAACATCTGGCTGCACAAGGCCGTGATGAAGGGCCTCGCCGACAATGGCGGCAAGGTGCCGGCAAGCTTGCTGGGTTAAGTTTTCGGCGGCGGCGGGGCCGATGGCCGCGTCGCCGCCTTATTCTCTCCGACGACGAAGAGCCGCTGGACGATCCGGGCCCGGGTTGCCGCACCACTCAAGCGGGCGGGATCGAACCAGTCGGCGATCTCGCAAGTGACATCCGGCATCGACGGCCAATCGCCGGATGCCTTTGCGCACGTGGTGATCTTGCCACTTGCCGCAAGCTCGATCCGGTGGACGATGGAGCCGACGAGGCGGCCGTCGGACGGGAACGGGCGCTCCGGCTCCCCGTCGAGCAAACTCTCCATCGTCAGCCGTACCCGAACCGGAGTGCGGCCGGCCTTCCGCGCGGCCTCGCGCAGTGCGGACTGGAGCGGATTTCCGTCGAAGTCGCGGCACTCCTCGTCCGTCGTATCGCTGCGTTCGCCCGCAACCTCCTCGATGGTGTGGCAGTCGCTCGCCCGCGCGAACCTCGCGTTTGGCCCCGCCAGCGTCACCTCCAGGGTGCTGAAGCGGGCAATCCGCACGACCGGCAAGACCCAGCGAATGCGGCCGAAAAAGCTGTCGCGGGTCGGATTCCCGAACTGATCGAGCGCCGGCGCGAACCGCGGCCGCGTCGTCATCAATCGGCAGGTGGCCTCGTCGAGGGTCGCCGATCCGCTCGACGCCACGATGGTGCAGCCGCCGACCCGGCCCTGCGGCGTGACCTCGAGCGTGAAGGCCACCGTCCCCTCTTCGCCGTTGCGAATGGCGTCGACCGGATAATCATCCTCGCTGAGATAGGCCGCGAGATTGGTCCCGGCCTTGGCCTTCGTGACGGCCGGAAAGAGTGGGGGCGGAAGCGGCGGCGGCGCGGTCGGTGTCGCTTGCAAGGCCAGAGCCAGCCACCAACTCATCGACGATCCTCCCCCGGTTGCAGCCGAGGCTAGACTGGCGTGTCCGGGGCTGTCGAGCCGTTGTCGCTATTTCTTCGCCGGATCGTGGCCCCAGTTCTTGAGGCTCGCTTCCCACTTGCTGCCGTCGGGATGCGCGGGCTTCTGCTTCATGTGGCGGTGCACGTAGCCCGTGACCTTTTTCATGTGCGCGAGGTCGTCGGCGTCGAGGTCGGCCTGCTTCTTGTGAAGGAGTTCGACGATCCGCTTGCCCGACTTGTGGCCGACGCTCTCGCCCGATCCCTTGCCGTCCTCGCCCTTCCAGCCGACCTCCTTGCTTTCGGGCGTGTCGAGCCATTTCTCGAGCTGCGCGGGGGTCATGTTCACCGCGTCCTTGAAGTCCTTGACGATGGTCTTGCGCTCGTCGGCGTCGATGGTGTCGGCCAAGATCTGTCTCCTTTGGCCGGTCAACGAGCGAAGGGGCGCCGGTCTCCTACCGGCTTTGGGGCAAGGTTCTCGTGGGTGGCGCGGCGGGCCCGAACGAGAAATGGGGCCCGGCATTGCTGCCGAGCCCCACTGCGCCGAGACAGGTTAGCGGGTGTTCGATCCGTCCGAGAATGCCGCCTCCGAAGAAGCAGAGCTCTCATCCATCGCGATCCTCGCACGCCTTCTCAGGCGTCGCGCCGGTCCCAGTCGGCTGTCCGGTCACCCGAACTCTTCCCCGGAGCTTCCGCTGTTCCAGGCCTTGCGGCCCTTCCGGCGTCCATCCGGCTCTGCCCCGCCTCCAGGCTTCCGCGCCGCCGGTCCGAAGACCCTTGGCAAAGCTGCCTTTCCTCGCGGCGGTCCCGATCCATCCTGTCGCTTGCCGCGACCTCTTCCTTGCGGAAGCGTCCACTTCAACCGACCGTCCGGTCCGACACCTGCCTCCCGCATCCTGCCCGGTTGCCCGGGCTGACCTCGGTCGGCCACCACACTGTCCGTTCGCGGCCCTTCTTGGGACCTTCGTCTCTCGCGCTGCCCTGACCTGCTCTTTCGAGCCTGCCTGGCCTGCGGCGGTGAGACGAACATCTCTTCCGGCGCCTCTTGCCGGCTTCGCTCCGGAGATCCTCCGTTCGGTCCGACCGGGCGTCCTGGGGAAGCCCAATGTTCTCGAAGCGAATTCCACTCCATCGCCTTGCCGGCGGAGATCGGAGTTTTCCGTCTACCCTTGCCGCTGGGCCCTTGCGGACCTTCCCGGAAGGAGAGGCCGTTGCCCCCCGATCACCTGATGAAGATGACTCCGAATCCGATTCGCGCAAAGCATAATCGGCAGGGCCAAGCCTGTGGATAACGGGGAAATCGGGTGCAATCGTTGCACCTCTGTCCCCACCCCGCCTGTTGCCGTTCCGTTCTCCTCGCCCTACCTGTCACCAAGTGCCCGAATCCGCAGCCCTTTCGCCCGAGCCGGCCTATCTTGGCGGCCTCAACGCGCCCCAGCGCGATGCCGTCCTCACGACCGAGGGCCCGGTCCTCGTCCTCGCCGGCGCCGGCACGGGCAAGACCGCCGCGCTGACCGCGCGACTCGCGCACCTCGTCGCAACTCGTCGCGCTTGGCCGAGCGAGATCCTCGCGGTCACCTTCACCAACAAGGCCGCGCGCGAGATGCGCGAGCGGGTCGCCCGGATCAGTGGCGGCGCGATCGAGGGCATGCCGTGGCTTGGCACCTTTCACTCGATCGCCGCCAAGATGCTCCGGATCCACGCCGAGCTCGCCGGGCTGCAGTCGAACTTCACCATCCTCGACACCGACGACCAGTTGCGGCTGCTGAAACAGCTCATCGTCGCCGCCGAGATCGACGAAAAGCGCTGGCCCGCCCGCCAGCTCGCCGGCTGCATCGACCGGTGGAAGAACAAGGGACTGACCCCCGACCAGGTCGATGCGGGCGAGTCGGAGGCCTATGCCAACGGTCGCGGGGGCGAGCTCTACGACCAGTATCAGAAGCGACTGCTGACACTGAACGCCTGCGACTTCGGCGACCTCCTGCTCCACATGCTCGTCATCTTCCGCACCCACGACGACGTGCTCGAGCGCTACCGGACCCGCTTCAAATATCTGCTGGTCGACGAATATCAGGATACCAATGCCGTCCAGTACGAGTGGCTGAAGCTGCTCGCCGAGCCGCGCCGCAACATCTGCTGCGTGGGCGACGACGATCAGTCGATCTATTCGTGGCGCGGGGCCGAAGTCGCCAACATCCTGCGCTTCGAACGCGAGTTTCCCGGCGCGGCCGTGATCCGGCTCGAGCAGAATTATCGCTCGACCCCGCACATCCTCGGCGCTGCCTCGGGCCTCATCGCCAACAATTCGGGCCGCCTCGGCAAGGAATTGTGGACCGAGGTCGACGCGGGCGAGAAGGTCAAGGTGATCGGCGTCTGGGACGGCCCCGAGGAAGCGCGGCGGGTCGGCGAGGAAGTCGAAAGCCACCAGATCCGTGGCGGCAAGCTCGCCGATGTCGCGATCCTCGTGCGCGCCCAGTTCCAGACACGCGAGTTCGAAGAGCGCTTCATCGCGATCGGCCTCCCCTACCAGATCGTCGGCGGGTTCCGCTTCTACGAGCGGGCCGAAATCCGCGACGCGCTCGCCTACCTTCGCCTCGTCCAGTCGCCGTCGGACGACCTCGCCTTCGAGCGGATCGTCAACACGCCCAAGCGTGGACTCGGCGACAAGGCGGTCGCGAATATCCATCGTTATGCCCGTGCCTCTGGCCAGCCGCTGCTTCTTGCCGCCGCGCAGATGCTCGACTCGGACGAACTGACCCCGCAGGCCAAGCGAAGCCTCGGCCGCTTCGTCGGGGACTTCGCCCGCTGGCGGCAGATGCATCTCGCGGCGGCCGACCAGCTGAAAAGCCCGCACGAGCCGCCGGCGCATGCCGAACTGGCGCGGCTGTTGCTCGACGAATCCGGCTACACCGCCATGCTCCAGACCGAGCGGACGGCCGAGGCCTCGGGCCGGCTCGAGAACCTCGCCGAATTGACGCGCGCGATGGAGGAATATGAGAACCTCGGCGCGTTCCTCGAGCATGTCAGCCTCGTCATGGACAATGACGCCGACAAGGGCGGCGACAAGGTCACGATCATGACCATCCATGCCGCCAAGGGGCTCGAATTCCCGGTCGTCTATCTCGCCGGCTGGGAGGAAGGCGTGTTCCCCTCGCAGCGTGCGATCGACGAAGGCGGCACCGCCAGCCTCGAAGAAGAGCGTCGCCTCGCTTACGTCGCGATCACCCGGGCGCGCGAGAAGGCGACCATCATCCACGCCGCCAATCGCCGGATCTACGGCCAGTGGACCTCGTCCATCCCCTCGCGCTTCGTCGGCGAGCTGCCCAAGGAGCATATCGAGGAAGAGACGACCATGAGCGGCGGCGAGTCGCTATGGCGCGCGCAGTGGAGCGAGCAGGGCGACCCCTTCGCCCATGTCGCCGCGCAACGCCCCGACCGGATCGGCACGCGTGGGCCGGGATGGGGCCGCGCCGCGCAGGCCTTCACGCCCGCCCCGCAGCGCGTCGTCGAGGCCCGTGCCTCGGCGGTCAGCCTCGGCAACAAGGGCCGCGACGACCTCAGCCAGGGCCAGCGCGTGTTCCACGGCAAGTTCGGCTACGGGACCATTGCGCTGATCGAGGGCAACAAGCTCGAGATCGATTTCGAGCATGCCGGCCGCAAGCGCGTCCTCGACAGCTTCGTCAGCCTTCCCTGAAGCCTAGCGGCGCGGCGGGCGCGGGCCCCGCGGTGTACGGGGTCGCGGCGGACCGCCACCGGCGGCGTGATGGTCGTCGGGGCTCGAACTGGGTTCGACCATGATGCCATCCTGGGCCATGGCCGGGCTGTTGCGGCGAAGCGCCTTGACGAAGTTCGGCATCGCCCGCGGGCTGACCTCGAAATAGCTGTGCGTCGCCGCGACCTTGATCGCACCGATCTCGCTTCGACCGACGTGGCCGATCCGGCAGATGAGCGGAAGCAGCCACTTGGGGTCGCCGCCCTGCTGGCGGCCGGCGTTGATCCGGAACCAGCCGGCGCCTTCGAACCCGCCATGCTGCGGCCGGCTGTCGTCTCCGGCCGGACCGTCGAGGAGATCCTCGGGCGCGGGCAGGTCGGCGGCAAGCGCCCGGACGAGCGCCGCGGCGACACCGTCGGGGCCGAGTTCCTCGAGCAGCTGCTTGGCAAGCGCCTGGTCGGCTTCCTCGGCCTCGACCGGCTCGCGCAGCTTCTCGAGCAGGCGGGTGCGGTCGCGCTCGCGGATTTCGTCGGCGGTGGGGACGTTGGTCCATTCGACCGGGATCCGGGCGAGGCGCAGCATGCCCTCGATCCGGCGGCGGCGCATGTTGGGGACAATCAGCACCGCAATGCCCTTGCGACCCGCGCGGCCGGTGCGGCCCGAGCGGTGCTGCAGCGCCTCGGCGTCGCGCGGCAATTCGACGTGGATGACGAGGCTGACCGAGGGGAGGTCGATCCCGCGCGCGGCGACGTCGGTCGCGACGAGGACCCGGGCACGGCCGTCACGCAGTGCCTGAAGCGCGCGATTTCGGTCGGCCTGGCTATGCTCGCCCGACAGCGACACCGCCTCGAAGCCGCGCTCGGCGAGGCTCCCGTGGAGCCGGCGGACGGCCTCGCGGGTCGCGCAGAACAGGATCGCGGTCTCGGCTTCGTGGAAGCGGAGCAGGTTGACGACCGCATGCTCGATGTCGGTCGGACGGACAGTCACGGCCTGATAGGCGATGTCGCCATGGCCCGCGTCCTTGCCGAGCGTCTCGATGCGCAGCGCATCCTTCTGGTAGCGCTTGGCAAGCGCGACGATCGGGCGCGGCATGGTTGCCGAGAAGAGCAGGGTCCGGCGCTCCGCCGGTGCACCGTCGAGGATTTCCTCGAGTTCCTCGCGGAAACCCATGTCGAGCATCTCGTCGGCTTCGTCGAGGACGACCACGCGCATCGAGGACAGATCGAGCGCGCCGCGTTCGAGATGGTCGCGGAGGCGGCCGGGGGTGCCGACCACGATATGCGCGCCGCCCTGAAGCGCGCGGCGCTCCTTGATCGGATCCATGCCGCCGACACAGGTGACGACCCTGCCCTGCGCCTCGGCGTACAGCCACGAGAGCTCGGCCGAGACCTGCAGCGCAAGTTCGCGAGTGGGCGCAATGACCAGCGCCAAAGGCGCGGTCGCGAAGGGGAGGCGCTCGCCGCCCTCTTCGAGCAGTTCGGCCGCCATGGCGAGGCCGAAGGCGACGGTCTTGCCCGAACCGGTCCGGGCGGAAACGATGAGATCGCGGCCCGCGACCTCGGGATTGGAGGCGGCGGACTGGACTTCGGTCAGCGTGTCATAGCCGCGCGCGTCGAGCGCCCGGCCGAGCGCCGCGGGGAGTTGATGATGAGGCATAAGGCGGCCCCTTAGAGGTTAATGCGTCGAAACTCCACCGGAACCGTGTCGGCCATCGAACGCTGTCGGGAGCGAGACAAAGGAGCCCCCCAAATGCCGCACGCCCAGATTACCCGCATGGTCCTGCCGGAGCACGAATGCCCGTTCGGCCGCCGCGCCCTCGAACTCTTGAACGAGAATGGCTTCGAGGTCGAGGAGCGCCAGCTCACCAGCCGCGAGGAAACCGACCAGTTCAAGGCCGAGCACGGTCTCAGCACCACCCCGCTGATCGTCATCGACGGCGAGACCATCGGCGGTTGCAGCGACCTCGAGAAATTCCTCTCGGCGCACGTTTGAGCCGACAGGGAGCCGCGGCGGCAGCGGAACGCTAGCGCGAATCCCCGTTGCCGTTCGCCGCGGTCTCCTCGACTTCGGCCGGCCCGGCGCCGCCCTTGTCGAGCTCCATCCAGTCGCGGAATTCGAGACCGTAGAGCATGTCCATGACCTCGAATTCGAGTCCGCCGGGCTGGCTCGTATTGCTGTTCCACAGCGCGACCACGCCGCTCTTGAGCTTGGGATCGAACAGGATCAGCGACCGGTAGCCCGCGACCCCGCCGCGGTGCCCGACGATCTGGTGGCCGGCATAATCATAGGACCGCCAGCCAAGGCCATACCAGGCGTCGCCCAGCCGCTCGAGGAACTTGCGCATCCGGCCGCGCTCACCCGGGGTCTTCACCAGCCGCGAATGAACCGTGTCGAGCACGCGCTGGTCGAGCACGCGCGGCATGCCCCCCATCTGCGCGATCATCCACAAGGTCATGTCCTTGATGTCGCTGTTGACGCCGCCCGCCGCCGGCACGTCGTAATAAGGTTCGAGCACTTCGAGCGGCCGCCGCCCGACACTGTGCGGGCGCGCCCAGCTCTTCGCGGTGACGAGGCCTTCGCGGGTCAGCGACCCGCTCGCCATGCCGAGCGGCGAGAAGAGCTGCTGGACAACCGCCTGCTGGTAGCTTTCGCCGGTCGCCCGCGCGACCATCTCGCTCGCGCTGTCATAGGCGATGTTCTGGTAGGACCAGCAGGTGCCGGGCTGGCAGATGCTGTTGAGCGTCGCCAGTTCGGCGCGCAGCCGCTGCGGCGACTGGCCTTCCTCGAGCTTGTTGTCGAGCGCGTTCTTGTAAAGGCCGAGCCGGTGGCTGAGGGCGTCTGCCACCGTTGCCCGATATTCGTTGCCGCCGGGCAGCTTCAGCCCGGGGGCGAAGTTGGCGACCGGCGCATTGAGGTTGATCTTGCCCTGCTCGGCGAGCTTGGCGACCATGGTCGCGGCCACGCCCTTGCTGACCGACGCCCACCGGAAGACCGTTTCAGGCGTCACCTTCTCGCCCGACCCGGCGAGCGTCTCGCCGTAGCCCGACAGGAAGGTGATCTTGCCGTTCTCGACGATCCCGACCGCCATCCCGACCATCGTCGGCTTGGCCACCATGCGCTTCAGCCGCGCGTCGAGCCGGGCATAGTCGATCCGCTGCCGCGCGGTCGGCTGGACCTTGGCGAGCAGCAGGCTCGCCGCCCGCGTGTCCGCGAGCGCGTTGCCGCCGCTGTCGCTGTCCTCGACGGGCGCGACCACCCGGATGCTGGCCAGCGCGCCGGCCATCAACAGCACGGCCCCGGCGCCGGCGATGACGCTTTTCTTCAGTGACTTGTCCTCCCCGCCCGCCGCCTGAAACAAGCGCATCGTGGGCTCAACCGCCCCTTATCGGCGGGTGCGGCAGGACGATAGGTTGCAGCGACGAACGCATCGCCGGCTGGCCTTGGTCGGTCGCTGGCCTTAAGGAAGCGGCCCATGCAGTTCCTCCGAACGCTTTTCTGGGTGATCCTCGCGGTGTTCGTGGCGATCATCGCGCGCAACAACTGGTCGGACGTCACGGTCAACCTGTGGGGCAGCCTGCAGGCCGATATCAAGCTGCCGGTGCTGGTCCTGCTGGCCGCCTTCCTCGGCTTCCTTCCGACTTTCCTGTGGCTTCGCGCGCGACTGTGGTCGCTCAATCGCCGGCTCGCGCTCGCCAATCCGCCGGCGCCTCCGGCCGCCGAGCCGCTACCCGCCACGCCCGATCCGGAGGCTCTGCCATGACCTCCCCGGTCTATGTCGCAATCGACACCCCCGACCTCGAGACCGCCCGGGCGCTCGCCGGCCAGGTGCGCGACCATGTCGGCGGGCTGAAGCTCGGGCTCGAATTCTTCGCCGCCAACGGGCCCGCGGGGGTCCGCGAACTCGGCGCGCTCGGGCTCGACATCTTCCTCGACCTCAAGCTCCACGACATTCCCAACACGGTCGGCAAGGCCGTCGCCGCGCTCGCGCCGCTGTCGCCCGCGGTGCTGACGGTCCACGCCGCCGGCGGCCACGCGATGCTCGCCGCCGCCAAGGCCGCCGCGCCGGCCGGATGCAAGGTGGTCGCCGTGACCGTCCTCACCAGCCTCGACGCCGCCGACCTCGCCGCCGCGGGAGTCGCCGGTTCGCCCGCCGAGCAGGTCCGCCGGCTCGCCGACCTGACTCGAAACGCCGGTTGCGACGGAATCGTCTGCTCGGGCGAGGAAGTCGCCGCCGTCGCCGAGGCCTGGCCCGGCGGCACCTTCGTCGTTCCCGGCCTTCGCCCGGCCGGCGCCGACGTCGGCGACCAGAAGCGCGTGATGACCCCTGCCGAGGCGCTCGGACGCGGCGCCTCGATCCTCGTCATCGGGCGCCCGATCACCGCAGCCCCCGACCCCGCCGAAGCGGCGCGAAGCATCGCGGCTTCCCTTGCGCACCACTCGCCGCTAACCGCGACCGCTTGATCTCCATCGCAGGTACAAGCGCATGAGCTGGCTCAGCCGGGTTCGTAACTCCATTTCCTTCCTGCCCAAGCGGCAGACCACCGACACGCTCTGGCACAAGTGCAAGAAGTGCGGGTCGATGGTCTTCACCAAGGAGTGGGAAGACAATCTCATGGTCTGCCCGCGCTGCGACCACCACGACCGGATCCGCGCGCGAACCCGTTTCGACCAGATCTTCGACGACAGCCGCTATGACGTGCTGCCGAGCCCCGACGTGCGCGAGGATCCGCTCAAGTTCCGCGACACCAAGCGCTACGTCGACCGGATCAAGGCCGCCCGCACTTCGACCGAGGAGAAGGACGCCTTCCTCAATGCCCGCGGGACGATCGACGGCCGCAAGGCGGTGGTCGGGGTCCAGGACTTCGCCTTCATGGGCGGCTCGATGGGCGTCGCGGTCGGCTCGACCTTCGTCGCCGGCGTCAAGGCCGCGATCGAAGCCAAGGCCCCCTACATCGTCTTCACCGCCGCCGGCGGCGCGCGCATGCAGGAAGGCATCCTCAGCCTGATGCAGATGCCGCGCACCACCGTCGCGCTCGAGATGCTGGCCGAGGCGGGCCTCCCCTATATCGTCGTGCTGACCGATCCCACCACCGGCGGCGTCACCGCCAGCTATGCGATGCTCGGCGACGTCCAGCTGGCCGAACCGGGCGCGCTGATCGGGTTCGCGGGCCAGCGCGTGATCGAGCAGACTATCCGCGAGAAGCTGCCCGACGGCTTCCAGCGCGCCGAGTATCTGCTCGAGCACGGAATGATCGACATGGTCGTCCATCGCGCCCAGCTGCGCGAGCGACTCGGCCGGCTGATCGATTACCTCAGCCCATCGGAGAAGGCGGCCGCCTGATGGCCGACGGCGCCCGCTCGGACCATCCGGGCGTGCAGGAGCAGCTTGATCGGCTGGAGGCGCTGAGCCCCGGCGGCGACCGGCTCGGGCTGGAGCGAATCGAGGCCCTGCTCGCGCGTCTCGGCCATCCCGAGCGCGGGCTCCCGCCGGTGTTCCATGTCGCCGGGACCAACGGCAAGGGTTCGACCTGCGCCTTCCTGCGCAGCGCGCTCGAAGCCGCCGGACACCGCGTCCACGTCTTCACCTCGCCCCACCTTGTCCGGTTCAACGAACGCATCCGCCTCGCCGGCATGATGATCGAGGACGAGCATCTGGCGGCGCTCCTCGCCGAAGTGCTCGATGCAAGCGACGGCATCGGCCCGAGCTTCTTCGAGGCAACCGCCGCCGCGGCTTTCCTCGCTTTCTCCCGCACCCCCGCCGACGCGCTGGTCCTCGAGGTCGGCATGGGCGGACGGCTCGACGCCACCAACGTCGTCGCCGCGCCCGCCGTCACGGGTATCGCCGCGCTCGGCCTCGACCACCAGATGTGGCTGGGAGAGACCCTGGCCGACATCGCCGGAGAGAAGGCCGGCATCGCCAAGCCCGGCATTCCCCTCGTCACCCTCGCCCACCACCCGGAAGCCGCCGCCCGCATCCGCGAGGCCGCCGGGCAGCGAAGCGCTCCGCTTTTCGTCCAGGGCGAGGAGTGGCGCAGCGATGCCGATCACGGGCACCTGCGATATTCGGACTCCAACGATAGCGTCGACCTCCCGCTGCCCGCCCTTCCCGGCGCGCACCAGCAGGATAACGCGGCGCTCGCCATCGCCATGATCCGGCATCAGTCCGCGGTCATGGTCCCCGACGAGGCGCTGGCGAGCGCCATGACCACGACGCGCTGGCCGGCCCGTCTCCAGAAGCTGCGCCCCGGCCTGCTCGTCGGTAATCGCGACGCCTGGCTCGACGGCGGGCACAATCCGCAGGCCGCCGCAGTGCTCGCCAGATCGATTGCCGCGCTCACACGGGGGCGACCGCTGCACCTGGTCGCGGGCATCCTCTCGACCAAAGACGCCGCCGGCCTGCTCGCGCCCTTTCGCGGGCTCGTCGAGTCAGTCCACGCGGTCGCGTTCGATCACGCGCTGGCAATTGCCCCCGGCGACCTCGCGGCCATTTCCCGCCAACTCGGCTTCGAGGCGAGCGCGCATGCCAGCGTCGGCGCGGCGCTCACCGGCATCCCCGCCGACCGTCCGGTCCTCATCGCCGGCTCCCTCTACCTCGCCGGCGAAGTCCTCGCCTTGAATGACGAGATACCGGACTAGGCGGTGTCGCCTTCGGCGGCCCGGGCCGAATCGCTGGCGGGCAAGTCCCCCGCGCCGCCACGCCGGCCGTTCCACGCCTGGCGTACCCATTCGAGCGCGACGAAGCCGATCGCGATCAGGCCGATCTTGGCGGTGAGGTAGAAGACCGGCGCATAACCGACGGCGTCGATCATTTCGCCCAGCGCCGCTCGCCCCAGCGAGCCGATCAGGAAGGTCAGCGACGACAGCAGTGCATATTGAACCGCGCTGAATTCGCGGCTGGTGATCGAGGAAAGGTAGGCGACGAATGCCGCGCCGGCGAGGCCGCCGGCGATGTTCTCACCCGAGATCGCCACCAGCAGTCGGACCATCCGCAGATCGTGCCCGAAGGCGTCGAGCCCGAAGGTGCGGGCGAAGGCATCGATCCCGACCGCGCCCGACGCGAGGTCGGCATAAAGAAGATTGCTCGCCGCCGCGACGATTGCGCCGATCATCAGCGTCGGCATCCGCCCGACGGTGGCGAACAGAATTCCGCCGATCGCGATCCCGGCCATGGTCATGAACACGCCGAAGATCTTGGACGCAAAGGCGACCTCGTCCCCGGTGTATTTGAGTTCCTGCAGGTAGAAGGGGAAGGCGAAGCTCCCCCAGATGTTGTCGGTGATCCGGTAGCTGAGGATCAGGCCGAGGACGACGATCACCCCCCAGCCCAATCGCCGGACCAGTTCGGCGAGCGGCAGGATCAGCGCGGAATAGGCATGGTCTGCGGCGCGCTGGACGCCGGTCTGCGCCGGTGCGTCGGCCTCGAGGACGTAGCCGGGACGCGCGGCCAGCCCGTTAAAGATCGCTGCCACGATCGCCGGGATCAGCACGGTCGCGGCGACGATGAGCGGGCCGTAGTCGCGGGTGAAGTCACCGACCGAGGGTGGCTTGCCGGTCACCGGATCGAGGTCGCCGCCAAGCATGTGGACCATGAAGGCACCGACCGTCCAGATCGCCCAGGCCCAACCCAGGCCCACGACGGCCAGACCGATGTTACGCAACTTGGGCGCGATCGCCCCGGCACGGCGCAGCTTCGTCTCTTCTTCTTCGGTCGCGCCGCGCGGCGTGTCGGGTGCCAGCAGCGTCGCAATCAGGGTGAGCGCCATGAACCCGCCCATGATCGCGTAGACCGTCGGCCAGCTCACTCGCACTGAAAGCACCAGTGCCAGCGCGCCGCCAACCAGCGCGGCGATGCGATAGCCGAACTGGTAGATGGAGGAGAGGATCTCGACCGGTGCGGCCTCGTCGGCGACGTCGATCCGCCAGGCGTCGATCACCACGTCCTGCGTTGCCGAGGCAAAGGCGCCGATCACCGCGATCAGCGCGAAGCTGCCGAGCGCAAGGCGTGGGTCGGAGAGCGACAGGGCGAAGAAGGTCAGCGTCAGGATGATCTGGCAGAGCAGCAGCCAGCCACGCCGCCGCCCGAGCCGTTCGAGCCCGGGAAGCCGCACCCGGTCGACCAGCGGCGACCACAGGAACTTGAAGGCGTAGGCAAGACCGATCCACGACAGGACACCGATGGTTGCGAGGTCGATCTTCCACTCGCCGAGCCACGCGTTGAGCGTTCCGATCAGCAGCGTGTAGGGCAGCCCGGCGCCGAAGCCGAAGGCCAGCATCACCGCCGTCTTGCGGTTGGACAGGGCCGTCGTCAGCAGTCGCCAGCCCTTCGGCGGGCCCGCCTCCATCGCCGCTTCGCTCGCCACTACGTCCCTCTCCCCACTAACCTTCGGCCGGACCCTAGCAGCCGCAATCGCGCTGAACAGGGGGTGAGCGTCGGCGCTGGGCGGTGCTTGCGCTCGGGCTGTCGCAGGCGCAGTCTCGCGGCCATGGATGCGCTGCCCAAGTCCTCGCGCCCGACGCCCGGCCAGGCGGCCCTCGCCGAGCGGTTGGCATCAGGCGAGGCCGATGTCGGCGCCGCCATCGCCCGCCTGCCCGCCAGCCTTTACACCGACCCCGCGCGCTTCGAGGCCGAGCAGAGCCGACTCTTTCCGGCCGTGCCCTTGCTTTTGGGCCCGTCGGCCATGCTGCCCGGCCCGCGCCAGGCGATTACCCACGACGCCTACGGCCTGCCGCTGATCGTCAGCCGCGATGGCGACGGGCAGATCCATGTGCTCGCCAACGTTTGCCGGCATCGCGGCACGCGCCTGATCGAGGCCGAAGGCGTGGTTCCCGCCGCCCGGATCGTCTGCCCGTATCACGCATGGACCTACGCGCCCGGCGGCGCGCTCGCGGCGCTCCCCCGCCCCGATTGCTTCCCCGGCCTCGACAAGTCCCGGCAATCGCTGCGCCGCTTTCCCGCGCACGAGAGCGGTGGGCTGATCTGGTTCAGCCAGGCAGCGGACACCGACTTCAGGCCCGTCGCGGCGCTCGCCCCCGACATGGACGCGTTCGGCCTCGGCCAGCTCCACCTCTATCGCCGCCACACCCACGAGGTCTCCGCCAACTGGAAGCTGGTCGTCGATGCCTTTCTCGAAAGCTACCACGTCCAGCGGTTGCACGCGGCGACCATCGCGCCCTTTTTCGCGGACGGCATCACCGTCGCCGACCGGATCGGCCCCCACCAGCGCGCCGCGGTCGGTCGGACCGACTATCTCGCGGGGATCGACCGCAGCGACTGGCGGCAGCTGCGGCGCGCGGTCACCTACACCTACCATTTCTTCCCGAACACGATCCTCATCGTCAGCCCCGACTACGTGAACCTCCTCACCTGCTATCCGCAGGCGGTCGGCCGCACCCTGGTCGAGGACATCATGCTGATTCCCGAGCCGCCGCGAACAGCCGAGGAGGAAGCGCATTGGGCGAAGAGCTGGACCCTCCTCGATGGCGGGACCTTCGGCGCCGAGGACTTTCGCGCCGCCGCCTTATGCCATCAGGGACTCGCCAGCGGCCTCATCGACGAGGTCACGCTCGGCACGCTGGAATATGGCGTCGCCGAGTTTCATCGCATGCTGGACGCGATGCTTGCCGCCAAAGGTCAGGCGGCGGGTGTCGGCCGGCCGTAGAGGATCACGCCGTCCGGCGTCTTGATCTTGGGCTTGCCGGCAAAGATCGCCTCGACCGTCTTGAGCGCCGCCTTCAGCCGGCGCTCGTTATAGGGCTTCATCAGGCAGCCGAGCGCGAGGCCCTCGTCCTGCTCGGGCGGATTGGCGGTCGCGAACAGCACCGGAACCCCCAGACCCTTGGCTTCGCGTGCAAGATCGATCCCCGTCCGGCGGCCGGTCAGCGTGAGATCGCTGAGGATGAGGTCGATGCCCCGCTCCTCGCCCTCGACCGGGGTCAGCTCGCGCGCGATCACCGCCAGCGCCTCGCGCACGCTATCCACCGTGGCCACGACCGTGTAACCGGCCCCCGACACCATCGTTTCATTGTCGAACGCGACGAGCGGCTCGTCCTCGACGATGAGGATGCGCTTGACGTGGCGTTCTCGTGTGCCGAACAGCATTTGCGATCCTCAAGGAAGAACAACTTGCCCCCGCAACGAACAACGGGTCCCCGCGGTCCACGACCAGCGCCGCGCCGCGAAGAAAATAACACACGCCGTGGCCCGCCGGTCGCACGGGAGGATGGCCCGCAACGGATCGCCAAGCTGCTCGCCCGGGCCGGGGTCGCTTCGCGGCGCGACATCGAACGGATGATCGCCGAGGGCCGGATCGCGCTCGACGGCGACGTGCTGACCACGCCCGCGACCCTGCTCGAGAACCTCCGCGGCGTGACGGTCGACGGCAAGCCCGTCGCGCCCCCCGCCGCAGCGCGACTGTGGCGTTTCTACAAGCCTGCCGGCTGCCTCACCGCCGCGCGCGATCCCGCCGGCCGCCCGACGATTTACGATCGCCTGCCCGCCGGCCTCCCGCGGGTCATGCCTGTCGGCCGCCTCGACTTCATGACCGAGGGCCTGCTCCTCCTCACCAACGACGGCGAATTGAAGCGCCAGCTCGAACTGCCCTCGACCGCCGTCGTCCGGCACTACCGCGCCCGTGCGTTCGGTGAAGTCAGCCAGGCTCAGCTCGAGGCCCTTTCCGAAGGGGTCGAGATCGAGGGCATGCGCTACGGATCGATCGACGCCAACCTCGAGCGCCGCACCGGCAGCAATTGCTGGATCGAGCTCAGTCTGACCGAGGGCAAGAACCGTGAGGTCCGCCGGGTGCTCGCCCATCTCGGCCTTCAGGTCAGCCGGCTGATCCGGACCGCCTACGGGCCCTTCACGATGATGGACCTCGACCCCGGCGACATCGGCGAGGTCCAGCGCGAGGACTTGTTCCGCTTCCGCCAGACGCTGAAAACGCCGGCGGCAAAGAAGCCCCCGGTCGAAAAATGACCCGTTTACCCTGAGCGACGTCGAAGGGCGTCCGCGCCCAGGGGCTTCGACTGCGCTCAGCACGAAGGAATGTAGGGCGAATTTGCCAATCCGCCCCGCTCACGCTATGCGCGCCCCCGCTCCTGCATGGTCATCCCTGGAGGCGTGGGGAGCGGTAACTTACTCTTTCAAAGGAATGCACGTATGAGCGAACAGCTGTCGCTGACCGCCGAGACGCGCGACCGGGCTGGCAAGGGAGCCTCCCGTGATCTGCGCAATCAAGGCCGGGTCCCCGCCGTTGTCTATGGCGCCAACCAGGAGCCGCTGAGCATCCACGTCGAGGAAAAGGTCCTCGCCAAGATGCTCTCGACCGGCCACTTCATGAACTCGGTCGTGATGATCGACGCCGGTGGCAAGACGACGCGCACCCTGCCCAAGGACGTGCAGTTCCACCCCGTCACCAGCCGCCCGGTCCACGTCGACTTCCTGCGCATCGGCGAGCACAGCAAGGTCACCGTCAACGTGCCCGTGCGCTTCACCGACGAAGAAGAGAGCCCCGGCATCAAGCGCGGCGCGGTGCTCAACGTCGTCAAGCACGACATCGAGCTCAGCTGCGATGCGGCCGAGATTCCCGATGACATCGAGATCAGCCTCAAGGGCCTCGACGTCGGCGACTCGATCCACATCTCGAACGTAACCCTGCCCAAGGGCGCGACCCCGACCATCACCGACCGCGACTTCACCATCGCGACGATCGTGGCCCCGTCGGCGCTGAAGAGCGACGAGGGTGACACCACCGTCGCCGAGGGTGAGGCGGAAGGCGAAGGCGAGTAAGCCTTCTTTCAACGTCCTTCGACTTCGCTCGGGACGAACGGGTTCATCCTCGTTTGTCCCGAGCGAAGCGCGAAGCGCCCAACGACGCTGCCTGCGGCGTCGCTCAGGATAATTTCTGTCGAAGGGCACCGGCGCGATGCAACTCTGGGTCGGTCTCGGTAACCCCGGCGTCCAATACGCCCTGCACCGCCACAACGTCGGCTTCATGGCGCTCGACGCCATCGCCGAAATCCACGACTTCGGACCGTGGAGCAAGAAATTCCGGAGCCTCGTCTCCGAAGGGCGGGTCGGCCGCCACCGCCTCCTCCTCGTCAAGCCGCAGACCTACATGAACGACAGCGGCGACGCGGTTCAGCAGGCGCTGCGCTTCTACAAGGCCGACGAGACCGCGCTGACGGTCTTCCACGACGAGCTCGATCTCGCGCCGATGAAGGTCAAGGTTCGCACCGGCGGCGGGCTTGCGGGGCACAATGGCCTGCGCTCGATCAACGCCTCCCTCGGCCCGGACTTCCGCCGGGTGCGGATCGGGATCGGCCATCCCGGCCACAAGGACCGGGTCACCGGCCACGTGCTCGGCAATTACGCCAAGAGCGAGATCGAGCCCTTGTCCGACCTGCTGGGCGCGATTGCCGCCGAAGCCGAGTGGCTGGCCGCGGGCGACGACACGCGCTTCATGAACGACGTTGCCATGCGGCTGCAGGACAGCTGATGCGCCAGCTGTTCGCGACCCCGCTCTACGAAGCCGGCCTCGACCTCGACCTCGCCGAGCTCGCCCACTCGATCCGCAGCCTCGCCGAGGACGACGGGGCCGGCCGGCGCTGGGCGAAGGCGCATGGCTACAAGGGCTATACGAGCTACGCCTCGCTCGCCGACCTCCCCCGCCGCGATCCGGTCTTCGCCGACCTCGCCAAGGCGCTGACCCGCCACGCGGCGACGTTCGCCAAGGCGCTGGCGTGGGACGTCAGGCCCAAGCTCGACAGCCTGTGGGTCAACCTGCTCAAGCCCGGCGGCCACCACAGCGCGCACATCCACCCGCATTCCATCCTCAGCGGGACTCTCTACGTCGAGGTGCCCGAGGGCGGCGGGGCGATCCGGTTCGAGGATCCGCGGCTGCCGATGATGATGGCCGCCCCCATTCGCCAGCCCGACGCGCCCGAGGCGCTCCGGCCGTTCGTCACGGTCGATCCGAAGCCCGGCCAGCTCCTCCTGTGGGAAAGCTGGCTGCGGCACGAGGTGCTTCCCGGCACCGCCAAGGCCGAGCGGGTGAGCGTCAGCTTCAATTTCGCCTGATCCCCCGCTAGAGGGCAGGCCAACTCCCGAACACACAAGGACGAACCATGGGCTTCCGCTGCGGCATCGTCGGCTTGCCGAACGTCGGCAAATCGACCCTCTTCAACGCGCTGACCGAAACGCAGGCGGCGCAGGCGGCGAACTATCCGTTCTGCACGATCGAGCCCAACGTCGGCCAGGTCGCGGTGCCCGACCCGCGCCTCGACCAGCTCGCGGCCATCGCCAAGTCGGCCAAGATCATCGCGACCCAGCTGGGCTTCGTCGACATCGCGGGGCTCGTCAAAGGCGCGAGCCAGGGCGAGGGCCTCGGCAACCAGTTCCTCGGCAATATCCGCGAGGTGGACGCGATCGTCCACGTGCTGCGCTGCTTCGAGAATGACGACATCCAGCATGTCGCCAACAAGGTCGATCCCTTGGCCGACGCCGAGGTGGTCGAGACCGAACTCCTCCTCGCCGACCTCGAGAGCCTCGAGAAGCGCGTGCCCAACCTCGTCAAGAAGGGCCAGCAGGGCGACAAGGAATCGAAGATCGCGGCCAGCGTGCTCGGCCAGGCGCTCGAGCTGCTGCGCGAGGGCAAGCCGGCCCGGCTGACGCAGCCGAAGGACGAGGAAGAAGCCCGCGTCTTCAGTCAGGCGCAGCTGCTCACCGCCAAGCCCGTCCTCTACGTCTGCAACGTCAACGAGGAGGATGCCGCCAACGGCAACGAGCTGTCGGCCAAGGTCTTCGCGAAGGCCAAGGCGGAGAATGCCAATGCGGTGGTCGTCTCGGCCGCGATCGAGGCCGAGCTGACCGGCATGGACGAGGCCGAGAAGATGGAGTTCCTCGGCGAGATGGGCCTCAAGGAAACCGGCCTCGCCCGGGTCATCCGCGCCGGTTACGACCTCCTCCACCTCATCACCTTCTTCACCGTGGGTCCCAAGGAAGCGCGCGCCTGGACGGTCGAGAAGGGGGCGAAGGGCCCGCAGGCCGCGGGCGTCATCCACTCCGACTTCGAGCGCGGCTTCATCCGTGCCGAGACGATCGCCTTCGACGACTATGTCGCGCTCGGCGGGGAGACGGGGGCCCGCGACGCCGGCAAGCTGCGGCAGGAGGGCAAGGATTATGTGGTGCAGGACGGTGACGTGCTGCACTTCAAGTTCAACGTCTGAGCCGCAGCGCTAAAGGTCACTAAGGTCCCAGGGTCCGCGGGGCGCGCGGCGTTACCAAATGCGCCTTTTATTGGCGGAATTTGGCGGTTTCCTGCGAGATGAACAAGGTCCCATACCGTGACCTTCCGCGAGGGCACCAGCGCGTGATCGACAGATTGAAAGAGCCTGGCAGCGAACCGATGGGGTTAGATTAACAAGCGAAATTCTACTTTGCAAGCGGGACAGGTGAAGGTCCGGCTTGGGTGGAAAGTGGACCTTACTGAGAGCGCCAGCGGGCGACTCGAACGCAGATGATGGTGACCAGTATAGGCCACACCAGTATGATAAGCGCTTCGCCACCGACACCTGAGGTGTCACCATTAAGTTGGTAGCTGACTGCGGTGTATAGCAAGAACACCCAAGCAGGAACGATAAGTGCAACGCCAATTACCCAAGTCACCTTGTCGTAAAGCATCTTACCGGCAAGAGTTAGGAACGGCAGGGCGGCAAGTGCAGCGCTGATGAATACAGATACCAGCGTTTCATCAAGCACCGGCCGTCGTGCGAAGTGTGCGGTTATCACGTGGAACGGCATGACTATGGCCAAGCCGATACCAAGTGCGACCAAAACAGCAGCGTCCTGCTTCTTCAACGCTTCCGCCTCCTGACAACCCGAGCGTAACCTTCAAACGTGAATGTCCGCAATGGGTCGAAAGCGCACATTCGCCCGGTTGCACTGACGAACCTGTCGTGCTCCCCGCCGCGGCCGGAGGCGCCGCGGCGGGAAGCTGGCAGGTCAGAGGCGATAGCTCAGCGTCAGGTTGAAGCTGTGGACGGTGAACTTGTCGTCGCTGCGGCGGAAGTCCGTGCCGTTCGGGTTGACCAGGATGAACGGGTTGGTCGCCGGGGCCGGGCCCTGCGAACGGACGCGATAGTCGCTGTCGTCGTAGCGGGTGCCGAGGTAGAGCGCGCCGATCGCGAAATTGCCGAAGCGCTGCTCGAGGCCCGCGCCGTAGCGGAAGCCCGTCACGTTCCGGTCGTCGCCGCGCTGGACGAAGGTGTTGGCGGTGTTGCTGGTCGCGAAGCTGTGGCGGATCCGGCCCTGCGCGATGCCCGCGGTGACGTAAGGCAGGGTGTCGCCGATCGCGAGGCCGGCGCGGGCGCGGATCGCGCCATTGGCCTTGAGGCGGCGGGTCATGGTGTAGAAAGCCGGGGTCGTGCTGAAGGCCGAGACGCTGTCGCGCGCCGAGCTGCTGCCATATTCGCCGACGATGCCGACGACGACCGAACCGAGCTGCTGGTCGTAGCCGATGCTCGCGGCATAGTCGGTCTTGGTCTTGTCGCGGCGGCAGCCGGCGGTGGGCACGCGGTCGACCGCGGCGCCGGTGCAGAAGCCGGGCGAGAAGGCATTGGCGCCGGCGGCGGTGCGCACGGTGTCGCCGAAACTGCCGTCGAGGTTGGTGTCGAACTCGATCTGCTCGTTGCCGCGGCTGACGTCGAGCAGGCCGACGCGTCCACCGACGTGGAAGCCCGTCCAGCTATTCTGGGCATAAGCCGGGGCGGCGGCGGCGACGGACGAGGCGAGCAGCCCCGCCAGAATCGGAAATCGCATGATATTCTCCCTGTCTCGGCACCCTCGCGTGGGCGCCTGCAGGAACAGATACGGGGCCGGCATGGCCGCGGATGCAGCGGCGCCGGGAGCCCGCTTTGGGGCAATGAGTCCCGCCCCGGGACGCGCGCGCCCTAGCACTTCCGCCGGGGCCCGGCGTCAGTTTGCCGGTCTGGCGGCGACCGGCCGGGGAGCGATGAGCTCGGCGGGGAGGTCGCGGCCGAGCTTCGCATAGGCCGCGGCGATCGCGGGCCGCGCGCGAAGCTTGCTCCAGTCGCCCCATTGCGAAGGATCGTCGGCCGTCAGCGCGACCGGCTGGAGGCCGCGGACGAAATCCTCCTCGAAGTCGGGGTCGGCGAGGAAGCGCAGGGCCAGCGCCTCGGCGTCGGCGAGATTGCCCGCGCAGAGCAGGCCGTCGATGGTCGGGGCCTTGGCGTCGGCGGCATGCGCCATGACCTCGGGCTTGAGCGCGGCGGCCTCGGCCGTCCGCCCGAGCTGCGCCAGGCTGCAGTAGCGCAGGCGCCGCAGGAGCTGCTCGGCATAGGGCGATTTGCGCTCCTTCTCGGCGGCCGCGATCAGCGGCAGCGCCTCGGCATAGCGGCCGTCGGAGACCGGGAGCTCGGCACGGTTGATGAACATGCTGACCCGCCAGTCATTGACCGGGAGCGCGCCGTTCAGGGTGGCGAAGAGGCGGTCGGCCTCGGCGGGGCGACCGGCGGAATGGAGGGCGAGCGCGAGGTTGTTCAGGGCCCAAGCGGTCTGCTCGCCGGCGTCGGCCATCGCCGCGGGGGTGGCGGGGAGCCTGGCCCGGAGCGCCATGGCGTCGTCGGTCTGCCCGGCGTAGCGATAAGCGTTGATGAGGCCGGCAAGCTTCTCGGGGTCGTTGTCGCTCTCCTCATATTCCTGGAGCGCGAGGCGGACGCTCGACTGGCGGCTCTTCTCAAGGCCGGGGCCGGCCTGGGCGGCCAGCGCCGGCCAGAGGACGGCGTAGCGGCGCTGGATGAGGAGGTTCTCGACCTCGCGCGGGGCGTCGATGTCGGCGAGCAGCGCCTTGGCCTGGTCGACCCGGCCGCGCTCGAGGAGGACACGGATGGCGGCCGAGGCCATGTAGTCGCCCGACGCGCCGCCAAAGCCGAGCTCGGCCAGCGCGATCCGGCGGTCGTCGACCCTGGCCTTGGGCTCACCGGTGTCGCGGAGCGTCGCATAGACCAGCCTCGGATCGACGGTGCGGACGGCGTCGGGGGCCCGGGCGATCATCCGGTCGAGGGTCATGGCGGCGAAGTCGGGGCGCTCGGCGATCAGGAAGGCCGGAATGACGACGCCAAGCAGTTCGGGCGTGTCGGGCGTCGCCGCTTCGCCGGAAGCAAACAGCCGGCGGGCCTCGTCATCCTTCTTGCCCGCCGCGACGATGGCGGCGTCGAGCATCGCGGCAAGCCCCTTCCCCACCGCCTGGTTGGGGGCAGTGCGGGCAAGGGTCGCGGTCACGGCGCGGGCTTCGCGAAAGCGCTTTGCCGCGAGATGCTGGAAATAGCTCTGCATGCCGGTTTCGAAGTCGAAGGCCGGCGCCGACGCTTCCTGCGGCGCCTGAATGGCGGGCGCGGGTGCGGCAAGGCCAAGCGCCAGCATGGACGCGCCGACGAAACGAAGAGACTTGAGCATGGAACTTCCCCCTGAGCGTGGGACGCAGCATCGCGCAAAGCTGATGCATGTCAAACACCGGCGTTGCGCGGCGGGTGACAAGGGCGCGGGCGCGCCGCATAGTCGGTGGCGACAGGTGGAGACAGGCGGATGACGAACCTCGGACGGCGGTTGGTGAGCGGGTGCGCGGCGGTGGCGGTGCTGGCGGCCACGCCGCTGGGCGCGCAATCGATCAAGGCGCCCGAGGGCAATGTCGTCGCCCGTGCGCTCGAGCATCAGGCGGTGCCGATGCGCGACGGGGTGAAGCTCGACACCAGCGTCTATCTGCCCAAGGGCCAGGGCCCCTTCCCCGCCATCGTGGTGCGCTCGCCCTACCCCATCGGCAATCCCGAGGAGCCGGGGGCGATGGACCAGTTCGCGAGGCGGCTGCTCGACCGCGGCTATGCGCTGGTGCTGCAGAACGAGCGCGGCATGTACATGTCCGAGGGCAAGCACATCTACATGGCCAATGCCGGCCCGGACGGGGTCGACACGCTCAACTGGGTGACCAAGCAGCCGTGGTCGAGCGGCAGGATCGGCACCTATGGCTGCTCGTCGACCGCCGAGGACCAGCTGGCGCTGATGGCGCTCAACCACCCGGCGCACCAGGCGGCGGTGGTGCTCGGCTATGGCGCGGGGATCGGGAAGATCGGGCCCTATGCCGAACAGGGCAACATCTATCGCGGCGGCGCGCTGCAACTGCTCTTCGCGAGCTGGATGCGCGATTATATCGGGAGCAGCGGACCGGGCGCGGACGAGCGGCCGATGTTTCCCTCGACCCTCTCGCCCGAGGCCAAGACGCGGCTGTCGAAGCTCTATTCGCTGAAGCTCAACGCCTATGCGACGACGCCCAAGATCTCGACCGCGGACATGCTGAAGTTCTACGGGCACCTGCCGGTGAGCGATCTCATCAGCGCCGACGGCGGACCGCGGACCGACTGGGAGTGGTTTTCGCGCTGGAACCCGGCGGACCCGGGCTGGAACAAGATCAGCTTCGCGAACGAAGGCGACACGTTCGGCGTGCCGGCCCTGTGGGGGGTGAGCTGGTACGACGTCAGCGTCGGGCCGAACCTCTACCTCTACGATTATGCGCGAAAGCACATCGCCAAGGGGCGGCCGGCGGACCAGCAATATCTGGTGGTGTCCCCCGGCGTGCATTGCTCGTTCCAGCGCCAGCCGGCCAAGGGCCCCGTGGGCGAACGCGACATCGGCGATCCGAGTTACGACTTCGACAAGCGCATCATCGATTTCTTCGACTGGAAGCTCAAGGGCATCGCCAACGGCGCCGAGGCCGAGCCGCGCGTCCAGACCTATCAGATGGGCGAGAATGCCTGGCTGAAGGGCGACCGGTCGATGACGCTGCCGCCGCGCACGGTGCAGTTCTACCTGTCGAGCAGCGCGGGGGCGAACAGCGTCAACGGCGACGGCATGCTGGTCCCGGCCCCGGCGATGGGCGGGCGCGAGGCCGACAGCTTCGTCTATGATCCGAAGCGCCCGGTGCAGACCTTGGGCGGCGGGGCCTGCTGCATGGGTGGGATCCCGGCGGCCGGGGCTTATGACCAGGCGCAAGTCGAGGCGCGGCAGGACGTGCTGGTCTATTCGACGCCGCCCCTGACCCAGGCGGTGCGCGTGCGCGGGCCGGTGACGCTCGAGCTTTACGTCTCGAGCGACGCGCCCGACACCGACATCGCGGTCAAACTCGCCGACGTCTATCCCGACGGGCGCTCGTACAATCTCGACGACAGCATCTTCCGGGTCCGGTACCGCGATGGCTACGACAAGCCGCGGATGCTCGAGAAGGGCAAGGTGGTGAAGGTGACCCTGCCGCCGATGTTCACCGGCAACACCTTCCTTCCCGGCCACCGGATCCGGCTGCAGGTCACGAGCAGCAACTTCCCCCGCTACGAGCGCAACCTCAACACGGGCGGCAGGAACGGCGAGGAGACGGTGAGCCGGGTGGCGAACAACAGCGTCCACCACAGCCGGGTCTATCCCTCGCGGATCACGCTCGGGACCGACTGACGGGGCTCAGTCGCCGGCGAAGTCCATCAGGCTGATCGGCTCGATCCCCTCGGCGCGGAGCTTCGCGCCGCCGCCGAGGTCGGGCAGGTCGATGAAGAAGCGCGCGCCGGTGACGAGACCACCCGCGCGGCGGATCAGGCGCGCGGCGGCGAGCGCGGTCCCGCCGGTGGCGAGGAGGTCGTCGGTGATCAGCACCCTCGCGCCCGGCGTGCAGGCATCGACATGCATCGCCAGCCGGTCGGTGCCATATTCGAGCGCATAATCCTCGGCGATCGTCTCCCCGGGCAGCTTGCCGTCCTTGCGCACGAGGAGGAGCCCGCAGCCGAGGCGCAGCGCGAGCGCGGTGCCGACGATGAAGCCGCGCGCGTCGATCGCGGCGATGAGGTCGGGCTTGTCGGTGACGGTGGCCGCGAGCGCGTCGGCGGCGGCCGCCAGCCCTTCGGGATCGAGCAGCAGCGTCGTCACGTCGCGGAACATGATCCCGGGCTTGGGATGGTCGGGAATGGTGCGGACGAGCGCGCGGAGCTGGTCGGGGGTCATGGGTCTTGCACCTTCCTCGTCGTGCCGGACCCGGTCCGGCATCGCGCTTGTGTCTTCGTGCGCCAAGAGAAGAAGCGGGCTCTCTGGTCAAGCCCGGGGCGACGGCCAAAAGAAAAGGGCCCCCGTCGCTGACGACGGGAGCCCCTTCCTTTTGCGGTAGCGGTGGGGCTTAGCCCGCGACGCCCTGGTCGGCCTTGGCGGCGTCCATCCGGCCCCGGTTCTCGGGATCGAGCGGGCCGCGCGGCGAAACCTGGCGCTTCGCATTCGCCCAGATGTTCCGGTACGAAAGATACGCCAGCGTCGTCGCGATCGCGAGGAACAGCAGCACCACCCAGCCGGCGCTCTTGCGGCGGTCGAGGGTCGGCTCGGCGGTCCAGGTCAGGAAGGCCGCGATATCCTTGGCGTTCTGCTCCTTGGTCGACTTGGTGCCGTCGGCGTAGGTGATCTGGCCGTCCGAGATGAGCGGCGGCGGCATCGCGATGTTGAGATTGGCGAAGTACGGATTGTAGTAGAGGCCGGTCGGCGTCTTGGCATCCGGGAACTTCTTGAGGAGCTCGGCCGGCTGATCGGTGTAACCGGTCAGCAGCGAGTAGACGTAGTTCGAGCCGTCCTCGCGCGCCTCGGTGATGAGGCTGAGGTCAGGCGGAAGCGCATTGTTGTTCGCCGCGCGCGCCGCCGTCTCGTTGGCATAAGGCGAGGGGAAGCGGTCCGAGACCAGCGCCTTGCGGGTCGCGGGTTCGCCCGTGTCGGGGTTCACCGACGGGACCTCGGTCGCCCACTGGTTGGCGATCGCCTTCACCTCGGCCTCGGAATAACCGAGGTCGTGCAGCTGGTAGAAGCTGACGAACTTGAGGCTGTGGCAGGCCGAGCAGACTTCCTTGTAGACCTGGAAGCCGCGCTGCAGCTGCGCCTGGTCGAACTTGCCCGTCATGCCCGCCGAGGGGAGCTCCGCATCGCGCGGATGCTTGTGGAACTCGTGCGCGGCCGTGGGCTCGGGCGGATTGCGGAAATAGTCGAGCCCGTTGGTGAAGAGCGAGATCAGCAGGACGCCGATGAAGCCCAGCCCGACGAAGAAACCGATGATGCGAACCATGTGTCTCTCTTGTCTTTCTTATTCGGCCGGCTGGGGCGAGGGCGACGAACCGGTCGGCGCGATCCCGTAGGGGCGGCTTTCCTTGTGTTCGCCATGCAGCACGCTCTCCGAGATGGAGTTGGGCAGCGGCAGCGGCTTCTCGAACTTCGAGACCAGCGGAAGGATGATCAGGAAGTGGGCGAAGTAGTAGGCGGCCGCGATCTGGCTGATCGCGATGTACGGCTGCTCCGCCGGCGACACGCCGCACCAGCCGAGGATCAGGATGTCGACCACCAGGATCCAGAAGAAGATCTTGTAGACCGGGCGGTAGCTGGTCGAGCGGATCGGCGAGCGGTCCAGCCAGGTCAGGAAGAACAAGAGCAGGATCGAGCCGAACATCGCCAGCACGCCCCACAGCTTCGCCGGCAGGATGAAGTCCACCGTGAAGGCGCGCAGGATCGCGTAGAAAGGCCAGAAATACCATTCGGGGACGATGTGCGCCGGGGTCACCAGCGGGTTCGCCTCTATGTAGTTGTCCGGATGGCCGAGGCTGTACGGGAAGAAGAAGATGAACAGCGAGAAGAGGAACAGCGCGACGCCGATCCCGAAGCCGTCCTTGGCGGTGTAGAACGGGTGGAAGGGCAGCGTGTCCTTCTCGTCCTTGACGTCCACGCCGGTCGGGTTCGACGAACCCGGAATGTGCAGCGCCCAGATCTTGAGGACGGTGACGCCCGCGATCACGAACGGCAGCAGGTAGTGGAGCGAGAAGAAGCGGGTCAGCGCGGCCTGGTCGGGGGCATAGCCGCCGAGGATGAACACGCGCAGCGGCTCACCGACGACGGGAATGGCCGAGAAGAAGCCGGTGATGACCTGGGCACCCCAGTAGCTCATCTGTCCCCACGGGAGGACGTAGCCCATGAAGGCGGTCGCCATCATCAGCAGGTAGATGACGAGGCCGAGGAGCCAGACCATCTCGCGCGGGGCCTTGTACGAACCGTAGTAGAGGCCGCGGAAGATGTGGATGTAGACCACCACGAAGAAGAAGCTCGCGCCGTTCTGGTGGACGTAGCGGATCACCCAGCCGGCGTTGACGTCGCGCATGATGCGCTCGACGCTGTCGAAGGCGCCGCCGGTGAAGCTGTAATAGTGCATCGCCAGCACGATGCCGCTGATGATCTGGATCATCAGGGCGAGGCCGGCGAGAACACCGAAGTTCCAGAAGTAGTTCAGGTTGCGCGGCACCGGATAACCGCCGCCGATCGCGCCATAGACGAGACGGGGAAGCGGAAGGCGCTCGTCGACCCACTTCGAAAGCGGGCTCTTCGGCTCATAGGGCTTGGCCCAGGCAAAGCTCATCGTGGTCTACCTCAACCGATCTGGACGACGGTGTCGGACTTGAACGAATAGTCCGGCACGTGAAGGTTCTTCGGCGCCGGGCCCTTACGGATCCGGGCGGCGGTGTCGTAGTGGCTGCCGTGGCACGGGCAGAAATATCCGCCATAGTCGCCGCGAGCCTCGCCCTCGCCGATGCCGAGCGGCACGCAGCCGAGGTGGGTGCAGACGCCGAGCGTGATCAGCCAGTTGGCCTTGCCGGGCTTGGTCCGGTCGGCGAGCGTCTGCGGGTCGCGCAGTTCGCTGACCTGCACGGCATTCGCCTTGTTGATCTCGTCCGGGGTGAGGTTGCGGACGAACACCGGCTGCTTGCGCCAGCTGGTCTTGATCCCCTGCCCGGGCAGGATCTTCGAGATGTCGACCTCGATCGACGACAGCGCGAGCACGTCGGCCGACGGCGCCGCCTGCATCAGCAGCGGCGCGACCGCGATTGCCCCGCCGACGCCGGCAAAGCTGACGGCGGCGATGTTGATGAAGTCGCGGCGACGGACGCCGGGATCGCCCGCTTCCGCGGCGGTCGGTTCACCGGGCATGACCGGCTGGGAGTGATCGACGGTGGCCATTTACGGTCCTTGGCTCTCGCTTGGGTCTTCTTCCCGGGGGAAGCCCCGGTTGGAACAATGACGATGGCCGCGCCGGACGGACCGGAGCGGAAGTGTGCGGTCTGATAGCGGGCCGTTCATCGCTCCTCAAGGGTCCAAAAGGCGGTTCGGTGACGAAACGTTCGGGCCGTTGCGCGCGTGCATTTGATCAGGATCAATGGCGCTGGCGGATCGGAGTCGCTAGCAATCGCTCCCATGCAAGCACTCGACGAGCAACAAACCGCCGCCCGCACCTGGTTCGAATCCCTCCGCAACCGCATCTGTGCCGAGTTCGAGGCGATCGAGCGCGAGGCCGGCTCCGACGCCGCCTTCGCCTACACCGCCTGGGACCGCGAGGACCCGTCGGGCGAGCCCGGCGGCGGCGGAGTCCGGGGCCTGATGAAGGGCAAGGTCTTCGAAAAGGTAGGGGTCAATGTCTCGACCGTCGGCGGCACCTTCAGCGAGGAATTCGCCAAGGCTATCCCCGGCGCCGAGGACAATGGCCGGCGCTTCTTCGCGACCGGAATCAGCCTCGTCGCGCACATGGCCAATCCGCACGTCCCCGCGGTGCACATGAACACGCGGTTCCTGACGACCTCGCGGCGCTGGTTCGGCGGCGGGGCGGACCTCAACCCCGCGCTCCCCAGGGCCGAGGACACGGCGGCGTTCCACGCGGCGCTGAAAGCGGCCTGCGACGCGCATGGGGCAGATTATTACGAGCGCTATTCCAAGTGGTGCGAGGAATATTTCTGGCTTCCTCACCGCCAGGTGTCGCGCGGGGTCGGCGGGATCTTCTACGACCGGCTCGAGGGCAATTTCGAGGATGATTTCGCCTTCACCCGCGATGTCGGCGAGGCGTTCCTCGCGGCCTATCCGCCGATCGTTCGCAAGCGGATGAACGAGCCCTTCACCGAGGCGGAGATGGAGCAGTTGCTCGTCTTCCGCGGGCGCTATGCCGAGTTCAACCTGCTCTACGACCGGGGGACGACCTTCGGGCTCAAGACCGGCGGCAACGTCGATTCGATCCTGATGAGCCTGCCGCCGCTGGCGAAGTGGAACTGACGCCTTACTGGTGACCGGCGTCGGGGACCGACACGTGGCGGTCCCCGTCGCGCGCCTGGACGTAGAGTCGTGCCACCAGCACCGCGAAGAACATCGAGACGATCGCACCCAGCGTCTGCTGGACCAGCGCGACCAGCACGGCGGAGAGGTTCATCGGCTCGATCGGACCGGCGACGAGGAGGATCACCGCCGACAGCGCGCCGGCGAGACCGAACAATACGATCAGCCCGACGAGCGCGAGCAGCAGGATGAGCCCGAACAGGCGGGCCCAGCGGCCGCGCGACAGGGCCCAGGCTTCGGGGAGCATCCGCCGGAACGGCGTCCGCCCGTCGGCCGCGAGCGGAGTCAGGAACAGCAGCCGGATGAGGAAATAGAGGAAGGCGAGCATCAGCACCGAAATGCCGAGCGAGGCGGCCGGCGGCAGCTTGGTCACGTCGTTGGACGCGCCGGTCGCCATCACCAGCAGCGAGGCGAGCAGCACGAAGGGGATCACGAGGACGATCAGCGCGCCGAACAGGGCGGGCATCCGGCGAAAGGCGGTGCCGAGCGCCTCGCCGACGGTCGAGGGGCCGAGCGCGATGCGCGAAATCGCGATCTGCCCGGCGAGGCTGAACAGCAGCGCGGCGAGATTGAGCAGGGTGATGACGAGGCCCGGCTCGGTCCGCTGGACACTGCTCGGCGCGACCGTCTCCATGATCGTGCCCGGGAGCACCAGCAGCGCGAGCGCGATCGTGACCAGCGCATTGCCGTCGCGCGCGACAATCGCCTTCGTCTCGTCCCAGGCCTTGCCGATCGACAGCTTCATCTTCGCGCCTTCACCCACTCGTTGCTTGTGGCCGCGGCTTAGCCGCCCTCTTGCCCCTTTGCCAATGACGTGGCCAAGGGAAGCCATGCACGGGCATGACGCAATCGAATGGCGGATCAGCGAGGGGCTGACCGATTATGCCGCGGCGCTCGCCGACATGGAGGAGCGGGCGGCGGCAGTGGTCGCGGGCGAGGCGGCCGAGCGGGTGTGGCTGCTCGAGCACCCGCCCCTGTTCACCGCGGGCACCAGTGCCGATCCGGCCGAGCTCTTCAATCCGCTCAATTTTCCGGTGTTCGAGGCGGGGCGCGGCGGGCGCTACACCTATCACGGGCCGGGTCAGCGGGTGGGCTATCTGACGCTCGACCTTGGCCAGCGCGGCAAGGACATCCGCTGCTTCGTCCATGCGCTCGAGGGCTGGGTGATCGCCGCGCTGGGCGACCTCGAGGTCGAAGCGCACCGGGCGGAGGGGCGGATCGGCATCTGGACGGGCGAGGGCGCGGCCGAGGCCAAGATCGGCGCGATCGGCGTCCGGGTGAAGCGCTGGGTGACGCTGCACGGCTTCTCGATCAACGTCTCCCCCGACCTCGCCCACTTCGGCGGAATCGTGCCCTGCGGAATCGCGACGCATGGGGTGACCAGCCTCGCCGCGCTCGGAAACCGGGCCGGACTGGCGGAAGTAGACGCCGCATTGCGCGCCAACTTCCCGCAATTCCTCGCAAAACTCGGCTGATCGACCCCCCTCTTGGCGGAAGCGCAACGACACACTACAACCCGCCTCGATTTGTGACGTGGCAAACCACGCCAGATCGACTATTTTGAGGGAGTCTAGAATGCGTGCTCTGATCCTGGTCGCTGGTGCGGCCCTGGCCCTGACCGCTTGCAGCAGCAACGAGTCGGCCAACAACACTGTCGTCGAAGAGAACGTCGCCGTCGACGCCAATGCCGGCATGGCCGACATGAACGCCATGGACGCGAACGCCACCATGGACGCCAACATGATGGACGCGAACGCCATGGACGCGAACGCGATGGCTCCGGCTGCCAACTCGGCCGACGCCAACATGATGATGAACAACACCGCCAACGCGATGTAATGTTCACGGCCCTCCCCTCGGGGAGGACCGGACAAGGTCAAGGGGCCGTCGGCATCGCGCCGGCGGCCCCTTTTCTCATGGGGCCGAAGCGGCTAGCCCACGGCGCATGATCAAGCGCCCCGCCCTCCTCCTCGGCCTCGCCATCGTCACCGCCGCCTGCGGCAAGAAGGAGGAAGCGGCGACCAACGACGCGGTCGCGCAGGCCGGGCTCGAGCAGGAAAATGTCATCGCCAACGACGTGACCGCGATCGACGCGGCCACCGCCGACGATGCGCGCATGGCCGCCGACATGCCCGCGCCGGCCGACGGCGAGCTCGCCAACCTCAGCGCCAATCTGTCGAATTCGAGCGAGGCCAAGCCGAAGAAGGCCCCGGCCCGCAAGCCCGCTGCCGCCGCGCCGACGCCAGACGAAGCAGCACCCGAAGCGGCCGGCAACGACGCCGGCCAATAGTCAGGCGAGGCCCACGACCTTGTGGGCCTGGAGCGACAGCCGCCACCTGGGCCGCGCCATGGCGAGCGCGATTGACGCCTCGACCGTTCCCTCCGGCCCGTCCATCGGCTGGACCAGGAAATGGCGGAAGTCCCAATTTTCGAGCGTGGCGGGATCGATCCCCGCCTGCGGCCAGACGAGCTTCAGTTCATCGCCCGTGCGCTGGACGACCTCGGTCCCGGCCTTGGGGCTGATGCACAGCCAGTCGATGCCGGGGGTCGCGGGGAGCGTGCCGTTGCTCTCCGCCGCGATCCGGAAACCGCGCGCGTGCAACGCATCGACGAGCGCCGAATCGAGCTGGAGCATCGGCTCGCCCCCGGTGATGACGACCAGCCGGTGGTCGGGCCCGCCGTCCCAGATCTCCTCCACCCGGTTGGCAAGCGTCGCGGCGTCGGCGAATTTCCCGCCATTCAGTCCGTCGGTGCCGACGAAATCAGTGTCGCAGAAGCGGCATTGGGCGGTGTCGCGGTCCTGCTCCCGCCCGCTCCACAGGTTGCAACCGGCAAAGCGCAGGAAGACCGCGCGGCTGCCCGTCTGCGCGCCTTCGCCCTGCAGCGTCAGGAAGCATTCCTTGACCGCGTAGGTCATGGCGCCGTGTAGCGGGTCGGATCGGGGAGGCCCGCGTCCTCGAAGCCCTTGGCGCGCAGGCGGCAGGCGTCGCACTCGCCGCAGGCCCCGCCGTCGGGGCCGGGATCGTAGCAGCTGTGGCTGACCGCGGGATCGAGCCCGAGCCGGGCCGCCTCGCGGGCAATGTCGGCCTTGGTCATGTCCTGCAGCGGCGCGTGGATGGTGAACCCCTCGCCCTCGACCCCGGCCTTGGTCGCGAGATTGGCGAGCGATTCGAAGGCGCGGACGAACTCGGGCCGGCAATCGGGATAGCCCGAATAGTCGAGCGCATTGACGCCCACGAACAGATCGCGCGCGCCGCTCGCCTCGGCGAGGCCCAATGCGAGGCTGAGGAAGATGGTGTTGCGGGCAGGCACGTAGGTGACGGGAATGCCCTCCCCCACCCCGTCCTTGGGCACCGCGACGTCGGCGGTCAGCGCCGAGCCGCCGAAGGCCCGCAGGTCGAGCGGGAGGACGACGTGGCGGTGGGCGAGGCGCGCGGCGATGGTCTTCGCCGCCTCGAGCTCGACCCGGTGGCGCTGGCCATAGTCAACCGTCAGCGCGACGACCTCATAGCCTTGCTCACGCGCGAGGCCCGCGCAGACGTAGGAATCGAGCCCGCCCGAGAGGAGAACGACCGCCTTTTTCACAGCTTCACGCCCATCCGGCCGGCAAGAGCGAAGGTCGCGGCGTAGAGCGCCATGGTGCCCGCGATGACGAGGCCGAGCGCGAGCCAGAAGTTCATGCCGCTGCGCAGCAGGACGGGCAGGACGAGGAATAGCGGCAGGCTCGGCACGATGAACCACATGATGCCGTTCGACAGGTCCGCCACCTTCGCCGTGTCACCCGTGTCCCAGTAGAGCAGGGTGCAGGCCATCAGGCTGGTCAGCGGGAGCGAGGCGAGCAGCCCGCCCCAGCCGGGCGAGCGGCGAGCGATTTCGGCGACGGCGGCGGCGAGCAGGCCGGCGATGCCTGCCTTGGCGAGGAAACCCAGCATGGGCGGCCCTTTAGTCTCCGCGACGCACAAAAAGAAGGGCCACCCCGAAGGGTGGCCCAGGTACGGGCCGAAGCCCGTCAGGGAGGAAAGCGTGCCGGCCTCGGCTAGCACTCCGACTGACATAGTGGGTTATGGTTAAACGAGGCCTTAACGTCCAGTCGGAATACGACAGTTTCCGATCCGCCGGGCATAGAGCGTGTAGTTGAAGGGGCCCCCGGCGTGAATGCCCTGCGTCTCGATCTTGAGCGAGCGCGGAGTCGTCACCGTCACTTCCGACCGACCGAATTCGCCCGGGCCGCAGGTGAGGTCCATCGCGAGCGATCCCGGGACGTCGCGGAGCACCGTGCCGCGGCAACGCTCGTAGCCGTGGGCGAGCTGCGCGACCAAGCGCATGTCCTTGAAGCAGATCCGCCGGGGATTGCTGCCGGTGGCGCTGGTGCTGATTTCCCACGCGCCGGGCGCGACCCCCGACAGCGCGCGCATGCCGGGCGCCGCCGCCCCGGTCAGGGCCACGGCACAGACGGCAGCAGCAGCAAGCGCGACTCGTCGCATCGCCATCATCTTACCACGCGCTCGTTACGCGAACGTAATCGGAAAGCTGGTCGAGCAGAACTCGCAGTCGACCCGGATGACGCCGTCCTCGCCCTTCATCGCCTCGCGCTCCTCCTCGGGGAAGCGGGCGATGACCGAACGGACGTAATCGGGATCGCAGCGGCAGCCGCGCGAGAGCGGCGCGCCGGCGAGCACGCGGACCTCGGCCTCCTCGTGGAACAACCGCCAGACGAGCTGGTCGAGCGCGAGCTCGGGGTCGGTCAGTTCCTCGGCCTTCACCGAGCCGGCGAGCACCGCGACATGGTCCCAGTCGGGATGGTCAAGCCGGGTGTGGAGCCGCTCGCGGCCTTCCTCGCCCTCGGGGAGGTGCTGGAAGAGGATGCCGCCCGCGATCCAGTGGCCGTCGGGCCTCTTCTCGACCGCCAAGCGAACGATCGAGGGAATCTGCTCGGACTGCGAGAAATAGCTTTGCGCGGCTTCGGCGAGGCTTTCGCCCTCGAGCGGCACGATGCCCTGGTAGCGCTCGTCAGTCGCGGGCTGGTCGAAGGTGATCGCGAGATACCCTTCGCCGAACAAGGTCTGGAGGCTGGGGCTGTGTGCCGCGTCGGCGAGCTTCACCGCGTCGTGGCGGACATAGCCGCGCAATTCGCCGCCCTTGTAGTCGCACACGAGCAGGTCGACGACGCCGCCCTGGGTCTGCGCCTGGAGCGTCATCTGACCGGTCGGATCCTTGAGAAGCGAACCCAGGAGCGCGGTCAGCACCAGCGCCTCGGCGAGGAGCTTCTCGACCGGGGCCGGGTAGTTGTGGGCGGACAGCACGGCATCGAGCGCGGGTCCGAGGCGGGCGGCGCGGCCGCGGGCATGGCGCGCGGGAACGGTCACGCCGAGCGCCGCGTCGAGATTCGAGATCTGGGGGGTCATGGAGGCGAGATAGGAAGGGAGGCGCCGATCGCCAAGGACCGGCGCCCGCGCGCTAGCGGCCGAGCAGCCGCCGGAGCCATCCGCCGGCGCTCGCCGCAGGAGCGGCGTCGGGCGCGTCGTCCGATTGCCGGCGAAGATCGCGCACGCGGGCGGAGGCCTTTTCCTCGGCCGGTCCGCGAGCAAAGGACACTTCGGGAGGCGGCGGTTCGGCCGGCGCGGCCGGGATGACGGCGAGCGGCGGCTCGACCTCGGGCTGGTCGGGCTCGGGAGCAGCGGGGAGCTGCGGGCGGATGGCCGCGAAAGGATCGGCCTCGGGCTGTTCGGGCTCGGGATCGGCAGGGAGCTGGGGGCGGATGGCCGCAAAGGGGTCGGGCGCGGGTCCGTCGTCTTCGGAATCAGTGAAAGCGGCAAGCTGCGGCGAGAGCGGCGCGAACGGGTCGACCGGCGCTTGGCGCTCCGAACCGCGTCCGGAGAAGCGCAGCTCCTTCAGCAGGGGGTGAAGGCCCGGGGCCGACAGCGATGCCTCGAGTTCGGCGATGTCGCGGCGGCGGCCTTCCTCGCAGGTCGCGAAATATTCGGGCATGTCGATGCCGTGGTCCGCGAGGCAGTCGTAGCCGAGCTCGGCACGGGGAAAGCCTCGGCCGTGGAAACGGTCGTTGATGAAGCGCAGCAACGGCGCCACCGCATAGGGATCGGCGCCGAGCGGCTCCTCCTCGTCCTGCCACTCGTAGCCGGTCGGCTCGCCCGCCCAGAAGATGAGATGCGCCGTGGCGCGGTCGCAGTCGGGCTGCTGGACGATCCAGCACAAGGGCCCGAGCGGCTCGCCCCAATTGAAGCCGGCGGCGAAGGCATGCCAGTCGTCGGGTCCGGCCGTCTGCAGCGCCGCCATGATCGCGGCCTGCTCGGCGTCCTCGTCGTAATGTCCGTCGTCGATCATTCCCGGTCTCCCGCGCGGCGCATGGGAGACCGGGAATAAGGCCAAATCCCTACGAAAACGTCACGCCGCCTGCGCGGGCACCGCATAATCCGCCGCAGCGGCGCTCAGGCCGTCGACGAAGGTGCGGATGTCGGCGTCGTCGATGATCAGTGGCGGGAGCACGCGAACGACATTGTCGCCCGCCGCCACCGTCAGGATCCCGCGGGTGCGCAGGTAGGAGACGAAGGCGCGGCTGTCGGTCTTCATCTTGATGCCGAGCATCAGGCCGAGGCCACGCACGCTCTCGAACAGATGGTCGTGATTGGGAAGCATCTGCTCGAGCGCCGCGCGGAGACGCTGACCGGTCTCGCGGACCTGGGCGAGGAATTCGGGGGTCGCGACCACGTCGAGCACCGCCATGCCCGCCGCCATTGCCAACGGATTGCCGCCGTAGGTCGAGCCGTGAGTCCCGATGACCATGCCGCTCGCGGCCTTCTCGGTCGCGAGGCAGGCACCCAAGGGGAAGCCGCCGCCGATGCCCTTGGCGGTGGCGAGGATGTCGGGGACGATGCCGTACTGCTCGTAGGCGTAGAGCGTCCCGGTGCGGGCGACGCCGCACTGCACCTCGTCGAGGACCAGCATCAGGTCATGCTCGTCGCACGCCTTGCGTAGACCCTGGAGGAATTCGGGGCTGGCGGGACGGATGCCACCCTCGCCCTGCACCGGCTCGACGAGGAAACCGGCGGTGTTGTCGTCGATCGCCGCGAGCGCCGCGTCGAGGTCGTCGAAATCAACCACTTCGAAGCCCTCGAGCAGCGGCGCGAAGCCATCGCGCAGCTTGACCTGGTCGGTCGCCGAGATGGTCGCCATCGTCCGCCCGTGGAAGGCGTTGCGGAAGGTGATGAGCTTCGACTTGTGCGGGTTGCCCGCGGCGTGGTGATAGCGGCGCGCGGTCTTGATCGCGCACTCGACCGCCTCGGCACCCGAATTGGTGAAGAAGACGGTGTCGGCGAAGGTCATGTCGGTCAGGCGCTTGGCCAGCGCCTCGCCCTGCGGGCTGCCGTAGAGGTTCGAGACGTGCATCAGCGTCTCTGCCTGCTTCTGGATCGCGCCGATGAGGTGCGGGTGGCTGTGGCCGAGGAGGTTGACCGCAATTCCGCTGGCGAAGTCGAGATAGCGCTCGCCCCCCTCGCCGATCAGCCAGACGCCCTCGCCTCGAACCGGCCGCACTTCGCAGCGCGGATAGACGGGCATGAGCGGCGTGATGGCCATGAAACGGCTCCTGAAGATCTGTGAACAAGAAAGGGCGCGGCCTCCGTAGTGGAAGCCGCGCCCTCCTATAGGCGGCTAATGTCCGGGGGTTAACCCCCGAGCCTTAGCGGCGGTAGGGGTAACCCTCGCGGCGGTCGTCGATGCCGTTGCGGTTGGCATCGACCCAGCCGTCACGGCCGTCACGAACGCCGTCATAGTCGCGGTCGCGGACCTGGCCGTACTGACCGTAGCGCCCGCCATTGTTGTTGGCGGCGTAACGCAGGCTCTGCTCGATCTGGGCGAAGCGCTGGTCGAGCTCGTAACGCTCACGGTTGTTGATGCCGTTCTGCGCGAAGCTGCGAGTGCGGCCATGGAGGTCGCGGGCGGCGTTGCGCAGCTGATAGGCTTCCTGCGGGTTGAGGCGCCCGCTCGAAATCTGACGCTCGACCTGCGAGATCAGGCGGTCGGCGCGGATCAGATAGGCGCGCGTGGTGCCCTGGTTGCCGTAGTTGTAGCCATAGGCATTGCCGTAAGGCGCCGGCTGACCCGGATAATATTGCGCGGCGGCCGGAGTGGCGGCGGCAATGGCCGAGAGACCGGCGGCGGCAATGAGAAACTTCTTCATGTCTTTGCACTCCCTTTCGAGGCTTGATGGGAATGCAATACGCCTGAGTCGCGATCGGGAGCCTGAACGCCCCCGTTATGAAGGGTTCACGTGGCGGGTCAGTTCTTGATCTTCCAGCCGCTCTTCAGAAGCCCATAGCAGAGCGCGAAGAGGGCGAGATTAATGGCGAGGAGGAGGCCGGCGCCGAACAGCACGGGCGAATCGGCCTCGCGCAGGAAGCCGTAGCGGAAGCCCGAGATCACGTAGAAGAACGGGTTGCCGTGGCTGATCGCGCGGAACAGGGGCGAAAGCTGCTCGACCGAATAGAAGGTGCCCGACAGCAGCGACAAAGGCGCGACCACGAAGTTGGTCACCGCGGCGGCATGGTCGAACTTCTCTGCCCAGATCGAGGTAATGAGGCCGAGGAGCGAAAGAAGCAGTGAGCCCATCAGCCCGAACCACAAGGCGGCGAGCGGGTGGCGGACGGTGACGTCGACGCCTGGGAACAGCGCCATGCACAGCCACACCGCTCCGCCGACCAGGAAAGCGCGGGTGACGGCCGCGCCGACGAGGCCCGCGATCAGCTCACCGGTCGAAAGCGGCGGCATCAGATAGTCGACGATCGTGCCCTGGATCTTGCCCACCAGCAGCGAGAAGCTGGCGTTGGCGAAGGCGTTCTGGATCATCGCCATGACGATCAGGCCAGGCGCGATGAAGTGGCTGAAGGGGACCCCCATCACCTCGCGGCGGCTGCCGCCCAGCGCGACGGTGAAGATCACCAGGAAGAGGAGCGTCGTGACCGCCGGCGCCCAGACCGTCTGGGTCTGGACCTTGAAGAAACGGCGCACCTCCTTCACATAGAGGGTCTTCAGCCCACCCCAGTTGACGCCCGTGAGGCGCTGTTCGCCCGGCGCGGCGCGGCGCATCCGCGAAATGGTGGAGGGCTGGTCGTTCACGGAGCAAGCGCCTATCGGCTATGGCCGATGGCGGCAACCGCCCAAACAGAGATTGACGAGAAGCGATGAGCTGGACTGACGAGAGGATCGACCGCCTGAAGGCCATGTGGGCCGAGGGCAAGACCGCAAGCGCGATCGCCGACGAACTGGGCGGCGTCAGTCGTAACGCGGTGATCGGCAAGGCGCACCGCCTCGGCCTCGATTCGCGTCCCTCGCCGGTGAAGGCAGGCGAAGACAAGGCCGCGCCCGCCGCTGCCGCTGCCGCGCCGGCCGCCGAAGCGCGTCCCGCCCCGTCGAAGGTCAAGGACAAGGCGGCCATCACCGCCATCCTCGAAAGCGCCGTGCCGGTGGTCGAGCCCAAGTCCGCGCCTGCCCCGGCCCCGTCGGCGGCCCCCGCGGCCGCGCCCGCCAAGCCCGGCGACTCGACCACCACGACCCTCGTCTATCGATCGATCGGTCCGGGCGGCTTCGTCCGGCAGGGTCCGGGCGAACAGCAGGCCCCGATCCCGCCCGCGCCGCCGCGCCGGCTGGTTCCCGCCAAGCCCTCGCCCGAAATCGCCGACAAGACGAGCCTGCTCGAATTGAACGACCGCATCTGCAAGTGGCCGCTCGGCCATCCGGGTGAGCCCGACTTCCATTTCTGCGGGCAACAGGCGAACCCCGGCTATCCCTATTGCGTCCAGCATTGCGGCGTCGCCTACCAGGCGCAGCTTCCGCGCCGCGATCGCCGTCCGCCCCCGCCGCTGCCTTATGGCGGTCCGCGGGTCCGCTAAGGGTCATTCCCGAACACGAAAAGGGCTTCGGAAGCATCTGCCTTCCGAAGCCCTTTTCTCTGAGAGCGATGCGCGGGCGGTCAGTCGTTCGCCGCGCCGCACTCCGACAGATCGTCATATTCCTGCGCAAGCTGGAGATGGACCGCACGGGCACGCGGGTCGCTGGCCTCGGCGGCGCGGCGCCGCTCGGTCTCGGCGCGCTGGGCGAAATATTCGCCCTCGGGCGCGGATTGGCGGTGAAGATCGGACATCGGCAAGCTCCGGCGGACTGGCGAGGGAGCACGGGACGTCTCTCAGCCGACGGCAGTCGCGAGAACATGGCCGTCGATACCGCCCTTATACCGTATCTTTGTGACAATATCGAATCCGGCCACATCGCGTCGTTCGCGCCCTGTTCCCTTCCGCCCCCGCGCCCATTACAACCACGACCGCAATGACCGACCTCTTCGGCGCCGAGCCCGCCCCCACCCCTTCGAGCGATTATGACGCCAGCGCGATCGAGGTCCTCGAAGGCCTCGAACCCGTCCGCCGCCGCCCCGGCATGTATATCGGCGGGACCGACGAGCGCGCGCTCCATCACCTCGCCGCCGAGGTCATCGACAACTGCATGGACGAGGCCGTCGCGGGCCACGCCAACCGGATCGAGATCACGCTCATGCCGGGCAATCGGCTGACGGTCACCGACAACGGCCGCGGCATTCCGGTCGACCCCCACCCCAAATATCCGGGCAAGTCAGCGCTCGAGGTGATCCTCACCACGCTCCATTCGGGCGGCAAGTTCGAAGGCAAGGCCTATGCCACCTCGGGCGGCCTTCACGGGGTCGGAGTCAGCGTTGTCAACGCGCTCTCGACCGAGACGGTGATCGAGGTCGCGCGCGACAAGAAGCTCTATCGGCAGCGCTTTTCGAAGGGCCTCGCCACCGGCCCGCTCGAGGAAGTGGGCGCCGCCCCCAACCGCCGCGGGACGAGCGTCGCCTTCCACCCCGATCCCGAGATCTTCGGCGACCTCGCCTTCGACCCCGCCCGGCTCTACCGGCTCGCGCGTTCCAAGGCCTATCTCTTCGCCGGGGTCGAGATCCGCTGGAAGTGCGATCCGTCGCTCACCAGCGCCGAGGTCCCCGAGACCGCCGTCCTCCAGTTCACCAACGGGCTCGGCGACGCGCTCGCCGAGCAGCTCGAGGGGCGCGAATGCGTCACCAACGTGCCCTTCGCCGGGCGGGCCGACTTCCCCGAGGGTCAGGGGCGCGCCGAATGGGCGGTGGCCTGGCCGCTGTGGAGCGAGGGCTTCACTTCCTATTACTGCAACACCATCCCCACCCCCGATGGCGGGACGCATGAAGCGGGCCTGCGCGCCGCGCTGACAAAGGGCATCCGCGCGTTCGGCGATCTGGTCGGCAACAAGCGCGCCAAGGACATCACCGCCGACGACGTCATGGCGTCGTGCGAATGCTATCTGTCGGTGTTCATCCGCAATCCGCATTTCCAGAGCCAGACCAAGGACCGGCTGACCAGCCTCGAGGCCGCGCGCTTCGTCGAGGCGGCGATGCGCGACCATGTCGACCATTATCTCGCCGACAACATGGATCGTGGCCGTGCGCTCCTGGGCTCGATCGTCGAGCGGATGGAGGAGCGCCTGAAGCGTCGGGCCGAGCGCGAGGTCAAGCGCAAGACCGCGACGTCCTCCCGCAAGCTGCGGCTTCCCGGCAAGCTCACCGACTGCGCCTCGGACGACGCGCCCGGCACCGAACTTTTCATCGTCGAGGGCGACAGCGCGGGTGGCTCGGCCAAGCAGGCCCGGAACCGCAAGACGCAGGCGATCCTGCCGATCCGCGGCAAGATCCTCAATGTCGCTAGCGCCACCGCCGACAAGATCCGCGCCAACCAGGAAGTCGCCGATCTCCAGCTGGCGCTGGGCTGCGGCATCCGCGACAAGTTCGACGAGGGAAGCCTGCGCTACGAAAAGGTCATCATCATGACCGACGCGGACGTCGACGGCGCCCACATCGCGACCCTCCTGATGACCTTCTTCTTCCAGGAAATGCCCGAGCTCGTCCGCCGCGGGCACCTGTTCCTGGCGCAGCCCCCGCTCTACCGCCTGACCGCCGGCGCGAAGACGCTCTACGCCCGCGACGACGCCCACCGCGCCGAGCTCGAGGCCAAGGAGTTCAAGGGCAAGAAGGTCGAGGTCAGCCGGTTCAAGGGGCTCGGTGAGATGAACCCCAACCAATTGAAGGAAACGACGATGGACCCCGCGTCCCGCTCGCTCCTCAAGGTCACGCTCCCGAGCCAGTATGAGGATCGCCAGCCGGTCAAGGACCTGGTCGAGCGGCTGATGGGCAAGAACCCCGAACACCGCTTCGCCTTCATCCAGAGCCATGCGGCGGCGGTGAGCGACGAGGAACTCGACGCCTGAGGAGCCATGCCGGCTTCGGGCGAGACTGACAGACCGAATGCGTCTTGGGCGTCCGCAATGGGTCGGAAGCGGCTCTTCGACCTTGGGACACTATGTCCAGTTCCGCTTGCCCGCCCTTCCTCCTACATCCACCTTATGCCCATCCAGCAGCAACAGCAGCAGGCCGCCGCCGAGTTCCGGCGGGTGATGAAGTGGATCGTGGTCGCGGGGGTGCTGATGACGGTGGGGGCGCTGGTCTATCTCGGGGCGACCGGGAACCTCTACCTGCACATGGTGATCGCGGTGATCGGCGGGGTATTCATCTCGGTGGTGCTCGGCTGTGGCTTGTTCGCGGCGAGCTTCTACAGCGACAAGAGCGGGCACGACCAAAGCGTCACCGACGCGACCCGCCACCACGACTGAGGCGAAGGCCGCGCCTCAGCCGCTGCTCCGGCCGAGGCGATCGCGGGGCGAGCGGCCCTTGGCCTGGCGCGGGAGCCTGTCCCCGCTCGGGGGCACGGGGAGGCGGTGGACCTCGGCGGCAAACGCGGTTTCCTCGGCGGGGCGCTGTTCGCGCGAGGGACGGCCGAACAGGAAGCCCTGAAGCTGCGAACAGCCGAGGCGCCGCATCGCGGCCTGCTCGGCGACCGTCTCGATGCCTTCGGCCGTGCATTCCATCTGGAGCCCGCGGGCGAGCGCGACGATTGCCTTGATGATCGCCGCGCTCTCGGCGCTCCCCAGCGTCGCCGCCTTAACGAAGCTGCGGTCGATCTTGATCGCCGCGAAGTCCGCGCGCTGGAGGTAGCCGAGCGAGGAATAGCCGGTGCCGAAGTCGTCGAGCGCGAGGCTGACCCCAAGATCGCGCAGCTTGGTCAGGGTGCTTTCGAGCTTGGAGCCGTGGCGGAGGAACACGCTCTCGGTCATTTCGAGCTGGAGCCGCTGCGGCGCGAGGCCGGTGACCGCGAGCGCGTGGATCACGGTGCCGAACAGGTTCTCGGCCTCGAGCTGGAGCACCGACAGGTTGACCGCGACCTTGACCGTCTCGGGCCATCCGGTCGCCTGCTGGCAGGCCTGCCGCAGCGTCCAGGCGCCGATCTCGTTGATCAGCCGCGCTTCCTCCGCGATCGGCACGAAGACGGTGGGCGAGATCGAGCCGCGGGTCGGATGCTGCCAGCGAAGCAGTGCCTCATAGGCGACGACCTGGTCGTCGGAACTGCGCACGATCGGCTGGTAGGCGAGGCTGAGCTGGCCGTCGTAAAGCGCGCTGCGGAGGTCGTTCTCGAGGCTGCGCTGCTCGTCCGCCTCGTCCTGCATCCACGGCTCGAACCGGCACACGCGGCCACGGCCGGCATCCTTGGCGCGGTAGAGCGCGAGGTCGGCGCAGCGGACGAGGTGGTCGAGTTCGCTCCCGTGCTCGCCCGCGATGGCAAAGCCCACGGTGGCACCGACATCGGCCCAAGCCTCGCCGAGGTCGCACGGCTGGCTGAGATTGGCGATCAGCGTCTCGGCGAAGTCGTGGATGTCCTCGGTGGGGTCGGTGAGGAGGATGGCGAATTCGTCGCCACCGAGGCGGAATGCCTGGCGCTGGCCGGAACAGAGCTTGCGCAGCCGCCCGGCGATCTGGCGCAGCAGTTCGTCGCCGGCATTGTGCCCGAAGGTGTCGTTGACGAGCTTGAACCGGTCGAGGTCGACCAGCATCACGCTGCACGAGGGCGTGGCGGTGGCGAGTTCCTGCCCGAGGCATTCGCGGAAATAGGCGCGGTTGCCGAGCCCGGTCAGGTGGTCGTGGCGCGCGGCATGCTCGAGCTCGGCATTGGCGGCGCTGATGCGATCGCGGCTGCGGCGGCTCGCGAGGAAGGCAAAGCCGACCGCGCCGATGACGCTGACCGCAGCGAGCCCTGCGAGCCCGGCGATCAGCAGGACGTTGTGAAGGCGCTGGGTCGAGCGGGCGAGCTCGAGGTCGCGCTGGGCACGCTCGGCCTTGAGGCGGGTGATGCGCAGCTCCTGGTTGGCGGCATCGAAGCGGGCACCCATCAACGCCGCGTTGGTCGAGACCGCGACCTCGCGCGCATCGTCGTCAAGCCGCTTGAAGGCTTCGAGGTGGAGCAGCGCCTCGTCGCTCCGGCCGGCCCGCGCGAAGACCTTCCAGGCGAGCTCGTGGAAGTCGCGGAAGGGCATGGTCGACTGGGCAAGGTCGACGCCTGCGAAGGTCCGGCCGAGCATGACGAGCGCCTGCGCCTGGTCGCCGCGCCTGTCGGCGAGGCGGGCCTTCAGTCCCCACAGGAAGGGGCGCCACTCGGCCGCGGCGCTGGCTCGGATGGCGAGGCCCTGGTCGATGGTCGCCGCCGCCTTGGTGAGCTGGCCCTGGTCGAGCTGAGTTGCGGCGATGTTGCTGATGATGCGCGCTTCGAGCAGCGGACTCTGCATCGCGCGGGCTTCGATCAGTGCCTTGCGGAACTCGCCCTCGGCGCGGGCATGCTCGCCCATGTCGCGATAGGCGTTGCCGCGATTGTTGTGGAGCGCGAGCGACAGCGCCGGGTCCTGCGAATAGACGTCCTCGGCCTGGCCCAGATAGTTGAGCGCGCGGGGGAAATCGCGCGCGTCCTGATAGAGCGAGGCGATGTTCTGCAGCATGATCGACTGCGAGCGCGCTTCGCCGAGGGCGGCATAGATGCGATAGGCCTGGTGCATCCCCTCGAGCGACTGCTGGACCTTGCCGTCGAGCGAGGCGAGCGCCGCGCGCGAGCGGAGGAGGTCGGCGTGGAGCTTGGTCGAGGGGGCGGCGGTCTCCACTGTCTTGAGCGCCGCCTCGATCATCGGCCGCGCGGCGTCGGGCTGGTTGAGGCGGGTCAGCGCCTCGCCCGCGAGCCACTGCCCGCTCGCGACCGCCAGCGGGGCTTCGGGCGCGGGCAGGCCGTAAGCGAGGTGAATGGCGTCCTTCGCCCGGGCGAGCGCGACGTCGGGTTCGCTCATCATCGCGGCCTTGCTCGCGGCGATGGTGGCATCGAAGCGCTGCTGAACGGCACTCTCCCTGCCGGCGGTCACGGCGGGAGCGGCGGCGCGCGCCGGCGGAGTCGCGGCGGCGGCGGCCGTCAGCACCAGCAGGGCGAAAAGGATGTTTTTCGGCATGATCAAGATGCGTCCCGACAACCCCACAAGGTGTCGATCAATCGCCACCCTTTTCTTTATAGGGCGATGCCCTGCCTTTCAGGTCAGAAGCCGATGCTGAGCCGGCCGCCGACGACGACATCGTCGACCTTGGTCTGGCCGCCCTTGCTGAGATTGATCCGCGCGAAGCTGCTGCCTTCGACCTTCCCGCCGAACAACGGCGTCGCATAGAGCGCTTCGCCGGTGAAGCGGCGGGTCTTGCTGCGGATGTCGAAGGTCCGGTCGACGAGGCCGATCTCGCCCGTCTGGCGGTCGACGACTTCCATCGACTGGTAGGTGAGCTGGCCTCGGTCGATGTGGAGCGGCTGCGCAAGCGAGATGCGAAGCTTGTCGTTGCTGCCGAAGAGAGCGTCCTTTGTCGCCGACAGCGCCCAGGCCGAGGTACGGATCGCCGCGCCGTCGGTGCGCAGGCCATTGCCGTCGCGGCCTACGCTGGTGCGCCCCGTGGTCGCCGACCCGGCGAGCGTGGTCTTGCCCGGCAGCTTGAGGCTGGCGCCGAGCGTCAGCGTGGTGCTCCGCGCGCCGCCTTCGAAATCGGAGGGAAGGCTCGACTGGACTCCGAACAAGGCGTCCCCTTCGCTAACCCGCGACAGTGCGAGGCTGGCCTTGAGGCGTCCACCGATCCGCTGCTCGATCCGGAAGTTCTGGCCCTTGGCACGATAGTCGGGAAGCGAGCGGAGAAGCTGCTGCTCGGCCGGGGACAGCGCCTCGTTTTCCTCGGCGGCCTGCGTGCGGCTGGTGAAGCCGAACGAGACGCTGGTTCCGGTGCCGAGGCGAAACTCGGAGCGGAGGAAGGTGCCGCCCTGCGCGAAGCCCAGCAGCGGGTCGATCCCGCCCTCGCGGCCATAGTCGCTCGTCAGCCCGAAGCCGTCGCGTTCGCCGAGGATGGCCGCTCCGCCCCCGCGGCCGGCGGTGATCGACAGCCGCTCGGACGGGTCGACGAGGCCGAACGCGGTGAGCGCCTCGGGTCGACGGCGGCCGAAGGCGGGTTCGCTGACCCCGCCGGCCGCCATCGACCAGCGCGCCTGCCATCCGCCGGGCGCACCAACGCGGGCCTCGGCGATGTCGCTGAAGCCGACGCCGCGCCGGATCCAGTCGACGAAGCGCTGGCTGATGAAGCGCTGGAACTGCTCCTGGTTGCCGCCATTGATCGAGACGGTGCCAACGAGCCGCGAGGACAGCGGAACGGCAAAGTCGCGGCGGGTCGCGCCGATATTCTCGAACAGGACGAAGAAGGCGCCGTCGGCTTCCCAGGTCGATTTGACGCCCGAGCTTCGGACCTGGTCGGCGGTGCGCATCACGGCATTGCCGTTGACCACTTCGTAGAAGGTCAGGTTGCTGAAGCTGAGCGGCGCCTGCGAGGCGGTGACGTCGAGCATCCCGCGGCCGTAGACGGGGTCGGTGCCCGGCGCGCCGAGATCGCGGGCCGAGCGCAGGATGATGTCCACGGTCTCGGTCGGATATTTGGCGAGCCACGGCCAGCGGTCGTGGAGCAGGGTGATCGCGCCCGACACCAATGGCGCGGCGAACGAGGTACCCGAGCGACGCACGACCCCGCCCATGCCGTCGGACATCAAGATCATCTCGCCCGGCGCGACGATGAAGCGATTGGCGAGCTGCTCCTGGCAATAGAGGTTGAGCGTCGACAGGAGGCAGGCGGTGCCGGGCGTGTTCGAGAAGCTCGAGATGGTCCCGTCGACCCCGGTCGAGCCGACCACGATCAGTGCCGGGTCCTTGAGCCACTGCCACGCGAGGTTCGAAGTCTGCGCGACGCCGTCGTTGCCGGCCGAGACGACGAACACGGTCTTGCCCTTGGTCGCGAGCGTGACGTTGGGATCGAACAGGACGTTGCGGACGTCGGCACCGAGCGTCTGGCCGGGAACGCCAAGCGACATGTTGATGACGCTGGCGCCGCGTCCGGCAAGCGCGACGACGCCGGTGGCGACGTCCTGCCAGCTTGCAGTGTTGGTGCTGTCGAACGGATTGTAGGTCGCGATCCGGGCGTTGGGGGCGATGCCCATCACTCCGACCCCGTCATGCCCGCCGACGATGAGGCTCGCGACGCCCACGCCGTGGCCCATGACCTGGGCGGTGCTGCCGCCCTGCCAGGCGATGTTGTTGCGCACGTCGCTGTCGTCGGACAGGCGGCCGTCGAGGATGCCGATGATGCTGCTCGCGCCAAGTCCCTGCTGCTGGGACAAGGCGGGGTTCCAGCGGACGGTCGGCATCCAGTGGTCGATCCGGTCGCGGCCGGAATAGCCCATCAGCGTGTCGTACCAGTCGAGCAGGAACTGGTTGCGGCGATTGTCGCTCAGCCGCTGGAGGCTGGCGCCGTCGGCGGGATCGATGCCGTAGCGCGCGAACAGTTCGCGGCCGATCCCCTCGGCGAAGCTCTTGCCGGTGGCATCGAGCAGCGCGGTGCCCCAGGTCGTCTCGGTGGCCGCGATCAGGCTCGACAACCTCTGCGACAATTCACCTGCGCGGGCCGGGTCGGTCCACAAGGGCGCGGCCTGCTGCCAGGTCGAACCGAACGCCTGCCAATAGTCGCCGATCCGTGCGTAGGCCGGCGCCTTGGGGTTGATCGTGCCGAGCGTCCCCCAGAAGGGGTCGCCCGCCCAGCCCTGCGTGAAGCTGGTCGTCCCGCCGGTGCCCGAGAAGGGCGCGATATTGCCGTAGAAGGGACTGATGTTGCCCCAGAACGGGCTGATGTTCCCATAGAATGGGCTGATGTTGCCGTAGAACGGACTGATGTTCCCGTAGAACGGGCTGATGTTCCTATAATTGGGTTGAAGCTGCGCCGACGCCGGCTCGCCCGGCCACGCCGCGAGCGCCGTCGTCAGGACAATCGCACGCTTTCGGAAGGCAAAACGTCGCGCCACTTTCCGGCTCCTCAGATCCTTGCTGTTATCCTTTCGTTTAACGGAATGAGGTGAGCGGTTTCTTTGCAAGCGCGCTTAACCCTCCGGTAAGCATGTGCGGCAAAATCCGTCGCCGTAGAGAGGGAATGCGCCACGACGCAGGCTATTTGGTCCAGAATGGATGTTAATCATTGCGCGGCGAAGGCGCGTGCGACCGTCAGTATTGGACGGTGATCTGGATCGTGTCGGTGTAGGTTCCCGCGGCGACCCACTGGCCGGCGGGCGCCCGCCCGTAGACCGGCACGGAAGTGCTGAAGAAGAGCAGCCCATTGAGTGACGACGTGACCGTCGTCGTCCCGCCGGTGCCGTCGCCGAGGATCTGTGTCCGCGGCGAATTGGCGAAGAGATTGTAGTTGAGCGACACGCCGAGCCGCCGCATCGTCCGTTGGTTAAAGCTATTCGACTGTCCCGTGCCCGCTTTCACCTCGACGAGCCCGAACAACGACACGATGCCGCTGCAGTCGATCGAGACGGTGGCGCTTGCGTCGTCGGGGCTGGCGACGGTCGGATCGTAATTGCCGAAGTTCAGCGCGGTCGTCGACGTGATGCAGCTGCACAGGGTGCAGGCCTCCGCCGGGGTCGCGATCGCGGCCACCAGCATCGCGGCGAGCGCGAGGACGATGTGCCTTACGCTCACCGCGCCCGCGCCTCGCGGATGGCGGTGCAGCGAAGCGGTTCGCCTTGCGTGTCGGCCGCCGGCAGGGTCGCGAGGCAGTTGCCGCTCGCCCGCCGCACCTCGATCGCCGTTCCGGCCCGATATTCGTCGATGAACACTTGCCCATCATAGCCGGTGACGCCGCTGCGCGTGCCGCCGAGGCTGACCTCGAGCCCCGGCGCGAGCGGCTGGCCGCGCTCGTCGATCAGCGCGATGGTGACCGAAGTCCCTGCGCGGGCGCGGCCAAAGCGGACGATCGCCGCCTGGCGAAAGCCCGGAACCGCGAGCTTCTCCGCCTCGTCGAGGTCGACCGCGAGGGCGACGTCCTCGGTGCGGATGCCGATGCGATTGGCGGCGTAGGGCACGAGGCCGGTCAGGATCACGGCCTTGCCCCGCCCGGCCCGCCGCGCCACCGGCCGGCCTTCCTGCGTGATCGCGACATCGCCCTCGCCCGCCACCTCGACCAGCGCGAGCCCATCATCGAGGCGCCCAGTCGGGACAAGGCGGTCGTCGACCATGACGAGCGCGCCGCGCAGGCTCGTGCGGGTCGCCAGCCGTCCGTCGTATCCTGCGGCCGTCAGCTCGAGGTCGCCGATCCCGCTTGTCGCCAGCGCATAGGCGTTCCAGCGTGCGCCGGCGCTGCCGCGACTGGCAGAGAGACCGACGCCGATCCCTCCGCCCGGCGGCGCGGCCTGCTGGAAGCTTGCGGTTACCAGTCCGCGCTCGGCGGTCAGCGCGGCGCTGCTCCGGCTCCCGAGTGTCCGGCTGAGCGACACGAAGAAGCCGTCGTCCCGCCTTCCGCCGATCCGGCTCCTGCGAAGGCTGGCGTAAAGGGACAAGGGGCCGAGTGAGGCCGAATAGCCGAGCGTCCCGAGCCGATAACCGGTGTCGTCGCGGAGCCTTGCGTCGACCAGGCCGAGGCTGATCTCGCCGACGGGCAATGCAAGGCTCGCGGTGATGCCCAGCTCTTGGCGGCCGCGCCGGTCGGTCGCCGGACGCTCCTCGCCGACGGGCGCGAAGCCGGCGCTCTCGACCGTGTAGCTTGCGCTGAACGAGGCGTCGCGGCCGATCCGCTGGACCTGCGCGCGCAACAGCGAGCCCGTGCCGTCGCCATCGTTCGACATTGCGCCTGCCAGCGCGACCTCGCCGAGGCTGGCGATCACCGCATTGACCGACAGCCCGCCGACCGCGCGCGACGGGGTGGCTTCGACCCTCGCCCCGGCCGTGAGGTAAGGGGTCAGTCCGCGCCGCCAGCCGACCGCCGCGAAGACGTCGCCATAGGTATTGCTGCGAAGGCCATAATCGCGGCGAAGCGCACCCGCCTCGAACGACAGGTCGTCGAGTCCCGGTCGAAGCAGCCGCGCGCTCGAGTAAAATCGCTGGCTGATCTGCCGCACGCCTCCGGTCGCGTCCTCGATCCGCATGACCAGTTCGCCCGCGCCGTTCACGGTCACCGGACCCTCGACCAGGAAGCGCCCGGGACGGACCTCGCGCGTGACCCGGCCGCTGGCGGCGAGCAGCTCCACGGTCGAGGGCAGCAGCGCCGAGCCGGCGATGGTGGCAAGCGGGGTGGTGACGGCTTCGGGGTCGAGCGAAAAGTCCGTGCCGATCCGGATCCCGCCGAAGCGCAGCGGGCTGCTGAAGTCCCCGCCCCGGCTGATCGTGTCGCCAAGGACGAGCCGCAGCCGCTGCGCGGGAAGATCGCGCTGGAACGCGCTGTCGAGCCGCACGAGCTGGTGGCCGGCCGGCGGCAGGAGCGCGGTGGTGCCGGCGACGCCCCAGGCGCCCGACAGGCCCGCGTCGAACAATCCGCCCAGCCGCGCCCCGCCCCCATCGGTGGCGAGGGAGAGGTCGTAGCCGAGGAATGCGAGCGGCGCGATCGGGCTCAGCGACGGGGAGGCAGGCTCGGCGCGAAGCGCGCGCTGCGGCGGACCGAACGCATCGGGTCCGGCCTGGAGAAACAAGGTCGCGCCATCGTCGCCAAGGCGGGCGGCAAGCTGGGGCACGTCGGCAATCGAGACGAATGCCTGACCGTCGATCGAGACCGTCGCCGCCGTGTCGGGGATGAAGATCCCGATGGCCAAGAGGTCGTCACGCAGGACCAGGAGGGTCGTCCCGCGTCGCACGGCCAGCGTCGGCCGGTCCTGGTTTTGACCGTTCAGCACCAGCTCGACCGGTGTGACCCCCGTTTCGCCAGGATCGGCAAGGGCGGTAGTCGGCGAGGCGCCGCCGAGAAGCACGGCGAGCAGCAGCGCAGGCGGTTCGAAATTCTGCCGCTTGGGCCGGGGACGGCCACCCGCGCGCATGGTCAGTCCTGGCGCTTGGTTATGGCCTCGACGCGCCCGGTGGCGGTCACCGCCTCGATGCTCGTGATCGCGCCGCCCTGCGCGGGCACAACAAGACGGCTCGCCCCCGCCAAAAGGTAGAAGCCGCGCGTGATCGTCTCGGGTGCCTCACCGGCGCGGTGGATGACGAGCTTGCCGACAACCGTGTGCATGCGGCCATTATTGCTGATCTCGATCGCGCCGGGCGGGCCGGGTTGCCAGCGCAGCGCGGGCGCGGCGGCCTTGGGCGTGCGGAAGATGGGGATGCTCAAGCGAAGCACGGCCTTGATGGTGCCCGGCGGCGCCTCGCCCTGCGGGATTTCGTCGACCAGCAGGCGATAGCTGCTCTCGGTCGCGCCACCGTGGGGTGGGAGGCTGCAGCGCACCAGCCTCCTGGCGCCGGGCGCGACTTCCGTCACCGAAGGATTGACCCTGATGTCGGCGGGATCGAGCTGGTCGGTGCCGTCAGGCTTCTGCGACCAGGCGAAGCCGCGCACCTGCACTGCGACCTTTTCCAGGCCGAGGTTGCTGACGGTGAGCGCGCAGAAATTGGCGTCGGTCCCAAGCTCGATCCTGATCGGCGCGACCGCGATCCGCGAGGCCGAAGCAGGCGGCGCAAGCCACGGGCCCGCGGCGAGCGCGAGCGCGAGAATACCCCAGCAATGCCGGCCGAGGTGCGTCATTCAATAAGTCACCGTGACCGTCACCACATCGGCATAGGCACCCGCGGGGACGCTCTGCTCGGCGGCGATGCGGCCGTAGACGGTGAGTACGCTCGGCGTGCTCGTCGCGGTCACCGGCGCCAGCGCGTCGACACCCGACGTGTTGCCCCAGTTGCTGGTGCGCGAGGGGTCCGTGAACAGCGCGTAACCCAGGCGATTGGACGCGAACGACATCTGCCGCGTCGAGACCGTCGCGCCGGAGGCGGTGCCGGCATTCAGGCCCACGACGAAGCTCGTTCCCGGCGTGCAGGTGACCGTGATCGAGCTCGTCGCATTGGTGGCGGTGGTGCTGACCGGATCGTAATTGCCGAATGCCAGCGGCGCGGCGCTGACGAGGCAGGAGTTTAGCACCGTCGTCGAGACGCTCATCGTCGTCTGCGCGGTGCCGGCATGCGCCGCCTGCGCACACGGCAACAGGACGAGCGCGAGCAACAGGGCTTTCTTGGGCTTCAAAGTCATGGCGATGTGTTCCTTGGCTGGTCGCCAAGTATATGACCGCGCTCAACGTTACCTTTCGCGTTCCGCCAATATGGACTGAGCTTTGCTCAAAGGGACTGGGCCTACCTGCCACCGCCACGCAGCCGCGCGATCGGTGGCCGTGCGGGTCACTTCCGCCGTTTCGGACTTTTGCTCCACTCTTTGCCCATCATGATCGCGCAAGCCTGTGCCGAACGATCGGACACATGGTCATGGAACAGGGACGCATTCAGCATCACAGGCCGCGAGCGCCGCGCCGGAAGCTCTATCTTCCGGTTCGCATGCGCTCGGGCGCGGCCTGGGCCGACGTCTGCCTGCTCGACCTGTCCACGCGGGGCCTTCAGGTGAAATGCCCGCGGACCCCGCCCACCGGCAGCTACATCGAAGTGCGCCGCGGGCGGCACGTCATCGTCGCGCGGGTCGTCTGGACCAAGAAGGACCGCTTCGGCGCGCTGACGCAGGATGCGGTGCCGGTCGACGCGGTCGCGGCCGATCGCGACGAGACCGCCACCGCCGCTTCCGACAACGCGCAAGCACAGGAGCGGCGGCTCCACCCCCGCCCCTCTTCGGTCGCGGAAGCCTTCGAGCAAAGCCGCTTCGCCGGCCGCGCGATCGAGTTCGGCCTCGTCCTTGCCGGGATTGTCGGGGTGGCGATGTTCGGCGCGAGCGTGGTTGGCGACGCCATTGGGACGCCGATACACGCGGTCACCGCCGCGCTACGCTAGCTTCCGGTCAGCGGCGGTTGACCCCGAGCCGGCCCTGACCCTCGGTGAACGCGGCGCGCTTGGTGCGGCGGTCGTAGGCGCACAGCTTCACGTCGATCACGTTGCCGCGATTATAGCCTTCGACGATCCGGATTTCGACCGGCACGCGGTCGGGAAAGCTCGCCTTGTCGGCAATGATCTTCGCCTGCTTCAACCCCGAATTGACGAGGCAGGCACGGTTGACCTGCCGGTCGAGCGCTGCCCAGGCGGCAGGCGTGGAGGCCGATGCGGCACCGGTGGCGGCGAGCGCAACCGCGGCGGTCAGGGCAAGCTTGTTCATGGCGATGGTTCCTCCCGGGCTGGTCTTCAGATGCGGCCGCAGTCGCTGCGCGCGGGCGTTCCGGCGAAGCGCTGGTCGATCCAGTCGATGGTCTGCGCGGCACTCTGCTTGGCGGTGGTCGCATGATCCTTGCCTGGCAGATCGATCCACCGCACCCGCACCCGGTTGGCGCACATCCGCCGCGCGAAGGCGCGGGTGACGGCGGGCGCGACCAGCGGATCCTCGCGCGTTTGCGCGATCAGGACGGGCACGCGGCTGACGGGCGAAAGGCTATTGGCCCGGACATAGGACGACCAGGGGGCCGTGCGACCGAAGTCGACATTCTTCAGGTCCTGCCGAAGTGCCAGCATGCCGAGGATGGTGCCGAGCTTCGGGGTCGAGCCGATCGACACGCAATTGTTCTGCGCCATGCGGGTGATGATGCCCGGGGTGCGCCGCGCGCCGAGCCGCAGCGGCACGCCATAATATTTGCTCCAGCTGTCGGCCGCGAGCGCGGTCAGAAAGGCCTTGGCATTGGGATCGCTCGACAGGCGGAAATTGGCGGCAAGATCGGTCGGCGGCGCGCCCGCCGCAACGCCGACGAGGGTGAGGCCGGCGCCCTCGGCGCTTGCCAATTGTCCGGTCCACAGCGCGGCATGCCCGCCCTGGCTCTCCCCCCAGACCGCGAAGCGATTGCCGGCGGCCGCGCCGGGGATGGCCTGCGCCGCGCGCACCGCATCGAGGACCGAGCGGGCCGTGACGGTGCCGACGAGATAGGGATGCGGCCCGCGGCTTCCGAGCCCGGGATAGTCGGGCGCGACCACGACATAGCCTCGCGACACGGCGTCGATCGCGGGCGTGGCGGCGAAGAAGTTCGGGCTGAGCGACGGCGCGCAGCGCTCGGCCACACCCCAGGTGCCGTGGGTCCAGGCGATGACCGGACGTGCCCGCGCGGGAATGGCTTCACGCGGTGCGATGACCACCCCAGTCACCTCCTGCGCCGCACCGCGATCGCTTCGCGTGAGATAGCGGACCCGCCATGCCTGGGTTCCGGGCGGGGTCTGGACGATCGGTTCGGAAGCGATGAGCTGGCCACCGCTCTGCGCGGCGGCCGGACTGGCCAGAATCAGGGCGCCAAGCGCCAGCACGTTGCGCAACGAACCAAGCGATTCCATCATCCGCCCCTTGCATTTGCTGCTGGACCCTAATGCCGCAACATCCGTTTCGTTCCGGCAATGAAGCGCGAGCTACCGCCCCTCTCAAGACGGTCCAAAGCCTCTCCCTGGCGCAAGCTCGGGCTTCGCGCGCTGCTCGCGCTCGGGTTGCTGGTGAGCGCATTCCTATTGTTGTGGATCGACCGCGACGGCTTACGCGACAACATCGACGGGGCGGTCAGCTTTGCCGACACGCTCTATTTCACCATGATCACCGTGACGACGGTCGGCTATGGCGACATCGTGCCGGTGACCGAAAAGGCGCGGCTGATCGACGCCTTCCTGCTGACCCCGATCCGCCTCTTCATCTGGCTGATCTTCCTCGGCACGGCGTTCGAGCTTCTGTTCAAGCGGGTTTGGGAGAGAATGCGCATGGCGCGGATCCAGGAAGGGCTCGAGGGCCATGTCGTGGTCGCTGGCTTCGGCAAGAACGGGAGCACGACCGCGGCGCATCTGCTCGGCAGCGGGCTGGCCGCGGAGAAGCTGGTCGTCATCGATTGCGACGAGGTCGCCTGCGTTGCGGCACGCGAGCTTGGCGCGGCGGTGATCCAGGGCGACGCCAGCCGCGATGAACTGCTCGAGGCGGTTCGCATCCGCGCGGCGCAGCGGATGATCATTTCCGCCGGGCGGGACGACACCAGCATCCTCATCGCATTGAGCGCGCGCAAGCTCGCGCCCGCGCTCCACATCGCCATCACCATTCGTAACGAGGACAATGAGGATATTGCCGGGGCCGCGGGGGCGAGCCTGGTCGTCAATCCGGTGACGGTGACCGCGGCGCTCCTTGCCGAGGGCATGGCCCCGGCCTGACACCGGGCAAGGCCGGGTTCAGCCGTGCGCGGGCATCAGACCCATGATGCGCCGCCAGATCGCCAGCCGAACCGACCGCGCCCGATCCGTCGGGCTCGCCGCGCTCATCCACGTCGCGCTCGGCTGGGCGCTGCTGACCGGGCTCGGGGTGACGCCGGTGCCCAAGGTGCTCGAGCAGCCGCTCGCGCTGATCGACCTCACCGACCCGCCGCCGCCCGAGCCGCCGGCCGTCCCCATGACGCCCGAAAAAGCGCCCAAGCCGACCGAGCGCGCCAAGGACCCCGAGGGCGCCGCCGCGCCGCCTGCCAAGAAGAATACCCCGACCGAAGTCGTCGCGCCGCCGCCGGAGGTTCGTCTTCCGGTGCCGCCGCCCCTCCCCGCCGCCCCCGTCGCCGGCACCGGCACCGCGCCCAAGGCCGGGGCGGCGCCGATCGACGGACCCGGCACCGGCCGCGGCGGCGAGGGCGATGGACTGGGCGCGGGTCGATTCGGCGACGGAACGGGCGGCGGCGGTGCGGGCGGAGTCGCGGCCGAACCCGAATATGTCGCGGGCGACATCCTCGAGCGTGATGCGCCGCGCGGTCTCAACCTCACCCGGCCGCTCCCGGTCGCCTTCCGCCTGCTGATCGGGCGCGACGGATCGGTACGCGATTGCCGGATTGCACGCGGAAGCGGGATCGCCGCGCTCGACCAGGCCACCTGCGCCTCGGCCGTCCGCCGCCTGCGCTGGCGGCCGGCGCGCGACACGGCGGGGCGGCCGGTCGAAGCCTGGGTTCCGAGCAGCTTCCTGTGGCGGCCACGGCCCGGCGCCGACCGCTGGGTCGATGCACAGGAAGTGCGCGACTAGAAGTTCACCGGCGCCTGGATGTAGCCGTACCAGCGCACATAAGGCCGGCCGTTGTCGTCGAGCGCGGGTTTGAAGCGCACCCGCTCTTCGACCAGCCGGCAGGTCCAGGCGTCGACGTTGGGATCGCCGCTCGACCCGTTGATCTTGCAGTCGGTGGCGCGGCCGTCGACCTGAACGCGGACCGCGACCAGCACGCGGCGCCCGCGCGGCCAGGCACGGAGCACGGCGGCGGGATAGCTCCGGCCGGTGAGCTTGGTGCTGTCGATGACCGAGGGGCCGACGCCCTGGCCGCCGCTGCCGCCGCCGCCCGGACCCGAGCCGCTGCCACCGCTGCCCGTGCCGTTGCCCGTCCCGCCCGCACCCGTGCCCGGCCCATCGACCGGTGCCGCGCCTTGCGAGGGGGCCGCGCCCGTGCCCGGGGTCGGCGCTGCGACCACCGGCGGCGGGGGCGGAGGAAGGACGACCTTGGGCGGCGGCTTCACGATCGGGGTCGCTTCGGCCTTTTTCGCCGGCGGCGCCGAGGCGCCCTCGGGCTTGGGCAACTTCTTCGATTCCTGGATCGCGGGTGGCGGCGGCGGGGGTGGCGGAGGATCGGGAAGGACGTCGAACACCTTCAGCGGATTGACCGCTTCGAGGACCGCTTTCCCGGGGCCGAGCGTCAGCAGCGCCGCGAGGATACCCGCATGCACCAGCACCACGGCGCCCAAGGCCGTCACGCGATCCCGATTGCTGACCCACGATCGTTGCATGTCCGGCACAACGCGGCGGACCCGCACCGGCTCCCTAGCCGAACGTCCAGTCGAGGAACATCATCACCGCCAGCCCCAGCATGAGGGCGAAGGTGGCGATTCCCTCCTGCTTCTCGCGGTGCGTTTCGGGGATGATCTCGCTCGACACGACCCAGATCATCGCGCCCCCCGCAAAGCCCAGACCCCACGGCAGAAGCTCGCTCGAGACCGAAATGGCCGAAATCCCGAGGAAGCCGCCGACAGGCTCGATCAGTCCCGTCAGCACCGCGATCAGAAAGGAGAAGGTTCGGCTGTATCCGACCGCCGCGAGGCTCAAAGCGACGGCGAGGCCCTCGGGGACATTCTGGAGCCCGATGCCGAAGGCGGTGGCATAGCCGGCGGTCTGGTCGGGGCTGCCGAAGCTCACCCCGACCGCCAGGCCTTCGGGAAAATTGTGGAGCGAAATGGCGATCACGAACAGCCAGATGCGCGCGAGCTTGCTCTTTTCCGCGCCGCTCATGGGGCCCGAAATGAAATGCTCGTGCGGGGCGTAGCGATTGACGAGCTGGAGGGTGGTCGCGCCGAGAAGGACCGCGGCGGCCATGATGGTCGCTGCGATGGTCTTGTTGCCGCCGTGAAGATCGCCCGCGGCCTCCAGCCCCGGGATGATCAGCGAGAAGAAGCTCGCCGCCAGCATGATCCCGGCCGAGAAACCGAGAAAGGCGTTTTCGGTGCGCTTGCCGATCGAGCGCATGAAGAAGACCGGCAGGGCGCCAAGCGTCGTCGCCTGCCCCGCAAGGAAGCTGCCGAGCGTTCCGGTGGCGATGAGGCCTAGGCTCATGCGAGTTCGAGCCGCATGGTGAGGCGCATGGACAGGCCGGGCTCGAGAACGCGCATGCCAAGCTGCGCCCAGCGCGCCTCGGGTTCGTTCAGCGCGGCATTGGCGTGGGTCACGGGCTCGGCGACGAAGATGCCGCCGCTTTCGGGCGAGTATAGCTGGAAGAAGCGCGCCTCGGGGCTCGTCAGGCGAAGAGTCGCCGGCCATGCCGGGTCGGTCAGCAGCGCCTCGCCGCCCCATCCGCCAAAGCCATGGTCGAGCCCCTGCCCGCAGGCCGCGCGGTCCGACAGGTCGTAGCGCCCGGTCGCGGGCACTTCGCCCGTCGGCAGGACATGCTCGTCGATCTCGAACGCGGTTGCGACCTGCGTCCGGATCCGGGTCTCGCTGGTGCAGGGGAAATAGGGGTGCTGGCCAAGACCGCAGGGCATCGGCCGGTCGCTGGTGTTGCGGCACTCGAGCGTCAGCGACAGGCCGCGCTCGTCGAGAGCGAACGACTGCCGCGCTTTCCAGTCCCACGGCCATTCGCCTGCCTCGTGGGTGAAGCGAAGCTCGGCCGACCTTTCGTGCGCCGTCGCGACATTCCAGGCCCCGAGCCAGCCCTGCCCGTGGAGCGGCGAGGGATCGCCCGCCATGTTCGGCGCCAACCGGACCTCCTCGCCGCGAAACACGAACCGGCCATCGCGGATCCGGTTCACGTAAGGCACCAGCGGGAAACTCGCCTGGTCGAGAACGGTTGTTTCTCCACTGTGGCTTTCGCGCAAAAGCGGGACGCGGCGCCCTTCGGAAGTCCAGGTGAAGCGATGAATAGACCCGCCCAATGAAGGACTTAGCACCAGTTCGAGGGGGCCGGCACGAAGCGTGAGCTGATGGGTCTGATCGATCATATGAACCCGGTATTGGCCCGATGTTCAGTCGGCGGCAACTGATCTGGGGATAAGTGGCTCAAATCGCCTTGCGCGACGATGCGTCAGGGCAGATGAAACCCCCGGTTGCGGGGAGGGACGGAACGATGCGCACCCGAGTGAAGGACTATATCGAAGTCAGCGACTACACGTCGCTCGACCGGCTGATCACCACGCTGACGGCCATTCGCGACAGCCTGCCCGAGGGCGCCGACCCCGAGCTCAAGCTGCGCGGCGACGACATCTTCGGCCGCCGCCTCTCGATCACCTACTTTCGCGAGCTGAGCGCCGAGGAGCAAGCGCTCGACGCCAAATATCACGCGCGTGACCAGGCAGTGACGGATGAGCTAAAGGCGCTGACCGCCAAGCTCGACGACGTGCCCTACGACAAGCCCAAGGCACGCCGCGCGGCGTGATCCCATTCGAGGTCCCGGCTGAGGCCGGGACTTCGTCTTTGAAGGCGCTGGTCGCCCGTTACCATTCCGCGAAGCTGCCGTCGTGCTGGCGCCAGATCGGGTTGCGCCAGCGATGGCCGTCTTTCGCCACCTCGCGCACCTTGGCTTCGTCGATCGTCACGCCGAGCCCGGGCTTTTCGGGCATGAGCAGATAGCCGTCGACCGGGGTCAGAACCTCGGGGTCGGTGATGAACTCTAGCAGGTCGTGGCCCACGTTGTAGTGGATGCCGAGGCTCATCTCCTGAATCGCGACATTGGGCGCATTCGCGGCGAGCTGAAGGCAGGCGGCTAGCGCGAGCGGGCCCAGCGGGCAATGCGGCGCCACCGCCACGTCATAGGCCTCGGCCATGGACGCGATCCGGCGGCATTCCGAAATCCCGCCCGCGTGGCTGAGGTCGGGCTGGATGATGTCCACCGCGCCGGTCTCGAAGAAGCGCTTGAAATCCCACCGGCTGTAGAGCCGCTCGCCGAGCGCGATCGGGGTGGACACGAGGTTGGCGATGTCGGCGAGGCCCTCGGGATTTTCGCTCAGCAGCGGCTCCTCGATGAAGAGGAGGCCCATCGGCTCGAGGACCTTGGCGAGTTGCTTGGCCATTGCGCGATGCACCCGGCCATGGAAGTCGAGGCCGACGTCCATGCCCTGCGCCTGCGCCGCCTCGACGCGCCGGATGACGTCGTCGAACAGCCGCGGGGTACCGATCCAGTCGAGCTCGGCGGTCGCGTTCATCTTCACCGCCGAGAAGCCCTGCGCCTTGCGGGCGGCGGCGGCGCTGTCGATCTCGTGCGGTTTGTCCCCGCCGATCCAGGCATAGGCCCGGATCTTGTCGCGCACGCGGCCGCCCATCAGTTCCCACGCGGGCACGCCGAGCGCCTTGCCCTTCAAATCCCACAGCGCCTGGTCGAGGCCGGAGAGCGCGCTCATCAGCACCGGGCCACCGCGGTAGAAGCCGCCGCGATAGGCGATCTGCCAGATGTCCTCGATCCGCCGCGCGTCGTGGCCGATGAAGCGGTCGCGGATCGCCTCGAACGCACCGTTCACCGCCTCGGCATGACCCTCGAGGCTGGCTTCGCCCCAGCCGTGCGCGCCGTCGACCGTCTCGACCCGGACGAACAGCCAGCGCGGGGGCACGAGGAACGTCTCGATCCGCCCGATCTTGAGTTCGGGGCAGCCGGTCATGCGGCCTCCGGCGTCTGCTGGTCCTGGTTGCCCAAGGCGAGGCCCTTGTCCTGCGGCTCCTTGCGGTCACCGGGCGGCGTGGTCATCGGCGGCCAGACCGACTGGTGCAGCGGCTTGACCGGCACCGCGAGGCAGACCGACGAGGCCGGCAGCACGTCGCGCCAGTCCCTGATGAGCTGCTTGTAGGCCTTGCCGACGTTCCGGATGTTGCGGTTGAGGTCATAGAGCCCGAGCGGATTGACGTTGCCGTTCTGCTCGCGAAGCGCGGTGTCCCAGTCGACCTGATCGGTCAGCGAATACCAGGTGAAGCCGACGGTAGGGATGCCGACGTTGCGCAGCCGCAGGACGTTGGCCCATTCCTTCCACAACCACTGCACCGCTTCCTGCCCTGTCGGCCCCTCCTTGAGGTTGGTCTCGGTGTGCATGATCGGGAGCCGGTAGCGATTGTGATACTGGCGGGTGATCTCGCAATAGCCGAACACCTCGCCGCTCGCCTCGGTGCGACCGTCGGCATGGACCCGGTGCTCGTTGGTCCAGTAATAATCGTTGCCGAGGATGCAGTGCTGCTTGAGGCGGTTGCCGAGGAAGAAGTGATATTCCTCCCGGGTCATGCCGTTATCCATCAGATATTCGTACATCTCGCTGTCGACCCGGCGCCCGTAGTTGAGGTCGAGGCTGAGGAAGCGGCGGCTGTTGAGGACTTCGGCCGGACCGATGGCGGCCGGGCTGTCGGCGTGGAAGTATTCGGAAGATTCGGACTGGATGAAGATGGCGTCGGGCCGCCGCTTCAGGATTTCCGTCATCGCCAGCACATTGGCCTTCACGATGTGCTTGAGGGCGGTGACGAACGAGCGATCGGTGCGCTCCTGCTCGTTCCACCAGCCATATTTGGCGCTGAAGGCAGCGCAGATGAACATTTCGTTCACCGGCGTGTAGAGCTGGATCCACGGATAGCGCTCGGCGAAATCGGCGGCGTAATTGGCGAAGTGCTGGCTGAAGTCGGGGTTCTGGAAATTGCCGATCCAGTCGGGCACGCCGAAGTGGCAGAGGTCGACGATCGGGGTGATGTCGCGCTTCCTGAGGTCGTTCAGCGTGAGGTCGGCGAATTCCCAGTCATATTTGCCGGGCGCCAGAAACGTCTTGTGGATCGGCGGGCCGAAGCGAAGATACTGGATCCCGATGTCCTCGACGCAGTCGAAGTCCTCCTGCCATCTTTTGTAATGGTTGGACGCCTCCATCTGGTCGACGCGGGTACGCCCGCCGTTGATGGTCGGGATGCTGTTCTCGATTCCCGTGGCGAACATGAAATTGGCGATGATTGCCTCCTCAGGGCAGCTTCGAATTCCGCTCGCCGATCACCCCGCGAAGGGCAGTTCGGCGATCCCGGTCACACCCGGTGAGCACATAAAGAGCCCGCCCGCATATGGTTGCGAAGCGAGGTCCTTTTCCTCGAGCCCGATCCGGGCGGAAGTGATGAACAGCCGGTCGAGGGCGGCGCCGCCGAAGGCGCAACTGGTTGGCCGCTGGACCGGAACGCGAAGCTCGGTGAGGCGCTCGCCGGCGGGCGACAGGCGGCGCAGGCACCATCCGTCCCAGAAGGCGATCCACAGGCAACCCTCGGCATCGACCGTCAGCCCGTCGGGATAGCCCTCGCCCTCCCCGAAGCGCGCGAGTTCGCGGCGGTTGATCGGCGTGCCGTCGGGCGTGAGGTCGTAGCGATAGGTCACCTGCAGCGCGCTGTCGTTGGCATACATGATCTTGCCGTCCGGGCTGAAGGCGGGGCCATTCGTCACCTTGAAGCCATCGTCGACCCGGCGGCAGGTGAGGTTCTTGTCGACGCGGTAGAAGGCGCCGCTCGCCGCGCGTTCCTCGTCGTCCATCGTGCCGGCGAAGAGACGGCCGACGCGATCGACCTTTGCGTCGTTGAATCGGTTGGTCTCGCGGTCTTCCTCGGGGTCGAACAACAGGTCGAAGCGCTCGAGTTCGAGATCGACCGCGGCGATCCCGCGATCGGTCCCGGCGATGTGCCCGCCGGACGCGCGCGGGATCAGGCTACCGACGCGATAGGGCGTGCTGAACTCCTCGAGCGGGCGGCCATCGCGCCAGCGAAAGGCGCGGCGCCCCTTGATGTCGACAAAGGTCAGGGCGGCGGCTTCGGGGTCCCAGTGCGGGCCCTCGCCGAGCAACGCTTTCACGTCGGCTACGCAGGTGACGTCCATGGGGACGGGAAAATAGCGCCGCCCACGCGCATTGGTAGGGACACATGAGGCGCTTCGTCGCTTTTCTTGGGGTATGAGCGCGGGCATGTGGACAGACGGATACATCACGGCCGACTGGGGAACGACCAATCGGCGGGCGTGGCGGGTCGAGGGCGGGCGTGTCTCCGCCGAATTCGCCGACGACCTTGGCTTCACCAGCGTTTCCCCCGGCGGCTTTCCCGACGAAGTCGCCAACATCCGCCGGCGGCTGGGCGACGTGCCCTTGCTCCTTGCCGGCATGGTCGGCGCGCGCGGCGGCTGGGTCGACGCGCCCTATCTGCCCTGTCCGCTCGACCTCGATCGCCTCGTCGCCGGGCTGGTCGCCACCCCCGATCCGCGCGCCTTCATCATCCCCGGGGCCTCCTATCAGGATGGCAGCCGTGCCGACGTCATGCGCGGCGAGGAGACGCAATTCTTCGGCGCGGTGGCGGCGGGTCTTTGCGCGCCCGACGCGATCATCTGCCACCCGGGCACGCACAACAAATGGGCCTTGCTCGAGGGCGGCCGGCTGACCCGCTTTCGAACGGTCATGACCGGCGAGATGTACAATCTCCTCAAGAACGGGAGCCTCCTCAGGGCGTGGCTCGAGACCGAGGCAGCGCCGGGCGAGCATTTCGCTGCCGGCGTCGCGCAAGGGTGGGAAGGCCGAGCATTGACCGCCGATCTCTTCACCGTCCGTGCCCGCGTACTGCTCGGCACGCTGCCCGAATATCAGGTCGCAAGTTTCGTCTCGGGCCTGCTGATCGGCGCCGACCTGCGCACCGGCCTGTCCGACCTCCCGCAAGGCGAGGTCGTGGTCATGGGCCGCGGCGCGCTTACGCGCCTCTTCTCCGCCGCGCTGACCCAGGTCGGACGGCAGAACCGCGAGGTCGACGGGGAAGACGCCTTCCTCGCCGGCGCCCAGGCCATCACGGAGCGACTGTCATGAGCGCGCATCAGGATTTCACCGCCTATCTCGGCCAGTGCCCGCTCGTGGCGATCATCCGCGGGGTGACGCCCGATGAAGCGGTCGCGGTCGGCGAGGCGCTATTCTCGGCCGGGATCAGGATCATCGAAGTGCCGCTCAACAGCCCGCACCCCTTCGAGAGCATCGACCGCCTGGCCAGGGCGATCGGCGACCGCGCACTGATCGGGGCGGGCACTGTCCTCGATGTCCTCAGCGTCGCCCGCGTCAAGGACGCCGGCGGCCGCCTCGTCGTCGCCCCCAATACCGACGCCAAGGTGATCGCTGCCGCGGTCCAGGCCGAGATGGTGGCGGCGCCCGGCTACTTCACGCCGACCGAAGCCTTCACCGCACTCGACGCCGGGGCACAGGCGCTGAAGCTTTTCCCGGCCGAGGGTGCGTCGCCGACCGTTCTCAAGGCGCAGCGCGCGGTGCTGCCCAATGATGTGCCGATCCTCGTTGTCGGCGGGGTCCAGTCCGACGGCATGGCGCCGTGGACCGACGCGGGCGCCAACGGCTTCGGCCTCGGTTCGGGCCTGTTCGCGCCGGGTCGAAGCGCCGAGGAAGTGCACGCTCGCGCCAAGGCCTATGTCGCGGGAGTCGCCAAGTGAAGCCTTTGAAGATCGCCATCATCGGCTTCGGCAAGATCGCCGAGGACCAGCACGTCCCAGCCATCGAAGGCAGCGGACGGTTCGAGATTGCCGGGAGCAGCAGCCGGCAGGGCAATGGCCCCGCCCCCAATTTCACCGACTGGCGCGAGCTCCTCGACACGGTGCCAGGCATCGAAGCGGTGGCGATCACCACCCCGCCCGCGCCCCGTCACGACATCGCAGCCGAATGCATCGCGCGCGGGCTTCACCTGCTGCTCGAGAAACCGCCTTGCGCGACATTGGGCGAGGTCGAAGACCTTCGCCGCATGGCCGCCGCCAAGGGCGTCACGCTCTTCACCAGCTGGCACGCGCAGCACAATGCAGGTGTTGCGGCGGCCGCCAAGCTCCTCGTCGGCCAGCGCATCAGGTCGATGCGCATCACCTGGCACGAGGACGTCCACAAATGGCATCCCGGCCAGCAATGGGTGTTCGAACCCGGCGGCTTCGGCGTCTTCGATCCCGGCATCAATGCTTTCTCGGTCGCGACCGCGATCCTGCCCGCGCCGATGTTCGTGAAGGAGGGCATGCTGTCGATGCCCGCCAACGCCCAGACTCCGATCGCGGCGGAGCTATCCTTCACCAGCCCGGCCGCCGACGGTCCGCTCAGCGCAAGCCTCGACTGGCGCAAGACCGATGGCGAGGAATGGACGATCGAGATCGAGACCGGGGACGGCGCCAGGATGAAGCTGGTCGAGGGCGGCGCGCGGCTGATCCTCGACGGCGACGAGGTGCCGGGCAGCAAGGCGGGCGAATATCCCGACCTCTATGCGACGTTCGCTAGGTTGATCGACGAGCGGCAGAGCCTGGTCGACGCCGAACCACTGCGAATCGTCGCCGACGCGATGCTGGTCAGCCGCCGCGAGACCGTCGAGCCGGTCACCGTCTGACCACCGGTCCCGGCTGCGGCCCGCTGCTTGGGGACTTACCCGCGATCTCGGGCCAGCCATCGCGCCAGGCGAGGGGGTCAAGCAGCATCACGCGGCGGGTGTTGACGTCGTCGGTCGGCTTGGTCCGCGGCCGGCGTGCATCGACTCCGTGATAGAGGATCCAGTCCTGCCCCGCTTCGTCGGTGACGATGCTGTTGTGCCCCGGTGCGATCCACTGGCGATTGCCTTCGAGCACCAGGTAGAGTGGCCGCGCGCGGACCTCGAACGGCCCCGTCGGTGATCGCGATCGCCCCACCATCACCGCATAATGCGCCTTGGGTCCGCAGCAATTGTCGCCCGAGAAGAAGAGGTAATAATAACCGTCGCGTACGGTCACCCAAGCGCCTTCCACCAGGCGTCGGTACTCCGCGGGATCGTCCGACTTGACCGTCTCGACCAGCGGCACCGGGCTCGATCCGTCCGCGAAGGACAGGCCGTCAGGGCTTAGTTCCTGCACCTTGATCGGCCCGAAGCCCGATCCCCAATAAAGATAGGTCTTGCCGCTCGCCGGATCGGTGAAGGCATGGGGATCGATGTTGACGAAGCCATCGCCGCACAGGAGCGGCGTGCCCTTGTCGGTGAAGGGACCTTCCGGTCGGCTGGCGGTTGCCACCGCGAGGCACAGGCCGCGCTTGTCGTCGGTCAATGCGGCGTCGGGCTTGGCCGAATAATAGAGCAGCCACCGGTCGCCCATGCGGAAGACGTCGGGCGCCCAGAAGTCCTGCGTTCGGCTGGCCCAGGCGGGTTTTACCGGCAGCGCGTCGCCCGCATCGGCCCAGGTCATGAGGTCGTCGGAGCGGGCGAGCTGGATGTTGCGCACCGGATCGCCGCCCTGCGTCGCATAGACGTAGAATTTGCCGTCGCCCCCGCGCACCACCGCGGGATCGGGAAAGTCGCGGTCGATCACCGGATTGGCGTAGCGGCCCGCCGGGGGGAGGCTGGCGCAGGCCGAGAGGGCCAGCGCGGCGGCGAGGACGAGGATACGCATCGCCGCCGAGCCTAAGTGCCTCGGTCCGCAAAAGAAAGCGCAGCCACGGCTTGTGCTCCCCTGTCGCGCCCCTACTTTCCCCTGCCATGCTCAATCAGCCCCTGCTGACCTTCGCGGTCGAGCCGCTCGAACAGGGGGATGGCTTCCTCCTGAATGTCTCGCCCAGCGACGGGAGCGGTGTCCGCAGCTACACGATCGAGGGACCCGACCCCGCCGCCTTCGAAGCCTTTTTCGATCGGCTCCACGAGGATTTCGGCACCCGCCGGCCTCATCACCTCGATCCGATCGAGGGTTATGCCGCGCCGCCGTGGCGCCCGCTCATCACCGACAATCTGTCGACCCGGATTCTGTCGGGCTATGGCGATCCGGCGGTGATGCGCTGCGTGGATGGCTGGTGGCTGGTCGCGACCTCGAACGACGCGCCCGACGCATTTCCGATCCTCCACTCCGAAGACCTCGAGCGGTGGGAGCCCCGGGGTTTCGTATTCGAGGAAGGTACGACGCCGGGCTGGACCGCGGCCGGCCAGAAGGTCGGCGACTTCTGGGCACCCGAGATCGCGCGCGTCGGCGACGAATTCTGGCTGAGCTACACCGCCCGGGCCGCCGACCGAACGCTGTCGATCGGCCTCGCCCGCGCCGCGCATCCGGCCGGCCCTTGGGTCGATAATGGCGAGCCATTGCTCACCGGCACCGTCATCGACAGCCATGTCCATGTCGATGCTTCGGGCACGCCCTGGCTCCTGTGGAAGAAGGACAGCAACAGCCACTGGCCGCGGCCGCTCGCCGGGCTGCTGCGCGAGAACCCGGACCTCATCCCGATCCTGTTCGACAACGAGGGCGACCGCCGAACCGCCGCCTTCTGCGCCGCGATCCAGCCCTTCGCCAACACGCGCCGCCCGATGGAGCGCTTTTTCCTGATGCAGCCGCTGATCCGCGCCGCGCTCGCCAACTGGCGCGAGGTCCGGACCACGCTCGAGAAAAGCGGGATTGCCGCGCACGTCGTCGAGAACATGGCGACGCCCATCTATGCGCAGCAATTGTCGGCGGACGGCCGCAGCCTCGTCGGCGAGCGCCACCTGCTGCTCGCCAACGACCTCGACTGGGAAGGCCATCTCATCGAGGGGCCTTATCTGACCTATCGGGACGGCCGCTATTTCCTGTTCTACGCGGGCAACGATTTCACCAGTCCCAGCTACGGCATCGGCTACGCGGTCGCCGATACGATCACCGGCCCCTATCGCAAGGCCGCCGAGCCGCTCCTCAAATCGCATCCCGACTGGTCGGCGCCGGGCCATGCCTCGGTCTCGGTCGGCAAGGAGGGCGAACCGCGGCTGTTCTTTCACGCCTATCATCCGGGCACCGGCGGCTATAACGTCTTCCGTGCGCTGCTGACCGTAGGCCTCTCGTTCAGCGGCGAGGAGGTACGGCTCGTCCCCTGACGGCCCGGCCGGACTTGGGAGTGCAAGCGTTGCGTCATTCGATTCTGCTCGGCCTCCTGGCCCTTTCCACCGCCGCCTCCGCCGCCAAGCCGCCGGTCTTCGAGCCGGTGCTTCGCGAGAATTTTCCCGACGCCTTCGTGATGCCCGCGGGCGACGGCAGCTTCATCGCCTACGCCACCAACGACGGCCAGAACGTGCCCATGGCGACCAGCCGCGACCTCGTGGGTTGGACCATCGTGCGCGATGCGAGCGGGAAGAAGGCGGACGCCATGCCGTCCCTCGCGCCGTGGGTGAAGCCGGGCTTCACCTGGGCACCCGAGGTGATGAAGGTCGGTGCGACCTATCTTCTCTATTACACCGCCAATCACGCCAAGCAGGACAAGCAGTGCATCGGGGTCGCCCAGAGCGCCTCCCCGCGCGGCCCGTTCGTCGACCGTTCGGACGCGCCACTCGTCTGCCAGTTCGAACTGGGCGGGTCGATCGACGCCAGCCCGTTCCGCGACAAGGACGGCAAGCTCTATCTCTACTGGAAGGCCGACGGGAACCGCATCGGCAAGCGCAGCCGGCTATGGGGCGCGGAACTCGCCGCAGACGGCAAGACGCTTGCCGGCCAGCCTAGGGACATCGGCCTCACTGACGAGGACGAGTGGGAGCAGAAAGTGATCGAGGCGCCGACCATGCTTCGCGTTCCCGAAGGCTATGCGATGCTGTTTTCGGGCGGCTATTTTGGCTGGAACGACAACCAGCGGCTCTCGCCCTATGCGATGAACTGGGCGCGCTGCGCGGGGCCGCTGGGTCCGTGCAAGGACGCCACCCCCAAGCCCATCCTCTACAGTTACAGTGATCCGGGCGGCGCCGGCTGCCTGTCGGGCCCCGGCCACCAGTCGGTGTTCCGCGCGCAAGGTGGCACCTTCATCAGTTTCCACGGCTGGGAGACGACCAAGGGGTGCCGCAAGGCGACCGACAAGCGCGTGCTCTACGTCGCCCCGTTCGGCTGGGAGAATGGCGGCCCGGTGATCGCGCCGAGCCTGCGCGCGAACTAGGCCGCCCCGTTTTCCGGAGCGGCCGACTCGCCGATCACAGCCTGGCGCGAACGCCGATGCTGAAGGTAGTCTCCTCGTAGCGGCGGAAGCGGATGTAATCCGCCCGCGCGGCGCCGTTCCGTGCCGAGCTCAGATACTCCTTGTACGGACGCTCGAGAATGTTGGTCCAGTCGCCGAACACCGTGAACTTGTCGTTGAGCGTGTAGCTCGTCGACAGGTCGAGACGCCCGGCGGGCTTGCCGTACTGATAGTAATAATCGCCGCCGAAGCTCGCCGGATTGTTGTTGTCGCGCACGTCGATGAAGCCGAGGAACTTGCCGCGCTTGTTGTAGCTGACGCGCGCCGAGAAACCGCCGCCCTCGTACATGCCGACGAGGTTGTAGGTCCATTTGGACACGCCGTAGATGTCGCGATCGCCGATGATCGGGTTTGGATCCCTGACGCTGGTGTCGAGATAGGTGACGTTCGCCTGGGCGCCGAACCCGCGCAGGAACTTCGGTACAAAGTCCCATTCGAAGAACGTCGAGACCTGCGCCTCGGCACCGTCGATCCGGCCGCTGTTGGTGTTGACCGGCTGCGTCCGCGACACCGGACCGATGATCGGATCGACATAGCGGATCGTCTGGTTCTGGAAGAAGCCCTTGAGGTCGCGGCGGAACACCGCGCCGGCGATCAACCCGGTGCGCCCGAAATAATATTCGAGGCTGGCGTCATAATTGTTCGACGTGAACGGCTTGAGGAAGGGATTGCCGCCCCCGCCATTGCGGACGCAGCCGAACGGATCGGTGGACGTCGAATTGCCGTTGGCATCGCACTGGCCGACCGGCTGCCCGAAGTCGACGGCGGGATTGAGGTCGGAGAAGTTCGGCTTGGTCCGGGTCTGGGTCGCCGCCAGGCGAAGTTGCAGGCCGGGCGTCATCCGCCAGCGGACCGACGCATTGGGCAACCAGTCGGTGTACTTGTTGCTCTCGTCGACCGGGACGGCCGGCTGCCCGGCGCGATTGGTCGTTCCAGCGACCTCGCTCTTGGTCTGGACCGCGCGGATACCGATCACGCCATCAATGTTCTCGCCGATGGCATATTTCGCCTGGAGATAGCCCGCGTAGCTTTTCTCGTTGGCGCGATAGGTCGAATTGGGGTTGGCGACAGGATCGCCGGTGGTGAACGCGACGCAGCCGTTGGGCGGATCGATCGCGACCAGCGCCGGGCAGCGACTGATGATGAACTGGCGCAGGGCGGCGATGTTGTCGCGGATGCCATCGTAAGTCGGCGACAGCCAAGAGCGAAATCCGCTCTGCACGTCGGTACCGCGGAAACCCGGATCGCTCGGTACATAGAAGGTCGGCAACTGCGCCGCGCTGACGTTAAGCGGGAGGAAGAAGGGGTAGCGGTTGCCATAGCGACGGAAAGCATCGCGATCGGTGTAGCGAACGCCGGCCTGAATGGTCGGGATGAAGGACAGGCCTGTCTCGTACGTACCGTCGAGCCGCGCCTGCCAGTCGTCGCCGGCCGCCTTCTGCGCTTCCTCGAACAGGCCGCGGAAGACGAAGTTCGCCGGATCGTTGATTCCAGGCAGCGCGCCGTAGCTGAACTGCGGCACCTCGTTATCGAAATTGACCACGACTGTCCCGGTCGGACGGAAGACGCGGTCGAAGCTTTCGGTCGAACCGCGGAAGGTCGACTTGGTCCTTGCAACGTCTCCGGTGAGTTTCAGCCGACCGAGATCGTAGCTGCCGCCCGCCGCGAATTGATAGGTGTCGGTCTTGTTGTAGGTCGCGCCTTGGAAGGTGAAGATGTCGCCGCCCGGGTTGGTTACCGTGCCGCGCGAAATGAGGTCGGTGCCAGGACGATAGACGATGTTGCTCTGGACTCCGCCGTACAGCGGCTGCTCCCAAAGGCGGTCGGCGATCCGGTTGCGGAAGCCTTGATAAAGGCCCTCGACATAGACCTGGATGTCAGGATTGATCCGCCACTGGAAGGCGCCGTTGATGCTCGGCCGGACGCGATTGCCCTGGCGGTAGAAGAGGCGCTGGATATCGGGCAGGCGTCCGCTCGGGCTCGGCGCGATGAAGTCGGTGTTGCTCGGCTCGCTGTCGAGATAGCTGAGCTCGGTCCGGCTGTAGTTGAGCAGCAATCCCATTTCGCCGCCGTCGCCGACGCCCCAGCGGGTCGAGGCGAGGAGGTTGACGTTGGGCGTCCATTCGCGCGCCTGCTTGGTGTAGAGGGCCCATAGCGAGCCCGCGATCTCGGTACCCTTGAAGTCGAACGGACGGCGCGAGCGGACATTCACCTCGCCCGCAAGGCCGGCCTCGACAAGATCGGCGGTCGAGGTCTTGAAGACTTCGAGCGCGGCGATGTTGGCGCTCGGGAAGTCCTGCAGTGCGACGACTCGGGTCTCGGCGGTGAAGATTTCCCGTCCGTTGTAGGTGGTCGCAAAATCGGGAAGGCCACGGACGAGGACGCTGTCGGCCTCGCCGCCGCGGCGAACGACCTGCAGGCCCGGGATGCGCGCCGCCGTCTCGGCGACCGCGATGTCGGGCAGCTTGCCGATGTCCTCGGCGACGATCGCGTCAACCTGCTGATCGCTGTTGCGCTTGATATTCTTGGCCGACTGGAGCGAGCGGCGAAGACCGGTGACGACGATCGCATCGTCGGTCGCCGGATCGGGCGTGGTGGCCGTCGCATCTGCAGCCGGATTGGTCTGCGCAGTGGCGTTGGGATCGGTCGTCGCCGTGGATTGCGCCATGGCGGGCGTCGCGACGATGAGCGCCGTGAAGCTCGCGGTCGAAAGCGCGATGGTCCTGATCCGCATGGGATTATCTCCGAGAAACCTCGGCGCTGGGCTATCCCCGCGCCCCCTGTTCGACGAGGCTACACCTCGCACCCATAACGTAACAATGATCTAGTTTATTTTCTTGCCGATAGGACACGCGCTGTTGCCCTCGGGAGACTAGGGGACTTCGGCCAGAAACTCGTTCACTCGCCGATCCGCGTCGGCAAGCGCGCGGCGGACCGGCTTCTGGCCGGTCATCGCCGCGGCCATCTCCTCGCCGACCAGACCCTCGACCGCATTCTGGCGAAGCACGCCGTCAGGCAGCGCGCGGCCGATCTTGGCGACGATCGCGATGTCGCTGCGGTGCGGCAGCCCGAGGAAGGCTGGCCCGTCGATCACCGACTGCACCGCCGGCAGGTGTCCGGTCCGCGCCCAGTCGCCGTTACGCGCCACCATGAAGCGGAAGAAGTCGACGATCGCCTGGCGCTCGGCCGCCGTCCGCTCGCGCTTGGGCACCACCCAGCTGTGCCCCGACACGAACATCACGTTCTTCGCGTAAAGCTGCGGAAAGGGCTGCACCGCATAGCTCTTGAACAGCGGCCGCCCAGTGGTCTTCTCCTCGGTCTCGAACTGGCCGATCATCCACGTGCCGGTCGGATAGACCCCGCCCTCGCCGCTCATGAAGGCGGCGATGGCGGCGGGCGTATCCATGTTGCTGGTGCCGATCCCTTCGGCCGTCACCTGCCGGAACAGGTTGGCGACCGCCTGGCCCTTGGGATTGTCGAGGTCGATGTGCCGGGGATCGGTGAAGACCGGTGCACCTTGCGCCATCATGTAGGTGTAGAGGATCCGCGCCGCGCCGGCGGGATCGGCGACGAGGCTCTGCAGCAGATAGGGCTTTCCCGTCCGTGCGCGGAACTGCCGCCCCTGGCTCAGCAATTCCTCGGGGCTGCGCGGAAGGATCGGCTTGCCGTCCTTCATCAGCCCGGCTTTGGCGAACAAGGCGGTGTTGATGTGCCACAGCCCGCCATGCGTGTCCCACGGCAGCCCGTACATGCGGCCCTGCCACGTCACCCCCTGCCGCGAGGCGGGGGTGAACATCGCCGGCGAAAGCCCCGCCGCCTGAAGATAGGGCTCGACCGGTTCGAGCAGCCCCTTGCCCGCATAATCGGGAATGACGCCCGTATGCATGGTGACGAGGTCGGGCGGCTGACGCGCGGCGAGCTGCGCGGTCAGCTGGCTGTAGCCCGGCCAGGCGACGACGTTCTGGCTGACCTTCGCCGCCGGATCGGCTTGGCGGAATGCGTTGATCATCGTCGTGATGATCCCGCATTCGCCCTCCGCCTTCGCGATGTCGGTAGCGGTGCCGTAGTCGCTGGTGCACTCGCCGAAGAAGCGCTGGATGTAGAGCCCCTGCCCGCGTTCCCCGCTCGAGCAGCTGCCGAGCACGAGCGCCGCCGCAACCACGCCGAGCCACCTCACTTGAGCGCCGTCCCGGCCATCGCCTGGATGATCTGCTTCTGGAAAATGAGATAGACGATGAAGATCGGCACGCTCGCGAAGACGGCCTGCGCCATCAGGAAGCCGAGGCCGCTGGTCTGCGCATAATTCATCTGCGCCGCGGCCAGTCCCACCGTCAGCGTGTACATGTCCGAGCGCGTGACCGAGATCAAAGGCCACCAATAATCGTTCCATGAGCCGAGGAAGGTGAACACCGCCAGCGTCGACTGCGCAGGCACGGTCAGCGGCAGGATGACGCGGGTGAAGATCCGCCAGTGACTCGCCCCATCGAGCCGCGCCGCTTCGTCGAGCTCCTTCGGGATCGCCCGCATATATTGGGTCATGAAGAAGACCCCGAAGCTGGTCGTCAGTCCGGGTAGAATGAGGCCGGGATAGCTGTTGTGGAGATTGGCCCAGGCGAACAGCTGATGTTGCGACAGGATCACCGCCTGCCCCGGGATGGCGAGCCCGAGGAGCACGAGCAGGAACAACGGTCGCCGACCCGGGAATTCGAGCCGCGCGAAGCCGTAGCCCGCGAGGCTGCACAGCACGAGCACGCCCGTCATCGTCCCCACCGACACGATCAGGCTGTTGAGCAGCCATCGCAGCGTCTGGCCGTTGCCGAGGATCGCCGCATAATTGCCGAGCGTCCACGGCGGGCTCAGCGCCGCCGAACTGTTGCCGATCAGCGCCGCATTGGACTTCACGCTGAGCAGCAGCGTCCAGACGAGCGGCGTCAGCATGATCGCTGCGCCGACCAGCACGCCGATCAGGGCGGGGAGCGGGAGGCGGTTGCGCCGGGTGACGGGATCATCGGCCACCCTCGCCCTCCCCCGCCCGGCCGGTCAGCCAATATTGCGTCAGCGTGACGCACAGGATGATGACGAACAGCACTTCCGCCGCAGCCTGCGCGTAGCCCAGTTCCCAGCGCCCGAAGGCGACCTCGTTCATGAACAGGACCACGGTGCGCGAGGCCCCGCTCGGGCCGCCGGCGGTCAGCAACTGCGACTGGCCGAACAGCTGCAATTGCGCCGCGGTCTGGAGCATGACGACCAGGATGGTCGTGCGCCGCAATGACGGCACTGTGATCCTTGCGAAGGTTCGCCAGCGACTCGCGCCGTCGAGCGCGGCGGCTTCGTAGAGGTCGGCCGGGACCTGCTGCAGTCCGGCAAGGAACAGCAGCATCGGCAGGCCGATCGACCACCAGATGGTGGTGATCGCCAGCGCCCAGAGCGCCAGACCCGGCGATGACAGGAATGGTAGCGGCTCGACCCCCATCCCCTTGGCGACCTCGCCCAGCAGGCCCGCGTCGGGCGCTAGGATGAAGCGCCAGATCAGGGTCACGATCGTCACTGACAGGATCGATGAACTGAAGAAGATGCCGCGCAGCACCGCCGCGCCGCGCCCCGCGCGGTTGAGGGCGAGCGCGAGGCCGAGCGCAATGATCGTCAGCAAGGGCACGATCATCAGCGCGACGAGGAAGGTGTTGATCAGGCTCTGCCCGAACACCGGGTCGGCAAACAGCCGCGCATAATTGGCGAGCCCCGCGAACCGCCCGTCGCCCCAAATGTCGATCACCTTCAGCGACAGCCACAGCCCGTGCAGCATCGGCAGGATGAGGACCAGAAGATAGACGAGGAGGAACGGCCCGACGAAGGCGAGACCCGGATCTCCGCGCCTAGCCGTTCCCGCGCTCAAGCGCCGGTCCGGTGGTAGCCCGTGCCGTCGGGTCCGAAGAGATGCGCCGCCTGGCCGTCGATCGCCAGCCGAACGCGGTCGCCCTGCTTGAGTTCGGTCGTGCCGTCGGCCTCGGCGGTGATCGCGCTGCCGTCGGCGAGGCTCGCATAGACGAGGCTGCGCTCGCCAAGCCGCTCGACCAGCAGCACCTCGGCCTCGACTCCGTCGGCGGCGACCCGGACATGCTCGGGCCGCAGTCCAAGGTCGAACGCCGAGCCCGCCGGTAGCGCCGCACGCGGAACCCGCGTGTCGATCCGCGCGCCGGTACCGAGCGTCACGCTCGCATGTTCGCCGCCATCGGCCAGTCGGACCGGAAGCATCGTCATCGCGGGCGAGCCCACGAACTGCGCGACGAAGCGGTTCGCGGGCCGCAGGTAGATTTCCATCGGCGCCGCGACCTGCTGGATCCGGCGGTCGTTGAAGACGACGATCCGGTCGGCCAGCGTCATCGCCTCGGCCTGGTCGTGGGTCACCATGATCACCCCCGCATCGACCCGCTTGCGCAATTGCGCGAGTTCGACCCGGGTCCGAAGCCGAAGCGCGGCATCGAGGTTCGACAAGGGTTCGTCGAGCAGGAATAGCCGCGGCTTCTTGACGATCGCGCGACCGATCGCGACCCGCTGGCGCTGCCCGCCCGACAGTTGCGCCGGCGTGCGCTCGAGCAGCGGCTCGATCTCGAGCACCTTGGCGGCGTCGGCGATAAGCGTGTCGATCTCGCCCTGCGGCACGCGCGCGTTCCTGAGGCCGAACGCCATGTTCTCACGCACGCTCATGTGCGGGTAGAGAGCGTAGGACTGGAACACCATCGCGACGTCGCGCGCGCCGGGCGCAAGCTGGTCGATGCGGCGATCGTCGAGGACGACCTCGCCCGCGTCGGCGGTTTCGAGCCCTGCGATGATGCGGAGGAGGGTCGTCTTGCCCGATCCCGAGGGTCCCAGAAAAGCGATGAACTCGCGCGGTGCGAGGTCAAGGTTGATCGCTTCCAGCACCGCCACGCCCTTGAATGCCTTGGAGACGCTGCGGAGTTGGAGACCAGGCACGAAATCTAACCTAGCGTAAGTTCGCGCCCCTGCAACACGCGTGATCCTTTAGTGGCGCTGGAGGAGGGCCACCGCTTCGTCGAACAATGGCTGGCTCGCCGCCGCGACCACCGCGCCCTCGGCGAAATCGTCCTCGCCGCGCCAGTTGCCGATGACCCCGCCGGCGCCGCGCACCACGGGTACCAGCGCGGCCCAGTCGTGGCGGTGAAGCTTGTTCTCGACGACGAGGTCGAGATGTCCCGCCGCGAGCCGCGCATAGGCCAGCGCGTCGTAGCCGTAGCGTGCCAGCCGCGCGGCCCTCCGCACCCGCGAGAAGGCGTCATATTCCTCGCCTTCGAACAGATAGGGATCGGTGGTCGACAGCCGTGCGTCGGACATTCGTTCGCACCCCGACACCGCCACACGCACGCCATTGCACAGCGTTTCGCCCGGCAGCCCGACCAGCAATTCGTCCAGCACCGGGGCATCGATGAAGCCCGCGACCGGCACGCCATCGTCCATCACCGCCACAAGCGTGGTCCAGCTCGGCAGCCCGCACACCAGGGCCCGGGTCCCGTCGACCGGATCGAGCAGCCAGCGCCGCCGCGCCTCCGCCCGCACGATCCCATATTCCTCGCCCTCGATCCCGTCCTCGGGGAAGGCCCGTTCGATCTCGGCCCGAAGCGACCGCTCCGCCGCCCGGTCGATCTCGGTCACCGGATCGTAGCCCGCCCCCGCCTTGTTGTCGGCTTGAGGCACCGGCTGACCCAAGGTGACGCCGCGGGCCGTTGCGGAGAGTTGCTCGAGGAACGATCGGAGGTCGGTCATCACCGGTGTTTAGTAAGGATAAACCCCGATCGCCTAGGCCTCTTCGCGGACGCGAAGCGTGGCGAGCGCTGCCAGTCCCATCACGCCGGCGGCAAAAGCCATGGTCCAGATCGGCTGATCGGGGAAAAACGCCTTCATGATCGAGCCCATGACGGTAGCGACGAGAAGCTGCGGCACGACGATGAAGATGTTGAACAGACCCATGTACGTGCCGAGCTTGGCCTGCGGCAGGCTGCTGGCGAGGATGGCGTAAGGCATGGCGAGGATCGAAGCCCACGCGATGCCGACGCCGATCTCGGCGATCAGCAGGTGCTGGGGATCGCGGAAGAAGAAGAAGCTCGCGTAGCCGAGCGCACCCGCCGTGAGGCACAAAGCGTGGGTGCGGGCCTTGCCGATGCGCTTGGCGAGCGCGGGCAATAGCGCCAGCGCGGCGACGGCGGCGACGCCGTTGTAGACAGCGAACAGCACGCCGACCCAGTTGCCGGCTTCCTGGTAGGCCGCACTCGACGCGTCGCTCGATCCGAAGAAGTTCTGCGCGACCACCGGGGTCGTGTTGATCCACATGATGAACAGCGCCGACCAGCTGAAGAACTGCACGACTGCGAGCTGCTTCATCACCGGCGGCATGCCAGCGAAATCGCCGACGAGGCTGCCGAGCATGTTGGCCGGCCGACCCTGCTTGGCGAAGGTGATGGCGATGGCCGACAAGAGGCCGTAGCCGACCAGCAGGGCACCGAGGAGGTAGACCTCCTTCTCGAGCTTGAGTTCGGCGACGGCAAGGATCACGACCCCACCGGCGACCGCCCACAGCAGGCTGGAAAGATAGTTGCGGGCTGCAAGGGCGCGGATGGTCTCGCCGTCGCTGCCGAGCGATTCTTCGCCGAAGCTGCGCATTTCCTCGGGGCTGTATTCGCGGGTCGTCAGCACGGTCCACATGACCGCACCGAACAGCGCCGCGCCGCCGGCCCAGAAGCTCCACTTCACCGTGTCGGGGATGTTGCCAGTCGCGGCGACGTTGGAGACGCCCCAATGCTCGAGGAGATAGGGGAAGATCGAGCCCATCACCGCGCCCGCGCCGATGAAGGCGGTCTGCACGGCATAGCCAGCCGTATGCTGGTCCTTGCGCAGCTGATCGCCAACGAAGGCGCGGAACGGCTCCATGGAGATGTTGAGGCTGGCGTCCAGCGTCCACAACAACAGCGCCGCCATCAGGAGGACGTGCGCGAGCGGCATCAGCAGCAGCGACAGCGCGGCCAGCAGGGCGCCGGCCACGAAGTAGGGGCGGCGTCGGCCGAAGCGACCGAGCCAGGTGCGATCGCTCATGAAGCCGATGATCGGCTGGACGAGAAGGCCGGTGAGCGGGGCCGCGATCCACAAGGCGGGAAGGTCGTCGAGGCTTGCGCCCAGCGACTGGAAGACACGGCTCATGTTCGCATTCTGAAGCGCGAAGCCGATCTGGATCCCGAAGAAGCCGAACGAGATGTTCCACAACCCCGCCCAGCTCTGCCGCGGCTTTTCGAGCCGGCCCGTCACCTGATCCATGAAACACTCCTCCTGCCGCGGACGAAAGCAGGATAATCGCGCCGTAACAATCCTTTGTGCGCTGCAGCAGAATAGGTATTCACAGATGACACGGGTGCGCCCTATGGTCACAAGTGAACGCTCACATTGGGGGATACAAGATGGCAGTGGCCGCTCCGACTGCAACAGACGCGCAAGCGACCGAGGGCGGCGTCGATGCCCCGGAACTGCGCTATTTCGTCTTTGCGCTGTTCTTCATCTTCGGTGGCATCACTAGCCTCAACGACGTCATTCTGCCCAAGCTGAAAGAGCTGTTCACGCTCAATTACACGCAGGCGATGCTGGTGCAGTTCTGCTTCTTCACCGCCTATCTGGTGATCGGCATCCCGGGCGCGCAGCTCGTCAAGCGGATCGGCTACATGCGCGGCGCGATGACGGGCCTGCTCGTGATGATGGCGGGTTGCCTCCTCTTCATTCCCGCGTCGAGCACCGCGACCTACGGCCTGTTCCTGTTCGCGCTGTTCATCCTCGCCAGCGGCGTCGTCGTCGTGCAGGTCGTCGCCAACCCGTTGATCAGTATGCTCGGGCCGCAAAAGACGGTGCACAGCCGGCTGACCTTCGCGCAGGCGTTCAACAGCCTCGGCACGACCGTCTTCCCGATCGTCGGCTCCGCGCTGATCCTCGGCAGCCTTGCCAATGTCGATGCGAGCAAGCTGACCGGCGCTGCGCTCGACAGCTATCGCGCGGCCGAGACCAGCGCGATCGTCCACACCTATATCGGCCTCGCAGTCGCGCTGCTGGTGATTGCGGGTGCGGTCTATCTGTTCCGCAATCGCCTGCATGGCGAGCATCACGAGCACAGCTCTCCGCTGGCCGGCTTCTCGCTCCTTCGCCGCAAGCGCTTCGGCTGGGGCGCGTTGTGCATCTTCCTGTATGTCGGCGCCGAAGTGTCGATCGGCTCGCTGATCGTCAGCTACCTCCAGCAGAAGCACGTTCTCGGCCTGACCGAGCGCGGCGCGGGCGACATGATCTTCATGTACTGGGGCGGCGCGATGATCGGCCGCTTCATCGGCTCGGCACTGCTTCGGGTGATCAATCCCGGCCAGCTGCTGGCGATGGTCGCCGCCGGCGCGATCGCGCTCATCCTCATTTCGACCAACACCACCGGCGCGGTCGCGGCCTACAGCCTGCTTGCGATCGGCCTGATGAACTCGATCATGTTCCCGACGATCTTCAGCCTCGCCTGCGAGAGGCTCGGCGCACGCGCGGCGGACGGTTCGGGCATCATCAACATCGCCATCTTCGGCGGCGCGGTGGTGCCGCTGCTGACCGGCATGCTGGCCGACACCAGCGGACGGCTCGGCATCGCGCTGCTGCTTCCGGCTGCCTGCTATGCGGTGATCGCGGCCTACGGGCTCTATGCCCGCCGGCCAGCCTCAGACGAGGCTTGAGCCGCGGACCTTCAGGGTAACGGGTAGGAGGGTCGCGGCGCTGTCGCGGCCCTCGATCCGTTCGATCAAGGCTTCAACGAGCGCCACACCGGCGGCGCGGGCATCCTGCGCAACGGTGGTCAGCGGCGGGGTCGAATAACCGGCGGCCGACAGATCGTCGAACCCGACCACGGCCACGTCCTGGGGCACACGGCGGCCCTTTTCCTGCAGCGCCTTCATCGCTCCGATTGCGGCCAGGTCCGATGCGGCGAAAATCGCGTCATAGGGCACGCGCCGTTGCTCGAGTTCGGCAACGGCGGCGCGGCCTTCCTCCTCACTTGGCCCCGCATCGACCCGGAGCCCGTCGAGCACGCTGAGGTTGGCCTGGTCGTGCGCGCGGACATAGCCGGCGTAGCGGTCGAGGAATTCGGGATAGGCGTCGCTCGCGGTGCCGACGAAGGCGACCTGCCGCCGGCCGGTTCCGAGCAGGTGGCGCGTCGCCTCGAAGCCTCCGCCTTCATTGTCGGAGCCCACCACGATGCCGAATTCGCCCGCGCGCGGATTGCCCCAGCAGACAAAATGCGCGCCGCGCCGGACCAGCTGCTCGAGCCGCGGACGATAAAGGGTGTAGTCGCCGTAGCCGAGCAGGATGATCCCGTCGGCCTTGCGACTGTCCTCATAATCGACGTGCCAGTCGTCGGAGAGCTGCTGAAAGCTGATCAAGAGGTCGTAGCCATGCGCGGCGCAGGTCCGCACCATCGAGCCGACCATGCTGAGGTAGAAAGGGTTGATCAGCGTTTCGTCGGGCGTCGGGTCCTCGAAGAACAGCAGCGCGATCGTCCGGCTCTGCTGGCGGCGCAGCCCGCTGGCGTTCTTGTCGACCTTGTACTGGAGCTGCTCGGCGGCCGCGAGGACGCGGGCGCGTGTCTCCGCGCTGACCGCGGGATTGCCGGACAAGGCGCGGCTCACGGTCGGCTGGGACACCCCCGCCAGGGCCGCAATGTCGAATGAAGTCGGGCGCCTCTGCGTCATTGCGGACACAGTGTAGCGACCTGAATACGTATGTATACCCGCCCCTTATCCTGTTCTCCTGCGAAATGACTGGTAAGTTTCCACCATGTGACAGGCGCCTGTCTGGGTCGTTCTGCGCCGGTCCTTGGAGGGGACAATCAGGATGAATACGACGAAGTTTACGAGCCGCTTTGCAATGGCGGCGAGCCCGCTGGCACTCGGCATGGCGATGCTTGCGACACCCGCGAGCGCGCAGACCGCCGACAGCACGGCGACCGCCCAGCCGACCACCGCCGACGCGGCCACGCAGCCCGCGACCGACACCGACAAGGACACGATCGTCGTCACCGGCTTCCGCCGCTCGCTGCAGAGCGCGGTGAACACCAAGAAGCGCCAGGCGCAGGTGGTCGAATCGGTCACCGCCGAAGACATCGGCAAGCTCCCCGACAACGGCATCGGCGAATCGATCGCCCGCCTCCCCGGCCTCTCGGCCCAGCGCGCCCAGGGCCGCGCCAACATCATCTCGATCCGCGGCTTCGGTCCCGACTTCTCGGTGACGACGCTCAACGGCCGCGAGCAGACCACCACCAACGACAGCCGCGCGGTCGAATTCGACCAGTTCCCGTCGGAAATCCTCAACCAGGTCGTCGTCTACAAGACCGCGGCCGCGAACCTCATCAGCCAGGGCCTGGTCGGCACGATCGACCTGCGGACCATCCGCCCGCTCGACGTGTCGAAGCGCGTCCTCGCGGTGGGCGCCCGTGGCACCTACACCGACATGAAGCTCAACAAGGACACGAGCGACCTCGGTTATCGTGCCTATGCGACCTTCGTCGACAAGTTCGCCGACGACCGGATCGGCGTCGCGCTGTCGACCTCGTACACCGACGAGCCCTATCACTCGCGCGAGTGGGCGGCCTGGGGCTATGACCCGGTCAACCCGGGCCAGTATCTCTTCACCGGTTCGAAGACCTACAACAACTCGAGCCAGCTGAAGCGCTTCGGCCTCAACGCCACCGTGCAGGGCCGAGTCAGCGACACGATCACCGCGACGGTCGACGGCTTCTATTCGAACTTCAAGGACCGCTTCGACTCGCGTTGGTTCGAGTTCCCGGCGTTCCCGGCCTATGCCGGCACCGTGCTCAGCAACGCGCAGGTCGACAGCAATGGCCTCGTCACCAGCGGCACGCTGAACAACGTCTTCGGCATCGCCCGCAACGACACCAACGACCGCAAGGCGGACCTCTACTCGGTCGGCGGCAACATCGCCTACAACGGCAACAACGGCTGGCGCGGTTTCATCGACGCGGCCTGGTCGCGCACCGACCGCACCGACCAGAATCTGCAGGCGACCGCCGGCACCGGCTATGCCCGCTCGGGTCAGCCGACCACCATCACCTTCCAGATGGGTCCGAAGGGTCCGACCTTCACCAACAGCGTGAACTATTCGGATCCGACCAAGATCTTCCTCACCGATACGCAGGGCTGGGGCGGTTCGACCATTCAGGCCGGCTATGACAACGTCCGCACCACGCGCGACGACCTCGCCCAGTACAAGGCCGAGATCGAGCGCGAGATCGGCGGTCCGATCGAGAGCATCAAGGTCGGCATCGGCTACACCGATCGCAGCAAGAACCTGTCGGCGGTCGAGGCCTATCTCGTTCCCGCCGGCGGCGCGCTTGCGATCGCGGTTCCGACCAACCTGCTGCTCGAGCCGACCGTGGTCGGCCGGGGCATCGGCCCGATCCTGACCTTCGATCCGCGTGCGGTGGTCAATGCCGGCGTCCTCGCGCGTCAGCCGAACAACTTCGGCGCCGACAAGGGCTATAACGTCACCGAGAAGCTGCTCCAGCCGTACATCATGGCGAACATCAAGCAGCCGCTTGGTTCGTCGGAGCTGACCGGCAACGTCGGCTTCCAGGCCGTCCGCGCCGAGCAGTCGTCGACCGGCTTCACCTTCCCGAGCGGCGTTCGCACTCAGCTGACCGCGAAGAAGACCTATTGGGACTATCTGCCGAGCGCCAACCTCGCGCTGCGCATGCCCAACGACATCGTGGTCCGCGGCGCCGCCTCGATCCAGATCATGCGTCCGCGCATGCCTGATCTGACGGTCAACATCGGCTACGGCACCAACACCAACACCGGCTTCATCGAAGGCAGCGGCGGCAACCCGTACCTCAAGCCGCACAAGGCGTTTGCGGTCGACCTCAACATCGAGAAGTATTTCGGCTCGAAGGGCTACATCGCGCTCCAGCTCTTCAACAAGAAGATGCTGCGCTACATCGCCAAGGGCACGATCCCGTTCGACTACAGCGCCTTCCCGGCTCCGCCCGTGGCGCCGACGCGTGGCCCGATCGGCTTCCTGACGGCGCAGGCCAACACCAAGGGCGGGTACATCCGCGGTCTCGAAATCGCCGGCACCCTGCCGTTCGACATGCTGACCCCGGCGCTCGACGGCTTCGGCCTGACCGGCGGCTACGGCTACACCGAAACCAAGGTGAAGAACTTCACCAATCAGCCGGACGTCATTCCGGGCTACTCGAAGCATGTCGCAAGCCTCACCGCTTTCTACGAGCGGGGTGGCTTCGGGGTGCGCGGGTCGATGCGTTACCGTTCGAAGTTCCAGGGCGACTTCCGCGCCTTCGACGGTCCGATCGTTCGCGAGAACGTGCTGGCGGAAACGGTGTACGACGCGCAGGTCGGTTACGACTTCCAGAAGGGCTCGCGCCTCGAAGGGCTGTCGCTCTACCTGCAGGGCCAGAACCTGACCGACGAGCCGTCGCGGACCCTTCCCGGCAATGCGGTGTCGGACCAGGAGTATCTGCGTTACGCCACCTACGGGCGGCGGTTCCTGGCGGGCTTCACCTACAAGTTCCGCTAAACCCATCGGGAGCGGCGCCGCGAGCCATCGCGGCGCCGCTTTTTCGAGGCGAACCATGGGCGATCCAGGCGGACTCGATATCGTCATTGCCGGCGGCGGAACGGCCGGATGGATGGCGGCCGCCGCCCTCGCCCGCTTCCTCGAGGACGGAAGCCGCATCACGCTCGTCGAGTCCGAGGCAATCGGAACCGTCGGGGTGGGCGAAGCGACCATTCCGCAGATCCACAATTTCCTCGCCGCGCTCGGGATCGCGCAGGCCGAGTTCCTCGCCGCCACCAATGCGACCTTCAAGCTCGGGATCGAGTTTGGCGGATGGCGCGCACCCGATCACAGCTACATTCATGCGTTCGGCGCGACCGGACGCGGCAGCGGGCTTATCCCCTTCCGGCAGCTCTGGCTGCGCGGACGGGCCGAAGGCTTTGCCGACGACTTTGGCGCCTATTCGCCCAATGGCGTCGCAGCGCTGGCCGGACGGATGGCGCCGCCTTCTCCTCAGCCGACGTCGATCCCCGATCTCGTCACCGCCTTCCATCTCGACGCGTCGCTGTTCGCAGCCTTCCTGCGCAATTATGCCGAGGCGCGCGGCGTACGACGCGAAGAGGGGCGCATCGTCAACGTCGAGCAGCACGGCCCAAGCGGCTCGGTCACGGCGCTGCAGCTGGAGGGCGAACGGCGCGTCGCCGGCGACCTCTTCATCGACTGCACCGGCTTTCGCAGCCTGCTCCTTGGCGAAACCTGCGGGGTCCCATTCGAGGACTGGTCGCACTGGCTTCCGAACGATCGCGCAATCGCGGTGCCCTGTGCGAGCAGCGCGGCATTTCGACCCTACACACAGTCGCTCGCGCGCAAGGCGGGGTGGCAGTGGCGCATTCCGCTACAGCACCGCACCGGCAACGGGCATGTCTATTGCAGCGGCGCCATCGGCGACGACGAAGCTGCGGACATCCTCCTCGCCAATCTCGACGGCGCGGCCCTCGGCGAGCCGCGCCCGCTGCGCTTCAAGGCCGGCCGGCGTGCGCAGGCCTGGTCGGGCAATGTCGTGGCGCTGGGGCTTGCGGCGGGTTTCATGGAGCCGCTGGAATCGACCAGCATCCACCTCGTTCAGTCGGGCATCGCGCGGCTCCTCGAGCTTCTTCCGCGCGAGGCGGAATTCGCCGCGGCGCGGGCGACCTTCAACCGCGTGACGGCGCTCGAATGGACGCAGATCCGCGACTTCCTGATCCTGCATTACAAGGCGAATGGGCGTGTCGGCGAACCCTATTGGGACCAGCTTCGCGCCATGCCGATCCCCGACAGCCTCGCTTCCAAGATCGCCCTGTTCGAAGAAGCGGGTGCGATCGTCCGTGACGAAGGCGAGCTGTTCACCGAGGAAGGCTGGGGACAGGTCATGATCGGTCAGGGCCTCGAGCCCCGAAGCTGGTCCCCGCTCGCCGACACCATCCCGTCCGGGGAATTGCGCGACTATCTCGCAACACTCGTCCATGCCTACCGCCGAAAGGCCGCCGCCATGCCCTCGCACCGCGAGCATGTGGCGAGCCTGCTCGGCCTCTCTTCCATGAAGGAACCTGCGTGATCCTGTCCCTTGCCGCCGCGGCGGTCGCCTCCCTGTCCGTGCAAGCTCCGGCTGCCGATCTGCGCCAGCGCCTGCCGCAGGACGAGGTGATCTACTTCCTGCTTCCCGACCGCTTCGACAATGGCGATCCCCGCAACGATCGCGGAGGGCTCAAGGGTGGGCCGCTGCAGACCGGTTTCGACCCGACGTCGAAGGGCTTCTATAATGGCGGTGACCTCAAGGGGCTGACCCGACGGCTCGACTATCTGCAGGGCCTCGGCGTCACCGCCATCTGGTTCGCGCCCATCTTCAAGAACAAGCCGGTGCAGGGTCCGGCGGGCAAGGAAAGCGCGGGCTATCACGGCTATTGGGTGACCGACTTCACCTCGATCGACCCGCATTTCGGCACCAACGACGAGTTCAAGGCCTTCGTCGAAGCGGCGCATGCGCGCGGCATGAAGGTGTACATGGACATCATCACGAACCACACCGCGGACGTGATCAAGTTTGCCGAATGCGAGGCGGCCAACGCCTGTCCGTATCGCTCGATCGCCGACTACCCCTATCAGCGCCGTGGCGGGCCTGGCGGCAAGGCGATCAACCCCGGCTTCACCGGCGAGACCGACCGTTCGCCCGGGAACTTCGCCAAGCTGACCGACCCCAATTACGCCTACACGCTCAGCACGCCCAAGTCGGAACTCAACGCCAAGAAGCCGGCGTGGCTGAACGACCCCCTGCTCTATCACAATCGTGGTGACAGCACCTTTACCGGCGAGAGCTCGACCATGGGCGATTTCGTCGGGCTCGACGATCTGATGACCGAGAATCCGAAGGTCGTGGCGGGCTTCATCGAGGTTTATGGAAGCTGGATCGACCGGTTCGGGATCGACGGCTTCCGGATCGATACCGCGCGGCATGTGAACCCCGAATTCTGGCAGCAGTTCGCGCCGGCGATGAAGGCGCGCGCGGCGGCGCGCGGCATTCCGAACTTCCACATCTTCGGCGAAGTCTATGACGACAGCGGTGAGCCCGGCCGGCTCGCGCAGCATGTCGTCCGTGACCAGCTGCCCGCGGTGCTCGACTTCGCCTTCTTCGCGACCGCTGTGAAGACGATCGCACGCAACCAGCCGACCGAGCTCTTCCGCACGCTCCAGTCGCAGGACGTGCTTTATCCGGGTGGCGAGACGACCGCGCGGCAGCTGCCGACCTTTCTCGGCAACCATGACGCCGGCCACTTCGCCTCCTACGTGCGCAACGAGAACAAGACCGCGACCCCGGCCGAACTCCTGCAACGCGTGATGGTCGGCAACGTCCTGCTGTTCACCTGGCGCGGCGTGCCGACCGTCTACTCGGGCGACGAGCAGGGCTTTGTCGGCAAGGGTGGCGACCAGGATTCGCGCCAGACGCTCTTTCCTTCGAAGGTCGCGAGCTACAACGAGGATTTCCTCCTCGGCACCACCCGCACGACGGCGACCGAGAACTTCGATCCGCAGCATCCGCTCTACAAGCTCATCGCCGAGCTCTCGGCCATTCGCCGCGGCAGCGAAGCCTTGCGGATGGGCGACACCCGCATCCTCGCGACCGAGGACAAACCCGGGCTCCTCGCCTTCTCGCGCACCGCGACCAGCGAACAGGTGATCGTCGCCGCCAATACCTCGGCGAGCGAAATCACCCGCAACATTGCGGTGCCGACTGACATCACCTCGCTGGCAAGACTGACCGGCGCCTGCCCGGTGCGCCCGATCGCGCCCGGCACGGTACAGGTCACGCTTCCTGCCTTCGGTTATGCGGTGTGCCGTGCAGCGCGCTGAGAGCCTCATCATGCCGCAGTCGCGCAGCACCCTCCCCTGGTGGCAGGGCGCCACCATCTATCAGATCTATCCGCGCAGCTTCTGCGATTCGAACGGGGACGGGATCGGCGACCTTCCCGGGATCACGGCCAAGCTCGACCATGTCGCCGGGCTCGGCGCCGACGCGGTATGGATCTCGCCCTTCTTCACCTCGCCGATGCGCGACTTCGGCTACGACGTCGCCGACTATCGCTCGGTCGATCCGATCTTCGGCAGCAACGAGGACCTCGATGCGCTGATCGCCCGCGCACACGGCCTCGGGCTCAAGGTGCTGATCGATCTCGTCTTCGCGCACACCAGCGACGAGCATCCGTGGTTCAGGGAAAGCCGCTCGAGCCGCACCAACGCCAAGGCCGACTGGTATGTCTGGGCCGATCCCAAGCCCGACGGCTCGCCGCCGAGCAACTGGCAGTCGGTGTTCGGCGGGCCGAGCTGGACCTGGGACGCCCGGCGCGAGCAATATTACCACCACAATTTCCTCAAGGAGCAGCCGCAGCTCAACGGCCATCATCCGGCCGTGCAGGACGCGCTGCTGGAGATCGTGCGTTACTGGCTTGAGCGTGGGGTCGACGGGTTCCGGTTCGATGCCATCAACTTCATGATGCATGATCCGGCATTGACCGATAATCCGCCGGTCAAGGATCCGGCCAAACGCACGCGGCCCTTCGACCTTCAGCATCATTTAAACAATCAATCGCAGCCCGAGATCGCGCAGTTCCTCGAGCGCGTCCGCACCCTGCTCGACGATTATGGCGCCTTTGCAGTGGCCGAAGTCGGCGGTGAGCAGGCGTTCCGCGAGATGCACGATTATACCGCCGACGGTCGCCTCCACAGCGCCTACGGCTTCGATTACCTTTACGCCGACCGCCTGACCCCGGCGCTCGTCGCGCAGTCGGCGGCGCATTGGGCGGCGAGCGAAGTCGCGGGCTGGCCGAGCTGGGCGTTCGAGAACCACGACGCGCCCCGCGCCGTCTCCCGCTGGGTCGCGCCCGAGCACCGCGCGCAATTCGCGCGGATGAAGGTGCTCCTGCTCGCGGCGCTGCGCGGGACGATCATTCTCTTTCAGGGCGAGGAACTGGGACTCACCCAGGTCGACGTCCCGTTCGAGCAACTCCAGGATCCCGAGGCGATCGCCAACTGGCCGCAGACCCTGAGCCGCGACGGTGTCCGGACACCGATGCCGTGGCTCGCATCGGACGAGGGGCATGGCTTCACGCGCGGCAAGCCGTGGTTGCCGTTCGGGCCGGATCATGCCGGGCTGAGCGTCGAGACGCAGATCGAGGACCCTGCCTCGCTCCTGCACTTCACCAAGCGCACGATCGCCTTTCGCAATAGCCAGCCGGCGCTTCGCTGGGGAGACCTGCGGATCGTCACGGCCGAAGAGACGCTGCTCGTTTTCGACCGCAGCTTCGAGGGGCAGACGATCCGCTGCCGCTTCAACCTTGGTGATCATCCGGTCCGCTCTCCCGCGGAGGGCCGACGGATCTCCGAGACTGGCGATGTTTCCGCCGACACCCTCGGCGCCTACGCCGCATCGATCGAGGTCCTGTAACTATCATGCGTTTCCTGCTCGCCTTCCTCGCCCTCTTCCTCGCCGCGCCCGCGCTGGCGCAGTCTCCCGCCGTTGCCGAGGCAAGTTCGCCGTCGGGCACACTGAAGCTCAGCGTGATGCTCAACGGCGAGGGGCGGATCGGCTATGCCGTGTCCCGCGGCAACCAGCCGGTGATCAACGAGAGCCATCTCGGCTTCCTGTTCACCGACGCGCCGCAGATGCTGCGCAACTTCGTCCTGCGCGACACCGCGCGCCGCTCGTTCGACGAGACGTGGCAACAGCCATGGGGCGAGTGGAAGAACGTTCGCGACCGGCACGAGGAGCTGGCGCTGACCTTCCAGGAGAAGGACAAGCTGCAGCGCAAGATGCTGGTGCGCTTCCGCCTGTTCGATAATGCGGTCTCGTTCCGCTACGAATTTCCCGAGCAGCCCAACCTCAAGACCGCGCGGATCGCCGAGGAGCTGACCCAGTTCAACATGGCCGACTTGGGCGAGGCCTGGTGGGCGCCGGCATTCGAGAGCAACCGCGAGGAATATCTCTACAATCACACGCCGATCGACGGCATCGGCACCGCGCAGACGCCCTTCACCATGAAGCTGCGGAGCGGGCTTCATGTCGCAATCCACGAGGCGGCGCTGGTCGACTATTCGGGCATGAACGTTGCCCGCGTCCAGGACGGCAACCTGAAGGCGGTACTGACGCCCTCATCGAGCGGCGCGAAGGTGGTGCGCGAGGCGCCTTTCACCACCCCGTGGCGCGTCATCCTCATCACCGCGGATGCGCCGTCGCTCTACCACGCCAACACCGTCTTCCTCAACCTGAACGAGCCCAACAAGCTCGGCGACGTCAGCTGGGTGAAGCCGCAGAAATATGTCGGCGTCTGGTGGGGCATGCACCTCGACACGCAGAGCTGGGCGTCGGGCGCGAAGCACGGCGCGACCACCGCATACACCAAGAAGATGATCGACTTCGCGGCTGCGAACGGCTTCCGCGGCGTGCTCGTCGAGGGCTGGAACAAGGGCTGGGACGGCGACTGGTTTGCGACCGGCGACGAGTTCAGCTTCACCGAGCCCTACCCCGACTACGATCTCCCCTTCCTCAGCTGGTATGGCAAGAAAAAGGGTGTCCACATCATCGGTCACCACGAGACCAGCGCCAACATCGCCAATTACGAGCGGCAGCTCGGCGCGGGCCTCGACTATGCCAAGTCGATGGATTTCGAGGCGATCAAGACCGGTTACGTCGCCGACGCGGGCGGGGTGCAGGCGATCGGTCCCGACGGCGCCAAGACTTTCGAGTGGCATGAAGGCCAGGTGATGAGCCGGCACCACCTCAAGGTCGTGACCGAGGCCGCGAAGCGGCACATCGCGATCAACGCACACGAGCCGATCAAGGACACCGGGCTTCGCCGCACCTATCCCAACTGGGTCAGCCGCGAAGGCCAGCGCGGGATGGAATATAACGCTTGGGGTAGCCCGAAGAACCCGCCGCATTACGATGCGGAGCTGGTCTTCACCCGGATGCTCGGCGGCCCGATGGACTTCACGCCCGGCGTGCTCAGCCTGATGGGGCGCGGAAACACGCCGATCCCGTCGACCCTCGCGCGGCAGCTGGCCTATTACGTTGTCCTCTATTCGCCGATCCAGATGGCTGCCGACCTGCCCGAGAATTACGCGGCCAATCCCGGCCCCTTCCAGTTCATCAAGGACGTCGCGGTGGACTGGGACGACAGTCGCATGCTCGCGGGCGAAGTCGGCAAATACGCGGTCTTCGCTCGCAAGGAGCGGGGCAAGCCGACCTGGTTCATGGGCGGCCTCACCGACGAGGAAGGCCGCAACCTCGACCTGCCGCTGAGCTTCCTCGATCCGGGCAAGCGCTACCGGGCAGAAATCTACCGTGACGGCGAAGGCGCGGACTTCCGCACCAACCCGCGTGCCTTCGCGATCGACAAGAAGGTCTTGCGCAGCACCGACCGCCTCGCGCTAAGGATGGCACCGGGCGGCGGCTTTGCCGTCCGGTTGGTGGAGATTGGCCGTTGATCCGCTGGTTGCTCGCGTTCGCGTCACTGTTCCTCGTTCCCGTCACCGCCTCGGCCGCGACGCCGGACAACGGGCGCTTCGTCACCTATGACCAGCCGTCGGCGACGCTGGGCAGCGCCAAGGTCACGATCTGGCTCCCGCCGGGCTACGATCGCGACAAGGGGCGCCGCTACCCCGTCCTCTACATGCATGACGGGCAGAACGTCTTCGATCCCAAGCGCTCGGGCTTCAACAAGGTCTGGGCGGCCGACAAGGCCGCGCTGCAGTTGATCCGTGCCCGCAAGGTTGCGCCGTTCATCATCGTCGCGGTCGATCACCCCGGGCCTGCACGCTACCTGCGGTACTTCCCGACCCGCGTGGCGGATCCCAAGCTGCTCGCCGGCATCGAAGGCTTCGCCAAGGGCAAGACCCAAGGCGACGACTATCTCGCCTTCCTCGCCGACACGGTGAAGCCGGCGGTCGACAAGGCCTACCGGACCAAGCCGACGCCCCGCTACACCGCCACCGCCGGCTCGAGCATGGGCGGCCTCATCAGCCTTTACGCGCTGGGCGAACGGCCCGACGTGTTCGGCAAGGCCGCCGCGGTTTCGATCCACTGGATCCTCGTCGACCCCGCGACCTCGGCCGGTCTCAAGCCGGTAATCCTGGCCGACTGGAAGAACTGGATCGACAATCGCCTCGGCGCGCCGCGCGGTCGCAAGCTGTGGATGGACCACGGCACCAGGACGCTGGACGCGAGCTATCGCCCCTACAGCGAACCGGTCGAAGGCTATCTCGCCGGGGCCGGCTGGGCGCGCGGCAAGGACTTCGAGAGCAAGGTCTACGAAGGCGCCGAGCATGAGGAGAATAGCTGGGCGCGCCGGCTGCCGGAGATTTTCGGCTGGCTGCTGAGCGACTGGCGTCCTTGATTCCCACCCCGCCTCCAAGGTCCGTCGTCATCCTTGGCGGCGGCACCGCCGGCTGGATGGCCGCCAACCTCCTTCAGCAGCGCTGGGGCGGGTCGGGGACGACCGTCACGCTGATCGAAAGCAAGGACATCGGAATCATCGGTGTCGGCGAGGGTTCGACACCGCAACTCAAGGCCTTCTTCGATGAACTCGGCGTCGGCGAGGCCGAATGGATGCCGCGCTGCAACGCCACCTACAAGGCCGGGATCGAGTTCGTCGGCTGGTCGGACAAGCCTGGCTCCGAGCGCTACTTCCATCCCTTCGCGACCGCCGTCGATCCGTTCACCGAACAGACCTTCTTTCAGGCTGCGGCGCTGCGGCGGCGCGGCGCGGCGGTGCCGGCGCATCCCGATCCCTTCTTCCTCACGACGCGGATTGCCCGAGATTGCCGGGCGCCGCTCGCCCCGGCGAACTTCCCCTTCCCTGTCCAGTACGGCTATCATTTCGACGCCTATCTCGTCGGCGCGACCCTGCGCGAGATCGCGGTCGGGCGCGGAGTCCGGCACGAAATCGCAACCATCGCCGAGGTGGTGCTGGGCGAGACCGGCGACATCGCTTCGCTGCGTTCGGATGACGGCCGCGACTTCGCAGCCGACCTGTTCCTCGACGCCAGCGGTTTTCGCGCGACCTTGATCGAAGGGGCGCTCGGCGAACCCCATCGCGGCTTTGGCGATAATCTCTTCAACGACAGCGCGGTGGTCACCCCGACCCCGCTGCCGCCCGATGGCGCCAAGGCGATGACCAGCGCGACCGCGGCGTCTGCTGGATGGATCTGGCACATCCCGCTGACCACGCGGGCGGGCAACGGCTACGTCTACTCGAGCCGTTACATCGATCGCGATGATGCCGCCGCCGAGCTTCGCCGGCATTGCGGCCTGCCACCCGACGCCGAGGTCCGACATCTCTCGATGAAGTGCGGGCGGGTCGAGCGAAGCTGGGTCAAGAACTGCCTTGCCATCGGCCTCGCGCAGGGCTTCCTCGAGCCATTGGAAGCAACAGCTCTCCACATCGTGCTGGCGACCGTGAAGGGTTTCACCGACGCGTGGGAGCGCGGTGACCGCGACGGATTCAACGCCAGCATCGCCCGCCGCTACGAGGGCATCCGCGATTATGTCGTCTGCCATTATCGCATGGCCCAGCGGCGCGACACCGACTATTGGCGCGATGCGACGTCCCACGATCGGCTGAGCGACAGCTTGAAGAGCATCATCACCACCTGGTTCACCGGCGGCGACCTCGAGGAAGAGGTGCACCGGCAGGACATTGCGGCTTATTATTCGCCCATGTCGTGGCACGTCATGCTCGCCGGCTACGGCAATTTCCCGCCGCCCGAAAAGCTTCAACCACTGGCGCCATCGCCCGTGGATCTCGCCGAGGTCGACCGCTTCGTCAGCGGATGCGCCCTCAATTTCCCATCCCATGCCGAGGTGCTGTCCCGCCTCGCTGCCGCCAAGGCTGCCTGATGCCCGACAAGGCCACGACCCTCATCCTGTTCGGCGCGACCGGCGACCTCGCCGCACGCATGCTTCTGCCGTCGCTCTACGGCCTCGTCCGCGACGGACTGTTGCCCGAGAACCTGCGCATCGTCGCAACCGCGCGATCGGCGCATGACGATGCGAGCTTCGGCGCGCTCGCGCTCGAGGCCCTCAAGGCACACGTGCCCGCCGCGGCCTTCGAGCCCGAGGCCGCCGACCGGTTCCTCGAGAAGGTCTCCTATGTCACCCTCGATGCGACCGATGCGGACGGCTACAAGCGCCTGGCCGAGGCCGCCGGGACCCCGGGCGAGACTGCGATCTTCCTGTCGACCGCCCCCTCATTATTCAAGCCGACAATCGACAACCTCGCCGCGGTCGGCCTCGCCGGCGACCACGTCCGCCTCGCGCTCGAGAAACCGCTCGGGTCGGACCTCGCCTCGAGCTGCCAGATCAACGACGCCGTCGCCTCGGCCTTCCCGGAAAGCCAAACGTTCCGGATCGACCATTATCTCGGCAAGGAGACGGTCCAAAACCTCCTCGCCCTGCGCTTCGCGAACCTGCTGTTCGAGCCGGTCTGGAGCGCGCGGTTCATCGACCATGTCCAGATCACCGTATCGGAGACGATCGGGCTCGAAGGACGCGGCGATTATTACGACGGCGCTGGCGCGCTGCGCGACATGGTCCAGAACCACATGCTCCAGCTCCTCGCGCTGGTGGCGATGGAACCGCCGTCGCACTTCGACGCGACCGCGGTGCGCGACGAGAAGGTCAAGGTGCTCCGCTCTCTCCGCCCGATCCGCGCCGAGGACAGTGTCATCGGCCAATATGCCGGCGGCGCGGTCGGCAACCAGCCGGTCGGATCCTATGCCGAGGACCTCGGCCGGACGAGCGGGACCGAGACCTTCGTGGCGCTCAAGGCTCATGTCGACAACTGGCGCTGGGCCGGTGTCCCCTTCTACCTCCGCACCGGCAAGCGCTGCCCCGAGCGCAAGACCGAGATCGCGATCCAGTTCAAGGACGTCCCCCATTCGATGTTCGCCAGCCGGGGGGCGGGCGCGGCGCCCAACCGGCTGATCATCGCGATCCAGCCCGAGGAGAACATCACCCTCGAATTGATGGCCAAGCAGCCCGGTCTCGACCGCGGCGGGATTCGCCTGCGCGAGGTGCCGCTGGCGATCGGTCGTGCCGACGCCTTCGCCGACGTTCGCCGCCGCATTGCCTATGAACGGCTGCTGCTTGACCTCATCGAGGGCGATCCCACCTTGTTCGTGCGCCGCGACGAGGTCGAAGCACAATGGCAATGGGTCGACGGCATCCGCGCCGCCTGGGCCCAGGCCGGCATGCAGCCCCGCCCTTATGCCTCGGGCACCTGGGGTCCGTCGGCGGCGATCGCGCTGATCGAGCGCGACGGGAGAAGCTGGAATGACTAGCCTCGACGCCCGCATCGCGCGCGTCACAGACCGAATCATCGAGCGCTCGAAGCCCGGCCGGCGCCGCTATCTCGACCTCATGGCCGAGCAGGCCGAGCGCGGAATTTCGCGCGCCCGAATGAGCTGTGGCAACTTCGCGCACGGCTTCGCCGCCGCCGAGGGCGACAAGGACCGGATCCGGACCATGGCCGGTCCGAATATCGGCATCGTCACCGCCTACAACGACATGCTCTCGGCGCATCAGCCCTATGCGCGCTTTCCCGAGCAGATGAAGATCTATGCCCGCGAGGTCGGCGCCAGCGCGCAGGTCGCGGGCGGCGTTCCGGCCATGTGCGACGGCGTCACGCAGGGGCAGGACGGGATGGACCTGTCGCTGTTCAGCCGCGACGTCATCGCGATGAGCACGGCAGTGGCCTTGAGTCATGGCATGTTCGACGCGGCCGCGCTGCTCGGCATCTGCGACAAGATCGTGCCCGGCCTGCTGATCGGCGCGCTGCGCTTTGGCCATCTGCCGATGCTGCTGGTGCCGGGCGGGCCGATGCCCTCGGGATTGCCGAACAAGGAAAAGGTCCGCGTCCGCCAGCTCTATGCCGAGGGCAAGGTCGGCCGCGACGAACTGCTCGCCTCCGAAAGCGCCAGCTATCACTCGCCTGGCACCTGCACTTTCTACGGCACCGCCAACAGCAACCAGATGATGATGGAGCTGATGGGGCTGCACATCCCCAACAGCGCGTTCGTCCAGCCGAATACCCCGCTCCGCCCGCGTCTCACGCAGGCAGCGGTGCACCGCCTTGCCGACCTCGCGGCGAAGCACGAGCGGCCGCTCGCCCATTGCGTCGACGAGCGCGCCATCGTGAACGCGATGATCGGGCTGATGGCGACGGGTGGTTCGACCAATCACGCCATCCACCTGCCGGCGATTGCACGCGCGGCTGGGATCGTCATCGACTGGGAAGATTTCGACGACCTCTCGGCAGCGGTGCCGCTGCTGGCGCGCGTCTATCCCAATGGCTCGGGCGACGTGAACGACTTCCATTATGCCGGCGGCATCGCGTGGATCGCCCGTCAGCTGGGAGACGCCGGACTGCTTCACACCGACATCCTCGCGGCCGGTGCCGATGATTTTGCGGCGTGGACGAGCCATCCCGAGCTCGACGGCGACCGACTCGTCTGGCGCGAGGTCACCGAGAGCCGGAATGACACCATGCTCGGCACGGTCGACAAGCCCTTCCTGCCCGACGGGGGCATGCGCCTGGTCAAGGGCAACCTCGGTCGCGCGACCTTCAAGACGAGCGCGGTCGAGCGGGCCCGCTGGACGGTCGAGGCGCCGGCCCGTGTGTTCTTGGATCAAAACGCGGTGCTACAGGCCTTCCAGGCCGGCGAACTCGACCGCGATGTCGTGGTGGTCGTCCGCTTCCAGGGCCCGCGCGCCAATGGCATGCCCGAGCTTCACAAGCTCGTGCCGACGCTCGGCGTGCTGCAGGACCGCGGCCACCGCGTCGCGCTCGTCACCGATGGCCGCATGTCGGGAGCAAGCGGCAAGGTGCCGGCCGCAATCCACGTCTCGCCCGAGGCACTCGGCGGAGGCCCGCTCGGGCAGCTGCAGGACGGCGACGTCGTGCGCCTGTGCGCCGAGACCGGCACGCTCGAAGCCGTCGGCGTCGACCTTGCCACGCGGTCGCCGGCCAATGCGCCGCCGCCGCCCGTCGGCACCGGCCGCGAACTCTTCGCGCTGATGCGCCGCGAGGCCGACGATGCCGAACGGGGCGCGTCCGCCATGCTCCACCTCATGGAAACCGAAACCGCATGACCCGTCAGATCGTGGCCGCCGACATTGGCGGAACGCACGCCCGCTTTGCGCTGGCGACCTGCGAGGGAAGCACGCTGACGCTCGACGAGCCGGTCACCCTCAAGACCGCCGACCACGGCAGCTTCCAGCTCGCATGGCAGGAATTCGGCCGCCGGGTGGGTGCTCCACTCCCCGACGCGCTCGCGATCAGCTTCGCCGGTCCCGTCGGCGGCGAACTCCTCAAGCTGACCAATAACCCTTGGGTGATTCGGCCGGCGCTCATCCCCGAAAAGCTCGGCGTAAAGGACTATGTCGTCGTCAACGACTTCGGCGCGGTCGCCCATGCCGTCGCCGCCTTCGACGGCACGGCCTACATGCATCTGTGCGGACCCGATGGGCCGCTTCCGACCGAGGGAATGATCACCATCCTGGGCCCGGGCACGGGTCTGGGAGTGGCCGGCCTCCTGCGAGACGGCGCCGACTATCGCGTGATCGAGACCGAGGGCGGGCACGTCGACTTCGCGCCGCTCGATGCTCTCGAGGACCGGATCCTCGCCGAGCTTCGCCGCAGCTTCCGCCGCGTGTCGGTCGAGCGCATCCTGTCCGGCCGCGGCCTGATGAACATCTACGAAGCGCTGGCGTCGATCGAAGGACGTCCGGCCGAGCTTCGCGACGAGAAATTGCTGTGGGGCGCCGCGCTCGACGGCAGCGACAGCCTGGCCGCCGCCGCGCTCGACCGCTTCTGCCTGACGCTGGGTGCGGTCGCGGGTGATCTTGCCCTGGCTCAAGGCGCGAGCGCGGTCGCAATCGGCGGCGGCCTTGGTTTCCGCCTCAAGGATCACCTGCCGCGCTCGGGCTTCCGCGACCGGTTCATCGCCAAGGGCCGCTTCGAGCGGCGCATGGACGGCCTTCCAGTCAAGCTCATCACCCATCCCCAGCCCGGCCTCTTCGGTGCCGCGGCGGCCTTTGCGAAAGCCTTTCCATGTTGATCGATGCCGTCATGCAGGCCGCGCCCGTCATCCCCGTGCTGGTGATGGGCGGCGAGCATGATCCCGCCGAGCTTGCCGCCACCCTGGTCGAAGCGGGCCTGCCCGTGCTCGAAGTCACGCTGCGCACCCCCGACGCGCTCGACGCGATCCGCGCCATGGCGCAGGTCCCGGGCGCGATCGTCGGCGCGGGCACGGTGCTGAACGAGCGCCATCTCGGCGAAGCACAGGAAGCGGGCGCCGAATTCATCGTCGCCCCGGGCCTGACCGAGACACTGACCAAGGCCGCAACCGCCAGCGGCATCGCCTATCTGCCCGGCGTCGCCACCGCCGGCGACATCATGCGCGGCCTCGACCTCGGCCTCACGCGGTTCAAATTCTTTCCGGCCGAAGCCTCGGGTGGCCTGCCCGCCATTCGCGCCCTCGCCGCCCCCTTCGGCCAGGTCCGCTTTTGCCCGACCGGGGGTATCACGGAAGCAAGCGCGGCCGACTATCTGGCCGAACGCGCGGTCGCCTGCATCGGCGGAAGCTGGATGGTGAAGAAGGGCATGACTTTGGCCGACATCGGCGCCGCGGCAAAGGCAGCGGCCGCGCTGAAGGTCTAGGTCGAGAAGATCATCTGGCGGAGAGGGTGGGATTCGAACCCACGGTACCCGTGAGGGCACGCCGCATTTCGAGTGCGGTGCTTTCGACCACTCAGCCACCTCTCCGCGTAGATGAGAAGCAAGGCACCGGCCGGTCGGCCGGGGGTCGCGGCGGTCCACTAGCAGCGTGTCCAGCCCTTGCCTAGCGCTTATTGGGCATCAGGCCAGCTTGGCGCGATGACGGCGGTCGGCTTTGAGTCGACACCATGAACAGCATCGTGATCGGCGCCTCGGGCGGAATCGGCGCCGCGCTTGCCGCCCGCCTCGAAACGCGCGGCGAGACCGTCCACCGCCTCTCGCGCAGCCTCAACGGTTTCGACCTTACCGACGAGGCGAGCATCGCCGATGCCGCGGCCGCACTGCCGTTCGACCGCATCGATCGCCTGATCGTCGCGACAGGCCTCCTCCACGACGGCGACCTGCGGCCCGAGCGCGCGCTGCGTGACCTGACCCAAGACCATCTGATGCGCAGCTTCCTCGTCAATGCGATCGGCCCCGCGCTTGTCCTGCGCCACTTCGTGCCGCTGCTCAGCCGAGACGAGGGCGCCAAAGTCGCCCTGCTTTCGGCGCGGGTCGGAAGTATCGCGGACAATCGCCTCGGCGGCTGGTACGGCTACCGGGCAAGCAAGGCCGCGCTCAATCAGTTCGTTCGCACCGCCGCCATCGAGATCATGCGCACCCGGCCCACGGCCGTCGTCGTCGCGCTGCACCCCGGGACGGTGGACACCGCGATGAGCCGGCCCTTCCAGGGCAATGTGGCTGCGGAAAGGCTGTTCGACTCCGCCACCTCCGCCGAGCGCCTGATCGAGGTCCTCGACGGCCTCACGCCCGCCGACAGCGGCGGCTTCTTCGACTGGAAGGGAGAGCGCGTCGCCTTCTGAGGCGACTTGCAGCGCCGACGCAATCACCTAAGTTGCAGCCATGCGTCCCCTCGTTCGTTCCTTGCCCGTGACCGATATCGCGACTCCTCCGATCGCCCGTGCGAGCTTCGGCATCGGAGAAGTCGTGCGCCATCGGCTGCTCGATTTTCGCGGCGTGATCTTCGATGTCGACCCGGTCTTCGCCAACAGCGAGGAATGGTATCAGGCGATCCCCGCCGAAATCCGCCCGGCGAAGGAACAGCCCTTCTATCACCTTCTCGCCGAGAATGGCGAAGGCAGCTACGTGGCCTATGTTTCGCAGCAGAACCTCGTCCCCGATCATGAGGACGAGCCGGTCGACCACCCGGCAATCGACAATCTGTTCGAGGCGTTCGAGCCCGGCCGCTACAAGCTTCGGCCCGAGCACCGGCACTAAATCCGCGCCCTTTCGGCCATAAGAAAAGCCCCGCGCCGGACGACCGACGCGGGGCTTTCTTTTGGGCGACCGATCAGAAGTCGATGCTGACCCGGCCGTAGAGGAAGCGCCCGTTGAAGCCGAACGGCGAGAAGCCGCTGTAAGGAATGTAGTAGGCGTCGATCGGATAGCTGCCGCCGACCGTGGTCGGGCGCGGACCGAAGGGTCGCCGCGTCGGGTAGACGTCGAACAGGTTGTTCGCGCCCGCCGCGAGTTGCACCGGACCGACCGAGTAGCGAAGTTCGAGATCGGAAATCCACTTGGGCTGCAGCACCAGATCGTCGGGCCCGTAATCGGTCACGCTGGTCGTGTTGATCAGCGGCGCTGCCGCGCCCGGCGAGATGACCCGGCCGAAGCGGGTCGTGCGGGCGGTCACCCCGAACTTGCCGACGTTGCCATCGGCCGACAGCACGACCTTGTCGCGCGGCTGGCCCTGCTCGAAGCGGATGCCCTCGACCCGGCCGAACAGCACGAGCCCGGGGATCTGCGCCAGCGGCCCGAGCGCGTTGAGGCGCCGGTCGATGCGGTTCTTGGTCCGGTTGTAGGCGGCCGACAGCGACCAGCTGCCAAGACCATCCCACTTCCAGCGATAGGTACCGACCGCGTCGAGGCCGCTCGTCGTCGTGTCGAGGCCATTGATGAAGAAGCGCGCCGCGCCGAAGCCCGACAGGTTGTTGGCGGTGAGGATCGCCTGGACCGCGGTATTCTGCGCCGACGTGCCACTACCGAACGCGCCGAGATTCTCGGTAAGGACGATCCGGTCCTTGAGCTTGATATGGAAATAGTCGGCGGTGACTGTCAGTCCGCGCAGCGGATTGAGGGTGAGGCCGGCCGAGACGTTGGTCGACTTCTCGGGCTTGAGCGGCTTGGCACCGAGCGCGCTCGACACTGCCGAACTGACCGGGAAGGTCACGATGTCGACCGGCAGGCCATTGATGAAGTTGGTCGAGAAGCCGGTGTAATATTGCTGCTGGAGCGACGGCGCGCGGAAACCCGTCGAGACCGATCCGCGGATCGCGATCGCCGGAATGAACTCATAGCGCAGCGCGACCTTGCCATTCGCGGTGCTGCCGAAGTCTGAATAATCCTCGACGCGGCCGGCGATGGTCGTGGTCAGGCCGGGCAGCGGGTCGGTGTCGAGCTCGACATAGGCCGCCTTGCTACTGCGGCTCTTGCTGAGCCTGGCATAGTCGGGAATGCCCGGGAAACCTTGCGCGCCGAACGGCGCGGCCCGGCCCGGGAAGCTGCAAATCCCGGTCGCGGTGGCATAGACGCCGCCAAGTGTCGTGCAATTCGCCGCGGTGGTGGCGACCGGCGCGATGAACAGCGGGCCGGCGGCATAGGATTCGCGCTGGCCTGGCCGCTCCTTGAAATTGTCGCGGCGATATTCGGCCCCGAAGGCCACCGACAAAGGCTTGGAGAAGCCAGCGTTGAACTCGCGACTGACGTCGAGATTGGCGGTGAACTGGTTGAAGCGCAGGCCGCCGCTGTCGAAGTTGCGAATGCTGGTCGTGCCGTAGGAAGTGTTGAGGCTGTTCTCGGTCCGGTAGTCGATCTGGTTGTGCCCGTAGACGCCCGATAGGTCGACGTTCCAGCCGGCAAGTGCGCCGCGGACGCCGAGGGCGGCGGCCCAGTCCTTGTAGCGCGACGCGATCTCCGGAAGGAATCCGTCGGGTGTCAGCGCGGTGAAGTTGGCGTTGCTCGGCGTGGTCGACGGCGTGATCGTCGAGAAGTCGCGATTGTTGACCGACGATTGCTGGCGATAATTGGCTGCCGAGCGGCCCTTGCGGTCGGCAAAGGTGGCAAAGCTGTAGACTTCAAAACCGTCGGCCCCGATCGGCACCGCCGCATTGGCGATCAGGTTGACGTCGCGCGTCTTGGGATCGCCGAGCCGGAAATTGAGCCGGTTGAAGCTCAGTTCGCGCGGATCGACCGCCGCGGTCGGCCGGATATAATTCGGCCGGACGTCGAAGCCCGCGCGGTTGGTCGCGTCACGGTCCCGGAATTCGCCGGTCACGTTGAGATAGCCGCCGGCGAGCGGCACGCCGATGTTCGCGCCCAGAGTCAGCAAGGCGCCGTCACGCACCTTCCGGTCGCTGCCATAATTGCCGACGAGGACCCGGCTGTCGGTGGTGCTGACCACCGCCGTCCCGCCGACATCCTGCAGCGACAGGAGCTGCGGCACGTCCTCGAGCTGGGTGATGTACTTGCCGTAGCTGACTTGCGCCTTGCCGCCCCGCGGGCTCTTGCGCAGCCGCACGTTGATCACGCCCGCGATCGCGTCCGAGCCATATTGCGAGCTTGCGCCGTCGCGAAGCACCTCGATCCGGTCGATGGCGAGCCCGGGGATGTTGTTGAGGTCGACCGCGGTGCTTCCGCGACCGACCGTGCCGTTGATGTTGAGCAGCGAGGAGACGTGGCGGCGCTTGCCGTTGACCAGGACCAGCGTCTGGTCGGGCGCGAGGCCGCGCAGCGACGCCGGACGGATGACGTCGGTCCCGTCGGCGATCGACGGCTGCGGGAAGTTGAACGACGGCACAAGGTTGTTGAGGATCTTGTTGGTCTCGCCGAGGCCCGAGCTTGCCAGAGCCTCGCTGCCGATGACGTCGATTGGAACGGGCGAATCGGCGATCGTGCGGTCGGTGCGGCGGGTGCCGGTGACGACGATGGTGCTTTCCGGCGAAGTCGCGGACTGGTCCTCGGGCGCGGCGGAGGCGGTTGTCGGCGCTGGCGGCTGCTGGGCAGCGGTGCCGGGCTGCGCGGCGCTTGCCGGGGATGCGGCGAGGAGACCGAGCGGGCTGATGGTCAGCAACAGACCCGGAAGAAGGCGGCTCGTCATGCGTGATGCTCCCCTGTGTGCTCGCGGGGGCGGCGGCGCCCCCGTTCAACTGTCACGGAAGAGACATCTTCCACGAGGCCACGCCAAGATCATCGGACATCCAAAGCGTCGCTTTGCGGGAACTGTGCCGAGAAAACAACAGCCTGTGTCGTGTTTTGCACGAAAAGCGGCCCCGGCGGGAGGGTTCCGCCGGGGCCAAGTCTCTCAAGGGGTCAACATGGAGACGCCGGCTGCCTCGACCCAGGTGGCATCAAGGCTGCCGGCTATCCCGATTTGGAAAAATCTTGCGTGCTCTGAACAAGACGCTTCCGCTCGGAACACCTTGAATTTGCCGCCACGGACGGGGTTCCGCAAGAGGGGGATGGGAATAACAAGCCCGCTGCAAGCCGCGTTGCAATCCTGCAAGTTTTTGCTCAATCTGCGGCGATGATGAAAATGGATCAGACCGACCGGCGGATTCTCGCGATCCTCCAGGAGGACGCGACCTTGCCCGTGGCCGACATCGGCGCGCGGGTCGGCCTCTCCCCCACCCCCTGCTGGCGCCGGATCCAGAAACTCCGGGCATCCGGTGTCATCGAAAAGACCGTGGCGCTGGTCGACCCGCGCTCGCTAGGTCTCGACCTCATCGTCTTCATCGAGGTCGAGGCGCGCGACCACAGCAGCGAGTGGCAGGAGCGCTTCCTCGCGGGCGTCGCGCGGCTGCCCGAAGTGCTCGAAGTCGTCCGGATGGCGGGCGAAACCGATTACTGGCTTCGGGTCGCGGTCCGCGACATGGCCGATTTCGATCGCTTCTATAAGGAGTTGATCGCCGCCGGGCCGCTCAAGAACGTCACTTCCAAGTTCGCGATGGAGCGTTGCAAGGCCTCGACCGCCTATCCCGTCGGTTGACGAAGCGGCCTTCGTCACCTAGGGGGCACGCTTTCCCGCGCGGGCCGGCGCCACGCTGCCGCATGGGTCAAGAAATCCAGGCTTTCGAGCAAAGAAAAGAGAAGAGGCCCATGTTCGCTATCGTGCGCACCGGCGGCAAGCAGTATCGCGTGTCACCGGGAGACAAGATCGTCGTCGAGAAGCTGGACGGCAATGCCGGCGACAGCATCACCCTTGGCGATGTCCTGCTGGCCGGTGACGGTAGCGATCTCAAGGGCACCGACGGCCTGACCGTCGCCGCCGAGATCGTCGCGCAGGCGAAGGGCGAGAAGGTCGTCGTCTTCAAGAAGCGTCGCCGTCACAACTACCGCCGCAAGGCCGGTCACCGCCAGCAGCACACGATCCTGAAGATCGTCTCGATCGGCGGCGAGAAGCAGAAGCAGGCCGATGGCGACGCCAAGAAGGCCGCGCCGAAGAAGGCCAAGGCCGCTCCCGCCCCGGGCGAGATCGACGAGACCAAGGTCGCCTCGAGCGAGGGCGTCGTCCCCGCCGATGCCGGCACCGAAGCCACGCAGGACGTGACCAACTCGACTCAGGATGCTGCGCCTGCTAAGGGCAAGGCCAAGAAGACTCCGAAGGCGTAACACACCATGGCACATAAGAAGGCAGGCGGCTCGTCGCGTAACGGCCGCGATTCCGAGAGCAAGCGTCTCGGCGTGAAGAAGTTCGGTGGCGAATCGGTCGTCGCCGGCAACATCATCATCCGTCAGCGCGGCACGCGCGTGTACCCGGGCGCCAACGTCGGCCTCGGCAAGGATCACACACTTTTCGCGCTTACCGACGGGAAAGTTGCGTTCCGTGACGGCCGCCAAGGCCGCAAGTTCGTCCACGTCGAGGCGCTTAATATGGCGCCGATGGCGGACGCAGCCGAATAGGGATTGGTCGCTGACGGGCCGTCCCAGGAGGGGGCAGCCCGGTACAGGACTTCATCCGAGGACCTGGAAGGGAGAAGAGGGAAGCCCCCTCTTCTCCCTTTCTTTTTCTTCTCCCTGAACTGTCATCAGGTTCTGCCAAGCGGAGCCGAGGGAAGGGAAGGTCCACGATGTTCGCTCGTACCGAGAGACTGCTGCTGAGACCCGGCTGGGCCGAGGACGCGCTCGCGCTCGCCCGCGCGATCGCCGACGAGGCCATTGTCCGCAATCTCGCCACCGCCCCCTGGCCCTATGGCCACGACGAGGCCCGGGCCTTCCTCGAAGCGCCCCAGGACCCGGTGCTGCCGACCTTCCTGCTGATGAAGCGGACCGACGGCGCGCCCGAGCTCATCGGGGCGGCCGGTTTTTCTCGGCGCGACAATGGCGGGGTCGAGCTCGGCTACTGGATCGCGCGGGCCCATTGGGGTCAGGGCTATGCGACCGAAGCCTGCAAGCAGCTCGTCGAGATTGCCCGGACCATCGGCGTAACGCGGCTCGAGGCCTCGCATTTCATCGACAATCCGGCGAGCGGGCGGGTGCTGGAGAAGCTCGGTTTCGTCCCGACCGGCCGTATAGCCCCGCGGCACAGCTGCGCGCGCGGCGGCGAACAGCTCACCCGTCTATTCGCGCTTGATCTCGACGACGGGTCGGAGGCGCTGGCGGCCTAGGCCGCCCGGCGCACGCGCCGCGCCGGCGGCTCCTGACGATAATCGTAAGTCGCGTCCCAGCCGGCGATGAGCTTGCGATCGTCGTGGTTCCACGGGTGGAAGCCCGGCAGGAAATAGCTGACCCAGGCCGCGCCGACCTTCCGGAAGATGCCGGGCTTGCCCCACATCACCCACAAGGCGCCGGCCCAGGCGCGAAGCCCGGTGATGCCATCCTGCCGGAGCAGTTCGAGTACGCCTTGCGTGCGGTGATGGACGAAATTGCGGGTGACCAGCACCATCAGCAGCGACTTGACCTTCCACCGCTTCCAGCGGCTCCAGTCCTTGGTCGCGGCGAGCCAGGTGTCATAGGCGACCCCCTTATGCTCGATCTCCTCGACCGCGTGCCACCGCCACAAGTCGGCGGTCGCCTGGTCGGCATTGGCGAGGTGGCGCGGATTGGCGAGCAATTCGTGCGCGATGATCGCGGTGAAATGCTCAAGCGCCATGGTCGCCGCCAGGTCGAGGATCGGCGGACGACCCTTCAACAGGTCGAGGCTTTCCTGGACGGTCTTTTCGAGCGGCGCGAGGTCGTAGCCTGCTTCCACCGCGCGCCGGTTGAACGCCAGATGCTCGCGGCTGTGAATCACTTCCTGGGTCGTGAAGGCGCGAATCTCGCCGCTCAGTTTCTCGTCGGCGTGATCACGGAATGCGCGGATGCTCTCGATGAAATAGGCCTCTCCCTTGGGGAAGGTGGCCGAGAGCGCGTTGTAAAGCGCGGTTTCGAACGGCGAATTGTTGAGCCACCAGCGCGGGGTCTGCTCCTCGCGTCCGAATCGGCGGTCCCGAACGGTGATCGTCAGATCCTCCGGGGTTGCCTTCGAACGCTCAAGACTTGCCACACTCATGCCGGTCCTCCAATCGAGACACTGTTATATCTTATGATTGCTTACAAGAATGTCAATAAAACCGCTCGAGCGGCGCCGAGTATCCCCTGAAGAGAGCCGCGCCGCCGCGCTCGCCGCGGCCCGCGACCTGCTGACCCGAGAGGGTGCCGCGGCGGTCACACTGCAGGCGGTGGCGGCGCGCGTCGGCCGCACTCATGCCAATCTTCTCCACCATTTCGGCTCGGCGGCGGGGCTTCAGCGCGCGCTGGCCGAGGAGATCGCCCGCACGGTGTCGAGTTCGATCGAAAGCGCGATCGAGCAGCGTCGCCGCGGCGAAGGCAGCGAGCGTCAGGTGATCGACGCCATGTTCGAGGCCTTCCGCCGCGAGGGCGCGGGCGAATTGATCGGCTGGGTCGCGCTTACTCGCCAGCGCGAAGCGCTCGAGCCGGTGATCGCCACCATCGAGCGGATCATCCGCGTGATGCGCGCCGCCGGCGACGTCCGCCCGGTCGACCGGATGACGCTCAGCCTGACCCTGCTCGCAATCGGCGACAGTCTTGCCGGCGAGGAAATCGCACGCGCCTGCGGGCTTGATCGCTCGGCGATCCGTGAGGTGGCCGTGGCGCAGATCGAGGGACTGGCGGGCGCCCCGCTGCGCGACTGATCAGTTGCGCTCGAAGGGAATGGTGCGTCCGGCCTGGCTGAGCACCACGCGTACGATCTTTCCATCCGCTTCCTCGAAGGTGAGGAGTGCCTTCACGGCGGGAACCTGGAATTCGAGCGGTCCGGTGGCCTCGATCGCGAAGGGCGTTTGCCCGGTCAGTTGCGCGGTCAGGCCTGCCGCGCTCCGGGCGATGGTCATCACGGCCGGTCCGCGCGCATAGGTGCCGGCGAGTCGATCCATCTGGGCTGGCGACAGGGCGATGTCCTTGGGCACCGGACCGCTCCAGGTCGCAACGTCGGGCTTGAGCGCGCCATTAGCGTAGAAGGTCATGCGCGGCGTGCCATCCGGGCCCTTCGACAGCTCGAAATAGCTGAGTGAGCGCGGGCCGTAGAAGTAGCGGTTGCCGCCCGCCGCGAATACCTCGTTGACGCCGCTGCCAGCCCGCTGCGTGAAGAGCTTGCCGTCGCGAACGAGGAAGCGGCGCTCGCCCTGCGAATCGCGATAAATGCCGAGATAGGGTGTCAGCGCGTTGAGATCGGACGCCTGCGCCTTCATCACCGGCAACGGCGCACCGATGGCTTCGGCGGCCAGGCGGCGGGCGAGGATTCCGCTGTCGACCGGCCCGCTGTCGCTGTTGCCGAGCACCGCCACGAACAGCTTTCGGCCGGGCAGATAGATGGTCTCGGTCTGAAAGCCGTAAATGCCGCCGTTATGCCCGATCGTCGGCTCGCCGCGCACCTCGCCGAGCCCGATACCGAAGCCGTAGCGCGCGGTCTCACCGGCCGGCAGCTGCGGGGTGATCATCGCCCGGTAGGACGCCGGACTGAGGATTCGGCCGCCGTGCAGCGCGGCGGCCCATTTGGCGAGATCGCCGGCATTGCCGACCAACGCCCCTGCCCCGCTCGGAACGCTCATGTCGATCCGCTGCGACGCAGCGCCACCCGCGGTGAAGCCGTCGACCGTCGCCGGCCCCGGCTCGCATCCGCAGCGAATGGAGGTGAGGCCCAGCGGCCCCGTGATCCGCTCACGCAGCGCGACGTACCAGGGCTTGCCCGTCAGCTTCTCGGCGATCGCGGAGAGGAGGACATAGCCGCTATTGTTGTACCGGAATTGCGTGCCCGGCGCGAAATCGAGCGGCTGGTCGCGGGTGACGTCGATCAGGCCCTGCGTCGTATAGGCCCTCGCCGTATTTGCCTCGACCATCCACCCGGGCTTCGAGGTGTAGCTCGGCACGCCCGACGTATGGTTGAGCAGCTGGCGGACGGTGACCGCATGCCAGGCCGCCGGGGTCTCGGCCGCAAGCAGCTTGCCGAGATTGTCGTCGAGCGAGAGCCGGCCCTCGTCGACGAGCCTCAGGATAAGCGCGGCGGTGAACTGCTTGGAGACCGAGGCGTAGCGGAACAGGCTGTCGGGACGGAGCGCGGTCTTACCGTCGACGGTCGCCCGCCCGGCCGCGCCTTTCCAGACGACCTTGCCGTTGTCCGAAATCACTGCGGCCACACCGGGGTTTTCGGCGCCCACCTCATTCGCCAGCAGCGCATTTGCCCGGGCGGACAAACCCGCGGGCACGGCGAGTGCGGGTGTAGCGGCAAGCACGGCCACGATGGCCAGAGACGACGACAGACGCATGGACCACTCCCCCAATCAGTTGGGGGCGTATTACCCGCATAATACGGTAAGGGTCAAGAAAAAGTGGCCGCCGCCGCTGTGCTAGCCGGTCCAAGGGGATCAGACCGAAGTGGGTCGCGGCGGCGGCCCGGCGTGCCGTGCAGGGGAACAGGGCAAGGCCGTTAGCGCCGTGATGCCGCTTTTGCTTTGTTCGGTCCAACAACTTAGAGCGCTCATGACAAGTGAGCGGATTAATGACAGCCTATCTCCCGACCCTGCGGCAACTCCAGTATCTGATCGCGCTGCACGACCATGGCCATTTCGGTCGGGCGGCCGAAACCTGCTTCATCACCCAGTCGACGCTCTCGGCTTCGCTGCGCGAACTCGAGACCCTGCTCGGTTCGACACTGGTCGAGCGCTCGCGCCGGGTGATGCGCTTCACGCCGCTCGGGCTGCGAATCGTCGCCAAGGCGAGACTCGTGCTCCGCGCCGCCGAGGAACTGGCCGACATGGCGCAGGCCGAGCGTGAACCGCTGACCGGCGAGTTGCGCATGGCGGTGATCCCGACCATCGCTCCCTTCCTCCTGCCGCCGCTCCTGCCGCGCCTGCGCGCTTCCTACCCCCAGCTGAAGCTGTTCCTGCGCGAGGAGCCGAGCGCGGCCGCCTGCGACAGCCTGCAGCGCGGGTCCGTCGACTGCGTGCTGCTCGCCATGCCCTTCGCCTGCGGCGACATCGCGCACGAACTCCTGTTCGAGGACCGGCTGATGGTCGCGGCAGCGCCGGGCGAGGTGACCGAGGGCGAGGTGCGGCCCGAGGACATCAACGCCAATCGCATGCTTCTGCTCGAGGACGGCCATTGCCTCAAGGACCATGCGCTGGCCGCGTGCAACCGGCCCGAGCTTCGCGCTTCCTCGATGATGCTGGGTACGAGCCTCCACACGCTCGTCCAGATGGTCGACAACAAGCTCGGCGTTACGATCGTCCCCGAGATGGCCGTCAGCGCGGGGCTTCTTCTGGGCACGCAGGTCGAGGCGCATCCGCTCGCTTCGGACGACGCCCGCCGCGACGTCGCGCTCATCTGGCGCCAGGGCAGCCCGCGAGAGGCCGAATTCCGCCTGCTCGCCGACGAACTGCGCCGGCTCCGCAGCGAATAGGAAAAGGGCCGGCGGATCGCTCCGCCGGCCCTCCCTTTGGACATTGAATCCGCGGATCAGACGCCGCGGTTGGTCCCGTCGCCAGCCTGATCGGCCGAGACCTTGCGGGTCGGCAGCAGGTCGAAACGGTCCGCATTCATCACCTTGGTCCAGGCCGCGACGAAGTGGCGGACGAAGAGCTCTTCGTTGCCCTTCTCGGCATAGACCTCGGCCGTCGCGCGCAGCTGGCTGTTCGACCCGAAGATGAGGTCGGTACGGGTTGCGCGCCACTTCTCCTGACGGCCACCGCGGGTGTAGCCGATGAACTCTTCGTCAGCGCTGGTGTCGACGACCTCCCAGAAGGTTTCGTTGTCGAGCAGGTTGACGAAGAAGTCGTTGGTGAGCTGCCCGACGCGGTTGGTGAAGACGCCTTCCTTGCGGTTCTGGAAGGTCGCGCCGAGCACCCGCAGGCCGCCGACCAGCACCGTCATCTCGGGCACCGACAGGCCGAGCAGGGCCGCCCGGTCGATCATCAGCTCCTCGGTGCGCACACTGTGCTTGGTCTTGAGGTAGTTGCGGAACGCGTCCGCCATCGGCTCGAGCACGTCGAAGCTGTCCGCATCGGTCTGCTCCTGGCTGGCATCGCCGCGGCCGCCCTCGAACGGTACGGTGACGTCGAAGCCGGCGTCGCGCGCCGCCTTCTCGACCGCCGCCGTGCCCGCGAGCACGATCGCATCGGCCACCGACAGATTGCCGCGAAGCTCCTCGATCTTGGCGAGGATCGCGCCGAGTTCCTCGGGCTCGTTCACCGTCCAGCCGCGCTGTGGCTCGAGACGGATTCGGGCACCGTTGGCCCCGCCGCGGTGGTCGCTGCGGCGATAGGTCGACGCCGAGGCCCAGGCCGCCTTGACCAGCTGCCCGACCGAGAAGCCGGCGCCGAGGATCTTATCCTTGAACGCGGCGATGTCGGCGTCCGACGGCTTGGTGCCTTCGGGGATCGGATCCTGCCAGATGAGGTCTTCTGCCGGGACTTCCGGCCCGAGGTACCGGATCTTCGGACCCATGTCGCGGTGGCACAGCTTGAACCAGGCGCGCGCGAACGCGTCCTTGAACGCCTCATGGTCGTTGCGGAACTTCTCGCTGATCTTGCGGAACTCCGGATCGACCTTGAGCGCCATGTCGGCGGTGGTCATCATGGTCGGGACGCGGATCGACGGATCGTGCGCGGCCGGGGCCATGTCCTCGGGCTTCTGATTGATCGGCTGCCACTGCTGCGCGCCGGCGGGCGAGCGGACCAGCTCGTACTCATAGTCGAGGAGCAGGCGGAAATAGTTCTCGCTCCACTCGGTCGGGGTGTTCACCCACGCGCCCTCGATGCCGCTGGTGATCGTGTGCTCGCCCATCCCGCTCTCGTGGGTCGAGGTCCAGCCTAGGCCCATCATCGCGATGTCCGCGCCTTCCGGCGCATCGCCGACATGGCTCGGATCGCCCGCGCCATGCGCCTTGCCGAAGGTGTGGCCGCCGGCGGTCAGCGCGACGGTTTCCTCATGGTTCATCGCCATGCGCTCGAAGGTGATCTTGATGTCGCGCGCCGACTGGAGCGGATCGGGGTTCCCGCCCGGACCTTCCGGGTTGACGTAGATGAGACCCATCTGGATCGCCGCCAGCGGGTTCTCGAGGTCCATCTCGCGGTCGGGCTGGATGCGGGTTTCGTCGCCCTGCACCCAATTCTCTTCCTGACCCCAGTAGATGTCCCGCTCGGGCTCGAACACGTCGCGGCGACCGCCGCCGAAGCCGAACACCGGCCCGCCCATGCTCTCGATCGCGACGTTGCCGGCGAGGATGAAGAGGTCGGCCCAGCTGATGTTCTTGCCGTACTTCTGCTTGATCGGCCACAGCAGGCGGCGGGCCTTGTCGAGATTGCCATTATCCGGCCAGCTGTTGAGCGGCGCGAAGCGCTGCTGGCCGCTGTTCGAGCCGCCGCGGCCGTCGGCGGTGCGGTAGGTGCCGGCCGCGTGCCACGCCATGCGGATCATGAAGGGGCCATAATGGCCATAGTCCGCCGGCCACCACGGCTTGCTGTCGGTCATCAGCGCGGTGAGATCGTTCTTGAGCGCCTGATAGTCGAGCGCGTTGAAGGCCTCGGCATAGTCGAAGTCCGACCCCATCGGGTCGGGTGACAGGCCGCCCTGGGTCAGGACATCGACCGGCAGCGACTCGGGCCACCAGTCCTTGTTCTGCCGACCAAGCAGCGACCGCGACTTGCTCTCGTGATTATATGGGCAGCCGCCGCTGAGATCGCCGGTCTTTGCGTCCATGTTTAAAGCCTCCTCGAATGGAATTTCGAATCTTGCCCTAGCTGCGCCCACTCATCGACCCAAACAAACAATCTTCGCCATCACGAGCGGAAAATCCGATTGCTCGCCGACGCGCGCATAACGGGGCGGAGGGGAACCCCTCGGCCCGCTTTCCTGTTACGGAAGTGAGATGACCTCAACTCCCGACCAGCGCCGAGCCCGGACCAGCGCCCTCTGTGGCTGGCTCATCCTCGCCCTCGGCGCAGGTGCCCTGCTGCTCCCGGAGGTGGGCCGATCGAGCGGCGCGCTGGTCGTCGGCGAGTTGCTGCTCCTTGCGGGTCTTTGCGAGATCATCGCCGCGACCGGGCGACAAATCGCCCGCCTGCCCTCCCTGGCCGCGGGGCTCGCGACCATGGCGGCCGGCCTGATGTTCATCGCCCGTGACGAGACCCGCTTCCTCCCCAACATCACGGTGGTCACGGGCTGGCTGCTCCTGCGCGCGCTGGCGCTAGGGATCGCCACCTATGGGGCGGCCGGGTCTCCCGTGCGCCGCTGGACGGGAATTGCCGCCGCGACCGATCTTGCGCTCGGCGCCATCCTGATCCTCGGCCTGCCACTGGCGAGCATCATCGTCGCGCTATTCGGCACCACCAGCGATCTCGTCGCGAGCTTCTCGTGGATCCTCGCGATCAGCTTCCTCGCGACCGGCGCGATGCTGCTCCGGATCGCTGCCTGCGAACGCGAGGGCGCGGCCTAGTCGAGTTCGGCGCGCTCGACGACGAAGCCCTTGCCTTCGAGCCGCTCGACCAACGCATCGATCGCCTGCGCGTCGCGCGCCTCGCACTCGACCTCGATTACCGTGTCCTTGGCCGGCAGCTTCGAGAAGATGCGCTGGTGATTGACCTCGATGATGTTGACCCCGCCCGCGTGGAAGCAGGCGGTGATCGAGGCAAGCGCGCCCGGCTGGTCCTGCGCCCCGATCCGGAGCCTGGCGATTCGCCCGCAGCGAACAAGCTCGCGGATCAGCACGTTGGCGAGAAGATGGGTATCGATGTTGCCGCCGCACAGGACCGTCGCGACCTTGCGACCCTTGAACTGCTCGGGCTGGGCGAGAAGCAGCGCCAGTCCGGCCGCGCCCGCGCCTTCGACCACCGTCTTCTCGATCCCCACCAGCAGCGCCACCGCATGCTCGAGATCCCGCTCGGACACGAGCTCGATCCGGTCGACATGTTCCTTGATGATCGCCCGCGTGAGCGTGCCCGGCTCCTTGACCGCAATGCCCTCGGCCAGCGTGTCGCCGCCGATCTTCTGCGAGCCGCCTTCGACGACGTTCTTCATCGAAGGATAAAGCTCGGCCTCGACCCCGACGATCTCGATCCCCGGCTTGAGCGCACGCGCGGCGATCGCGATCCCGCTGATCAGTCCGCCGCCGCCGATCGGGACCACGAGCGTATCGAGGTCGGGCACCGCCGCCAGAATCTCCAGCGCAATGGTGCCCGTGCCCGCGACGATGTCGGGATCGTCGAACGGGTGGACGAAGACCAGCCCCTCCTCGGCCTCGAGCTCGCGCGCCTTGGCATAGGCATCGTCGAACCGCTCACCGAAGAGGAGGACACGCGCGCCATGGCCCTCGGTCTGCGCGACCTTCATCAGCGGCGTGTTGGTCGGCATGACAATTGTCACGGGGATGCCGAGGCGCCGCCCGTGGTAGGCCACTGCCTGCGCATGATTGCCGGCACTCGCCGCGATCACGCCCCTGGCGCGCTCCTCGGCGGTCAACTGGAGCAGTTTATTGAGCGCGCCGCGCTCCTTGTAGGCAGCGGTGAACTGCAGATTCTCGAACTTGAGCCACGTCTCCGCGCCGATGATCTCGGACAGGGTCCGGCTCTGCAGGAAGGGGGTTTCGACGACCGCGCCGCGGATACGCTCGGCGGTGGCACGGATGGCGGACAGGTCGGGTGGTGTCATGCGCCGCAGGCGCTAGCCCGTTGAACGCGCTCCGACAATGCTCGCCTGCGCCCGATCGGTCAGCATCGCCGGCGTCAGCACCTGCGGCAGCTCTTCGGGCTGCGCCGCGCCGCGCCCATACCAGAGGTAGAGCGGCACACCCGCCCGCCCCTGCGCCTCGAGCGCACGGGTGATCGCGGGATCGCTGTTGGTCCAGTCGGCGGCAAGCACGAGGACATTCGCCTTGTTGAATGCCTCGCGGACATTGTCGCGATCGATCGCTCCGGCCTCATTGACCTTGCAGGTGAGGCACCAGTCGGCGGTGAAATAGACGAACACCGGCCGCCCGGCCGCGCGTGCTTCGGCGACCCGCGCCTCGCTCCACGGGGTCACGCCCGCCAGCGCGCGGGCACCGGCCGGCGCGGCGGGTGGCAGGGTCGCGGCGAGCGCCAGCGCACCCGCCGCCCCCGCAAGACCGACGGGCCAGGCGCTCCGTCCCCGGTTCTGGAGCCGCCCGACGACCAGCAGAACGAGCGCGAGCGCCACGACCGCGGCAAATCCGACCCACAGTGCTCTCTCCCCGCCCTGGCGCCAAAGCAGCCACAGCGCGGCGCCCGCCGACAGCGCCATTGGCACTGCGAGAATACGCTGCAATCGGAGCATCCAGGCGCCCGGCTTCGGCAGCCGCCGACGAAGCGCGGGGATGAAGGCGAGCAACAGGAAGGGAAAGGCGAGGCCAAGACCAAGCCCCGCGAACACCAGCAGCGCCCCAGCCGCCGGAAGCACCAGCGCCGTTCCCAGCGCCGCGCCCATGAACGGCCCCGCGCAAGGCGTCGCGACGAACGCCGCGAGTGCGCCGGTCGCGAAACCGCCGCGCGGATTGCTGTCGCCGCCGAGCACCGGCAGCTTGAACAGGCCGAGCAAGTTCAGCGTGATCGCGGTGCCGAGCAGCACGAGGATCAGCACCGTGCGCGGATCCTGCAGCTGGAACGCCCAGCCCGCCGCGCTCCCGCCGGCCCGAAGCGCCAGCAGCACCGCGCCGAGCGCGCCCGTCCCCACAATCGCCCCCGCGGTATAGCCGAGTGCGTCGAGCCGGGCGTGCCGCTCCTCCCCGCCAGCCCGCGCAAGCGCCAGCGCCTTCAGCGCCAGGATCGGGAAGACGCAAGGCATGAGGTTGAGGATCAATCCGCCGAGCACCGCTCCGAGCAAGGCCAGCAGAAGTAAACTGCTCTGGCTCTCGCCGCCGATCTCGCGGCCGCCACTCGGCACCGGGCCCGGGACGCCGTCGACCCGAAGCGCTCGGCCGGTGCCGAGATCGACCACCGCCGCCATCCTTCCCTTGGCCGCGTCCTTTAACGGAAGCTCGGCGACCAGCAGGTCACCCTGGCGGAAGAAGCGCTGTGGTTCGGCATAACGGATGACGTCGTCGGTGAGCGGGAAAGCATAAGGCGTTCCCACCGTGACCGACGCCGGAAGCGGAATGCCGAGGCGGAGCGTGCTCCCGTCGACCGCATAGCGTGCCTGCGCCCCGAGCGGCTGCGGGAGCTTTGCCCGCCACGCATCGAAGCGATCGTCCCGCGGGCCGTTCGCCACCGGAATGTTCAGCGCGACCGAGCCGCGCTCGGGCACGCACAATTGATCGGTGCAGACGAGATAATCGAGGTCGGCGCGAACCGGCAGCGTGCCTTGCGCGTCGGCCGGCACCTTCAGCCGCGCGAGCACCGCATAGGGACCCTTGAACACATAGTTCATCAGCCCGGCGATCGTCAGCCGGGTCGGGACCGGGTAGCGCAGCGGCCCCGCCGCCGCGCCGGCCGGCAGCTCCCATTGCACGGTCATCGGCTTGCCCGCGTCGCCGGGGTTTTCCCAATAGCCGTGCCACCCGTCCTCGGGCGTCATCAGGATCGCGAGCTCGACCTCGCGGCCGGGAATGGCCGGCCCTTCGGCGACCAGCATCGGCTTCATGTGCGCCGTGCCCGTGCCGAGCTGCGCGGCGGCGGGAGAAGCGAACAGCAGGGCGAGGAGCAGCAACAGGCGATGCATTGTCCCCGCTCCTACGCGATTGCGCGGCTTTGGCGAAGCGGCGGCTCGACCGGCTTTAGTCGAGGTTGGGCCGCAGCCAGCGTCCCGCCGTCTCGACATCGACCCCGCGACGTGTCGCATAGTCCTCGAGCTGGTCCTGCCCGATCCGGGCAACGCCGAAATAGGCGCTGTCGGGATGGGCGAAATAGAAGCCCGACACCGCCGAAGCCGGCAGCATCGCGAAGCTCTCGGTCAGCCTGACCCCTGCCGGTTCGCCCTCGCCGAGCAGCTCGAGCAGGATCGGCTTCAGGCTGTGGTCGGGACAGGCGGGATAGCCCGGAGCGGGTCGGATTCCGCGATAGGTCTCGCGGATGAGATCCTCGTTCGACAGGTTTTCGTCGGGCGCATAGCCCCACAGCTCGGTGCGGACATGCTGGTGAAGCCGCTCGGCAAAGGCCTCCGCGAGCCGGTCGGCCAGCGCCTTCAGAAGGATGTCGCTGTAATCGTCCTTGTCGGCCTGGAAGCGGGCGAGGTGCGGTTCGATCCCGTGGATCGCGACCGCAAAGCCGCCCATCCAGTCGTCCGCCTCGGCGATGAAATCGGCGAGGCACATGTTGGCGCGGCCCGCGCGCTTCCTGACCTGCTGGCGAAGGAACGGCAGCCGCTTGCCGTCGGCGATGACATCGTCGCCTTCGCGGTGCGCGGGCCACAGCCCCACCGCACCCCTGGCGATCAGCCAGCCTTCCTCGATGATCCGGTCGAGCATCGCCTCGGCATCGTAGAACAGCGAACGCGCTTCCTTGCCGACGATCGGATCGTCGAGAATCGCGGGATAGACGCCATGCAATTCCCAGGCGCGGAAGAAGGGCGTCCAGTCGATCACGCGCCGGAGGTCGGCGATGTCCCACGCGTCGAACCGGTGGAGGCCGGGGCGCAATGGCTTGGGACTCGGCCCGGCCGCATCGCCGTCAAAGCGATTGGCGCGCGCTTCGCCGAGCGGCGACAGGTCGCTCTGCCCGCGACCCTCGCGCTGCTCGCGAAGCTGCTGGTAGTCGCTCGCGGTCCGGCCGATCAGCTCGTCCTTCTGCGGGCCGTCGCTGACCAGCGCCGAGGCGACCCCCACCGCGCGGCTCGCGTCGAGGACATGGATCACCGGCCCCGAATATTTGGGCGCGATGCGCAGCGCGGTATGCGCCCGGCTGGTGGTCGCCCCGCCGATCAGGAGCGGCCGCTGCATGCCGGCCCGCTCCATCTCCTCGGCGACGGTCACCATCTCGTCGAGGCTCGGCGTGATGAGGCCAGACAGACCGATCATGTCGGCACCATTCTCGTTCGCCGCCTCGAGGATCTTGGGCCAGGGCGTCATCACGCCGAGGTCGATTACCTCGAACCCGTTGCAGGCGAGGACCACGCCGACGATGTTCTTGCCGATGTCGTGGACGTCGCCCTTGACGGTCGCCATCACGACCTTGCCCTTGCCGGCGCTCTCGCCAGCGACCTTCTCGGCCTCGATGAAGGGCAGCAGGTGGGCGACCGCCTTCTTCATGACGCGCGCTGACTTCACCACCTGCGGCAGGAACATCTTGCCCGAGCCGAACAGGTCGCCGACAATGTTCATGCCGTCCATCAGCGGTCCTTCGATCACCTCGATCGGACGCTTCACCGTGCGGCGCGCTTCCTCGGTGTCGTCGACGACATGCGCGTCGATGCCCTTGACCAACGCATGGGCGAGGCGTTCGCGGACCGGCCAGCTGCGCCACGCGGCCTCGCGCACCTCTTGCTGCGCGTCGGTCCCGCGGAAACGCTCGGCGATCGCGATCAGCCGCTCGGTCGCATCGGGACGGCGGTCGAAGATGACGTCCTCGCAGGCATCGCGAAGCTCGGGATCGATCGCGTCATAGACGTCGAGCTGGCCGGCGTTGACGATCGCCATGTCGAGGCCGGCGGGAATGGCGTGGTACAGGAACACCGAGTGCATCGCCCGGCGCACCGGCTCGTTGCCGCGGAACGAGAAGGACAGGTTCGACAGGCCGCCCGAGAAATGGACGTGCGGGCAGCGGCGGCGGATCTCGGCCACCGCCTCGATGAAGTCGATCGCGTAGCGGTTATGTTCCTCGATCCCGGTCGCGACGGCGAAGACGTTGGGGTCGAAGATGATGTCTTCGGGCGGAAAGCCGATGCCGGTGAGCAGCCCGTAGGCGCGCTCGCAGATCTCGATCTTGCGCTCGGCGGTGTCGGCCTGACCGACCTCGTCGAAGGCCATCACCACGACCGCGGCGCCATAGGCCATGCAGGCACGGGCCTGGGCGAGGAACGGCTCCTCGCCTTCCTTCATGCTGATCGAATTGACGATCGGCTTCCCCGACACGCACTTGAGGCCGGCCTCGATCACGCTCCACTTGGAGCTGTCGATCATGACCGGCACGCGGGCGATGTCGGGCTCGGCGGCGATCCGCTTGAGGAAGGTTGTCATGGCGAGCTCGCCGTCGAGCAGCGCCTCGTCCATGTTGACGTCGATCACCTGCGCGCCGTTCTCGACCTGGTCGCGCGCGACCTCGACCGCGGCGTCATAGTCGCCTGCGAGGATCAGCTTCTTGAACTTGGCCGAGCCGGTGACATTGGTCCGCTCGCCGATGTTGACGAAGGACGAACCGAAGGAAGCGGAATTCACGCGGCGATCACCATGGGTTCGAGACCGGCGAGACGGGTCTTCACGGGCACATGCGGGAGGGCGCGCGGGGGAAGGTCGCGCACGAAATCGGCGATGGCGCGGATATGGTCGGGCGTGGACCCACAGCAGCCGCCGAGGATATTGACCTGCCCGCCCCTGGCCCACTCGCCCACCAGGCTCGCGGTCGTCTCGGGCTTCTCGTCATAGGCACCGAGGTCGTTCGGCAACCCGGCGTTGGGATAGACCATCACCAGCGCGTCGCAGCTGTCGGCGAGGGTGCGGACGTGGGGACGCAATTGCTCGGCACCGAACGAGCAGTTGAGCCCGATGGTCACCGGGCGGGCGTGGCGGACGGCATGCCAGAAGGCCTCGACCGTATGACCCGAGAGGTTGCGGCCGGACAGATCGGTGATCGTCATCGACAGCATGATCGGAAGATCGCGGCCCAGCGCCTCCCCGGCCTCGAGCGCGGCCTTGATCCCCGCCTTGGCGTTGAGCGTGTCGAAGATCGTCTCGATCAGGATGAAGTCGACCCCACCCTCGACAAGCGCATCGATCTGCTCGCGGTAGACGTCCTTCAGATAGTCGAAGTCGATCTCGCGAAAGCCGGGATCGTTGACGTCGGGCGACAGCGACAGCGTCTTGTTGGTCGGCCCGAGTGCCCCGGCGACGAAACGGCGGCGACCGTCGCGCGCGCTATATTCGTCGGCAACGCGGCGGGCGATGCGGGCGCTCTCGACATTGATGGCGCGCACCAGATGCTCGGCGCCATAATCGGCCTGGCTGATGCGGTTGGCCGAGAAGGTGTTGGTCTCGGCGATGTCGGCCCCGGCTTCGAAATAGGCACGGTGGATGGCTTCGGGCACGTCCGGGCGGGTGAGCGCGAGGATGTCGTTATTGCCCTTCTGGTCGTGGCCGAGGCCAAGATCGCCGGCATAATCGGCTTCGGCGAGCCCGCGGTTCTGGATCTCGGTTCCGAAAGCCCCGTCGATAATCAGGATCCGCTCCGACGCCGCGGCGACCAGTTCTTCGCGCACGCTCACTTCAGCGCCGCCGCGGCTTCGCACGGCGCACGGACGCCGAGCAGGTGGCAGATGGCATAAGCGAGTTCGGCCCTGTTCAAGGTGTAGAAATGGAAGTGGCGGACGCCGCCTGCATAAAGTTGCCCGCACAGTTCGGCGGCGATGGTCGCGGCGATAAGCTGACGCGCAGAAGGAAGCGCGTCGAGTCCCTCGAACATCGCGTCCATCCAGCCGGGAATCTCGGCTCCGCAGAGACCGGCGAACTTGCGGGTCTGGGCGACGTTGCTGACCGGCAGGATGCCCGGAACGATCTCCGCATCGATCCCGGCGGCCGCGGCGCGGTCGCGGAAGCGGAAGAAATTGTCGGCTGAAAAGAAGAATTGGCTGATGGCGCGGTCGGCGCCGGCATCGACCTTGCGCTTGAGGTTGTCGAGATCGCTCTCCGGACAGTCCGCCTGCGGGTGGACCTCGGGATAGCAGGCGACCGAAATCTCGAACGGTGCGACCTTCTTCAGGCCCGCCACCAGCGCCGCCGCGTCGGCATAGCCATCCGGGTGCGGCTGATAGTCACGGCCCTCCTCGGGCGGATCGCCGCGCAGCGCCACGATATGCCGCACGCCCGCGTCCCAGTAACTTCGGGCGATGTCGTCGATCTCGCCCCGGCTGGCGTCGACGCAGGTGAGGTGCGCGGCGGGTGCGAGGCTCGTCTCGCTCGCGATCCGGGCGACCGTCTGGTGCGTCCGCTCGCGGGTCGTGCCCCCGGCGCCATAGGTCACCGACACGAACCGCGGACAAAGCGGCTCGAGCATCTGGATCGAGCGCCACAGGGTCTCGTTCATCCCCTCCGACTTGGGCGGAAAAAATTCGAAGCTGACGTCGATGTCGCCGCGGGCATGGGCGAAGAGCGGCGCGGGCTCGGTGGGCGGCACCGGGACCAAGTTCACAGCAGCGTTGCTCATGCGGCCTTCCTTTCCGTGCCCCGGCGCGCCGGCAGGACGCCCGCCCACAATGTCACCGTCAATTCACCGCCCTCGAGGTGGCGGACGACCCTTGCCTCGAGCCCGACGTCACGGAGCCAGCCGATCACCGCCTCGTCGGCAAAGCCGAGGCGAGCGTGCTGCGCGGTGTCGCGCAGTTCCTCGCGGTCGTGGGGCGCAAAATCGATGATCAGCAACCGTCCGCCCGGCCGAAGCAGGCGCGCGCCTTCTTGGATCGCCGCCGCGGGCGACTGCGCATAATGCAGCACCTGATGGAGGAGGACGACATCGGCCTCCCCGTCGGGCAGCGGCAGCGCGTACATGTCGCCCTGCCGCAGCGAGACCGCCTGGACGCCGGCACTTTCGAGCTTCACGCGGGCAAGGCGGAGCATCTCGGTCGAGCGGTCGATCCCGATGCTCTTCTGCGCATGCGTCCCGAACAATTCGATCATCCGGCCAGTGCCGGTCCCGATGTCGACCAACTGCCCGATCGCCCCATCGCCAAGCGCCTCGCGGATCGCAGCTTCGACCTCGCTGTCGGCGACATGGAGCGAGCGGATCTGGTCCCATTCGGCGGCATGCGCCGCGAAATAGCGCGCAGCAGCTTCGGCCCGGTCGGCGCGAACGGCGGCGAGACGCGCACGATCGGCCTCGAACTGGCGCTCCGCGGGCTCATCACCCGCCGCAGCGATCAGCGCGAACAACGGATCGACGAGCGTCTCGGGACCTGGCTGCAAGAAGACCCAGCTCCCTTCCTTGCGCCGTTCGATCAGCCGAGCGTCGGACAGAATCTTGAGATGGCGGCTGACCCGCGGCTGACTTTGCCCGAGCACCTGCGCCAGTTCGCCGACGGTCAATTCCATCTCGCGCAGCAAGACAAGCAGGCGCAGCCGACTCGGGTCGGCAACGGCCTGAAACAGCTCGGCGAGGGCAAGGGATGTTGTCACGGACATAAGGATATAAAGATATCTTTATATCTACAAGCGCTTGCATGCCCAAAATCGGTTCGTCGCAATTCCCGATTGCACGGCGCCCCGGCCTCACCTAAATCCGCGCGCTGGCTTGACCCAAAAATGGGCGGGTCGCTTTGAAGCGCCGTTTCGTCTCAAGGGGAAGCGGCCTTCGATAAACAAAGGGATGGAAACCGATATGAAGAAGATCGCTCTCGTCGCCGTCGCGACCCTCGGCCTCGGCCTCGCTGCTTGCCAGGACAATGCGCCGGACAACAACGTCTCGACCGAGAACACCATCGAGACCGAAGCTGCGGCTGACACCAACTCGGCGCTGAACGCGACCGACAACCTCAGCGCCGCTGCTGACAACGCGCTCGACGCGGCTGGCAACTCGGTCTCGAACGGCGCCAATGCCGTTTCGGACGCGGCTGCTGACGTCGCCAACGGCCAGGACAACGTCGCCGGCAAGTAAGCCGCGTCGGTTCTGACAATTTCGGGAAGGGCCGTCCGGGCGACCGGGCGGCCCTTTTCTTATGCGGCCGGGCGCTGTCGCTCGGCTTTCAGCGCCGCCAGTTCACGGTCGAGCGCGTCCTGCTTCTCGAGCGCGGCGAATTCCCCGGCGAGCCCCGGATTGCTGCCGAGCGTCAGCGCTTCGGCGTGTCCCTCCGCCAGATCGGCCGCGCGCTCGACATGTTCGAGATCGGAGAAGGCCGATGCGGTGCGCTCGCCGAACACCAGTTCACGGGCGCGGACGCTGTCCTCGGCGCCCTCGAGGCGGGTTTCGGCCAGCACCTTGCGGCGCATGCTCTCGCTGAGCTTGGCCTCGAGCGCACCGATGTCGCGGGCATAGCCGCGGCCGAGCTCTTCCATCCGGCCGATGTCGGCGCGAAGCCCGTCCGCGCGCGGATCGAGCTTGGCCTTTTCGGCGAGCGCCGCCTTGGCCAGCGCATCGCGGCCCTTGTCGACCGCCAGCGCCGCGCGCCCGTGCCAGTCCGCCTGCGCCGCTTCGATCCGATGGAGTTCGCCGCGCCACTTGGCGAGGTTCTTGTCGACGTCGCCGGCGTTTCGGATGAGCTTGGTCAGTTCGCGCTGCATCTCGCCGACCACGGCGTCCGCACTGACCGCGGGCATGGCGGCGAGCTTGCGGCCGAAGGAGCGGCGCTCGGCCGGGCTCCAGATGTCGGCCGGCGCATCGATCAGCGCGGTGCCGGGCTGGTTGGTGACCACCGTCGGGCCCTGGTAGAGCTGGGTCTGGTAGTAGATGCCGCGCGCACCCTCGTCGCGATCGACCCAGACGCCCGTCACGAAGCCGAACAGGCGGCGTCCGACCGACTTGAAGCCGGCGATGACCACCCACAGCCAGAAGATGACAAACAGAAAGCCCATGACACCCTCGACCATCGTGGGCGCGGGATTAACAGCTAGCGACTAACGAATGGTTTGCGCCGGTCCAAAAAGAAGAAGGGGCCGGACTTTCGCCCGACCCCTTCCCCTGTCGTTTGACCGAATGGAAGGACTTAGAAGTCCATGCCGCCCATGCCGCCCATGCCGCCCGGCATGCCGCCGGCCGCAGGCTTGTCGTCCGGAAGCTCGCTCACCGCCGCTTCGGTGGTGATGAGCAGGCCGGCGACCGAGGCCGCATCCTGAAGCGCGGTGCGGACGACCTTGGTCGGGTCGATCACGCCGGCCGCGACCAGGTTCTCGTAGGTGTCGGTCTGGGCGTTGAAGCCGAGATTGACGTCGTTGCCATCGAGCAGCTTGCCCGAGATCACTGCACCGTCATGACCGGCGTTCGACGCGATCTGGCGGACCGGCGCGTAGAGCGCCTTGCGGATGATATCGATGCCGCGGGTCTGGTCGTCATTCTCGCCCTTGAGGCCCTCGAGCGCCTTGGTGGCGTAGAGGAGTGCAGTACCACCGCCGGGGACGATGCCCTCTTCGACCGCAGCGCGCGTGGCGTGCAGCGCGTCGTCGACGCGATCCTTGCGCTCCTTGACCTCGACCTCGGTCGAACCGCCGACCTTGATCACGGCGACACCGCCGGCGAGCTTGGCGAGACGCTCCTGGAGCTTCTCACGGTCGTAGTCGCTGGTGGTGATCTCGATCTGCTGGCGGATCGCGGCGACGCGGCCCTCGATCCCGTCCTTCTGGCCGGCACCGTCGACGATGGTGGTGTTGTCCTTGTCGATGGTGACGCGCTTGGCGGTGCCGAGCATGCCCACGGTGACGCTCTCGAGCTTGATGCCGAGATCCTCCGAGATCATCTCGCCGCCGGTCAGGATCGCGATGTCCTCGAGCATCGCCTTGCGGCGATCGCCGAAGCCCGGCGCCTTGACGGCCGCGACCTTGAGGCCGCCGCGCAGCTTGTTGACGACGAGGGTCGCCAGCGCTTCGCCTTCGATGTCCTCGGCGATGATCAGCAGCGGACGACCCGACTGCACGACCGCCTCGAGGATCGGAAGCATCGCCTGGAGGTTCGACAGCTTCTTCTCGTGGATGAGGATGTAGGGGTCGTTCAGTTCGACCGACATCTTCTCGGGGTTGGTGATGAAGTAGGGCGACAGGTAGCCGCGGTCGAACTGCATGCCTTCGACGACATCGAGTTCGAACTCGAGACCCTTGGCCTCCTCGACGGTGATGACACCTTCCTTGCCGACCTTGTCCATGGCCTCGGCGATCTTCTCGCCGACTTCACGGTCGCCGTTGGCCGAGATGATGCCGACCTGGGCGACTTCCTGGCTGTTGGCGACGGGCTTCGAGCGGCCCTTGATGTCCTCGACGACCTTGGTGACGGCGAGATCGATGCCACGCTTCAGGTCCATCGGGTTCATGCCGGCCGCGACCGACTTCATGCCCTCGCGGACGATCGCCTGGGCGAGCACGGTGGCGGTGGTGGTGCCGTCGCCGGCGAGATCGTTGGTCTTCGAGGCCACTTCGCGCAGCATCTGCGCACCCATGTTCTCGAACTTGTCCTTGAGCTCGATCTCCTTAGCGACGGTGACGCCGTCCTTGGTGATGCGCGGCGCGCCGAAGCTCTTGTCGATGACGACGTTGCGGCCCTTGGGGCCCAGCGTCACCTTGACCGCGTCGGCGAGGATGTCGACGCCGCGAAGGATACGCTCGCGGGCGTCACGGCTGAATTTCACGTCCTTGGCTGCCATGTTGGCTACCCTTTCAGTTTTGGAAGTTCACTAAAGTCACGCACATCGCTGCCGGTGCAGCGAGGCGCTGGAGGTCAGCCGACGATCCCGAGGATGTCGCTTTCCTTCATGATGATGAGGTCTTCACCGTCGACCTTGACCTCGGTGCCCGACCACTTGCCGAACAGGATGCGGTCGCCGGCCTTGACCTCGAGCGGGGTGACGGTGCCCTGGTCGTTGCGGGCGCCGGTGCCGACGGCGATGACTTCGCCTTCCTGCGGCTTTTCCTTGGCGGTGTCGGGAATGATGATCCCGCCCGCAGTCTTCTCTTCGGCCTCGACGCGGCGGACGAGGACTCGATCGTGAAGCGGCCTGAAAGCCATGTGCTAGCCCCTCATGGTTGCTATGGTTGAAATGCTGTCGCTGGCACTCCCGAAGCGAGAGTGCCAAGCGATGACGGGCATATGGTTGGGGCCCGTCGCAACGTCAAGGATCGGTTCATTCAGCCCGGAGCAAGGCACTGACGATGGCTCGGAAACTCCTGATTTCGCTTGGCCTCGTGGGCCTTCTCGCCGGTTGCGCGACGCCAACGCCCAAGGCCCCGCCCGCCCCGGCCAAGTTCGGCTGGGGCCATAGCGAGCGGGCGGCGTTGGCCGAAGCCCGGGTCTTCGGCGGGACGCTGCCCTTGAAGGCCGGCGAATGGAAATGGAACCCGGCCGCGCCCAGGGCCGGCGCGGCGGAGCTCGTCGTCAGCCTCGGCCGGCAGCGCGCCTGGCTCTACCGCGGGGGCGAGCTGGCGGCGGTGACGACCATCTCGTCGGGCTCGACCGGCCACGAGAGCCCGGTCGGCCGCTTCCCGATCATGGAAAAGCAGCGCTTCCACCGCTCCAACCGCTACAGCGCGGCGCCAATGCCCTTCATGCAGCGCCTCAATCAGTGGGGGGTCGCGCTCCACGGCGGGCCGATCCCGCCCTACCCCGCGAGCCACGGCTGCATCCGCCTGCCCATGACCTTCGCCGAGCGGCTCTACGCGGTGACGGCGGTCGGCACCCCGGTCTGGGTCGAGGACTGAGGCGCAACGAGGCCGAGCGCCTCGCGGCGTGACCAGCGCCACAGCATCAGCACCGCGACCACGGCAAGGCCGAGCGCGAGCCCGATCCAGATTCCCCGCCCGGCAAGCGGCGTCTTGAACGCGAGCAGGGTGCCCGCGCCAATCCCCACCACCCAATAGCCGAAGGCCGCGAACAGCATCGGCACGCGGGTGTCGTGGATCCCGCGCAGGATCGCCGCGCCGATTACCTGCGCCCCGTCGGCGAGCTGGAAGACCGCGGCGATGAGCAGGAACTGGATCGCCGTCGCCAGCACGGCCGGGCTTTCGGGCGCGTCCATGTTGAGGAACAGGCGCGCGAGCGGCGCGGGGAAGATCCACATGATCGCGGCCGAGGCGACCGAGAAGGCGAGCGCGCAGCCGATCGCGACCTTGCCGGCGCGCGCCACCCAGCGCGGATCACCCGCGCCAAAGCCGTAGCCGACGCGGACGGTCGCGGCCTGGCTGAGCCCCAGGGGCACCATGAACATGAAGGCGGCAAGCTGGAGCGCGATGACGTGGGCGGCGACGCTCACCGTATCGATCAGGCCCATGAGATAGACCGCGGCGGAGAAGACCCCGACCTCGAACGACCAGGTCAGGCCGATCGGGATTCCGAGCTTGGCGAGCTCGCGAAAGCGCACCCAGTCGAACCGCCACCAGCGACCGAACAGGTGCATCATTCGGAGGCGCGGGAGGAAGCGGAGGGAGACGGCCTGCGCCACGAACATGGCGAGACTGGTGATGACCGTCGCCCAGGCCGAGCCGCGCATGCCGAGCGCGGGCAGGCCGTAATGGCCGAAGATCAGCCCGTAGTTGAGGACGACGTTGAGCGCGATCCCGCCCAGCGCGACGACGAGGCTGACCCAGGCGCGGCCGAAGGCGGTGAGGAGGTTGCGCATCAGGAAGCTCAGCAACGCGGGCAGCAGCGCCCAGCGCAGCACGTCCATGAAGGTGCCCGCGTCGCGGCTGAGCGCGGGATCCTGGCCGAGCGCGAGGAAGATCGGCTCGGCGAAGGACAGGAGGAGCGTGCCGGCGACAGCGTAGATGCCGACCAGCCACAGCCCCATGCGGAAGGTCCGGCGGCTGTCGCGCGCGGCGCCCTTGCGGCGCCCGAGCGCGGCGGCGATCATCGGCGAGATGGCGACCGAGAAGCCGACACCGGTGAACAGCAGCAGGTTGTAGAGATTGACCGAGAGCGCGGCGGCCGCGAGCGCCTCGGGCCCGATCCGGCCGAGCATCAGTACGTCGGTGGTGGTGATCGCGTTGCCGGCGAGATTCGAGAGGATGAGCGGCCAGGCGAGCGCGAGGGTCGCCACGGTCTCCGCGCGGGTCGAGGCAGGTGCGGAGGGAAGCGTCGGCATGGCCGCCCTCTAGTCGCTGCGGCGGCGAAGGGCCACCGGCGGCGTGGTCGCGATGCTACCAGCCGGCAGCCGGGAGCAGCTTGAGCAGGCGGCGCAGCATCGTCGGGGCGACGAACCAGATAACGGAAAGTCCGAGCCAGGACAGGATCAAGAGCCGTGCTGTCCGGCCACGGATCCACAGCCCGCGGCGCAGCGGAATGCGGCCGCTCCTCCAGAACCAGATCCCGACCGCCACCGACGCGCCATTTACCCACAGCCAGACGAAGAACGGATTGTTGGTGGTGAGGCGGGGCAGCTCGAGGTGGAAGACTCCGGACAGTACGGTGTAGAGAATTCCGACGTGGATCATCGCCACCGGCACCGCATAATAGCCGATCCGCGCGAACAGTCTCGCGTCCTCGAGGTCGGCGGATTCAGATTCGCGGTCCCGGCGGTGCGGGCCGTCGGGCTGGTCGATGTCGACGAGGCTCGGTTCCGGTCGGTCGCGGTAGCCCATGCGCTCGCCTTCAGCTCACGAACAGAAACGCGACCGCGAGGAAGGCCGCGATGCTGATGATCATGATGATGCTGGCGTCCAGGAAGGAGCGCAGGAGCGACTGGCCGAGCTCGGCCTTGAGCCAGAGGGTCTGCACGAGGCCGTAGGAGACCAGGGTCGCGGCCGCGAGGAGCAGGCCGGCGGTCCGGACGCCGCCATAATAATGCGTCGCGCCGACCGTGCCCATCCCGAGGAGCAGCGCGAACGGCGCGACGAGATAGCATTGCGCGTAGAAGGGCGGCTTCAGGCTGTCGCGATCGAGCGCCGTGTCGCTGCGATGGACCTTCCACGAGGCCGCGGCGACCGCGAAGATCCCGAACAGGAAGATGCGCAGCAGCAGCAGGGTCGTGTTGTCTCCGACCAGCCCCGCCATTCCCTGCTTGCTTGCGACGATGCTGTTGGTCCCGTCGATCGCCAGTGCGAGCGCCTGACTGATCAGGATGGCGAGGATCATCATGATCGGCGGACTGACGGTGCCGCGATATTGTTCGGCCGGCTCGAGCGCCAGCTGCGCTTCGGCATAGCGCAGCGTCTTCAGCGGATGGCGAATGATCCGCCACAGCGTGATCGGAAAGAAGACGAGCCAGCTCATCAGCTCGTACAGCAGGTCGTCCAGCGTATTCAGCCACTGAACGAATAACATCGCTTCACCCGCCGTTGCCCGAGATCGTCAGATCGACTTGATCACCGACAAAGCCTAACCTCGGCCGACCGCTTTTTCGACTCGTTTCAGGAGGCCGGAAAATTGAGCACGCGGGCACCGACGCCTGCGAAGCACCCTTGGTCGCGGCGTCTCGCTGATGGCCCTAGCACCGGGCGTAGAGGCTGCTCCAGCGCCGGACGATGAAGCGGCGACCGTTTAAGAGGTTTGTGGCTCCGCAAGGCAGAGAAATCTGATCATCGAGCGAGCAGCGACGCGCCGGGCGTCGACGTTGCCGGACGCTTCGCCGACCACGCACGAGGTTCCGTCGCGCCGCAGCCGGAAAACTACCAGTCCCAGGCGCCCCCGCCCATCGCGATCGGCGCCCGGTAGTCGGATGATGACGGCGAGCGGCACGAACTTCCCGCGAAGCGAGTGCCCAAGCCATTCGACCGGGGCGACCGTGCGCCCTGTTCCGAATGGGCCCGAGACATGCGGGCGGGGTCCGAAGCCATAATGGCACGTCGCGGAGTCGATGCAGGTCACCCAAACCGCGTTTCGCCCAAGCCCGGCGCAGCGCTGAGACGCCCAATCCTGGTCCTTCGGCGACTGCTTGTACTCACGGCACTGAACAAGCCGGGTATAGCGGCTGACAAGCCTTTCTGCGGGTTGGGCGACCAAAGCCGATGGGGTCAGGACCGGACCCACGACGGTCAGCAGGAGGGTGAGCACCATTCGGTGAGGCTATCGGTTTCGCCACCATCTGCAACGTCGGCAGGCAATGCGGCGGAAGGTGGAAAGTCGCGCGGGCAATTTGGCCCTACAGCAGCCCCATCCGCCGGAAGCTCGCGCAGCCGCTGTCGCCGAAGACGAGGTGATCGAGGACGGTGAGTTCGATCGCTTCTGCCGCGACCCCGAGCGCCGTGGTGGCGGCGCGGTCGGTGGTGGAGGGAGCGCAGTCGCCGCCGGGGTGGTTGTGGGCGAGGACGATGCCCGCGCTGTCGAGGCGGATCGCGTCGCCGAGGATGTCGCGGATCGGCAGGTCGTCGGCGTCGAGCGAGCTGTCGTAGCTGGCGAGGTGGATGCAGCGCGCCTCGTCGTCGACGTGGGCGACCCACAATCGTTCGAGCGTCGGCGCCGCCGCGAAACAGGGTGCGAAAAATGACCGGCCTGCTTCGTAACCGGCCAGGATGGAGGGAGATTCGGCACGCTGAAGCATGGAGGCGATATGGCCATGCCGCCGCCGCCGCCGCCAGCGAAGACGTATCCGTTTCGGTGTGGTCGCGGGAGGAAAAGCTCCACTTTGCGAAACGCCGCCCGGCGGCTAGCGTGAGCGCCATGCACGCCTATCATGAGCTCATGGCCCGGGTCCTTGCCGAGGGGGTCCCGCAGGCCGACCGCACCGGCACCGGCACCCTTTCGCTGTTCGGCGCGCAGATGCGGTTCGATCTCGGCCAGGGCTTCCCGCTGGTGACGACCAAGAAGCTCCACCTCCGGTCGATCATCGTGGAATTGCTGTGGTTCCTCAACGGCGACACCAACGTGCGCTGGCTGCAGGAGCGCAAGGTCAGCATCTGGGACGAATGGGCCGACGAGCAGGGCGATCTCGGGCCCGTCTACGGCAAGCAGTGGCGCGACTGGGAGACGGCGGACGGGCGCCACATCGACCAGATCAAGGAGCTGGTCGCGCTGATCCGCAAGGATCCGGCGAGCCGGCGGCAGATCGTCAGCGCGTGGAACCCGGGCGAACTGGCGCAGATGGCGCTCGCGCCCTGCCACTGCCTGTTCCAGACGCAGGTCGCGGCGGGCAAGCTTAACCTCCAGCTCTATCAGCGGAGCGCCGACCTGTTCCTCGGCGTGCCGTTCAACATCGCCAGCTATGCGCTCCTCACCCACATGCTCGCGCGCGAGTGCGGGCTCGAGCCCGGCACGTTCGTGTGGACCGGCGGCGACGTCCATCTCTACCAGAACCACCTCGAGCAGGCGCGGCTGCAGTTAACGCGCGAGCAGCGCCCGCTCCCGCAGCTTCGGATCAAGGACCGCGGGCAGGACCTGTTCGGCTACGAGCTCGAGGATTTCGAGGTCGTCGGCTACGATCCCCATCCGCACATCGCGGCGCCGGTCGCAGTCTAGGACACGGAATAGCGAAACGCTGCGGCCGGGCTGGTGCCTGGCCGCAGCGTCTCGCCGGCTTCGTGGGGACTAGAACTGGAAGCCGGCGCCGGCGTTGGCTCCGACCTTGGACGAGCTGTCGTAGGTGATCCCGACGCGGAACAGCGCCTTGCCATCCTCGGTCGCATGCGCCGCGCCGAAGGCGAAGGCCGAGCGGCCGGCATAGGTGCCGACGCCCGCGCCGATCATCGTCCGGCCGGCCTCGTTGGGTTGCGGGATGGCGCCGGCCGCGAGCGCCGCGGCGGTGCCCGCCCGGGCCTGGCGACGCGCGTCGCGAAGGTCGAACTGCAGCGCGCCGAAGCGCGAGTCGGTGTAGGCGTTCGCGAGCGACACCGCATTGGTCAGGCTGTTGCCGAGCGCGCTCTGGAGTTGCGACAGGTTGACCGCGTCGTTCGCCGCGACCCCATTGGCGACATTGCCGAGCCGGGTTGCCCCGCCGCCGCTGTTGAGCGTCACCGAGCTGCGCTGGGCATTGTCGTACTGGACCGAATTCTGGGCCAGGCCGAGGGCGGTCGTGGCGGTGGTCTGGGCCTGCGCGACCTGCGTGTTGGTGGCATTGAGCTGCGCCCCGTTCACCGCATCGGTCGAGGTCGTCGACACGGAGCCGGCGGCAACGTTGTGGACGGTGACCGGGCCCGCGGTCGCGCCGACGATGGTGACGTCGTTGGTCGGCATGCCGCCGTTGGGCACGGTCGGCGAACCGGGATCGCTATACTGGACCGGGCTTCCGCCGGTGACAGTGAGCACGCTCACCGCGGTCTGGAGGTTGGTGATGGCGGTGGTGTTGGCGGTGACCTGCCCGCTGAGGTTGGTGATGGCGGTGGTGTTGCTGGTGACCGCGCCGCTGAGATTGGCGATCGCGGTCGTGTTGGTCGTCACCTGACCACTGAGGTTGGCGATCGCGGTCGTGTTGGCCGCCACTTGCTGGTTGGTCGCGTAGAGCTGCGCGCCATTGACCGCGTCGGTGCTGGTCGCGGTGACCGCGCCCGGCGCGACATTGGTGATGGTCGTCCCAGCCGCGCCGCCCAAGGCGACGGTGGCCTGGGTCGCGTCGGTGTAGGTGACTGCATTCTGCGGAATGGCCGCCGCGACCGCCTGGAGCTGCTGCAGATTGACCGCATCGGTGGCCGCCGTGCCAGGCGCGATGTTGGTGATCTGGCGCAGCGCGCCGGGCGCGCCGACGCTGATCTCGCCGACCGAGTTGAAGGTGCCGGTGAGGAGCGGCGCGGTGTAGCCGGTGAGCGGGCCGCGCGCGGCGATCGAGCCGGCGCCGAGGGCGACACTGTTGGCGACGCTGACCGCGCTCAGCGAGCCGATCGCGACGGAGCCGGTCCCGCCCGCGCCGACGGCGGCATCGGGGCCGATCGCGATCGAGCGCAGCGCCGCGGCATTGGTGACGGCCCGGTTGCCAAAGGCGATCGAGTTGATCTCGCCCGCGCTCGCCTGCTGTCCCGCCGCGCCGAGGCCGGTGATCATGTTGCCGCCGATGGCGAGGCCGGCGGGGGTGTCGAGCATGAAGCTGGTCGCGGAGGCGTTGCAGGTGCCATTCGGGCCGACGATCGTCCCGTCCTTGGCGATGACGTTGAGGCCGATGTCGCTCCCGCTCGCGGCCTGGGTGAGGAGGCCGTTGACGTCGATCGAGAGATTGGACGGCAGCCCGATCAGCCCGATCAAGGGATTGCGCAGGATCGAGAGGGTCTGGTTCACATTGCCCTGGATCGGATTGACGATGCCCGTCGGCACCGGATCCATGATCCCTGTCACCACCTACGGCGGGAGGCTGACGCCCGAGCAGACGCTGACCACGGTCGAGGGCGGCGGGGTCTGCGCCGCGGCGGGTGCCGCAACGATCGTGCTCGTCACGAGAAGCGCACCGGCGGTCGAGTGCAGTGCAAGACGGCGGGCACGATGGGCAAGACTAAAAGAAGACTGGGTCAAGGACGGATTCCCTTCACATTCTTCGCGGTCGGAAACGCGAAGCTACTGGCGGACCCGCTCATTCTAGGTTGGTCTTGACCCCTTCGGTTTATTTCCCCGCTTTGCTGGCCGGTGACATAGATTTGGATCAAGGTGACGTATGGTCGTCTCGCGGCGGCGCCATGCACACCGTCCGACGATCACCGCCGGATCGGAAGCCTGCGCGAGACGGGGCTGGGTCCGGATCATCGAGCGCGAAGCAGCCGCGCTGGTTATCGCGTCCGGGCTGTGGAGCCCCCTTCCCTCGCCGATCGCGATCCGCCGCGCCGAGCGCGCGGCCGAAGCGCTGGCCGCTTGAGCGCGTCAGCGCGTCTCGATGTCGGGGAGGATGAGTTCGACCACCAGCCCGCCGCGTTCCCAGCGGCGGCGGATGGTGCCCTTGAGCTGGCGGACGAGGCGGTCGATCAGGACCGAACCGAAGCCCCCGCCATTCTCGTTCGCCGGGCTCGCCGCGGCGGTGCAATCCTCTTCCCACACGAGGCGGACGTCACGGCCGTCGAAGGTCCAGCAGACCGCGAGCCGGCCCGACGGGTGGTTGAGGCAGCCATATTTGCAGGCGTTGGTGGTGAGCTCGTGGAGGATCATGCCGACCGACACGGCGGCGGTCGACGACAGCTGGACGTCGGGTCCGCCCCGAACGATGCGGCCCTCGCCGCCATCGGCAAAGTGGCCGAGCTCGCTGTCGACGAGGTCCTGCAGGCTCGCGGCCTTGGCGCCGGTCTTGAGCAGGCCATAGGTCTTGCCCAGCCCCTCGAGCCGGCTCGAGAAGGACTGGTCGAAGCTCTCGAGGTCGCGGCTTCCGCGCATCGTGGCGCGGGCCAGCGCCTGGACCGTGGCGAGGTTGTTCTTGATCCGGTGGTGAAGCTCGGCGTTGAGCAGCTGGAGCTGGTCGTCGGCCTGCTTGCGGTCGGTGATGTCACGCGAGATGGCGAGGATGCTCTGGACCGTCCCGTCCTCGCCGTTGATCGGCGCGACCGACACGTCCCACCATTTGGGCGTGCCCGCGGCGGTGGGGCAGATGGCATCGAAGCCGGTGCGTTCGCCGCGCTTGGCGCGCTCCAGCGCATTGGTCAGGAGCAGGTGGCATTCGGGCGGCCACAGGTCGGTCCAGCGCCGGCCGCGAACCTGGTCGAAGTCAGTGATCTCCATCCGCTGCTGGCCGTTGGCGTTCATGAAGCTGATCGTGCCGTCGAGCTCGATCACCTTGATGCAGTCGGGCGAGGCGCCGAGGACCGAGACGAGGAAGCGCCGGCCTTCGTTCAGTGCGAGATGCGCGAGCTTGGTCTCGGTGATGTCGCAGTCGATCCCGACCACGCGAACGGGCTTACCCTCCTTGTCATGGACGACCTTTCCCTGCGTCCGGGTCCAGCGGATGGAGCCGTCGGGGCGAACCATGCGAAACTCGACCGCATAGTCGCTGCCGGTCGCCAGCGACCTGTCGAGCGCGGCGCGGACCAGCGGCTTGTCCTCGGCGTGGACGAGATCCCAGAAGCTCTGGAAGTCGCCCCCGAACGCATCGACGCCGGCGAAGACTGAGAGCTGGCTGTCCCAGACGACTTCGTTGGTGGCAAGGTTCCAGTCCCAGCACGCGTTGCGGCCGGCGGACAAGGCGAGACGAAGCCGTTCGCCGTCCTCGCTCGCGCGGCGCTCGAGTTCGACCAGTTCGGTGACGTCGACGTTGACTCCGACCAGCCGCGCCGGGCTGCCGTCATCGTGGAGGATGACCCGGCCGCGATCCTGGATCCACGCGATCGACCCGTCGGGACGGAGCAGGCGATAGCGCTGGTCGACAGGGGCGCCGGTGGTCATGGTCGCCTCGACCACGCGTTCTACCAGGGCGATGTCGTCGGGGTGGATGGTGCTCATCCACAATTCGAGGCTCGGCTCGACCCCCTCGTCGAAGCCGTAGAGTGCGCGGGCCGAGCTCGACCAAGACAGCGTGTCAGTATGGAAGTCGAAGGTGTAGGCTGCGACCATCCCCGCTTCCTGGGCGAGGGTCAGCCATTCGTGCGCCTGGTTGAGTTCATGCTCGACCGTTCGGCGCCTGGCGATGTCGTCGAGGAGGGTCTTGAGGAGTGCCCCGTCGGGTGCGGTCGCGGCGCTGTCGGCGCGAAGCTTGGCCAGCTCCGCCTCCAGTTCAGCAATCCGGTCCGACCTCGTCTGGCAGCTCACGTGACGATCCTCTCTCGAATTCCTTCAAGACGAACTGGGGCCGCGCGTCATTAGGACGAAGGACCAGCCTTCCGCCGGTCCTATCGTGGAACTGTTACTCGGCGACGACCTCGGTGAGGTTCAGGCGCTCGCGCATTTCCTTGCCGGGCTTGAAGTAGGGGACCTTCTTGGCGTCCACTTCCACCTGCTCGCCGGTACGCGGGTTGCGGCCGGTGCGGGCATCGCGGCTGCGGGTCGAGAAGGCGCCGAAGCCGCGCAGCTCGACGCGGCCGCCCTTGGCGAGCTGGGCCGTGATCTCGTTGAAGAAACCGGTGACCATCGTCTCGATGTCACGCTGGGTAAGATCGGGAAAGTCGTGGCAGAGCTTCTGCACCAATTCCGACCGGATCATTCGCACGTCCCCGCTTGATTGTTCCGCGGATCTTCCCGCGGATTTCCCGATGCGTCACTCGCGGAAGCCCCATCCGCCGGGCCAAGCTGTCAGATGTTGAAGCTGACCGCAAGTGTCCGCGAACGATGGGAAAACGCCGCTTGTCGAAGCGTCGTGGGAGGGGCCCCTCCCGTCCCGCCGGAGCGGAAACGGGAAGGGCCGACCTCAGGCTTACTTCTTGTTGGCACGCTCCAGCGCGGCGCCGAGGATGTCGCCGAGCGACGCACCCGAATCGGACGAACCGTACTGCGCAACGGCCTGCTTCTCCTCGGCGATCTGCATCGCCTTGATCGAGAAGGTCGGCTTCTTCGAGCGGTCGGTACCGGTGACCTGCGCGTCGAACTTCTGACCGACCTGGAAGCGCTCGGGGCGCTGCTCGTCGCGGTCGCGGCCGAGGTCCGAGCGCTTGATGAAGCCGGTAGGGCCATCATCGCCGACCTGGACGGTGAGACCACCTTCCATGACCTCGAGCACGGTCACGGTCTTGACCTCGCCCTTGCGGGTGCTGTCGCCGCCGGTCGCGCCGGCAGCGACGCCGCCACGCTCAAGCTGCTTCATGCCGAGGCTGATGCGCTCCTTCTCGACGTCGACGTCGAGCACGACCGCCTGGACGGTCTCACCCTTGCGGTGAAGCGCCAGCGCTTCCTCGCCCGACACGCCCCAGGCGATGTCCGACATGTGGACCATGCCGTCGACGTCGCCATCGAGGCCGACGAACAGGCCGAACTCGGTGGCGTTCTTGACTTCGCCCTCGACGGTCGAACCGACCGGGTGCTTCTCGGCGAAGTCGTTCCACGGGTTGGTCTGGGCCTGCTTGAGGCCGAGGCTGATGCGGCGCTTCTCGCTGTCGACCTCGAGGATCTTCACTTCGACTTCCTGCGAAGTGCTGACGATCTTGCCCGGGTGGACGTTCTTCTTGGTCCAGCTCATCTCGGAGACGTGGACCAGGCCCTCGATGCCCGGCTCGAGCTCGACGAACGCACCATATTCGGTGATGTTCGTGACGCGGCCCTGGAAGGTGCCGTCGACCGGATACTTGGCCTGCGCGCCTTCCCACGGATCGCTCTCGAGCTGCTTCATGCCGAGGCTGATGCGCTGGGTCTCGCGGTTGATGCGGATGATCTGCACCTTCACGGTGGCGCCGATCTCGAGCACTTCCGACGGGTGGTTGACGCGCTTGTAGCTGATGTCGGTGACGTGCAGCAGGCCGTCGATGCCGCCGAGGTCGACGAACGCACCGTAATCGGTGATGTTCTTGACCACGCCCTCGATGATCTGGCCCTCGGCCAGGCTCTGGATGAGGCCCGAACGCTGCTCGGCGCGGGTTTCCTCGAGAATGGCGCGGCGCGACACGACGATGTTGCCGCGGCGGCGATCCATCTTGAGGATCTGGAACGGCTGGGCGATGTCCATCAGCGGCTGCACGTCGCGGACCGGACGGATGTCGACCTGGCTGCCCGGAAGGAAGGCCACGGCACCGCCGAGGTCGACGGTGAAGCCGCCCTTGACGCGGCCGAAGATGACGCCGTCGACGCGGTTGCCGGCAGCGAACTCGCCCTCGAGCTTGTCCCAGGCGGCTTCGCGGCGGGCGCGGTCGCGGCTGAGCATGGCTTCGCCCTGCGAATTCTCGACGCGGTCGACGAAGACTTCGACCTGGTCACCGACCTTGAGCTCGGCCTTCTGGCCGGGGGCGGCGAATTCGCGCAGCGGAACGCGGCCTTCGCTCTTGAGGCCGACGTCGATGACCGCGAGGTCGTTCTCGATCGCGGTGACGGTGCCGATGACGACGCGGCCTTCGAAGGCCTCGTTCTCGCCGCCGAGGCTCTCGTTCAGGAGCGCGGCGAAATCGTCGCGCGTGGGATTGGCAACAGTGGCCATGGGGTAGGGTTCGTCCTTCTAGTGCTCGGTCGGTATGCCGCCAGCCGGACCGTAACGGACCGGCTTTCCATCAGGCGGACCTGGCAAGCCTTGGGTTCACACCGCCCGCCGGCCGAATGCCGGAACAGGCGGGTCGCCGGAGGAAGGGGCAAGCGGTCCGGACCGAGCCTCGCGCCGAAAGGACGACAGGGAGCTGCTGACGGTGCCGCGTGCCGGGACTTCGCCCCGGATCGACGAGCGCGCCCATACCCCAAGGGGCTCAGGAGAGCAAGGAGAGCAGGCGTGCGAAGAGGCCGGTCGGCGGGGCCGCCGCCGTGACTTGCGCCGCATCGGCCGGACCGCAGGCGAGGCAGCGCGCCTGGATGGTCGGGCCCGAGAGCAGGAACTGGACCTCCTTCATCGCCGAGGCGAGCGCGGTCTCGGGATCGGCGCGGAGCGCGGCGAAGGCGTCGGCCTCGCTCGCATCCGCGTCGTCGTCGCCGCGCAGCAGGCCCGCGAGCTCGGACTTCCAGCCCTTCTTGCGGTCGAGGTAGGTGACCCCGCGGTCGTCCTTGTCGAGCTTGGCGAGGTCGCCGGCCTTGGCGATCGCCTCCTCGAGCCCGCCGAACTGGTCGATCAGCCCGATCTGGCGTGCCTGGCCGCCCGACCACACCCGGCCCTGTCCGATCGCGTCGACCTGTTGGGGCGTCTTGCGGCGGGCCTGGCCGACGATGGTCAGGAACTTGCCATAGGTGCTTTCGACCCCGAGCTGGATCAGCTGGCCGGCCTCGGGCGAGATCCCCTTCAGGAGGTCGGGCTGGCCCGACAGCGGGGTGGTGGCGACGCCGTCGGCGTTGATCCCGAGCTTCTGCAAGCTGCCCTGGAAGCTCGGGAGGATGCCGAACACGCCGATCGAGCCGGTGATGGTCGAGGGTTCGGCGAAGACATATTGGGCGGCGGTCGACACCCAGTAGCCGCCGCTCGCCGCGACATTGCCCATCGAGGCGACCACCGGGATGTTCTTCTCGCGCGCGGCGAGGAGCGCCTGGCGGATGCGTTCGGAGGCGAGCGCCGAGCCGCCCGGGCTGTCGATCCGGACGACCAGCGCCTTGATCTTGCCGCCGCGAAGGCCCTTCTCGACCGCCTCGGCGATGGTGTCGCCGCCGGCGGTGCCGAGCGCGGCCTTGCCGTCGACGATGTCGCCCGCGACCGTGATCACGCCGATCGGCCCGCCGGTGCGGTCGGTCCGGACTTCGGAGGCGACATAGCGGTCGAGGCGGATCGCCTTGTAGCCGCCGGCGGTCTTCTCGTCCTCGCCGCCGAGCGCGGCGAGGCGCTGCTCGAATGCACGGCGCTCACCGACCTTGTCGACGAGCCTGGCCTGCTGCGAGGCGAGCGCGAAATCGCCGCGCGCGGCCTGCACCATCTGCACCGGCTGCTTGAGCGCCATCTCGAGATTGGCCTGCGGGCGCGCTTTGCGGATGTCGTCGACCCATGTCTCGAACATCGCGCCGGCCAGCGCCTGCGCGTTCTCGCGCGCCTCGGGGCTCATGTCGGAGCGGGTGAACGGCTCGACCGCGCTCTTGAACTTGCCGACCTTGAAGACGTTCGCGGTGACGCCGAGCTTCTCGAGGAGTCCGGCATAATAAAGGTTGTTGCCGCCGGGACCGCGCAGCTGGACGCCGCCCATCGGATTGACCCAGATCTCGCTGGCGTGGGCCGCGAGCTGGTAGCCGCGGTCGGCATAGCCGGTCGCGTAAGCGAGCACGGGCTTCTTCGCGCGGCGAACCTCGTCGAGCGCTTCGCCGAGGTCGGCGACCACCGTCTGGCCGGCCGAGAAGCCGTCGAGGTCGAGCGCGATCGCCTTCACCCGGTCGTCGTCCTTGGCCTTGAGGATGGCGGCGCGCACGTCGCGCAGCGCCGCGGGCGAGGCCCCGCCCCCGGTCAGCGAGAAGCCCTGCTCGCTCGGCTGCTCGACCACGCCGGCCTTGAGGTTGAGCACGAGGACACCGTCATGGACGGTCGGCGCGGGCCGGGCCGAGAGCAAGGCGTAGAGCCCGGCGAAGAAGAGCAGCATGAAAAGGAGGACGAGCGCGTCCTTGATCCCGACGAGAAGCTGCCAGATCGCCTTCAAAACGCGCATGTCGGAGGTCGTCCTCGAAGAAATTACCGGGTTCGAGATAGGGGCGAGTGGCGGCAAGGGAAAGCGGTGGTCAGCGACGCCGCGCAAAATCGCTTGAGCGCTCGCCCGTCCGCAGCCTAATCTTGCCGCTCGCAACCCTGTGGCTTCAGCGGAGCGGACCGCCAGTCGTACCCTCCCGGGAATGGAGAGCCGAGGTGGCCACCCTGGCAGCAAAGCCCGCAAGCCGGACGCGCTGGCGCTATTTCTTCCCGGGCATCACCAGCCTTCTTCTCGTGCTGTCGCTGATCGCCTTCTCCGACAATCTCGTCACCGATGTCGGGCAGCCGAGCAACCGCACGCCGCGGCTGATCATCCACGGCCTGTTCGGTCTCGGGTGGAGCGTGTCGCTCGCCCTTCAAGCCTGGCTGGTGTTGATGCGGCGGACAGCGCGGCATCGGACGATCGGCGCGCTGCTCTTCCTTATCGGCGCCGGACTGGTCGTCAGCACGGCATTCCTCTTCGTCACCACGTTCCGCGGCTTCTCGGCGATGAGCGCCGAAGTCGTCATCAACCGCTTGCTACTTCCCGTCTTCGCTTTCTGCCTGTGGCAGGCCTGGCGCGAGCGGAAGCGGACCGACTTCCACAAGCGCTACCTGTTGATCGGCAGCTTCGCGATGCTGAGCCCGGTGTTGAGCCGTGACTTCAATCACCTCTCCTGGCCCTGGTATCCGGACCCCGAAGGGGCGGCGGCCGATACCGCCTTCATAATTTTCTATTTCGCCACGTGGAGCGGGCTGATCGGATCGCTGTGGTTCTACGATCGCACGACGCTGGGGCGGATCCACCGCGTCACCTGGATGGGATCGCTGGCCATCGCCGTGATCGTCGTTGGAGCCACCGTGCTGATCCCGCCCGGCTGATTTCAGTGCATGCGGCTGCCGTCGGGGACCTCGTGGTCGGGCGCGAGGAGGCTGATGCGGCCTTCCGCGTCGCTCAGCCCGAGCACCAGCACCTCGCTCATGAACGGGCCGATCTGGCGCGGCGCGAAGTTGGTGACAGCGACCACCTGCCGCCCGACGAGTTCCTCGGGCTGGTAAAGCGCGGTGATCTGGGCCGAGCTTCGTTTCGTGCCGATGTCCGGCCCGAAGTCGATGGTGAGCTTGATCGCGGGCTTGCGCGCTTCGGGGAAGGGTTCGGCGGCGATCACGGTGCCGGCGTGGATCTCGACGGCGAGAAAGTCGTCGAACGGAATGGTCACGCTTTGGGCGCGCAGGGCTTGAGCGCGGCGGGCTCGGGCCGGGCCGTTGCGAGGCGGAAGGCGGCGACGAAGCTGTCCCCGCCCTGCAACCGCTGGAAGCGCTGGAGCTTGAGACCGACCGCGCCGAGTTCGCATTCGAGCTGCTCGGGGGTGATTCCGTGGCGCTTGATTGGGCGGTCGGCGTCGACGACGATCACTTCGCCGTCGGGCTTGAGGCCGCCGGCGAGGTGCCAGAGGAAGGCGTAGGGATCGGTGACCTCGTGATACATGTGCACGAGGAAGATGCGGTCGAGGCTGCTTGGCGGCAGGCGCGGATCGGACGGTTCGCCGAGGCGCACCGCGACATTGTCGAGCTTCTCGCGCTGGACCCGGTCGGCGAGCCGGTCGCGGACCTCGGGAACGATGTCCTGGGCGAGCACGCGGCCCTTGGCGCCGACCAGAGGCGACAGGCGGACGGTGTAATAGCCCTCGCCCGCGCCGATGTCGGCGACGCTCATCCCCTGCCGGACCCCCGCGGCGGCGACCACCGCGTCGAACTCGCCGACCCGGTCGCGCACATCCTCGGTCGAATAAGCGTCCGACACGATCGGCGCGACGTCGCGGCCGGCGGCGGGAAAGGTGGTGGCCGAGGGCTGCGACTGGCACGCGGTGAGCAGCGCCAGGCCCATCAACCCGCCCGGGACGAACGGACGCGAGAAGCGCATTTTAGTCGACGTCCTCGACCTCGACCTGCTCGCCCGTCACGCGCTGGCTCAAGGCCGAAGCCATGAAGCGGTCGAGGTCGCCGTCGAGCACGTCGGCCGGCGCGGTCGAGGTGGTGCCGGTGCGCAGGTCCTTCACCAGCTGATAGGGCTGGAGCACGTAGGAGCGGATCTGGTGGCCCCAGCCGATGTCGGTCTTGGCCGCCTCGGTCTTGTTCGATTCGGCCTCGCGGCGCTGCAGCTCGGCCTCGTAGAGCCGGGCCTTGAGCTGCTTCATCGCCTCGGCCTTGTTCTTGTGCTGCGAGCGCTGGTTCTGGCACTGCACCACGATGCCGGTCGGCAGGTGGGTGATGCGGACGGCCGAATCGGTCGTGTTGACGTGCTGTCCGCCAGCGCCGCTCGCGCGATAGGTGTCGATCTTGAGGTCGCCTTCGTTCACCTCGATGTCGATGTCGTCGTCGACTTCCGGATAGACCCAGACCGAGGCGAAGCTGGTGTGGCGGCGCGCCGAGCTGTCGTAGGGGCTGATCCGGACGAGGCGATGGACCCCGCTTTCGACCTTCAGATTGCCATAGGCGTTCTCGCCCTTGATCAGCAGCGTCGCCGACTTGATCCCGGCCTGCTCGCCCGAATGATAGTCGACCAGTTCGACCTTCATGCCGTGACGCTCGGCCCAGCGCGAATACATGCGCTGGAGCATGCCGGCCCAGTCCTGGCTCTCGGTCCCGCCGGCGCCCGAATTGACCTCGACATAGCTGTTGTTGGCGTCGGCCTCGCCCGCGAGCAGCGCCGCGACCTTGTCCTTCTCGGCGCGCGCGGCGAGCTCGGCGAGCGCGGCGACGCCATCATCGACGAGGCCTTCGTCGCCTTCGGCCTCGGCCATTTCGATCAGCTCGATCGTGTCGGCAAGCTCGGTCTCGATCTTGCGGGTGGCTGTGACCGCCTCGTCGAGCCGGCGGCGTTCGCGCATGACTTCCTGCGCGGCCTTGGGGTCGTTCCACAGGTCCGGGTCCTCGACCCGCGCATTGAGTTCGTCGAGCCGGCGCAGCGCGCGGTCCCACTCGAGGAAGCGGCGCAGGAGCGCGGTCGCGGCATTGACCTGGTCGATATGAGCCTGCGCTTCGGCGCGCATCTGAGTAATTCCTTAGCTGATCACCGTTCGTGCCGAGCTTTGTCGAGGCACGCCAAGCGCTGACGTCCCTCGACGGCGCTCGGGACGAACGGCCGCCATGCTCCTAGTAGATACCGCCCTGCTTTGCCAAGAAGTCGTCCGGCGGGGTCTGCTGGGCGGGCCGCGGCTGGGCCGGTGCGGCGGCCCTGGGCGCGGACGCGGCGGCGGCGGACGGCCGGCGGCGCGCGACCGGCGCGGGCGCGGCGCCCTCGGCGAGTTCGGTGTCGTCGCCGCCATGCGGGCGATAGGTGCGCCGCGGCTCGGTCTCGGGCTTGAAGGCTTCCCAGATCACCGGGGACTTGGGATCCTCGCGGACCGGGAAGGTGCCGAACACGCGGCGGCCGGTGATCCGGTCGATGCGGACCATGCGGATGCCCTCGGGCGCGACGAACGGGGTCGGCGGCGTGTCCTTGAACGCGACCTGCGCCCATTGCTTGAAGATCGGCGCCGCGATCCGCCCGCCCTGCGCCGCGCCGCCCATCGAACGCGGCTGGTCGTAGCCGAGGTAGGTGCCCGCGACGACGTCGGGGGTGCCGCCGACGAACCAGACGTTGGTCGGGCCATTGGTGGTGCCGGTCTTGCCGAACAGCGGGCGATTCAGGTCGCGCAGGATGGTGGCGGTGCCGCGCTCGATCACTCCGGTCATGACGTGGACCATCTGGAAGGCGGCCTGCGGATCGAGGATCTGCCGGCTGCGGCTCGGCGGGCGCGGCATGGCGCCGCCGTCCCAGTCGGGCGCGTTGCAGCGCCCGTCCATCACCGCGCAGCGATTGTCGGTGCGGTAGATGACCTTGCCGTCGCGGTCCTGGACATAGTCGATCAGCGTCGGGGTCAGCGCCCGGCCGTGATTGGCGAGGATCGCATAAGCGTTGGTCAGCCGCTGCACCGTGGTCTCGCCCGCGCCGAGCGAGAAGGACAGGTAGTTCTGATAGTCGCCGACGCCGAGCCGGCGCGCGGTGTCGGTGATCTTGGCCATGCCGGTCTGCGAGGCGGCGCGCAGCGTCATCAAGTTGCGCGACTGCTCGACACCCCAGCGCAGGGTCTTGGGACCCGCATAGCCGCCATCGAAATTCTTGAAGCACTTATTGCCGAGGCCCGCGCCCTGCCAGACGCAGAAGGGCGCGTCGTCGATGATGCTGGCGGGCGTCATGCCGTTGGCGAAGGCGGTGTAATAGACGATCGGCTTGAAGGTGGAGCCGGGCTGGCGCAGCGCCTGGGTCGCGCGGTTGAGGCCGCCGCCGATATTGTCGAACCCGCCCTGCATCGCGAGGATCCGGCCGGTGCGGACTTCCTCGGCGATGAACCCGCCGCCGATCTCGGGGATGGACCGGATCGCATAGACGTTGCCGCCGACGTTCTTGACGATGATCACCATGCCGTCGCGCAGGTTCGAGAAGGCGCTTCCGCCCCCGCCGCGCTTGGGCTGGACGGCGTTGCCGGCGGGGAGCGTGCCCTCCGACCCGTCGGTGAAGCCGATCCGCGCCGCGCCGCCGCTCTTGCTCAGCACCACGGCTTTGCGCCAGTCGGGGAAGCCGGTGCCGATCGGCGCGCGTTCGAGCTGGCCGCGCCAGTCGCCGGCGGTGTCGACGCTGACCCCGGTGTCGCGCCAGCCGCGGCCGCCGTCGAACCGGGCGAGACCCTCGCGCAGCGCCTCGGCGGCAGCTTCCTGCATCACCGGGTTCATCGAGGTGCGGACCCACAGGCCACCCGCGTAGAGGCTGTTCGGACCGTCCTTCTGGTCCTCGCCATATTTCTTGATGATCTCGCGCCGGACTTCCTCGGTGAAGTAGCCGCCCACTTCGCGGAACTTGGCGTTGGAGCCGTAGCGGATCGTGCCGAGCGTTGTCGCGGCCGCGGCCTGCGCCTGCGCCTCGGTGATGTAGCCGTTGCTGGCCATCTCGCGCAGCACATAGTTGCGGCGGGCGAGCGCCTTTTCGGTCGCGCGGACGGGGTCGTAGTTCGACGGCGCCTTGGGCAGCACCGCGAGATAGGCGACCTCGGGCAGGGTGAGGTCGGCGACGTCCTTGTCGAAATAGGCGCGCGCCGCGGCCTGCACGCCATAGGCGTTCCGGCCGAGAAATATCTGGTTGAGGTAGAGTTCGAGGATCTGCTGTTTGGTCAGCACATTCTCGAGCCGGAATGCGAGGATCGCCTCGCGGATCTTGCGGGTGACGTTGTAGCTCGAATCCTGCAGCAGTCCCTTGGCGACCTGCTGGGTGATGGTCGAGCCGCCGCGGGCGCGCGCGCCGCCGGTCGCCTTCTTGACCGCGAAGTCGCCGACCGCGCCGACCAAGCCCGGATAGTCGATCCCGCCATGGGTGAAGAAGGTCTTGTCCTCGGCCGAGATGAAGGCCTGGACGACCAGCGGGGGATATTCGTCGTAACTCAGCTCGACCCGGCGCTCGCGCGCGAAGGTGCCGACGGGCTGGCCGTCGACGCCGCGGATGTTGGTCGGAAGCTTGGTCTGGAGCGCGAGCAGTTCCTCGCTCGACTGCAAGCCCGTCGCGAACACGACCCAGACGAGCACGAACAGGAAATATCCGCCGAACAGGCCGTAGGTCGCCCAGCGGAAGAACCGGCGGCGGCGCCAGGCGTCGCGAAGCCGGTCCGCGGCGCGGTGGTGACGCTCGAGTAGCGGGGAGGAAGACGGGGTCGCGACGGCGTCCATGAGCGGGGCTCTACTCGCTTGAATGGGCGGGGGAAAGGCGTGTCAGCGTGCCGCTGCCGCCTGTGCTTCGATGGCCCGGGCCAGCGCCGCGACGATCCGTGCGCGCTGGGCGGGATCGAGCAGCATCGCCTCGTCGGCGGCGCTGCTCATATAGCCGGCCTCGAACAGCACGGCGGGCGCGTCCGAGCGGCGGAGCACACGGAAGGCGGCGAAGCGGTGCGGCTCGGGGCGGAGCGGGATGTTGCCCTGCGCCTGGCGCAGAAGGCGGACGGCGAAGTCGGCGCTCGCCGCCATCTCGTCGCGCGCGGCGACATCGGCGAGGAGGGCGCGCAGCGAACCGTCGGGCTCGGAGGCGACCGCCCCCTCCCCGTTCTGGCGCGCGGCAAGCAGGGCGGCATCGGCGTCGCTCGCGACTTCGGACAGCGAATAGAAGGTCGCGCCGCGGGCCTGTGCGTTGGCGGCGCTGTCGGCGTGGATCGCGAGGAACAGGTCGGCGCCGAGCCGGCGGGCGATGGCGGCGCGGTCGTCGAGCGTCAGGTAGGTGTCGCCCTCGCGGGTCAGCGCCACGCGCACCCGGCCATTCTTCGCCAGCAGGTCGCGCAGGTCGCGGGCGAGCTGCAGCGTCACGTCCTTCTCGAGCGCGCGGCCGCTCGCGCCCGCCGCGCCGGGGTCCTTGCCGCCATGACCGGCATCGATGACGATCAGCGGCCGGCCGGGCACCCGCGCCTCGGTCACGCGCACGTTGGCGACCGCGGGATTGAGCGCGAGGCTGAGCCCGCCGGCGCGCGCCTCACCCGCCACCGCCTGGCCGAGCATATCCTCGCCCGAGCGGCGCTGCCAAGCGAAAGCCAGCGCGGCGCCGACCAGCAGCAGCGCGGCGCCGACCAGGGTGGCACGGATGATGGTTCTGTTGCCCACGCCCGCGACCCTAGCGTGCCGTTGCTTGGCGGCAAGGAGGCTGCTACGACGGCCATTGTCCGCCAGTTCGCTTTTGTCGCGAGCGGTCGGCGGGACAAGGCCGGGGGGCCGGTGACAGGGCTGTCCCCACGGCGTCGTACAGGTTGAAGTTGATCCATGAAGTTCAAGAACGCGCTTTTTGATGCTGCCAGTGTGAGCAGCGACGCGCGTTCGCCGGCGACCAACGCCGGGGAGCTTCGGTCAGCAGACGCACCCCATCTCATTGCCATTCCGGCCGGCCTCGATGCGCCGGCCATGGCCGCAACTCGCGCGCGCCGCCTGACCCTGTTCAGGGCGCGCGCCCGGAGACTATTCAATGACCACGCGCATGCTGATCGACGCGCGCCACCCGGAGGAAACCCGGGTCGCCGTCGTCCAGGGGAACCGGATCGAGGAGTTTGACTTCGAGTCCGCCGAGCACAAGCAGCTCAAGGGTAATATCTATCTTGCCAAGGTGACGCGGGTCGAACCGTCGCTCCAGGCGGCGTTCATCGACTACGGCGGAAACCGCCACGGCTTCCTCGCCTTCAGCGAGATCCATCCCGATTACTACCAGATCCCGAAAGCCGATCGCGAAGCCCTGCTGCGCGAAGAGGCCGAGCATGCCGCCGAGGAAGAGCGGCTGCGCGGCGAGGCCGACGAGCATGACGAGGACGAGGACGGCCCGCTCGATCCGCACCACGAGGACGATGGTCACGACGATCGCCCCGAGGAGCCGGACGAGGATTCGGACAGCCAGGGCGATCCCGAGGATGGCGATCGCGCCCCGCGCGGTGGCCGCCGCAACCGCAAGGACGAGGCCGCCGACGAGGTCCGCCGCAAGCGCCTGAACCTGCGCCGCCGCTACAAGATCCAGGACGTCATCCAGCGCCGCCAGGTGCTGCTGGTCCAGGTCGTCAAGGAAGAGCGCGGCAACAAGGGCGCGGCGCTGACCACCTATCTCAGCCTCGCCGGCCGCTATTGCGTGCTGATGCCGAACACGAGCCATGGCGGCGGAATCAGCCGCAAGATCTCGAACGGCTCGGACCGCAAGCGCCTCAAGTCGATCATCTCGGACCTGAAGCTTCCGGGCACGATGGGCCTCATCGTCCGTACCGCGGGCCTCGAGCGGACCAAGGTCGAGATCAAGCGCGACTTCGATTATCTCGCCCGCCTGTGGGACGAGATCCGCGAGAAGACGCTGGCAAGCTCGGCCCCGGCGCTCATCTATCGTGACAGCGACCTGGTGAAGCGCGCGATCCGCGATCTCTACCACAAGGACATCGACGACGTGCTCGTCGAGGGCGAGGACGGCTACAAGGCGGCGCGCGGCTTCATGAAGCTGCTCATGCCGAGCCATGTGAAGAAGGTGCAGTCGCACAGCGAGGCGACCCCGCTGTTCCAGCGCTACGGCGTCGAGGACCAGCTGGCGGCCATGTATCATCCACTCGTCCAGCTGAAGAGCGGCGGCTACATCGTCATCAACCCGACCGAGGCGCTGGTCTCGATCGACATCAACTCGGGCCGCTCGACGCGCGAGCACAACATCGAGCAGACCGCGTTCGCGACCAACATGGAAGCGACGCAGGAGATCGCCCGCCAGCTCCGGCTGCGCGACATGGCCGGCCTCGTCGTCATCGACTTCATCGACATGGAACAGAACAGCCATGTCCGGAAGGTCGAGAAGGCGATGAAGGAGGCGCTCAAGAACGATCGCGCGCGCATCCAGGTCGGCCGCATCTCGAGCTTCGGCCTGATGGAGATGAGCCGCCAGCGCCTGCGCACCGGCGTGCTCGAAGCCTCGACCAAGGCCTGCCCGCATTGCGACGGTACGGGCCTGATGCGCACCGCCTCCTCGGCGGGCCTGTCGGCGCTCCGGATGATCGAGGACGAAGCAGCCCGCGGTCGCGGCGAGAAGGTGTGCCTGCGCGCCGGCTCCGAGGCGGCGGTCTATGTCCTGAACAAGAAGCGCGCCGAACTGGCCGACATCGAGGCCCGCTACGGCGTCTCGGTCGAGGTGCTGGTCGACCCGACCTTCGAGGGCGCCCGCATGGCGGTGGAAAGCTCGGGCCCGCGCCCGGTCGCCCCGCCCCGCCCGCAGCCCGCCCCGATCGCGATCGAGGCCGACGAGCCCGAGGTCGACGAGGAGGAATTCGAGGAAGAATTCGCCGAGGACGAGACCGAGGAAGAGCGCGCCGAGCGTGGTGACGGCGAGCGCGACCCGCGCCGCAAGCGCCGTCGCCGCCGTGGTGGCCGCAACCGTCGCCGTGATGGCGAACAGGGCGATCGCGCCGAGGTTGAGGGCGGTGATGACGCCGCGCCGCACGGCGAGGCCTCGAACGACGACGGCGAGGACGATGCCGCCGGTGAGCCCCGCGAGGAAATCGCCGCCGAGAGCGACGGCCATGACGATGAGGGCCGCAAGCGCCGTGGCCGCCGTGGCGGTCGCCGCCGGGGTGGCCGTGGCCGCGACCGCGAGGAAGGCGGCGACGAGCTCGCGCCCGAGCCCGGCGAGGCCCCGATGGTCGAGCCGGTCCCGAGCGAGGACCCTGCCCCCGTCGCGGTCGAGGCCGCTCCCGAGGCCGAGCCGGTCGCCGAGGAGAAGCCCAAGGCCCGCCGTCGTCCCCGCGCCCGCAAGGCCGAGGCCGCCGAGGTCGATGCGCCCGCGCCCGTGATCGAGGCGCCGGCCGAAGCTGCCACCGAGGAGGCTCCGGCCGCCGAGGAGAAGCCCAAGCCCAAGCGTCGCTCGCGCGCCAAGAAGGTCGAGGCTGCGCCCGAACCCGAGGCGACGCCAGAGCCGGTGCTCGAAACCGCTGCTGCCGCCGACGCGTCTGCGCCCGCCGAGGCCGAAACGGCGGCTGCTCCCGAAGCATTGGCCGACCAGCCCGCCCGTAAGGGCTGGTGGTCGCGGACCTTCGGCTAAACCTCAGGCACCGGCGGCCGCGCGCCGCCGGATCGCCCGATTGTCGTGAACATGGAGCCCGGGTGCCTGCTGCTCAGCGAGAGTGGCAAGCGCCCGGGCGACGTCGCTGGCGGGAATGCCCGCGAACCGGTCGAGCGGGCCCACCAGCAGCGGATTGAGCAAGGGCGCGAGCGCCTGGCCGATCGCCTCGCCGATCCGCCGCTCCTGCCGGTCGCCGAGCAGCAGGCCGGGCCGAACGATATCGACCCGCTCGAACCCCATTCCCTCGACCGCCGCCTCGACCTCGCCCTTGAGCCGGAGATAGGCGTTGCGGCTGCGGGCGTTGGCGCCGCTCGAGGAAATCAGCAGGAAATGCCGCGCCCCCGCCGCCCGTGCCGCCCGCGCAAAGGCCAGAACGGCATGGCAGTCGACCGCCTCGAAGGCTTCCCAACTCCCCGCCGCCTTGCGCGTCGTACCAAGGGTCGAGATCGCCAGGTCGACCCGTTCGCCCGCGAGCGAGCCCGGCCATTCCGCCATCGATCCCAGCCGCTCGTCCTTCGCCCCGCTCGGCCGTCGCCCCAGAACCAGCAGATCATGCCGCGCCTCGAGCAGCGGCCACAGGCTCCGGCCGACCAGCCCGGTCGCGCCGATAAGGACGATGCGCATCAGAATTTCTCCGGCAGCTCCACGGGTCCGACCAGCGCCTCGTGGCGGGCGATGGCGAAGGGGTCGGTCATGCCCGCGACATAGTCGGCGACGTTACGGGCGGTCGTCTCGGCGCAGTCGCCGCGGTGCCAGGCGTCGGGCAGCAGGCGCGGGTCGGCGAGATAGGCGGCGGCGAGGTTGGCGACCACGCGCTGCGCCTCGATGCGCACCGGCTGGAGCGCGGGCGCGTTGTAGAGGTTGGCGTAGAGGCAGCGCTTGAGCGCGCGCTCGTCGGCGGCGAGTTCGTCGGAAAAGCCCGCCAGTGCCATGCCGGCCGAACGGACGTCCGCGAGCGTCTCCGCCCCGCTCGCCGCCACCCGCCGCCGGGTCTCGGCCAGAAGATCGCCAACCATGGTGCCGATCTGGTCGCGGACCAGCGCCTTGACCTTGCGGTCGAGCGGAAGATCGGGCCAGCGGGCGCCAATCGCGTCCCAGTGCCGCTTCACGAACGGCTGCTCGAGCAGAAGGTCGAGCGGCAGCACGCCCGCGCGAAGGCCATCGTCGATGTCGTGATTGTCATAGGCGATGTCGTCGGCGAGCGCCGCGACCTGCGCCTCGAGGCTGGCGAAGGAGTGAAGGTCGAGCCCGACCTCGGCGTCGACCTCGGCCAGCGCCCAATGGGGATTGGCGACCGGACCATTATGCTTGGCGAGCCCTTCGAGCGTCTCCCAGCTAAGGTTAAGGCCGTCGAAGTCGGGATAAGGCGTCTCGAGCCTCGTCACGAGCCGCAGCGTGTGCCCGTTGTGATCGAACCCGCCGTGATCCGCGATCGCCGCGTCGAGCGCATCCTCGCCGGCATGACCGAAGGGCGGATGGCCAAGGTCGTGGGCGAGGCACAAGGCCTCGGTCAGGTCCTCGTTGAGGCCGAGCACGCGCGCGACCGTGCGACCGATTTGCGCGACCTCGATGCTGTGGGTCAGGCGGACGCGATAATGGTCCCCGTCGGGAGCGACGAACACCTGCGTCTTGTGGCGCAGGCGGCGGAAGGCGACCGAATGCACGATCCGGTCGCGGTCGCGCTGGAAGGCGTCGCGGGGGCCGCGGGGCCCAAGGTCGGGCTCGGCATGGACCCGCCCCCGGCTCTCCGACGGGCGGGCGGCGATGCCGGCGGGAAGGCTCACTTCGATGCGAGCTTCTCCAACTTGATTCCGCCCGGCGCGGTCCAGGCAAAGCCCTGCAGCTTCGCGGCATGCAGGTCGTTGACGAACTCCTGCGCCTCGTCGTCGCTCTTGAACGGCCCGATCAGCAGCCGCGACCAGCCCTTCATCGCCGCGACGACCGGCGCCCGGCCCTTGAACAGGCTCGCCTTCTTGGCGCGGATCTTGGCGAATTCCTTGACCATTTGGTCGGTGTTAGACCCGCCGGCGAGCTGGACATAGATGCGCGAGCCGCCGCTGGACTTGGCGGGCTTGGCCTCTTCCTCGTCCTTGGCCGCAAGCTTGGACTGGCACTTGGTCCTGGCCGAGCCCTTGAGCTTGGCGCAGGCCTTGGCGTCGTCATCCTCGGCCTTGGCGGCGGTCGCGAGCTTGGTCTCGCACTTGGTTTTGGCCGAACCCTTGAGCTTGGCGCAGGCCTTCGCCTCGTCATCGTCGGCTTTGTCGGCGGCGGCGAGCTTCGTTTCGCACTTGGTCTTGGCCGAGCCCTTGAGCTTGGCGCAGGCCTTCGCATCGTTCTCGGCGGCTACGAGGCCCATGGGCTTGGCTTCGCACCGGGTTCGCGCGGTGCCCTTGAGCTTGAGGCAGGCGGTGTCGATGCTGGCGAGCTTCACCGGCGCAGCTGGCTTGGGATCGCACTTGGCCGTGCTCCCCTTGCGACCCCTGAGCGGGGTGCAGGCGGTGTCCGCGACCTTCGCCTCGGCGACCTTGACCGGAGCCTTGGCGGGTCGACGCGTCTCGACGATCGGCTTGGGCGCGGGCGGCGGTGGGGCGGCGTTCGTCGCGGGCAGGCTGACGAGCGTCGTCTCGAGATCGGCGAGGCGCGTGGTCGGGACCGGGTCGGGCGCTGTGGCGGGCGCGGGTGCGGGGGTCGGGACATAGGTCACGGCGACCTTGCTGCCGGTCCGGGCCCGCGGCGGCGCGCTGCGCACCGGGGTCGGGGCCGCGATCACCGGAGCGGGCTCGACCGACGCCATGGCCGCGCCCTCGGGCGGGAGGATCCCCAGTTGCACGGCGGCGGCCTTCTGCCCGGGACCGAGCGTCGCCAGCCGCTGGAGAAACGGTTCGAAGCCCGCGCTGCGCCCCGGCATCATCGCCGCAATCGCCTGGCGCGCACCGACGAGATCGCCGGTCAGCGCCTGGACGAACGCCCGCGCGCGCCGGGCGGCGGGATCGCGCCGCGCGATTAGCGGATCGAGCAGGGTCAGCGCCTCGGTCTTGCGCCCCGAAATGGCGAGGCTGAGCGCCAGCCGGCGCCGCGCCTCGTCGGCATCGGGGCCTGACAGCACCGCGCGATAATCGCTCTGCGCTTCCGCCTGCCGTCCGACGACGTCGAAGGCGAGACCGCGGTCGAGCGCGATGCTGAATTGCGTCGCGCCCAGGCGCTGCGCCTGCTCGAACAAACCGAGCGCGGTCGTCCCCTCACCCATTTGCGCCATCGCCGAGCCTTGCCCGGCCTTGGGCGCCCACTGGTTGGAGCCGATCTCCTCGGCGCGGCCGAAGAAGCCGATCGCGGCCTCCGCATCACCAAGCCTCAGCGCCGCGCGGCCAGCCCCGAGCAACGCGTTATAGTCCTTGGGGTTGATCGCGAGCAGCCGGACATTGCGCGCCAGCGCCGCCTCCGGGGTCTCGTTCGCGCCGGCCACCGGCATCGGCGGCGGTGCGGGAGGGCGGCCCCCGATATATTGCGCATGTGCCGCGCCCTGCAGCAGCAACGCGCTTGCCAGCAGCAGGCAAGTTTTCCTGATCATCCCCATCCCGTGACGAGGCTTAGCTGAGCGCCGGCTGACGGGAAGAGGCCTCGGCGGCGAGACGTTGGCCTTGGGGGACGAGTTGAAAGCCATCCGGTTGCCGAGAAGGCGAGCAGCCGCAGAGGCAACGAAGGGGTCCGTCGCGCCAGGCGAGAACCCCTCCGTCAGCCGCAGGCGGCTGGCATCCCCCCGCTGGGGGAAGAGCAAATTACTGGTTGTTCTGGCGGTTGAGGAAACGCGGGATGTCGAGCGGCTCGCGGCGGAGACTCGGCGTCTGCTCTTCCTCGACCTTGCCGCCGGCGCGGGCCATCGAGCTCATCCGCTCGAACAGCGTCCCGCCCGAGGCGGTTGCCGGCTTGGCGAGCGGCGCGGTGTCCTCGTCCTTCGGCGGCGCGATCGGCGGGGTGCCGACCGGAGTCGTCAGGATGTCCTCGCTATCGAGCAGCAGTTCGTCGCCATCGGCTTCGTCCGACAGGTCGAGCGGCTCGGGTGCCTTGGCGACGGGCGCGATCGGCGCTGCCGTGGCGGTCGGAGTCGCGGCGGCGGTGGTGCGGCCCGGGAAGGTGAAGACCTTGCTCTGGGTCGATCCGCTGGTGCTCGGCACCGGCTTGGTCGCCTCTTCGGCCTCGATGCCGGTGGCAACGACCGAGACGCGGATCTTGCCGTCGAGGTCGTTGTTGAACGCCGAACCCCAGATGATGTTGGCGTCGGGGTCGACCAGTTCCTTGATGTGGCTGGCGGCCTCGTCGACTTCCATCAGGCGCATGTCCTCGCCGCCGGTGATCGAGATGATGACGCCCTTGGCGCCCTTCATCGAGACGCCGTCGAGGAGCGGGTTCGAGATCGCCTTCTCGGCCGCCTCGATCGCGCGATTGTCGCCCGACGCCTCGCCGGTGCCCATCATCGCCTTGCCCATCTCGCCCATCACCGAGCGAACGTCGGCGAAGTCGAGGTTGATGAGGCCCGGCATGACCATGAGGTCGGTGATTCCGCGGACGCCCTGCTGGAGGACCTCGTCCGCCATCATGAAGGCTTCCTTGAAGGTCGTGTCCGAATTGGCGAGCCGGAACAGGTTCTGGTTCGGAATGACGATCAGCGTGTCGACGTGCTGCTGGAGCTCGGCGATGCCGGCCTCGGCGGCGCGGGTGCGGCGGTTGCCCTCGAAGGCGAACGGCTTGGTCACGACGCCGACGGTGAGGATACCCTTGTCGCGCGCGGCCTTGGCCATCACCGGCGCGGCGCCGGTGCCGGTGCCGCCGCCCATGCCCGCCGCGATGAAGCACATGTGCGCGCCTTCGAGGGCGCGCTCGATGTCTTCCATCGCCTCTTCGGCGGCAGCACGGCCGATCTCGGGACGCGCACCGGCGCCGAGGCCCTGCGTGATCTTCGAGCCGAGCTGGATGCGGCGATCGGCGAGCGAGGCGTTAAGCGCCTGCGCGTCGGTGTTCGCGACGAGGAAGTCGACGCCCTGGACGTCGGCCTGGATCATGTTGGCGATGGCGTTGCCGCCGGCGCCGCCGACACCGATCACGGTGATCCGCGGCTTCAGCTCGTCAACCGCCGGCCGGACGAAATCGATGCTCATGTTGGTGGACCCCCGCAAATCAACGCGTTGAAACTTGAGGGATGAATCTATGATTCACCAGTGCGGGGCGCACAAGCGGAAAAGTTAACATCGGTGCATCTTTTCAGGCGAAACGTGGCGGGCGGGACTCATTCGTCCCGCGCTGGGACAATCAGCGCCCGCCCTTGATCGCCGTCATCAGCCGCGAGAACATGCCGGTCGCCTGCGGCCCGGGCTTGCTGCGCGGCAGCGCGAGGTCGCGGATGTCGCCGCCGCTCCCCTGGCTGGCGAGCAGCGCGAGGCCGACGAGGCTCGAGAAGGCCGGCCCGCTGTGCGCGTCGGGGAGGCCGGTAATCGCGCGCGGCCGGCCGACCCGCACCGCGCGGCCGAGCACGCCCTGCATGTAGTCGGCGATATTCTTGAGCTCGGCCCCGCCGCCGGTGAGCACCACCTGCCCGCCGACCGGCTTGACGAAGCCCATGTCCTTCAAGGCCGCCTCGACCTCGGCGGTGGTCCGCTCGACCCGCTGGCGGATGACGGTCATCAATTGCGCGCGGCTGATGCGAAGCGGCTCGGAACCGTCCTCGGCGCCGATCGGCAGCGCTTCGACCACTTCGTGATTGTCGCGCGGGCTTGTCATCGCCGAGCCGTGGAAGCACTTGATCCGCTCGGCGTCGCGGCGGCGGACCCCGAAGGCGGCGGCGATGTCGTCGGTGATGTCCTTGGCGCCGATCGGGATCGAGCGCAGACCGACCAGCATCCCGCCCGCGTGAAGCGAGACATTGGTCACTTCGGCGCCCAGCTCGACCAACGCGACACCAAGGTCGCGCTCCTCGGGGCTGAGGCAGGCGAGCGCGGCGGCGACCGGCGAGGCGACGATCGCACGCACGCCCAGATGCGCCTGGCGGATAGTGAGGTCGACGTTGCGCAGGGGCGCTTCGTCGGCGGCGATGACGTGGATGTCGACGCCCAGCCGGCTGGCGTGCATGCCGACTGGCGAGCGGACGCCCTGGACATCGTCGATGGTGTAGAGCGCCGGATTGGCGTGGAGCACGACCTGCCCGTCGCGGTCGACCGCCTCGCGGCCCGACTGAAGCAGTTCCTCGACATCGGTCGGCTCGACCTGATGGCCGCCGATCTCGACCTCGACGGTGGCGAGGTCGCTGCTCAGCCCGCCCGCGCCATAGCTTGCCCAGACATCCTCGATGTTCTGGCTGCTCATCCGCTCGGCCTGTTCGACCGCCTCGCGGACCGCGACCTCGGTCGCCTCCATGTCGGTGACGAAGCCGCGCTTGACCCCGCGGCTCTGCCGCTGGCCGGTGCCGAGCACGCGCGGGCGGCCTTCCTCGTCGAGGGTGCAGACGATTGCCGAGACCTTCGAGGACCCGATGTCGAGCGCGCCGATCAGGATCGGCTCTTCGCGATTGGCCATCAGTTGGCGACCTCGGCGTTGGTCGCGGGGGGCGGCTCGGCGCCCGGCGGTACGCGGACGATCATCTTGCCGGGGACGCGGAGGTCGAAGCGGACCATGTCGCGGCCGAGAAGCCCGACCGAGCGGTCCATCTTGGCGAAGCGCTGCAGCGCCTTCGACGCCGTTGCCGCTCCCTCGGGCAGCGAGACGGTCTCGCCGGTGGTGAAGCTGAGGTCGAACCGGCGACCGCCGATCCAGGTCGCCGAGGCGAGCTGGGGTTTCAGGGTAGGAACGCTGTCGAGCATCTTGTTGAGGGCGATCGCCTGGCTGTTGGCGCCGGGCCCGATCAGCAGCGGCAGTTCGGGCATCTTGTCGATCGGCACCGCGTCGAGGACCACGCCCTCGTTGTCGATCAGGCTGAGCCGCCCCTGGTGCTGCCAGACCGCGGCGGGGGTCCGCTCGACGAGGTCGACGACGAGGCTGTCGGGCAGGCGGCGCGAGACCCGCGCGTCCTTGACCCAGCCGAATTGCAGGAGGTTGTCGCGGATCCGGTCGAGATCGACCAGCGCCTGCGCGGGTTCGTCGCTGCCGATCGGCGCTTCCTCGGTCGCCCGATGCAGTTCGTCGGTGACCACCGCGTCGACCTTGCGCCGGTCCATGTTCTTGAGCCCGACAATCTGGTAGCCGGAAACCTTGAACCCGGCCTCGCCCGTCGCCGCGCCGGTTGCGCGCAGCGCCTTGCCGGGCAGGTCGAGCGCGATCACCGCGACCAGCACCATCGCCAGCACCAGCGCGCCGAACGCCCAGCGCGCGAGCTTGCCGCTCCCTTCAGGCCATGGCGACGCGGCGCGCGCGGGGGCCTTGCGGCCGCCCTTCGCCCTTGCCTTGCCCTTGGTGGGCGTGCGCCGGATGGCCTGCGCGTTCACGGAAGCGCTTCCTCGATCAGCCGCTCGACCAGCTCGCCATAGGAGATGCCGCGCTGGCGGGCCTGTTCGGGGACGAGGCTGAGCGGTGTCATGCCGGGCTGGGTATTCACCTCGAGGAGATAGACCCCGGCCTCGCCTTGGGCGTCGTCCCAGCGGAAGTCCGACCGGCTGGCGCCCTTGCAGCCGAGCACGCGATGGGCCTTCAGCGCCATGTCGAGCATCGACTGGGCGATGTCGTCGGGCACCTGCGCCGGGCAGACATGTTCGGTCAGCCCATCGGTATATTTGCTGTCGAAATCGTAGAAGCCGACCTTGGGCTTGAGTTCGGTGACGCACAAAGCCTCGTCGCCGAGCACCGCGACCGTCAGCTCGTGCCCCGCGATGAAGGGCTCGGCGAGAAGCTCGTCGAAGTCGTTCCACGGTCCCTGGGTGTCGCGCCCGATCGGATTTCCGTAATTGCTCTCGTCGGTGACGATGGCGACTCCGACCGACGAGCCCTCGTTGACGGGCTTGAGGACATAGGGCCGCGGGATCGGATCGCGCTCGAACAGGGTCTCGGAGCGGACCATCGTGCCCTCGGGCATCCGGACACCGGCGGGGACCAGCAGCAGCTTGGTCAGCTCCTTGTCGATCGCGATCGCCGAGGTGCTGAGCCCGCTGTGCGTATAGGGGATCTGCATCAGGTCGAGCATGCCCTGCACGGTTCCATCCTCTCCGGGATGGCCGTGGAGGGCGTTGAACACGATGTCGGGCCGAAGGCCGGCGAGCACCTGCGCGATGTTGCGATCCATGTCGACTTCGGTGACGTTCGACCAGCCGCGCTCGCGCAAGGCGGCGGCGACGCCCTTGCCGCTCATCAGGCTGACCTCGCGCTCGGAGGACCAGCCGCCCATCAGCACGACGACATGCAGGTCCTTATTCACGCTCGCTAACTCCGACACGCTGGATTTCCCACTCGAGTTCGGTGCCGCTGTGTTCGCGGACCCGGCGCCGGACCTCTTCACCCAGATTCTCGATGTCGGCGCTGGTCGCGCTTCCGAGATTCAGGAGGAAGTTGCAATGCTTCTCGCTGACTTGGGCCCCGCCGATGGTCAGTCCGCGGCAACCGGCGGCGTCGATCACTTCCCACGCCTTCTTCGGAAGCGGGTTCTTGAAAGTCGATCCACCGGTCTTGGAGCGGAGCGGCTGGCTCGCCTCGCGGCTGGCGGCGATGCGGTCCATCTCGGCCTGGATGGCGTCCGGCTCGGCGACGTGCCCGCGGAAGGTGGCGGAGACCACGATCGCCTGGTCGGGCAGCGCGCTGTGGCGATAGGTGTAGGCGAGGTCGGCGGGCGACAGGGTCCGGCGGTCGCCCGAGCGCAGCACGACGTCGCACGAGACGAGGATATCGGCGGTCTCGCGCCCGTAGGCGCCGCCGTTCATCTTGACGAACCCGCCGACGGTTCCGGGGATCGAGCGGAGGAATTCGAGCCCGCCGATGCCGCAATCGCGCGCGGTCGAGGAGACGAGGATTCCGCTCGCGCCCCCGCCGCACTGGAGCGTGGTCTCGTCGAGCTTGGTCACGCGGGCGAAGGGCTTGCCGAGCCGCACCACCACGCCCGGAACGCCGCCGTCGCGAATGATGAGGTTGCTTCCGAGCCCGAGGCCCATCACCGGCACGGCCGGATCGAGTTCCCGCAGAAAGTCCGCCAGCGCGTCGACGTCGGCCGGCTCGAACAGGGTTTCGGCCGCGCCGCCGGCCTTGAACCACACGAGCGGCGCCAGCGGCGCATTGGGGGTGAGCTTGCCGCGGACGGCAGGAAGGGTGTCGGCCGCGCTCACTTGTTCGCCCGCTCCTGCCGGATCGCGTCGGCGAGGCCGGCCGCCCACTTGGTGATGTCGCCGGCGCCCATGCAGACGACGAGGTCGCCGTCCGCCGCCAGGTCGCGCAGCACGTGCGCGAGGTCGCCGGGCCCTTCCACCGTCTGCACCATCCGGTGCCCGCGGCTGCGAATGCCTTCGGCCAGCGCATGGTGATCGATGCCCTCGATCGGCGCCTCGCCCGCGGCATAGACCGGCGCGACCAGCACCGCGTCGGCCTCGACGAAGGCGTTGGCGAAATCTTCCATCAGGTCGCGCAGGCGGGTGAAGCGGTGCGGCTGGACGACCGCGATGACGCGCTCGCTGCTGCTGTCGCGCGCGGCCGAGAGGACGGCGCGGATCTCCACCGGATGGTGGGCGTAATCGTCGATGATCACCGCGCCATCGACCTCGCCCGCCCGGGTGAAGCGGCGCTTGACCCCGCCGAACCGCTCGAACCCGCTGGCGATCACCGTGTCGGCCAGCCCTAGTTCCAACCCGACCGCGATCGCGGCAAGCGCGTTCTGGACGTTGTGGCGGCCCGGCATCGGCAGGGTCACGCCCTCGATCCGCCGCCGCTCGCCGGAGCGCTCGAGCACCAGCGCGTCGAAGGTCGTCACCCCGCCGCTGGTCGTCACATTGTCGGCGCGAAGATCGGCCGCGGCGGAGAAGCCGTAGGTCACCACGCGCCGGTCCTTGATCCGGCTAAGCAAGTTCGCGACCTCGGGATGGTCGATGCACATCACCGCGAGGCCGTAGAAGGGCACGTTCTCGATGAACTCGACGAACGCGTCCTTGGCCTTCTCGAAGCTGCCGTAATGGTCGAGATGCTCGGGGTCGATGTTGGTGACGACCGCGATCGTCCCGTCGAGGCGCAGGAAGCTGCCGTCCGATTCGTCGGCCTCGACCACCATCCAGTCGCCCTGGCCGAGCCGGGCGTTCGAGCCATAGGCATTGATGATCCCGCCGTTGATGACGGTCGGGTCGAGCTGGCCGGCGTCGAGCAGCGCGGCGATCATCGAGGTCGTCGTGGTCTTGCCGTGGGTGCCCGCCACCGCGACCGTATTCTGCATCCGCATCAGCTCGGCGAGCATCTCGGCACGGCGGACCCGGGGAAGACGAAGCTCGGCGGCGGCCTGGACCTCGGGATTGTCGGCGCGGATCGCGGTCGAGCAGACCAGCACCGCCGCATCGCCGAGATTGTCGGCGCTCTGTCCGATCATCACCTTGATGCCGGCTTTGCGAAGCCCCTCGGTGACATAGCTCTCGGCTTGGTCGGAGCCCTGCACCTGGTAGCCGAGCTGATGCATCACCTCGGCGATCCCGCTCATGCCGATGCCGCCGATGCCGACGAAGTGGATGGTGCCGATGTCGCGGCCTAGCGCCTTCATGCCGCGGCTCCCGCCGGCGCGAAGCCGATCGCCGGCTGCTCCGACTGCACCCTGCCGACCAGTGTCGGCGCCTCGCCCTCCCCGATCCGCTCGACCAGGTCGGCGAGGTCCTGCGCGGCACGCGGGCGGCCGACCGACAACGCGCGCGACGCGGCATTGGAGAGCGCCTCGGGATCGTCGGCCAGCGCTTCGATCTGCCGGGCGAGCGCGGCTGGGGTGAACTGCGGCTGCGGGATCATCCGCGCCCCGCCGGCCCGCGCCAGCTCGCGCGCATTGGCGGTCTGATGGTCGTCGGTCGCGATCGGCAGCGGAACGAGGATCGCCGGGCGCCCCGCGGCGGTCAGCTCGGCGATGGTCGAGGCCCCGGCGCGTCCGATCATCAGGTGCGCTTCGCCGAGCTTGGCATCCATGTCCTGGAGATAGGTCGACAGCTCGGCCGGAATGCCGAGGCGCTTGTAGGTCTCGCGGACCCGCTCGATGTCGTCGGGGCGGCATTGCTGGACAACCTGGAGGCGGTGACGAAGCCCCTCATTGAGCGCGCCGAGCCCCTCGGGCACGACCTGCCCCAGCACCGTCGCGCCCTGGCTCCCGCCGGTGACGAGCAGTTTCAAGGGCGCGACGTCATCGAACGCCGGGAACGGCAGCTCGCCCAGCCGGACGATGCTGTCGCGGACCGGGTTGCCGACCAGCACCACCTTGCCGCGGTCGCGGGCCTTCATCCGCTCGACCCGCTCATTGGCGGTGGCGATCGCCTTGGCCTTGCCGGCGAGCAGGCGGTTGACCCGGCCGAGCACCGCATTCTGTTCGTGAAGCACGGTCGGGATACCGAGCGCCGAGGCGGCGAGCAGCGCGGGAAAGGCCGGGTAGCCGCCGAAGCCCACGACCGCATGCGGCTTGTGCTTGGCGTAGAGCCCCTTGGCCTCGCGCCGCCCGGCCATCACGGCGCGCATGCCTTTCAACAGCCCCCACGGGGTCTTGCTCAGCCGCCCGGCCGGCAGGATGTGCACCGGCACGTCCTCGAACAAGGCCGGGATCTTGGCGCCGCGCGCGTCGGTCAGCAGCATGACCCCGTGGCCGCGGCGCTTGAGTTCGGCGGCGAGCGCATGAGCCGGGATCATGTGGCCGCCGGTACCCCCGGCAGCGAGAACGAAATTCATAAGGTCGGGCGCTCCCCGCTCCACTTCACGACATAAGGGGAGCGCTTCAGATAGGGATTTCGGCGGGTGAAGGCGAGCAGCAGTCCCATGCCGATCGACAGCGCCAGCATCGACGAGCCGCCATAGGAGATGAACGGCAGCGTCATGCCCTTCGACGGGGCGAGCTGCACGTTGACCGCCATGTTGATCAGCGCCTGGAGCCCGAACTGGCAGGCGAGGCCCGCGGCGGCGAGCACCGCGAAGGGCTCGTCCTCGTCGAGCAGCTTGACCAGTACCCGGACCACGATCGCGCAATAGATGGCGGCGATCGCCATGCAGGCGATCAGTCCGAATTCCTCGCCGATCACCGAGAAGATGTAGTCGGTGTGCGGCTCGGGAAGGTGGAACTTGCGGGTGCCGCCGCCCGGACCCATGCCGAACAGCCCGCCCGCGGTCAGCGTCCGCATCGCATTTTCGACCTGGAAATTGTCGCCTTCGCCGAAGAGGAAGCCGTCGATCCGGACCGTCGCCACGTCGTATAGGAAATAGGCCAGCACCACGCCGACGATCCCGCCGACGCCCATTCCGGCGAGGATCCGGATATTCGCCCCGGCGAGCGCGATCATCACCACCCAGACGGTGCCGAAGATGATGGTCGACCCGAAGTCGGGCTGGATCATCAGCAGCACCGCGACGAGCCCCGTCAGCGCGCCGGACAGGAGCATCACGGGCAGGCCCTTGTCCTTCTCCTTGAGGCTGAGCAGCCACGCGATCGCGACGATGTAGAGCGGCTTGAGAAATTCGGACGGCTGGAACTGGGCGAAGCCGAAGCTGATCCAGCGCCGCGCCCCGTTCTTCTCGGGGCCGATCAGCGGGACCAGCACCATCGCGACGAGGCACACCGCCGCCCCGATCAGGCACAGCCGCTTGAGCCGCTCGCGCGGCATCATCGAGATCAGGATCATGATCGGCAGCGAGACCGCCAACCACATCGTCTGCCGGTAGAAATAGTAAAGCGGCGCGACCGTGACGCTGCCGCCCGAATAGCGCTGGCCCGCGGCGGGCGAGGCGGCGGCGACGGCGACGAGGCCGATCGCGATCAGCACCGCGACGAGCAGCAGCAGGACCCGGTCGATCTCCCAGAACCAGCGACCCACCGCCGAGCGGTCGGCGCGGCCGTAGCGGTTGCTCGTATCGATCGGAAAGGCCTTGGCCAGGCTCAGGTTCATAGCTTCCCCACCAGCGCCCTGAAGGCGTCCCCTCGTGCCTCGAAGTCGCGAAACTGGTCGAACGAGGCGCAGGCCGGCGAGAGTAGAACGGTCTCGCCCGCCTGTGAATCCTCCGCCGCACATTTCACCGCATTTTCCAGCGTTTCCGCGCGGGTGACGGCAATGCCGCGCGCCTCGAGCAAATCGGCGAACATCGGCCCGGCCTCGCCGATGGTGTAGGCATGGACGACATGGTCGAGGTGCCTGGCCGTGTCGCCCAGCTCCTTCGTCTTCGCCTGCCCGCCGACGATCCACCGGATGCGGGGATATGCCGCCAGAGCGGGCGCGGCCGCTTCGGCATTGGTTGCCTTGCTGTCATTGACGAAGAGGACGCCGCCCATCTCGCGCACCCGTTCCATGCGGTGCGGGAGGCCCGGATAGGTTCGGAGGCCCAATTCAATATCTGCGGCTGGCACTTCCAACGCGTAGCTGACCCCAATCGCAGCTGCAGCGTTCAGGCGGTTGTGCGGGCCCTGTAGGGTCGGCCACTCGGATTGCGCATTCATCGAAATCTGTGCGCCAAAGTCTTCGATCATGTCAGTGAAAATAATCTCAATATCGCGCTGCTCGTCGGTCGCTCCGAAGGCTGCATCGGTATCGTTATCGACAATTACGAATCGGCAGGGCGACTGCATCGAGAAGAGCCGAAGTTTGCTTTCTGCATAAGCTTCAAAGCTCTCGTACCGATCGAGATGATCCGGCGTGATGTTGAGCAGCACCGCGACGTCGCAGTCGAGGCTTTGCGTCAGGTCGATCTGATAACTCGACAGCTCCAGCACATAGACCCCGCCCGCCGGCAGCGCATCCTGCGCGAGGATCGGCAGGCCGATGTTGCCGCCCATGGTCGTCGGCACCCCCGCGGTCTGCAGTATGTGGTGGACCAGCGCGGTCGTGGTGCTCTTGCCGTTGGTCCCGGTGATCCCGACCACCTTGTGCGGCGGAAGCTCGGGCCGGGCGCGGGCGAACAATTCGATGTCGCCGATGCTCTCCACCCCCGCCGCCCGCGCTCGCGCCGCGATCGGATGCGTGTTGAGTGGAACGCCGGGCGACACGACGAGGCTGTCGAAGGCGGACAGGTCGGCGCTGTCGAGGTCGAGCAGGGTTGCCCCCTCGGCCTTGGCCCGCGCCTCCTCGCTGCGGTCCCACGCCGTCACCTCCGCCCCGCTCGCCACCAGCGCGCGCACGGTGGCGAGGCCGGAGCGGGCGAGCCCGTAGACGGCGTATTTCTTGTTCTTCCAGGCCTCGGCCGTGATCACCGCAGCTTGAGCGTCGACAAGCCGGCCAGCGCGAGGATGAAGGCGATGATCCAGAAGCGGATCACGACCGTCGGCTCGCTCCAGCCCTTGTGCTCGAAATGGTGGTGGATCGGCGCCATCAGGAAGACGCGCTTGCCGGTGCGCTTGTAGACCGCGACCTGGATCACGACCGATAGCGCTTCGACCACGAACAGCCCGCCGATGATCGCCAGCACGAACTCGTGGTGCGAGGCGACCGCGACCGCGCCCAATGCCCCGCCCAAAGCGAGGCTCCCCGTATCGCCCATGAACACCGCCGCCGGGGGCGCATTGAACCACAGGAAGGCGAGGCACGCCCCGACGATCGCGAGCAGCAGCACGGTCAGGTCACCCGCGCCGAGCACGTGGGGAATCCCGAGATAGGCCGCGAACTTCGCGTTGCCGACGAGATAGGCGATGATGGTGAAGGCGATGGCCGCGATCACCACCGGCATGGTCGCCAGCCCGTCCAATCCGTCGGTCAGGTTCACCGCATTGCCGAAGGCGACGATCACGAAGGCGCCGAACACGACGTAGAACCATTCGAGGTTGATCACCGGCCCGGTGTAGAAGGGGAGGTACAGGTTGCTCCCCGAATGGCGCACCATCAGCCAGGTCGCCGCGCCCGCGATCACGAACTCGAGCGCCAACCGCACCTTGCCGGGGATGCCCGCGTGATGCGCCTTCTTGACCTTGTCATAGTCGTCGAGGAACCCGATCGCGCCGAAGCCGGCGGTGACCAGCAGGCAGGCCCAAACATAAGGGCTGCCAAGGTCCATCCACAGCAGGCACGAGACCGTCACCGAGACGAGGATGAGGAGCCCGCCCATGGTCGGCGTACCGCGCTTGGCGAGATGGCTCTGCGGACCGTCGGCGCGGATCGGCTGGCCCTTGCCCTGGCGGACGCGCAGCCAGCCGATGAACCACGGCCCAAGCAGCAGCCCGATCAGCAGCGCCGTCGCGGTCGCGGCCCCCGCCCGGAAGGTGATGTAGCGAATGAGGTTGAGGACTCCGGGGAAACCCAGATATTCCGCGATTACGTAGAGCATGTCGCGGCGCCCCCTGCCACCCGGTCGACCAGTTTCGCAAGACCGATGCCGTTGGATGCCTTGACCAGCACCGCGTCGCCCGGGGCCAGCCGTGCCAGCAGCGCGTCGGTTGCCGCTGCGGCGTCGGGCACGAGGATGGCGGCAACGTCCGAACCCAGCGCGTCGAGCAGCCGCCGGGCGGGTTCGCCGACCAGAATCACCTCGTCGACGCGAGCCTCGCGGATCGCGGGAGCGAGCCCGGCATGGGCCGCATCGCTATGCTCGCCAAGCTCGAGCATCGTGCCGAGTACCGCCAGCCGGCGTCCTTCGACCTTTTCCTCGCCGAGACTGCGGAGCGTCGCCGCCATGCTCGCGGGATTGGCGTTGTAGCTTTCGTCGATCAGCAGCGCGGTACCGCCCGGAAGCGCAACGCGGTGTCGCTCTCCCCGGCCCTTCAACCCGCCCATGTCGCCGAGCGCGAGGCCCGCCGCGGCAAGGTCGGCGCCCGCGGCCTCGACCGCGGCCAGCACGGCAAGGCTGTTCGACACCCAATGCTCGCCCGGTTGCGCGATGGTATAGGTAAGATCGGTGCTCTCCAGCCGCGCGGTGACGAGGCTCCCGCCATTGTCGGCGCGCACCGCATGGAGCGCATGGACGTCGGCATCGCCCGACCCGAAGGTCAGGATCGTCTCGGCATGGCGCCGGGCCTTCTTGAGGAGGCGATCGCGGTAGGGCGTGTCGTTCGGGATGATCGCGGTGCCGCCGGGCTCGAGACCCTCGAAGATCTCGCCCTTGGCGTCGGCGATCGCGTCCATGCTCCCGAGGTTCTCGATGTGCGCCGGCGCGATGGCGGTGACCAACGCGACATGCGGCCGGACCAGCGCCACCAGCGCGCGGATCTCGCCCTCGTGGTTCATCCCCATCTCGAACACGCCATAGACGCTGTCGCGCGGCATCCGGGCGAGGCTCAACGGCACGCCCGTATGGTTGTTGTAGCTCTTGAGGCTCCGGTGGACCTTGCCCCGGTGCCGCCGCTCGAGCGCCGCCGCGAGCGCTTCCTTGGTGCTCGTCTTGCCGACCGAGCCGGTGACGCCGAGCACGGACCCGGTCATCCGCGCCCGCGACGCGATCGCCAGCGCCTCGAGCGCCTGCGGCACGTCGTCGACCAGCACGTGCGGTCCCTCGACCGGCCGGCTCACCAGCGCTCCGGCCGCGCCCTGTGCGAAGGCACGGGCGACGAAGTCATGGCCGTCGGCAACGGTGCCGGGCATGGCGACGAACAGCCAGCCTTCCTCGACCTCGCGGCTGTCGAAGGTCACGCCGGTGACGTCGAACGGCGCGGACGCCCTGCCCCCGGTCGCCGCCTCGATTTCGGCGGAGGTCCACAGCGCGCTCACGCCGCCACCTCGCGTGCGACCTGCGCGTCGTCGAAGGGCAGGCTGCGGTCGCCGACCAGCTGGACCGTCTCGTGACCCTTGCCCGCGAGCAGCACGATGTCGCCTTCGCGCGCCTCGGCCACCGCGGCCGCGATCGCCTCGCGCCGGTCGCCGATTTCGCGCGCACCCGGCGCGCCGGCCAGCACCGCCTTGCGGATCGCCGCCGGATCCTCGGTCCGCGGATTGTCGTCGGTGACGATGACGAGGTCGCTGCCCGTCGCCGCCGCGCGGCCCATCTCGGGGCGCTTGCCCTCGTCACGGTCGCCGCCAGCGCCGAACACGGTGATCAGCCGCCCCTCGACGTGCGGGCGGAGCGCGGCGATCGCCGCCTCGAGCGCATCGGGGGTATGCGCGTAATCAATATAGACCGGGGCGCCCGCCCGCGTGATCACCGCCCGCTCGAGCCGCCCGCGCACCGGGCTCAGCCGGCCCATGCCGGTGAAGGTCCGCTTCCAGTCGCCGCCCGTGGCGAGCACCAGGCCGGCCGAGACCAGCACGTTCGCCGCCTGGTAGGCCCCGATCAGCGGAAGCTTGAGTTGATGGTCCTTGCCATCGACGCCGAGCGTCAGCGTCTGGCCGAGCGGGCTCGCGCTGCGCGCCTTGAGGTCGATCGTCTCGCCCCCCGGCCCGACCGTCAGCAGCCGCAAGCCCCGCCGCCTGGCCCGCTCGATCACGTCGCCACTCTTCGGGTCGCCGGTCCACACGACCGCCGCGCCGTCGTCCGCGACGACCTCGTCGAACAATCGCATCTTGGCCTCGAAATAGGCCTCCATCGTGCCGTGATAATCGAGGTGGTCGCGGCTGAAATTGGTGAAGGCGGCGGCCGCGACCGGCAGCCCCTCGCTGCGATACTGGTCGAGCCCGTGGCTCGACGCCTCGAACGCCACATGGCTGATGCCGAGCTTCTTCAGCCCCGCGACGTTCGACAGGAAAGTGACGATGTCGGGCGTGGTCAGGCCGGTCTTGACCTGGTCGTCGGCGGTGGTGACCCCGAGCGTTCCGACCGAGGCCGAGCGCTGCCCCGCCATGCGCCACAATTGCCGGGTCATCTCGACACAGCTGGTCTTGCCGTTGGTGCCGGTGACCGCGACCATCACCTCGGGGAAAGGCGCGTAGAAACGTGCCGCAAGCTCGGCGAAGCGGCGACGCGGCTCTGGGTCGGCGATATGGACCGCGCCCTCGACCCTCGCTTCGGGCCGCGCGACGACAGCCACCGCGCCGGCCGCGATCGCCTGGGGAATGAAATCCTCGCCGTTGCGCACCGCGCCCTCAAATGCGCCGAACACGGTGCCGGCCGACACCTTGCGGTGATCGAGCGCGAAGCCGCTGACCTCGCCGGTCTGCGGCGTCCCGAGAAGATCGGACAGGAGCATCGGGCTTATTTCTCTTCGCGGACGAAGGGCAGCACTTCGCTCATGTTGGCATCGCGCTTCAAGTCCGGGCGGACCCCCAGCATCGGCGCGATCCGCGCCACGACCTTGCCGAAGGTCGGCGCGGCGTTCCAGCCGGCGGTGCGGAAGCCGTAGGTTTCGGCGGTGGCCTTGGGTTCGTCGAGCATCACCACCATCGCATAGCGGGGCTCGTCCATCGGGAAAACGCCCGCGAAGGAAGTGATGTTCACCGTCTTGGAGTAGCGGCCGTTGATGACCTTCTCGGCGGTGCCGGTCTTGCCGCCGATGCGATAGCCGATCGCGTCGGCCTGCTTGCCGGTGCCTTTGAGCACGACCAGCCGCAGGAGCGAGCGCATCTTGTAGCTCGTCTCCTCGGTGAAGACCCGGCGGCCGGGCGCGACCGGATGGTTCTTGCCGACCTTGAGCAGGGTCGCCGGCCGGTAGAGCCCGCCGTTGTAAAGCGTCGCATAGCCCATCGCGAGGTGGAGCGGGGTGACCGCGATCGAGTGGCCGAAGCCGACCGTCATCGTGGTCGCGGTGCTCCAGTTCGACACCGGCACGGTCTGCGAGCGCGACCGTTCGGGCAGCTCGACCTCGACCTTGCCCATGAAGCCCATCTTCTTGAGGAATTCGCGCTGGCGCTCGCCGCCGACCTCGGCCGCGATCTGCGCGGTGCCGATGTTCGAGCTTTCCATCATGATCTCGGCGACCGAGCAGGCGCGCCCGAACGGATGGGTGTCGGTAATCTGCCGCCCGCCCGGCAGGGGCAGCGCCTTGGGGCAGTTGTACATCTGCCCCATCGACTTCACGTCGCCGGTGTCGAGCGCCATCGCGACCGTGAACGGCTTGAAGGTCGAACCAAGCTCGAAGGTGCCGAGCGTCGCGCGGTTGAACCGCGCCTCTGGGTCCATGTTGCCCGCGATATTGGGGTTGAGCTGCGGCAGCGAGGTCATCGCCAGCACTTCGCCGGTGCGGATGTCGAGCAATACGCCCGCCGCGCCGATGGCGTTGAACTTGGTCTTCGCCTCGATCAGCTCATGCTCCATCGCCTGCTGGACGCGGCTGCTGATCGACAGGGTGAGCGGCTCGCCGCGGCGCTCGGGATCGGACAGTTGCGCGTCGAACGCGCGCTCCATGCCCGCCGCGCCATGGCCGTCGATGTTGGTGTAGCCGAGCACGTGCGCGGCTAGGTCGGTCTGCGGATAGAGCCGGTCGGGCTCGCGGCTGAGGGCGATGCCCGGTTCGCCGAGCCCGTTCAGCGCCTGGATGAGGCTCGGGGCCGCGCGGCGGCGCAGATAGATGTAGCTCTTCTTGGAGTTGATCTCGGCGAGCCAGCCGGCGGCGTCCTTTTCCGGCAGGAGCCGGGCGAGGTTCTCGGCCAGCGCCCGCTTGTCGCCGATCACCTTCGAGGGCTGCAGCGCGACGGTCCAGCTGTCGATCGTCCGGGCGAGCGGCTGGCCGTCACGATCGACGATGTCGCCGCGTGCGGGGATCAGCGCGCTCACCCCGCCCTGCGCGCCCGCGTGGGTCCCGAACAGGCCGAGCCAGGTCAGGCGGGTCACGATCAGCCCGATCACCGCCATGAAGACCAGCATGCCGACCATCAGGCGCTGGTGCATGACCGCCAGCAGCTGCCGCCGCTGACCGACCAGGCGAAGCCGTTCGGGCCGGGCGACGAGTGCGGGGGTCGGAGCGTTCATTGCCGGGCTTTGGTGTCCTTGGGTTGGGCAGTCGGCTTGGCCGTCGGCTTGGGCGCGGTCTTCGCCGGGGCCTTGGCCTTGGTGTCGGCAAGCACCGTCTTGGCCTTGGCGTCGATCGCCGCGGGCTTGGGCTTGCTCCTGGGGGCGGTCGTCGGTGCCGCCGCGGTCTTGGTCGCCGGAGCCTGCGCCGTAGCAGGCTTGTCCGCCGCCTTCACCGCCTTGGGTGCGGCAAGCTTCGGCTTATCCACAGTTTTTTGCGGCTCGGCCGGAAGTTCGCGGCGATAGCTGGCGACGTGCATCAGGTCGCTCGCGGTGCCGACCGGCGCGGTGTCGGCGTCGGAGCGCGCGGGCGCGCTGATCGCGGCCCGGGGCTCGGGCGCCGGGGCCGAGGCGAGCACCACCGGCGCCGCCGGGTCGAGCGTCTTCTTGGGCGCGGTCAGCGTCGCCAACTGGAACTCGCCCTCGAGGAACTGCTGCGCCTTGGGCGCCGACAGCGCCAGCACCTTGACGTTCCAGCTCTCGAGCTGCTCGAGCCGGCCGCGCGTGCCGATCTCGGTCTGGAGCACGCGGATGTCGCGTTGCGCCAGCACGATCTTGTTCTGCACCGATTCGAGGCTGGCCCGCTCGGACGCCACCTTCAGACTGACCATGTAGCAGCCGAGCGCGGTGGTCGCGACCGCCGCCACCCAGCCCATTTCACGGAACCCACGGACCATCATGCTGCCTTTCGCGGGGTGACGGGGGCCTCGGTGCGGACCGCCGTACGAAGCCGGGCCGAACGCGCCCGGGGATTGTCGAGAAGTTCGGCCTCGCCCGCCGAGATCGGCTTGGCGACGGCGCGGAAGGTGGGGGCCGGCCCAGCGGCCACCGCGGGGCGATGGCGCGAGCCGGCCGGTGCGGCCCCACTCCGCACCTTGAGGAACTGCTTCACGATCCGGTCCTCGAGGCTGTGGAAGGTGACCACCGCCAGCCGCCCGCCGGGACGAAGGCTGCGCTCGGCGGCTTCCAGCCCCGCCTCGAGCTCCTCGAGCTCGGCGTTCACGTGGATCCGGATCGCCTGGAAGGTGCGGGTCGAGGGATCGGTCTTCATTCCCGCATGCCAGCCGAGCACCTTGCGGCACACCGCCGCCAGCTCGGCCGTGCGGGTGAGCGGCCGCGCGGCGACGATCGCCCGCGCCAGGCTCTTGGCCCGCGGCTCGTCGCCATAGGTGCGGATCACCCGCGCGATCTCGGCCTCGTCGGCGGTGTTGAGGAAGTCGGCGGCGCTCGGGCCGTCCTGGCTCATCCGCATGTCGAGCGGGCCGTCATCGCGGAACGAGAAGCCGCGCTCGCGCTGATCGAGCTGCATCGAGCTGACGCCGATGTCGAGCGTGATCCCGTCGACCGGGGCGAGCCCTTCGGCGTCGAGCACCGCCGCCATCTGCGAGAAGCGCTCGTGAATGAGGGTCAAGCGCGAGTCCGGGACGAGTGACGGCCCGTTGGCGATCGCATCGGGGTCGCGATCAAAGGCAATCACTCGTCCCGCCCCCGCCCGGAGCATGGCACGGGTGTAGCCGCCAGCTCCAAACGTGCCGTCGACATGCGTCTCGCCAGGGGCGATGGCGAGCGCTTCGACGACCTCATCGACCAGCACGGGCTTGTGCGCCGCCGCGACCGGCTCTTGCGAGCCGGCCAGGGTTGCGCCCGGAACGGAGGGGGGAACCTCGCTCATGCGAGCCCCCGTTCCTCGAGCCGATACCGGCAGACATCCTTCAGGTCCTCGGGGATGCGGTCATCCTCGAGGAGGGTAAGCGGGTTCCAGATCTGGAAGGTCTCGCCCACGCCCAGGAACAGGGCGAGGTCGGCGATTCCGCCCTTGCGGCGCATCATGGTCGGAACGAGGATCCGGCCGGTGCTGTCGTAGGGCACTTCCTCGCTGATCGCGAAGGCCATCAGGTTGTTCTGCTGATAGGCGAGCTGCGCGTCGGGCAGCTGCTCGTTCTTCTCGAGGAGGCGCTCGATCTTCTGGTGCTTCAGCGCGGCGTAGGCGGGGTCATAGGCGCTGAGGCAGGGGAAGGTCTCGTGCTTGGCGAGGACGATGGTGCGGGCATCGCCGCGGCGCTCGATCACGGTGCGCAGGAAGGCGGGCACGGAGACGCGACCTTTCGCGTCCACTCCGTTCAAGGCGCTGCCCTGAAACAGATGCTCCAAACCCACCGTCGCACACTCCCCGTTGCGCGGTGGACAGATTCTTCCCGTTCGCCGGAACGCGGGGTTGCCGCCTCCGGCGGCCGGCCCACCAACAATGGGATCAGCCCCGCGCTACGACTTGTGTGTAACGCGGGTATGCATGGGACTCAATGGGATTTGATGGGAAACCGTGGGCTAAAGTGGTTTATCGCGGAATTCTGCGACTTTGCTGCACCACTCTTCGGCCCGTGTTCCCCTCCCGTTCTGGATGATGAAGCTGTGGATAAGTCTGTGAGCGAGCAAAAGCCAGCGAATCCCATGGCTTCCCATGGGTTTCCGAGTCCCACCCTCAGCGCGCGTTCGCGACCAGGTCGGTGACGGTCTGGAGGTCGCCGGGCGTGTCGCGCATCGCGAGGTCGGCGTCGGCCAGCACGACCACCCGCCCTCGCCCGATCCGGCACCGCGCCACCGAAGCGCCGGCGTCCACCGTGCAATTGCTCCCGGTCGCCGCCAGCTGTCCCATCCCCGCCGGGTCGCTGCCCGGCGCGAGCGTCAGCCCCCAATGCGCGAGCAGCCCGGTATCGGGATAGACGAACGGCGGCCGGAACTTGTCGCCGAGCGGGCGGCTGCTCTCCCACTGGAGCTGCGGGTCGGCGAGCAGCACCATTCGCCCCCCGGCCCGCACCCACCGGTCGAGCGCGACCAGCCGCTCGGCCGTCAGCGCCTGCGGCTGGATCGCGAGCAGGAGCCCGCCGGCCGCAAGCTGCTCGGGCCCATCGACCGCTTTCAGGCGATAATCCCGCTCGAGCGCCGCGCGCAGCGCACTCTTCGGCGGCTCGAGCCCGAAACTCTCGGCGAAGACGATCGGCAGGCTGGTCAGCAGCGCAAGCTCGGGCTTGTCGGCGGGCTTCGACGGCGCGGGCGACGAACAGCCGGCCAGCCCCAGCACGAGCCCGAGCAGCAGGCGGCGCATCAGCGCGCGCTGTTCGCCGGCTTGTCGGCCTCGTTCTCGCTGCCCTGCCCCGGCGCCACGCCGAGATCGGCGAGCGGATCGGACGGAGCCTCGTTGCTTGCGCCGGCATTGGCCTGCGGCTCGTCGCCGCTGCGCACGATCGCCGTGCCGAGCAGCACCATCAGGAACACGAAGGCGAGGCCTGTCAGCCCGTAGCGGATGCGCTGCATCGCGGTTCCTCCCACCCCCATGGCCTCAAAACTGATGCCGAAGCGCGATCATTGCAAGCCCATGACAGTGAGATCCTCGCACGGCGCACCCATTGACCGTTCATGTTGCACTCGCGAAAGGGCGAATCATGAAGACCTCCCTCACCCTCGTCGCGCTCGCCGCGACGCTCGCCCTCTCGGCCTGCAAGCAGAACACCATCGTCGAGAACGGTCCGCCCGATCCCATGGCGAACGAGCTCGCCAACGCCGCGCCGGTCGAGCTTCCGCCCGCGATCAGCGCCAGCAAGAGCTATCGCTGCGCCGACAACAGCGTCGTCTACATCGACTGGCTCTCGAACGGCGCCGCCCGCATCAAGAAGAGCGCCGAGGACGTCCCCGGCACCGAGATCGATGCTGCGGCCGCGAAGGCCATCGGCGACGACAAGGCCGCGACCATCAAGTACCAGGGCAAGAGCTGCAAGGCCTGAGCCCTTCGCTCCCCTTCACCCTTCACCGAACCCCGGCCCTCACCGGCCGGGGTTTTTGTTTGCGCGGCGTGCACCCCGGCCAAGCCCGACGAGGCGTCCCGCGTCTCGAGCGAATGCCGACGTCGCCAAAGTGCCGCCCCACCTGCGACCTCCCCGTGGCGCAGCCATGGGGAGGGGAACCGCTCAGCCGCGAGGCTGAGTGGTGGAGGGGCCGACGACGCTCCGGCAGCGGCGAACGTCCTTTTTGGGTGGAAAGCCGACGCTTAGCTGCCAGCGTAGTCCTCGAACTCCCAGTGGCTCCATCGAGCAAGCTTAGCCGCAATTGCTGCCCAGTCAGCTCCCTCGGCCTGACGCACCCGCTTGACTACGTAAGCTTCAAGCGACGCGAGGTCGAACTCACTCATGAAAAAGTGGTGTCGACCGCTTACCACCTTGTCCGTCTCCAGCTGCAGCGAGAGCCACTGAGGCGAGCAAACGTAAAAATTGAAATTGTCCGCCTCCTTTGATCCCAATGTGCCAATCTGCGCGGTCACAAGCACACAGAAAGCGTCATTGTCGGGAACGTAGCTCTCGAGTTCGGCATCGACGCTGTGGATTCCCTTAAGTTCCGCTCTCATGGCGTATGCTCGCATGGCGAGCGCAATGTCCGCAATGGGTCGAAAGCAGACGTTCGTCTCCGCCCTTGCAATGTAGGATTTCACCTGCTGCAATGAACCCCAAAGGTTCGTCGGCTCTTTGACATCGCCAGCTTCCCGTCACCGAAAACGACTCGGTGACCCTGTGACATTCGAGACCTTGTTCAGGTTCGACCACCACCAACCCCGCAAACCCCCGCCCTATGTCAACGTCGAGAACTTCGCGTTGCCGCCCCATCGCCCCGTTGGCCAAATCGCCCTGCCCCGCTACAGGCGCGGGCATGTCCGAGATCACGCCCGCGATCGTCGCCGAACACGGCCTCTCCCCCGACGAATATGAGCGCGTCCTCCACGCGCTGGGGCGCGCGCCTAACCTGACCGAGCTCGGCATCTTCTCGGTCATGTGGTCCGAGCATTGCTCCTACAAGAGCAGCCGGATCCACCTCAAGAAGCTCCCCACCACCGCCCCCTGGGTGATCTGCGGCCCGGGCGAGAACGCCGGCGTGATCGACATCGGCGACGGCGACGCGGCCATCTTCAAGATGGAGAGCCACAACCACCCCAGCTACATCGAGCCCTATCAGGGCGCGGCGACCGGGGTCGGCGGGATCCTGCGGGACGTCTTCACCATGGGCGCGCGGCCCGTCGCCAACATGAACGCGCTGCGCTTCGGCGATCCCGCCCATCCCAAGATGCGCCACCTCATCTCCGGCGTGGTCGCGGGGATTGGCGGCTACGGCAATTGCGTCGGCGTTCCGACCGTCGGCGGCGAGACCAATTTCGACCCCGCCTACAATGGCAACATCCTCGTCAACGCCATGACCGTCGGCGTCGCGAAGACCGACAAGATCTTCTATTCGGCCGCCGCGGGCATCGGCAATCCGGTGGTCTATGTCGGCTCCAAGACCGGCCGCGACGGCATTCACGGCGCGACCATGGCCAGCGCCGACTTCGGCGAGGACAGCGAGGAGAAGCGCCCCACCGTCCAGGTCGGCGATCCCTTCACCGAGAAGCTGCTCATCGAGGCTTGCCTCGAGCTGATGGCCTCGGACGCCATCGTCGCCATTCAGGACATGGGCGCCGCAGGCCTCACCTCGTCCTCGGTCGAAATGGCGTCGAAGGGCGGCGTCGGCATCAAGCTCGTCATGGACCAGGTCCCCTGCCGCGAGACCGGCATGACCCCCTACGAGATGATGCTCTCGGAATCGCAGGAGCGCATGCTGATGGTCCTCAAGCCCGGCCGCGAGGCCGAGGCCGAAGCCATCTTCCACAAGTGGGAGCTCGACTTCGCGGTAATCGGCGAAGTCACCGACACCGGCCGGATGGAGCTGGTCTGGAAGGGCGACGTGGTCGCCGACATCCCGCTCGGCCCGCTCGCCGACGACGCCCCGCTCTACGACCGCCCGGCGATGAGCCGCGAGGAGTACAAGGCTTGGGCACAGGTCAAGCCGCTGGGCGAGGTGCCGGAGAGCACCGACATTGCGGGCGACCTCATGAAGCTGATGGCCTCCCCCCACCTCGCCTCGCGGCGCTGGATCTGGGAGCAATATGACAGCCAGGTCGGTGGCGACACCATTCAGAAGTCGGGCGGCGACGCGGCGCTGGTCCGGGTCCACGGGACGACCAAAGCGCTCGCCATCACCACCGACTGCACCCCGCGCTACTGCTATGCCGACCCCTATGAAGGCGGCAAGCAGGCGATCGCCGAGGCCTATCGCAATATCAGCGCGGTCGGCGCGACCCCGCTTGCGGTCACCAACTGCCTCAACTTCGCCAACCCCCAGCGGCCCGAGATCATGGCGCAGATCGTCGGCTGCCTCGAAGGCATGAGCGACGCCTGCCGCGCCCTCGACTTCCCGATCGTCTCCGGCAACGTCAGCCTCTACAACGAGAGCAAGGCGACCGGCGGCGGCAGCGCCATCCTCCCCACCCCCGCGATCGGCGCGGTGGGGCTGATGCCCGACTGGTCGAAGAGCGCCGCGATCGGCCTCAAGGATGAGGGCGAGACCTTGCTCCTCATCGGCCATACCAAGGGACATGTCGGCCAGTCGCTCTGGCTCGACGTCTGCCACGGCCGCCGCGAAGGCGAGGCGCCGCCGGTCGACCTCGCGGTCGAGCGCCGCCTCGGCGAAACGCTCCGCCAGCTCATCGGCGAGGGCATCGTCAGCGCGGTCCACGATTGCTCGGACGGCGGCGCGGCGGTGGCGATGGCCGAGATGGCGCTCGCCGGCAGTATGGGCTTCACGATGACGGTCGTGCCCCAGGTTGCCAATCCGGCCGCGATGCTGTTCGGCGAGGACCAGGGCCGCGCCGTCGTCGCCACCCGCGATCCCGAGCGGGTCCAGGCTCTCGCCAACGCTGCCGAACTCTTCACCATTCCGGTCGGCGTGACCGGCGGCGATGCCATCGTCTTCGACCTTGTCGATCGGGGCGGCGAGCAACGGGTCGGCCTCGCCGACCTCCGCACCGCGCACGAGGCTTTCCTGCCCACGCTGATGCAGGCGTGACGATCCGGGTCGGCGTCGGAGGCTGGACCTACCAGCCCTGGCGCGGGACCTTCTATCCCGACGGCCTCGCGCAGCGCCGCGAGCTGGAATATGCCGCCGCGCACCTCGGCAGCATCGAGATCAACGCCACCGCCTACGGCCGGCAGAAGCGGACAAGCTGGTGCAAGTGGCGCGACGCGGTGCCAGACGGCTTCCAATTCAGCTTGAAGGCCTCGCGCTTCTCGACCGCCCGCAAGATCCTCGCCGACAGCGAGCCGTCGATTGCGGTGTTTCTCGAGCAGGGCTTCACCGAGCTCGGGGACAAGCTCGGGCCCATCAACTGGCAGTTCGCCGACACCAAGGCCTTCGAGCGCGACGACTTCGCCCGCTTCCTCGACCTGATTCCCGACGCGCAGGACGGGGTGAAACTGCGCCACGCACTCGAGGTCCGACACCCGAGCTTCGCCGATCCCGCCTTCCTCGACCTCGCCCGGGCGCGCAACATGGCGGTGGTCTTCGCCGAACACGACGCATTCGTGCGGATCGAGGAGCAGACCGCCGATTTCAGCTACGCCCGTCTCCAGCGCAGCGTCGACGAGGTCGAGACCGGCTACGAGGCCGCAGCGCTCGATGGCTGGGCGCGGCAGGCGAGGCGCTGGGCCAGGGGCGGGCGCGACGTCTTCATCTATTTCATCGGCGGCGCGAAGGTCCGCAATCCGGCGACCGCCCTCGCGCTGATCGACCGGCTCTAGGCCGCGCGGAGCTCGGTCCGACCGATCGCCGCCTCGACCGCGTCCTGCAGCGCGCCCACGGTGAAGGGCTTGCGCAGCATCTCATAGCCCTTGAGGTCCTCGCCCTCGCCCTCGCCGACATAGCCCGTCACGAACAGCACCGCGAGTTCGGGGTGGCGCCGCTTCAAGACCCGGATAAGCTCGGGACCGGTCATGCCGGGCATGATGACGTCGCTGATGACGAGATCGAAGGCCTGGGCCTCGAAGGCGCTCAAGGCCTCCTCGGCGTTGGCACAGGCGACGGGCTCGAAATCGAGGTCCTGCAGCGCTTCCACCGTCGCGCTGCGAACCCGGGGGTCATCCTCGCACAGCAGGATCCGGGCGCCGCGCACCTGCTTGCCCGGCTCGCCACTCGGGCGGGAGGCGACCGCCGGCTGGCGCCGCACCTCTTCGGGCAAGACGAGGCTGCGCGGCAGGAACAGGCTGACCACCGTGCCGACGCCGACCGCGCTGTCGATCTTGACCTCGCCCCCCGACGAGCGTGCGAAGCCGAAGATCTGGCTGAGGCCGAGGCCAGTCCCCTTGCCGACTTCCTTGGTGGTGAAGAAGGGCTCGAACGCGCGGCGCTGGACTTCCTCGCTCATCCCGCAGCCCTGGTCGGCGACGGCGATCCGGACATAGTCACCCCCCGGCAGCCCGCCGAGTTCGCCGTCGTCGAGGGCGACGTCGCTGGTGGCGATGGTCAGCATGCCCTCGCCTTCCATCGCGTCCCGGGCGTTGACCGCCATGTTGAGCAGCGCGTTCTCGAGCTGGTGGGGATCGACGTAGACCGGCCAGCTCCCGTTGGTCTCGACCCGCACCTGGATTCGCTCGCCGAGCGTCCGGTCGAGGAGATCGGTGATCCCGCGGACGAGTTCGCCGGGGTCGGTCTGCTCCGGGAGCAAGGGCTCGGCGCGGGCGAAGCCGAGCAGTCGGCGGGTCAGCGCCGCGGCGCGCGTCGCGCCGTCCATGGCGTTGTTGAGATGCTGGAGGATTTCGCGCTTGGGCCCGCCGATCCGGCGCTTGGCGAGGTCGATCCCGCCGACGACCACCGCGAGCATGTTGTTGAAGTCGTGCGCGATGCCGCCGGTGAGCTGGCCCACGGCCTCCATCTTCTGGATCTGGCGGAGCTGCGCTTCGGCGGCCTCGCGCTCCTCGGCTTCCTGCAGCAAGGCCTCGTTCGCCGCCGACAGCTCCTGGGTCCGCATCGCGACCGCCTGCTCGAGCGTCTCCGCCTCGCGCCGGGCGAGGTAGTTCTGCCGCACCGCCTGGACCGCCAGAACGCCAAGCCCGATCGCGGCGAGACCGATGATGACGCCGAGCCACGACAGATAGTCGGTCAGCCGGTCGGCCTGCGCGGAGAAGAATTGTGTCTGCTCCATGCTGTTACGCAGCACGCCGCGCTCGGAGGTCGCGATCTCGGCCAGCTTGGCGCGGAGCTGCGCGCCGAGCGTCAGCGTGATCGGCTCGTTGGGCTTGATCGGCGCCTCGCGCGTGTAGGTGTAGAAGAGCGCGACACCGCCCTCGCCCTTCGCGCTGGCGGCGGCCTGCGCGACCTTGCCGAGGTTTTCGCCATGCTGGACGTACAAGGCCTGCACGGTGGCGACGCGGCGCGCCTGGACGGGGTCCTTGCGGACCAGCCGTTCGAGCTGGCGAAGCTGGGTTCCGGCGAGGCGCCACTCATTGGCGTAGATGCTGCCCGAGGTCTTCACGTCCTCGTCGAGCACGAACCGGCCGAGCGCGGCTTCGGAGCGCGCGACGGTCGCGTCGACGGTGCGGACGAGCAGCGTCACGTCGTAGGCATGACGCTCGCGCTCGAGCGCGTCATCGCGCGCCCGGTTGCTCACCGCGACAAGAAGGACCATTCCGAGCAGGATGAGTGCCGCCAAGGTCGCCCCGGCTGCTGCCCCGAACCGGCGTCCGTCGAAGCCGCCGCTCTCGTCGGTCCCTGCCATCATGATGCGGCATCCTAGGACTCGGGCGAACGGCGCACAACCGCCTGTTCAGAAACTGCCGTGCAGAAGGATCGCGATGAAGCTTCTCGCCGCGTTTCTCGCCCTCCTCGCCGCCGCGATCCCAGCCACCGCCGCGGAGCCCGTCCGGCTGTCGGCCGACGACGCGCTGCAGCAGGATGCGGCGAGCTATGCCACAGCCTTCGGGCTGACGGGCGACGAAGCGCTGCTTCGCCTCCGCCAGCAGCGGGCGAGCATCGCGGTGACCGAGCGCCTGCGGGTCCGCTTCGCCGACCGCCTCGCGTCGATCCGCATCGTGCATCGCCCAAGCTGGGGCGTGGTCGTGACCCTCGCCGGCACCGACGTCCCGCCCGATACGGTCGAACAGTCGGACGGCCTCCCCATCCCCGTGGGCTTCATCGGCGGGGCCGGGTCGACCCGGGCGGCCGCGCTGCGCCTGCTCGACGCCGAGCGAGGACGCCTCCCCGGCCTCGTTCCCGGCTATCGCGGGGCCGGGGTCGATCCGGCGAGCGGAGGCCTCGTTGTCATGCAGCGGCTGTCGGTCGATCCGCGCCCGCAGGCCGAGGTCGAGCGCGACCTGACCGCCACGCTTGGCCTGCCCGTCCGCGTGCGACGGCTCGACGCGGTGATGTCCGACAGCGCGGCGATCGGCGGCGGGCGGGTCGTGGGGCCCAATTCCGAGGGGCGGCTGTTCCGCTGCACCACCGGCTTTGTGGTGAAGAATGCTAGCGGCCAGCTTGGCATCACCACCGCCGCCCATTGCCCCGACACGCTGAACTGGCGCGGCCCCGACGGCGAGGAACGGCTGTTGCCGATGCTCGGCTCATGGGGCGCGGCGCAGAACGACATCCAGATCAACGGCGGGGTCGGACTCGCCGAGCCCCTACTTTTCAGCGACACCGGCAAGACCAGCGTCCGCCCGGTCACGAGCTGGGCGACCCGGCCGATGACGCGGGTCGGCGACTGGCTGTGCCTGCGCGGCGAGAGCAGCGGCTATGCCTGCTCCGAGGTCGAGCTGACCGACTTCGCGCCGGCGGGGCAGCTTTGCGGCGGACTGTGCACCAACAGCTGGGTCACGCTGCGCGGCCCCCGCTGCAAGAGCGGGGACAGCGGCGCGCCCATCTTCCTCGGCTCGGTCGCCTACGGCACCTTGAAGGGCGGCGCCTACCTCCCCGACGGGGGCTGCGCCTTTTCCTATTACCAGAGCGTCGACTATCTGCCCGAAGGCTGGCGCGTCCTGACGGTCAGATGACCCCGACGCGCTTGCCCGCCGCTTCGAACATGCCGAGGATTTCGCCGACCTGCTGCTCGCTGTGGAGTGCGCAGAGCGAACAGCGCAAGAGGGTCATGCCGGCCGGGGTCGCCGGCGGGCGGGCAAGGTTCACGTAGAGCCCCTCCTGGAGGAGCGCTTCCCACATCGCCGCGCCCTTCTCGAGATCGGGCATGATCACCGCGATGATCGCCGACTGCGGAGTCTCGGTGCCGAGGGTGAAGCCGAGCTCCTTCAGCCCGCCGTGGAGGCGGCGGCTGTTGGCCCAAAGATGGTCGCGCTTGTCCTTGGCATCGCGCAGCTTGTCGATCGACACGGCGGCGGTCGCGACCACGCTCGGCGGAAGCGAGGCGGTGAAGACATAGGGACGGCAGACGAGGCGGAGGATCTCGAACTTGGGATGGTTCGAGACGCAGAAGCCGCCAACGGTCCCGACCGACTTGGAAAAGGTGCCGATGACGAAGTCGACGTCGTCGAGCACGCCCTGTTCCTCGGCCACGCCGCGGCCGTTGGGCCCGATGAAGCCCATCGAGTGGGCTTCGTCGACCAGCACCATCGCGCCATGCGCCTTGGAGATGGCGACCATCTCCTTGAGCGGTGCGACGTCGCCAAGCATCGAATAGACGCCTTCGAGGACGACCAGCTTGCCGGCCTCGGCCGGGAGGCGCTTCAGGCGCTTCTCGAGCGCCTCGACGTCATTGTGGCGGAAGGCGACGATCTGGGCGTTGCCGAGCGCGCAGCCGTCGTAGATCGAGGCATGGCTGTCGATGTCGAGGATGACGTAATCGTCCTTCCCCGCCATCGTCGAGATGATGCCCAGGTTCGCCTGGTAGCCGGTCGAGAAGACCATGGCATGGTCCATGCCGTAGAAGCGCTTGAGCGCCTCCTCGCACTCGCGGTGACCCTGATAGGTGCCGTTGAGGACGCGGCTGCCGGTGGTGCCCGAGCCGAATTCGTCGAGCGCCTGCTTGCCCGCCGCCAGCACGTCGGGGTCGAAGGTCTGCCCCATGTAGTTGTAGGTGCCGAGCAGAATCGTCCGCTTGCCGTTGCAGATGGCGACGGTCGGGCTCTCGACCCGCTCCATCACCAGGCTGAACGGATCGGTGACCCCGGTCGAGAGCAGGTTCTCGCGGATGTCGATCATCGGCTGGAACTTGTCGAACAGGTCGGATGCGCCGCCAGCGGGCGCGGCCTTTCCGGGCTCGGCGGTCATGGCAAGGCCGGGATCGGTCATGCTTATTGCCCCTGAAGTTCGCCGACCGCGTCGATCAGCGACCCGACCGTCTCGATCTCGGCGGCGCGGTTCATGGTGATGATGATGTCGAACTCGTCCTCGACCGCGGCGACGAAATCCATCACCGTCAGGCTGTCCCATTCGAGGTCCTGCGCGAAGCGGGTGTCCTCCGCCACGGCAATGCCCTTCTTGTTGAATTCGGCCACCAGGCCGAGGATCTTGCTCTTGCGTTCGTCGCGATCGGTCATGTCAGTCTCGCTAGGGTTTCACGGCCTTGAGCGCAACAAAGGGGCGAAAAGCGGGCAATGCCGCGCTAAGGGCACATTCGATGTCCGACGGCCTGCCCCCTTATGCCCAATTGCTCCAGCTCCGCAGCGAAACCGGAGCGGACGGAACGTTGCTGTTCGTCATGCCCTTCCACGACGACGTGATCGGGCGCCCGGGCTATCTGCATGGCGGAGCGATCGCCGGGCTGCTGGAATTTGCGGCCTATGGCGAGCTTGCCCGCGCGATCGAGGGTCGCCCGGTTACGCCCAAGCCGATCAGCGTGACGATCGATTACCTTCTCGGCGGCCGCGGCGGCGACACCTTCGCGGCGGCGACGATCGAACGACTTGGCGCCCGGATCGCCAACGTCGAGGCCTTCGCCTGGCAGAAGGATCGCGCCACGCCGATCGCCAGCGCCCGGATCAACTTCCTGCTCGGTTAGCGGATGGCGCCGCTGCCGATGAGCTTCGGCAGCAAGGTGAGGCCCGTGAGCAGCGGATGCTTCTTCTGCCATTCGCTGAGCTCGATTGCCGTGCCGGCGTGGCGGTTGATCTTCCACACGATATATTCCGCGCCGCCGGCGAAGGTCGCGCTGGCCTTGGCGAGGCGGACGACCGAGAGCATCTTGCCCTCGACCCGGCGCCGCCGCCACGAGCCCTTGCAGCGCGTGCCCACGTTGCGGGCTGCCGCCATCGCCGGTCCGAAAAACCGCATGTAACGCACGGGATCGCTGTCGACGACCGAAGTCGCACGGCTGCCCTTTTCGGCACGAAGCTCGGCCGCATAGGTCAGCGCAAAGGCCGCGCGCCACAGCGCGAGCGGCTCCTGGTCGTTGGGAACCTGGCACAAGGCCGCGCCGAGCAGGGTCGGGGCCGCCCGCGACACCGCGCTGATCGCCCTGCCCCGTGCCTCGGCATCGGCTGCCCACACCAGCCGCGACGGCTGCGCGAAGCGCGCCCAGACCGACACGCTGCGCGTCTCGGGCCCGTTGAGGCGATGGAAGTCGGCCTCGCTCAGCACCGCATATTTGGCGGCGAGGCCGTCGTGCGCGAAGGGAAAGACGTTCGGCGGGATCAGCCGGTTGGCGGTGGCGAGCCAGCCCTTGTCGTAGGCGGCGCGATAGTCCGACACGATCAGGTAGAAATCGAGCATCGCCCCTTCGAGCGCGACGTCGCGCAGGCACGACCCGTAAAAGAGCACCGCCCGCGAGGCCGCGCCGTGCCTGGCCGCGATCGCCTCCGCCATGGCCGAGACGCGGGGGTCCACCGCCTGGTCCAGCTCCTCGGCGACCAGCGCCTCGAGCGCGGCGGAGGGATCAGGCCGCGAGTCGGACAAAGGACAGGGGAGCGGCGCGGGTCAATGTGATCGGCTTGCCGATCCCGGCCGTGAACATTTCGCCATCGAGGAACACGGAGGACGAATCGCCCTCGATGCTGATCTCGTCGGCCTCCTCGACGTGGACGCCGGGCAGTTTCTTGCGGCCCAGCCGCCCGCCGAGCCCGGCGAACAGGCCGCGCAGGAGCGAGCTCGAGCGATGATCGACCGCGAGCAGCTTGAGCGGACCCTTGCCCGCGGTGTGAAGGTCGCTGTTGAGGAGCAGCCGCTCGAGCGTCGTCACCATCAGGAGGGCGAAACGCCCGCTGAGCGCGCCCTGCCGGCGAACCTTGACCTCGATCGGCATCGGCCGCTCGGGCAGCAGCCCGCCGCCGAGCCCGAGCATCTGCCGGATCAGCACCGCGACCGCGGTGATCGCGTGGCTGATCCCGTTCGGAAGTCCGAGCGGATAGATCTTCTCGCGGCAATATTTCATCGTGTCGGCAAGCCCCGCGCCGCCGAGGAACATGCCGATTACCGGACGGGTCACGCCCTCGCTGGTGAGCGCGATCAGTTCGCGGGCCACCAGCCGGTCGGTGAGGTCGCCCTCGGCCATCTCGAGCAGGCGCTTAAGCGCCTCCACCGGATCGCCCTGCGCGCCGAGGTCGAGCGCGATGAGGTTGGTCTTGCCGTTGGGCAGCACCGCGACAGGCGGGCGCTGGTCGGCGAAGTGGCCGCCGTTGACCAGCTCGGTCAGCGCCGCCTGTACCGTCCCGTCGCCGCCGTTGATCACCAGCACCTTGGGCCGGACCAGCGCGATCGTCTTCAAGGCGTCCCCGACCTGGTCGGCCTTCTCGACCTCGTAATGGAAGATGTCGGGATGCTCGGCGCAGAACGCGCGGATGCGCGGCAGCTGCAGGAGGTTGCCGGTCGACTTGGGGTTGCTGAGAAGGGCGATTCGAGCCTTGGCCATCAACGCGCCTCCGCCAGCATGCACACGGCCGCGACGCGCATCGCCGTGCCCGTTTCCACCACCTCGTGTCTGCCTTGCGATCGCATCGACGTTTCGTCTCTCACCATCACGCTACCCAAGCCTGCCCGGGCCAAATGGCGAGGGCAGGACTACCTAGTTCTCCGATCTAGGCTTGCTTTGCGGCCAAATGATGGTGTTGAGGACAAACTACGCTCATGTCGCTCATCGACCGCTACATCGCCAAGGCGATCGCCATTCCCCTGTTCGGCACCCTGCTGCTGGCGGCGATGCTGCTTGTCCTCGACAAGATGCTGCGCTTGTTCGATTTCGTGATCAACGCCGGCGGTCCGGTCAGCGTCGTGTGGCGGATGCTCGCCAATCTGCTCCCCGAATATTTCGCGCTCGGCATCCCGATCGGGCTGATGCTCGGCATCCTGCTCGCCTTCCGCCGCCTCGCCCTGTCGAGCGAACTCGACGCGCTGCGCGGGGTCGGTGCGGGCTTCGGGCGCCTGCTGCGCGTGCCTTATGGCTATGCCGCGGCGCTCCTGCTCCTCAACCTGTTCATCGTCGGCTGGCTCCAGCCCTGGACGCATTACGGCTACGAGCGGCTGCGCTTCGACCTTCGGTCAGGCGCGCTGGGGGCGAGCCTCAAGATCGGCGAGTTCAACACCCTGTCGAATCGCTTCACCCTGCGCATCGACCGCAGCGAGAAGAAGGGCACGATGCTCCACGGCCTCTTCGTCCAGGCCGACAACAAGGGCACCTCGGTGGTTGCCACCGCCGCCCACGGCCGCTTCCTCGCGACCGACGATCCCGACACGATCCTCCTCCGCCTCGAGGAAGGGCGGCTGATCCAGCAGGATCCCAAGTTCACCGTCCCCCGGACGCTCGCCTTCCGCACCTACGACCTGCCGATCAAGCTTCCCCGCGTCGACAGCTTCCGCGCCCGCGCGCAGGACGAGACCGAGGAAATGACCCTGCCCGAGCTCATTCGCGCAGGTTATGGCGGCGCTTCGGCCAGCCGCGAGAGCAATCTCGCGGTCCGCGCCAACCTCCATTTCCGGATGGTCGAGGTGATCATGATGGCGCTGTTGCCGCTGCTCGCGGTGTCGCTCGCCGTCCCGCCCAAACGCTCCTCGTCGAGTCTGGGCATCTTTATCGGGATCGTGATCGTGGTGGCCTATCACAAGGTCAACCAATGGGCGGAATCGGCCGGCGCGCGGGGTGACTGGACGCCCGAGCTCGTCATGTACGTGCCCTTCGTGATCCTCGCGGCCGGCATCTTCTGGATGTACCTGACCCTCGCGACCAAGCCCGGGGGCCAGCCGATCGGCGCGCTCGAACGCGGCGGCGCCAAGGCGTGGAGCGTCATCAAGAAGGTGCTGCCCAAGCCGCGCCGGTTGCGACGCAAGGCGGCGGCCGCGTCATGATCAATCTCAATTTCTTCCCGTCGAAGCGGCTCGCCCGCTACACGGTCTGGCTCTACATTTCGCGCAGCCTCGCGGTGCTGCTGTCGCTCAGCCTCGTGCTCATGATGCTCAACCTCCTGTCGGAATCGGGCAAGATCCTCGCGGTCCCCGGCAACAGCGAGGCCGAGCTGTGGCGCTATGTCGGCTATCGCCTGCCGCAGCTCATCTCCTTCGCCTTTCCCTTCTCCTTCCTGCTGGGCGCGCTGATCACCTTCACGACCCTGAACCAGAGCAGCGAAGTGGTGGCGATGAAGGCGGCGGGCCTGTCCGCCCACCAGCTCCTTGCGCCGCTGATGGCCGCGAGCCTCGCACTGTCCGCCTTCTCTTTCTTCTTCAACGAGATGGTCGTGGTGAAGGGGACCCGCCAGCTCTCGGCCTGGCAGGACAATGACTACAAGGCGGTGCCGCCCGACAGCGGCATCCTCAGCAATGTCTGGGTGGTGGCGGGGGACGACCTTGTCCAGGCGCGGATCGTCACCGGCCGCGCGCCCAACGTCCAGTTGCGCGGCGTGCGCATCTTCGAGCGGCAGAACAACACCATCGAGCGGATCGTCGATGCCGAGCGGGCGCGCCCCTACGCGGGCGGCTGGATCCTCGAGAATGTCTCGACCTATGACAGCCAGATGAGCGCGGTCCTGCGCCGCCCGTCGGTCCGCGCGCTCGAGGGCGTCGAACCGCAGCGCTTCACCCTCGCTAAGGTCGATCCCAATGCGCAGGATTACGAGACGCTCAGCCGCAACATCGGCGAGATGACGCTGGCGGGTGTCAACACCGCGACCGCCCGGACCGGCCTGTTCCACAAGATCTCGCAGCCGCTCTCGAGCGTGCTGATGCCGCTGCTCGCGGCAATCGCCGCCTTCGGGCTCGCGCGTTCAGGCAAGGTTCTGGTCCGCGCCGTCATCGGTATGGCGCTTGGTTTTGCCTATTTCGTTATCGACAATTTCGGCGTCGCCATGGGGAATGTCGGAGCCTATCCGCCGCTGCTCGCGGCCTGGGCGCCGTTTCTGCTGTTCCTGCTGATCGGCGAAACCGTCCTGATCCGCTCGGAGGAATGATGAACCGCCTGATCGCTCTCCTGCTTCCCCTCGCGCTGACCGCCGCCGCGGCGCCCCCCGCGAAGGACTGGCGGACGAACGTCACCGAGACCGCCGCCGGCTGGACCTTCGGCAAGCCCGGCGCGCCGATCCTCACCGAATATGCGAGCTTCGGCTGCCCCCATTGCGGCCATTTCGCCGCCGAGACGGGGACGAAGATCGACAGTCTGGTGAAAGCGGGCAAGCTGCGCTTCGCCTTCCGCCCGTTCCTGATCTTCCCGCAGGATCGCGCCGGCTATGTCCTCGCGCGCTGCGTTCCTGCCGCGAAGCGCCTCGCCTATATCGAGGCGGTGTTCGCCGACCAGGCTGCGAGCCGCGCCCGGCTCAAGGACGCCGACGCGAACGAGGCGACCCGTGCCGCCCTTTACAACGCCGAGCTTGCCGGCCCCGTGCCCCATTCGGCGGCGCTGGCCGAGGTCAGCGGGTTCAAGGCGCTCACCCTCGCCCAGGGCGTGACGGCCGCCAAGGCCGACCAGTGCCTCGCCAACCAGGCCGCGCACGACTGGGTCACCAACGCCGACCTCAGCTCGCGCACCGCCGGGGTGAAGGGCACGCCGACCTACTTCTGGAAGGGCGTCCAGCTCGGGGAAGACCTGACCCCGGAAAGCCTTCTCAAGGTCCTTCCGCGATAGGTCCTTTGTCCCAATGTCGCCGCAATGCCGGTGCATTGTAAGGACATAGCGACTGGCATCTCGCGTGCCGGCACCCCATCTATTGAGGCATGAAGCAAGTGAGCAGCTCGGCAAAGCCCGGCATCTGGAAGCGGTCGCATTACCTCGACCGGATGACCCTCAAGGATCTCTGGATCGCCTATTTCCAGTATCCGGCGATCATCGCCTACATCGGCCTCGCGATCGCCAGCATCGTGACCTGGTTCGCTTACCCGGCGAGCCTGTTGCAGACGGTGGCCGCGGCCGGCGTGGTTGTCGTCCTCTATCCGCTCGTCTGGTACTGCCTCCATCGCTGGGTGCTGCACAGCAACTGGATGTTCAAGGTGCCCTTCCTCGCCTCGACCTGGAAGCGCATCCACTATGACCATCACCAGGACCCGAACCACCTCGAGGTATTGTTCGGCGCGCTCCACACCACGCTTCCGACCATCGCCGGCGTCAGCATTCCCGTCGGCTATGCGATCGGCGGGATCGGCGGCGCGGCTGCGGCGCTCGCGGCGGGGCTCATCACGACCTGCGTCTACGAGTTCGTGCACTGCATCCAGCACCTTGCCTACAAGCCCAAGAGCAAGGTCATCGCCGAGATGAAGAAGCGCCACATGGCGCATCACTTCCACGACGAGAACGGCAATTACGGGATCACCAGCTATCTTTGGGATCGCGTGCTGGGCACCTTCTACGACCGGCCCGAGCGCCCGAAGAAGAGCCCGACCGTCTTCAACCTCGGCTACACCGAGGAAGTGGCGGTGCGCTATCCTTGGGTGAAGACCCTGTCGGGCGGGATCGTCGCCACCGGCCACCCCCGCAAGCGCGGCGACACCCAGAACGCGGACCGCGAGGCCGCCTGACCTGCGCTCCGGCGAAAGTCGGAGTTCAGCGACGGCCCGATCAAGCGAGAAACGCCGGGCTCCTGCTTTCGCGGGCGTTCGGCTGTGGCTAAGCCCTCGCCGGTGACCACCGACCTCGTCCCGGATTCCGAGCGCCATGGCCTGATCGGCGGCCTGCCCGCCGCGTGGCGCCCCTACGCCAGCCTGATGCGGATCGACCGGCCGATCGGTACCTGGCTCCTCTACTGGCCGTGCGCGTGGAGCGTGGCGCTGGCCGGGGTGCAAGGTCGCTGGGACCTGTTCGGCTGGCTGCTCCTCGGCGCTTTCGCGATGCGTTCCGCAGGCTGCGTCTATAACGACCTCGTCGACCGCGACCTCGACCGGCAGGTCGCCCGTACGCGGCTGCGTCCCCTCGCCAGCGGCCGCGTGAGCATCAGGGCCGCCTGGACATTGATCGCCGTCCTTTGCGCGCTCGGCCTCCTCGTCCTCTTCCAGCTTCCGCTCGTGGCGCAGCTGATCGCGATCGCGGCCGTCCTTCCGGTCCTTGCCTATCCTTACATGAAGCGGATCACCTGGTGGCCGCAGGCGTGGCTCGGGCTGGTCTTCAGCTGGGGCGCACTGGTCGGCTGGCCCGCCGTGACCGGCGCGTTCGCGCTGCCCCCCTTCCTCCTCTGGCTCGGAAGCATCTTCTGGGTGATCGGCTATGACACGCTCTACGCCATCCAGGACAAGGAGGATGACGCGCTCGTCGGCGTGCGCTCGTCGGCCCGCGCGCTCGGTCGCCGCGCCGCGCTCGGCGTCGCCATCTGCTACGCGCTCGCGATTCTCGGCTGGGCCAGTGCCCTGTGGCTGGTCCGGCCCGAGCCCCTCGCCTTCCTTGCGCTCCTTCCTGCCGCGCTCCACCTCGCCAACCAGGCCCTGCGCGCCGATCCCGACGACGGCGAAAAGGCACTCGCCCTGTTCCGTTCGAACCGCTTCACGGGCCTCCTCCTGCTGCTCGGCTTCGCGGCGGTGGGGTTGAGCAGCGCTCCCTAGCCGCTACAGGCGGAGCCATGCTCAGCCAGCCCCAAGCCGCCGACCTTGCCGCCCAACTGGTCGAGGCCGCGACCAGGGCCCGCGCCAGCGCCGCCGACGCGATGATCGGTATCAGCCGCTCGAGCGGCATCTCGGTCCGTCTGGGGATCGTCGAGGACATCGACCATAGCGAGAGCTTCGAGGTCGGCCTTCGCCTGTTCGACGGGCAGCGCTCGGCCACCGTCTCCTCGGCCAGCCTCGATCCCGCCGGCTTCGCCGAACTGGCCGAGCGCGCCTACGCCATGGCTCGCCAGGCCCCCGAGGACCCCTTCACCGGCCTCGCCGACCCGGCCCTGCTCGGCCGCAACGAAGCGCCCGACCTCGATCTGTTCGATCCGCATGTCCCGGCCCTCACGATGCTTGAGAGTCGCGCCCGCACCGCCGAGGAAGCCGCGCGCGCTGTCGAAGGCGTGACCAACACCAACGGCGCCTCGGCAGGCTTCGGTTCGAGCGTCGTCGCGCTCGCCACCTCGACCGGCTTCGCCCATGCCACCAGCGGCACGCATCACAGCCTGTCCGCGAGCGTGGTGGCCGGGAGCGCGGGCGCGTTGCAGCGGGACTATGCCTCGCACTCGACGCGCTATTTCGAGGACCTCGACGCGCCCGAGGCCATCGGCCGTCTCGCCGGTGAACGGGCGGTCGCGCGGCTGAACCCGGGCCGCATCGAGAGCGGCACCTATCCGATCTTCTTCGACCCGCGCGTCGCGACCTCGCTCCTCGGCCATTTCGTCGCGGCGGTCACCGGCGGCGCGATCGCGCGCAAGACCAGCTTTCTCCTCGACGCGCTCGGCCAGCAGGTCTTCGGGCCGGGCATCACCCTGCGCGACGAGCCCCTTCGCAAGCGCGGCCTGCGCAGCCGCAGCTTCGACAGCGAAGGCTTGCCCTGCCGCCCGCTCGACCTCGTCGCCGACGGCGTGCTGACCACCTGGCTTGCCAGCAGCACCGACGCGCGCCAGCTCGGCATCCAGCCCACCGGCCATGCCAGCCGCTCGGTCGGCGGGAGCCCCGGCGCGGGCCCGTCGAACCTGATGCTCCTGCCCGGCTCCCACAGCCGCGAGGAACTGCTCGCCTCGGTCCCCAAGGCGATCCTCGTCACCGAGCTCATCGGCCAGGGCGTCAATCCCGTTACCGGCGACTACAGCCGCGGCGCGGCGGGGTTCCTCGTCGAAAATGGGAAGATCGGCGAGGCGGTCGCCGAGATTACCATCGCGTCGAACCTCAAGGACATGTTCCGCACGCTCATCCCCGCGAGCGACCTCGAGCTTCGCCGGGGAATCGATTCCCCGACCGTCCTCATTCCCGCGATGACCGTGGCGAGCGCCTAGGCGTCGAGCTGCGCCAGCACCGCCTGCGCCAGTTGGCGGAACGCCGCCGCCGCGGGTCCTTCGCCCGCCGCCGGGGGCCGCCCCGCATCCGATTCGGCGCGAAGCGAGGCCGATAGCGGCAGCCGCCCGAGAAAGGGCACGCCAAATTCGGCCGCGGTGGCTTCGGCCCCGCCCTGCCCGAAGGGGTCGGACGTCTCGCCGCAATGCGGGCACTGATAGCCCGCCATATTCTCGATCAGCCCGAGCACCGGGACCGAGGTCTTGCCGAACAGGTCGATCGCGCGGCGCGCATCGATCAGCGACAGGTCCTGCGGGGTGGATACGATCACCACGCCCACGGGCCGCGCCTTCTGGATCAGCGACAGCTGGACGTCGCCGGTGCCGGGCGGAAGATCGACGATGATATATTCCGTCCCCGTCCAGTCGCCCTCGATCAGCTGGGTCAGCGCGCCCGACGCCATCGGCCCCCGCCAGGCGAGCGCATGGCCCGGACTGACGAGCTGCCCGACCGACAGGAGTTTCACTCCCTGCGCCGAGACCGGGATCAATTGCTTGTCCCTTGCTTCGGGGCGCTCGCTCGTTCCGAGGAGGGTGGGCTGCGAGGGACCGTAGATGTCGGCGTCGATGATCCCGACCTTGTGGCCGAGACGAGCCAGCGCGATCGCGAGGTTGGCCGACACGGTCGACTTGCCGACCCCGCCCTTGCCCGACCCGACCGCGATGAGCTTCGGCCCCGCCGCCTTGCCCGCGGTCAGCGCGACGAGCACCTCGTCGACGCCCGGCTGCGCCTCGGCCAGCGCCGTCAGTCGCGCCTTGAGGTCGTCCTGCCCCGCCTCGTCGAGCCCGGTCGCATCGGCGATGAGGCGGAGCTTGCCGCCCTCCTGGCGGACGGCACGCAGGCGCGGGGCATCGGCGCCGAACAGGGAAGTCTCGATGGTCATGACGGCGCTGCCCTACGCCCAAGCGCACACCGCACAAGGGCCATTGTTTCACCCCCACTGTTAAATGCCGCCCCTGCATCTATATCGGTGTGCATGAGAATGATCCCGGGGTGGCCGGTGCACACGCGCGGCTTGTTGGCGGATAACAAGGGACCTTGGGGTCCGAGCGGTGGCGAGACGCCATCCGAAGGCGAGAAGGCACCGCCGCCGAGCGGGCCGTCGAGCCCATGGGCATCGCCCGGTACCTTCACGCCCGGCGGCGGCAATCGCCAGATCGGCGGCCTCGACGACCTCATCGCCCGCAGCCGCGCGCGCTTCGGCGGTGGCGGCGGCGGCAATGGCGGCGCCGGAATCGGTCGCCGTCCACCGAGCGGTTCGCTGATCGCCTGGTTCGTCGGCGCCTTTGTCCTCCTCTGGCTGATCTTCACCTCGATCCACAGCATCGCGCCCGAAGAACGCGGCGTCGTCACCCAGTTCGGCCGCTACAGCCGCACGCTGGGTCCGGGTGTGAGCTTCACCCTTCCGAGCCCGATCGAGCGCGTCCGCAAGGTCGATGTCGAGAACATCCGCAACATCGACCTCGGCTCGGTGTCGTCCGAGACGCTGATGCTGACCGGCGACCAGAACGTCATCGACATCGCTTATTCGGTTCGCTGGAACGTGCGTGACCCCGAGCTCTTCCTGTTCGAGCTGCAGAACCCCGAGCAGACCATCCAGCAGGTCGCCGAAAGCGCCATGCGCGCGGCCCTCTCGGCCACCACCTTGAACGAGGCGATCGGCGAAGGCCGTGCCGACATCGAGGCGCGGGTCCAGGAGAACATGCAGACCGTCCTCAACGCCTACCGCTCGGGCGTCGTCATCCAGGGCGTCGCGATCAAGCAGGCCGACCCGCCCGCCGCGGTCAATGACGCCTTCAAGGCGGTCAGTGCGGCCCAGCAGGCGGCGCAGAGCGACATCAACCAGGCCCGGGCCTATGCGCTCCAGCTGCGCCAGCTCAGCCAGGGTGAGGCGACCGCCTTCGACAAGGTCTACGAGCAGTACAGGCTCTCGCCCGACGTCACCCGCCGCCGCATGTATTACGAGACGATGGAGCGCGTCCTCCAGAGTGTCGACAAGACCATCGTCGAGGCTCCGGGCGTGACCCCCTACCTGCCGCTCCAGCAGACCCGGCCGCCGGCCGCCGCGCTGCAGGATCCGCCCGCCCAGGGCACCGCCACCCAGGGAGCCGGCCGATGAGCTTCGCCACCCGCCGCCCGATCGCCACGATCGTGGTCGCCCTCCTCCTTCTCTTCACCTTGCTGTCGAGCGTCAGCATCGTGCCCGAGACCCGGCAGGCGCTGATCGTCCGCTTCGGCAAGCCCGACCGCATCTACAACCGCTACAAGCCCGGCCAGCCGATCGGCGCCCCGGGTGCCGGCCTCGCCTTCCGAATCCCGTTCGTCGACGACATCGTGTGGATCGACAAGCGCGTGCGCGACGTCGACATGGACCGGCAGATGGTGCTCTCGACCGACCAGCTCCGGCTCGAGGTCGATGCCTTCGCCCGCTACCGCGTGGTCGATCCGCTGCGCATGTATGTCTCCGCCCGCTCGGAAGATCGGGTCGGCGAGGCGCTTCGTCCGATCCTCGGTTCGGAGCTCCGTAACGAGCTCGGTCGCCGGCCCTTCGCCGACCTCCTGAGCCCCGAGCGTCAGGGCGCGATGGAGAATATCCGCAGCCGCCTCGACAAGATCGCCCGCCAATATGGCGTCCAGATCATCGACGTTCGCATCAAGCGCGCCGACCTTCCCGACGGAAGCCCGCTGCAGAGCGCCTATGACCGGATGCGGACCGCCCGCGAGCAGGAGGCCCGCTCGATCCGCGCCGAGGGTGCCAAGCAGGCCCAGATCATCCGCGCGGAAGCCGATGCCCAGGCCGCCCAGACCTACGCCGCCAGCTTCGGCAAGGACCCGGTGTTCTACGACTTCTACCGCGCGATGCAGGCCTATCAGCGGACCTTCGTCGACGGTGGCAAGGACCGTCCGACGAACCTGATCCTCTCTCCGCAGAATGAATTCCTGCGGCAGTTCACCAATGGGGGTGGGCGCTGATCCGGTTCAATATGCGTTCAGGCGCTTGACCTAGCACATCGGGCTGGGGCTCTTCGCTTAAAGGAAGTTCTGATCTTATGAAGTCGACGAGGGAGTTTTCCAAAGTGCGCTATGCCTACGGTGTTGCGGCAGCCCTGCTGATCGGCGGAAGCGCCTTCTCGGTCGCAACCGGACCCGTCGGTGCACAGGTCGCCCAGAATTCGCCGGCTGCCATGCCGCCGACGGGCGCACCCATGTCCTTCGCGGACCTCGCCGCCAAGCTCCAGCCGGCGGTGGTCAACATCCAGACCAAGCAGCGCGTCCCCGTCCGCGGCGGGCAGAGCGATCCGCTCGCCGACTTCCTCCGCCGCTTCGGCCAGCCCGGCCAGGGCGGCGACAGTCCCGACAGCCCCGGCGCGACCAGCCGCACGACCGGCTCGCTCGGCTCGGGCTTCATCATCTCGGCCGACGGCTATGTCGTCACCAACAACCACCTCATCCAGGGTGCCAACGGCACCGGCACGGTCGACAGCGTCACCGTGATCCTGTCCGACCGGCGCGAGCTTCCGGCCCGGATCATCGGCCGCGATCCCTCGTCCGACCTCGCGCTCCTCAAGGTCGAGGGGTCGAACTTCCCCTACGTCAACTGGGGCGACAGCCAGCGCGCCCGGGTCGGCGACTGGGTGATGGCGATCGGCAATCCCTATGGCCTCGGCGGCACCGTCACCGCGGGCATCATCTCGGCGCTGCACCGCGGCATCACCGGGGCCGGCGCCTACGACCGCTACATCCAGACCGATGCCAGCATCAACATGGGCAATTCCGGGGGCCCGATGTTCGACCTCAATGGCAACGTCATCGGCATCAACTCGGCGCTGATCAGCCCGACCGGCGCCAGCGTCGGCATCGGCCTCGCCATCCCCGCCGAGCTCGCCAAGCCGGTGATCGAGAGCCTGCGCAAGGGCCAGCGCCCGCAGCGCGGCTATCTCGGCATCAGCCTCCAGGGCATCGAGGAAAGCGACGCCGCGGCGCTCGGCATTCCCAAGAACCAGGGCGAGCTCGTCCGTTCGGTCGTCCCCGGCCAGCCGGCACAGCGCGCGGGCATCCAGCAGGGCGACGTCATCCTCACGGTCGGCGGTCGCCCCGTCACTCCGGACGAGACCGCTTCCTACCTCATCTCGCTGGTCACCCCGGGCCAGCGCGTGCCTATCGAGGTGGTCCGCGACGGTCGCCGCCAGACCCTGAACGCGGTGGTCGCCCAGCGCCCGACCGACGAGGAACTGGCCAAGATCGGTGCCGGCGGCACTGCGCCCGACCAGAATCCGTTCGATCCCAACGACCAGAGCCAGCCGGCCGTCCCCGCCGGCCAGGCGCTCGGCCTTTCGATCCAGCCGCTGACCCCCGACATCGCGCGTGCGGTGCAGGTCCCGGCCTCGACCCGCGGCGTGGTCATCACCAACGTCAACCCGAACAGCGACGCGGCCGAAAAGGGCCTGAAGCGCGGCGACGTGATCATCTCGGTCAACCGTCAGGCCGTCGCCAGCTCGGCGCAGGTCGCTGCAGTGGTCGACGCGGCCCGCAAGGCTGGCCGCAGCGCCGTCCTGCTCCTCGTCAAACGCGGTGCGGCGCCCGAATATTTCATCGGCGTCGATATCGCCGGCTGACCTCTCGCCTATCCTCCCGTCCCTCGCTAGGCTCCGCGCCGACGCGAGTGACGGGAGACGGCATTGGGTAGCATTTACATCGGCGCACGCAGCGGCGGCACCAACCCTCAGCAGCTCGAACTCAAGCGGGCCAACCGCCATGGCCTGATCGCGGGCGCCACCGGCACCGGCAAGACCGTCACCCTCCAGGGCCTGGTCGAAGGCTTTGCCGCCGCCGGCGTGCCGACTTTCGTCGCCGACGTGAAGGGCGACCTTGCCGGCCTCTCCTGTGCCGGTTCGCCGACCGCCAAGACCCACGAAATCTTCAGCCAGCGCGCCGCCGAGCTTGGCATCACCGACTGGCAGTATCGCGATTGCCCGGTCCAGTTCTGGGACCTGTTCGGCCAGTCCGGCCACCCGATCCGGACCACGGTCAGCGAAATGGGGCCGCTGCTCCTCGCCCGGCTGATGAACCTCAACGACGTCCAGGAAGGCGTGCTCAACATCGCCTTCCACGTCGCCGACAAGGAGGGCCTCCTCCTTCTCGACCTCGACGACCTTCAGGCCATGCTGGTCGCCTGCGGCGAGCGCGCCGACGAGCTGACGCTCGAATATGGCAATGTCGCCAAGCCCACCATCGGCGCCATCCAGCGCAACCTGCTCCAGCTTCGCAGCCAGGGCGGCGACCATTTCTTCGGCGAGCCTGCGCTTGCCCTCGAGGACTTCCTCAAGATCGACGAGAGCGGCCGCGGCGTCGTCAACATCCTCGCCGCCGACAAGCTGATGGCGAGCCCGCGCCTTTATTCGACCTTTCTCCTCTGGCTGCTGTCCGAGCTGTTCGAGCTCCTCCCCGAGGTCGGCGACCAGGACCAGCCCAAGCTCTGCTTCTTCTTCGACGAGGCCCACCTCCTGTTCGACGACGCGCCCCCCGCGCTGCTCGAGAAGGTCGAGCAGGTCGTCCGCCTGATCCGCTCCAAGGGCGTCGGCGTCTATTTCATCACGCAGAACCCGATCGACATTCCCGACACGGTCGCGGGTCAGCTCGGCAACCGCGTCCAGCACGCGCTGCGCGCCTTCACCCCGCGCGACCAGGCGGCGGTCAAGAGCGCGGCCGAGACCTTCCGGCCCAATCCCGAGATCGACGTCGCCAGCGCGATCACGGAACTCAAGGTCGGCGAGGCCCTCGTCTCCCTGCTGCTGCCCGACGGCAGCCCCTCGCCGGTCGAGCGCGTGCTGATCAAGCCGCCCGCCACCCGCGTCGGCCCGATCACGCCCGAGGAACGCCAGATCTTCATCACCACTGACGCGATCGGCAACAAGTACGACACGCTGATCGACCGCGAGAGCGCCGAGGAGATCCTCAAGGGCAAGGCCGGCGAAGCCGCGGCCGCTGCGGCCGCCGCCCAGGCCGAGAAGGAGCAGGCCAAGGCCGACGCGCTCGCCGCCAAGGAACAGGCCCGTCTCGCCCGCGAGCAGGCGCAGGCCGATGCGCTTCGCCAGCGCGAGGAAGCACGCCAGCAGCGCGAGGCCGAAAAGGCAGAGGCCGCCGCCCGCCGCGAAGCCGAGCGCCAGGCTCGCGAGGCCGCCCGCCCCACCATGTTCGACAAGGCCGTGCAGAGCGCCGCCCGCTCGGCCGCCAGCTCGGTCGGTCGCCAGCTCGGCAACAAGCTCCTCCGCGGCATCCTCGGAGGACTGCTCAAATAATGTCCGATCTCGTCATCCGGCCGGTCCTCACCAAGGCCGACCGCAAGCGCTTCGTCGACCTCGTCTGGGACGTCTACAAGGACGATCCCTATTGGGTGCCGCCCCTCAAGGACGAAATGCTGGGGCTGATCACGCCCGGCAAGAACCCCTGGTTCGAGCATGCCGAGGCCGCGCTCTGGCTGGCCGAACGCAAGGGCAAGGCCGTGGGGCGGATCTCGGCGCAGGTCGACCGTCTCGTCCTCGAGCATATGGGCGCGGGTACCGGCAACTGGGGCATGTTCGAACTCCTCGACGGCGAAACCGAAGCCGGGCCGAAGCTCATCGCCACCGCCGAACAATGGCTCCGCGACCGCCAGATGACCCGCTCGCTCGGCCCCCTCAGCCTGTCGATCTGGGACGAGCCGGGCCTCCTCGTCCAGGGCTTCGAGGAATCGCCGACCGCGATGATGGGACACCACCGCCCATCCTACCAGGCGATCGTCGAGGGCGCGGGCTATGAAAAGGCCAAGGACCTCGTCACCTACGAGCTCGACATCCGCGCCAAGATGATCCCGATGATCCAGCGCCTGATCGACGCCGGCAATCGCTCGGGCCGGATCCGCATCCGCGCGGTCGACAAGAAGCGCTACGCCGAGGACTCGCGCACCATCCTTGAGCTCCTCAACGACGCCTGGTCGGACAATTGGGGGTTCGTGCCCCTGACCGAGGCCGAGATCGCCTATGCCGGCAAGAAACTGAAGCCGATCATCTACGAGGACCTCGTCTGCATCGCCGAGGTCAAGAACGACGCCGGGGTGTTCGAGCCCGCCGCCTTCATGATCACCATTCCCGACCTCAACGAACTCACCCGCGACCTCAACGGCGAGCTGTTCCCCTTCGGCTTCGTCAAATTGCTCTGGCGGATGCGCAAGCCGAAGGTGAAGCGCATGCGCGTGCCGCTGATGGGCGTCGCGAAGAAATATCAGGGCGGCCGCCTCTCGGCCCAGCTCGCCTTCATGATGATCGAGCGCAACCGCGTCGCCAGCACCGGCCCCTATGGCGCGACGCATGGCGAATTCGGCTGGGTGCTCGAGGACAATCAGGGCATGCTGTCGATCGCCCAGCTCCCGGGCGCCGAGGTCAACAAGACCTACCGCATCTACGAAAAGGCGCTCTAGCCGAGGCTGATCCACACCGGCGTGTGGTCGCTCGACTTCTCCTGCCCGCGTGCCCAGCGGTCGATTCCCGCGCCGGTCAGCCGGTCGGTCACCTGTGGCGAGCAGAGCAGGTGGTCGATGCGGAAACCCGCGTCGCGCTGCCAGCAGCCCGCGGTATAGTCCCAGAAGGTGTAGAGCTTGTCGTCGGCCGGGTGCAGCGCACGGACCGAATCGGTCCAGCCCTGGTTGACGATCCGCCGCCACGCGGCGCGGCTTTCGGGCTGGGTCAGCGCGTCACCCGCCATCGCCGAGACCGAGAAAGTATCGCGGTCCTCGGGGATGATGTTGAAATCGCCCGCCAGCACCACCGGCCGCTCCTCGGCGAGCAGCCCCGCCGCATGTTCGCGCAGCCGCTCCATCCAGCGCAGCTTGTAATCGAATTTCTCGGTGCCCACCGGATTGCCGTTGGGAAGGTAGATCGACGCGATGACGACCCCGTCCACCTCGGCCTCGATGTAGCGGCTGTGGCTGTCGTCGGGATCGCCCGGCAGCCCGACCCGCCGCAGGTCTGGCGACTTGTCCCGGACCAGGATCGCGACCCCGTTGAAGCCCTTCTGCCCGTGCCAGACCGCGCGATAGCCCGCGCCCTCGATGTCGAGCACCGGCAGCGCTTCGTCGGCGCATTTCAGCTCCTGCAGGCAGGCGACGTCGGGCTGCTCCTTTTCGAGCCACTCGAGCAGCCGCGGCAGGCGGGCGCGGATCCCGTTGATGTTGAAGGTCGCGATCTTCATGGCGCGGACTTAGCGGCCCGTCCCGCCGGCGTCATCCCGCCAGCGCGTCAGATCCCGAAGCTCGACCCGCAGCCGCAGCCGCTCGCGGCATTGGGGTTCTTCACCTTGAACGCCGCGCCGCCGAGGTCCTCGACATAATCGACCTCGCTCCCCTCGAGCAGGTCGAGGCTGACGGGATCGACCACCAGCCGCACGCCAGCGGTCTCGGTTGCGGTGTCCCCGTCCTCGGGCTCGCCCAGCGCGAAGCGGTAGGTGAAGCCCGCGCAACCCCCGCCATCGACGGCGAGCCGGAGCACGGCCGGCCTGGCCTGCTTCTCGGCGATCTGTGCGACGCGGCGCGCCGCGGCTTCGGTCAGGGTCAGGTTGGTCACGAGGGATATGTAGGGCGCGGCGCACGCACCCTCAAGGCGATGGCTTAGCGCGAGCGGGCGCCCGGACCGCCGAGGGCGATCTGGTCCATGCTGTGGCTGTTCCGGTTCTTCAGCGCGATCAGGTAGTCGTTCGAGCGCATGAAGGGGATCGGGTTGACCGCGCGGCCGTCGATCCGGACTTCGTAATGGAGGTGGCTGCCGGTCGAGCGGCCGGTCGAGCCCATGCGGCCGATCAGCTGGCCGCGGGTGATCCGGTCGCCGGGGCGGACGCCGATCGCCGAAAGGTGGCCGTAGCGGGTCTCGATGCCGCGCCCGTGGTCGATCTTGATGAGGTTGCCGTAGCCGCCGTTGTTGTAGCCCGCGGCGACGACGGTGCCGTCGGCGGTGGCATAGATCGGCGTCCCGAGCGGACCGGCGAGGTCGATCCCGGCATGCATCGCGGCGCCGCGGCCGAACGGATCGTTGCGGACGCCGAAGCTCGAGGTGAAGTCGGCGGTCTTGACCGGCTTGTCCGACGGGACCGCGATCACGCCGTCCTGCAGGCTGTCGAGCTTCTTCCAGCTGTTGAACAGCGCCTTGAAGGTCGGATCGCTCTTGGCGACGGGCTCGAACGGACCACCCACCGCGATGCGCTGCGGCGACAGGCCGCGCTTGCGAAGCTCGGCGGCGGTCATCGCATATTGCGCTTCGAGGCGGTCGGCGGCTGCTCCTTCCTGCGCCGACAGCTTGGCTTCGGCGGCGTCGAGCGGCGCGGCGATCGCCTGCGGCAACGGCTGGAGCGCGCTCGTCTCGGGAAGCTTCGAGGGGTCGACGTCACCGCCCGCGATCATCGCGGCGAGCAGGCGCTGGCGCTCCTCGATCGCGTGCGCGCGCTGCTCGGCGGCGGCGGCAAGCTTCTGGAGCTGGTCGGAATCGCTGACCACGATCGTGGCCTTCTCATCCCCAACAAAATGCGCCGCGGCGAAGGCCGACAGCGCGAAGAGGGTGATGGCGATGGAAAGGAAGAAGAGCTGGACGGGAGCGGAAAGGCGGATTCGGCGGAGTTTGGTGCCATCGTGCACGAACAGGTCGCGGCTTCGCAGCAATTGCGATGTCACCAGTGCATGCGCCATGTTCGAGCCGAGCTCCCAAAACCGTTCACGTTACAGGCCGCCCCGCGCAGCAAAATCACTCGCTGCGTGCGACGGCCAGATTGTCAGGAGCTCCCCAGCCCCTGCCCGGATCGCGGCGATTTTGCCCCTCGCCGTGATCGGACAGCCAGGAAAAGACCCTCTAGGGTTAACGAATTCAACCTTTTCGTTCCCGCGAAGGGACGAGTCGCGACGATGAAGCGATGAGTTGAGCCAAACCGCTTACATCAGTTAGCCCGTAGTGGCCTGCCGCCATGGACCGATCGACAGAATCACCGGCCTTGCATGGCGAGCCGCAGCCTGTAGAGCCGTCGGCGGGCCACGCCGTCCCAACGCGGCGCGTGCTCTCTGTAAGGAGAGTCAGAAATGACCAATGCCACGACCCCGATGCCCGAGGTGCGCCCGGCGCGCCCGCACTTTTCCTCGGGCCCCTGCGCCAAGCCGCCCGGCTGGTCGCCCGCGCTTCTCGCCACCGACAGCCTTGGCCGCTCGCACCGCTCGAAGCTCGGCAAGCAGCGCCTGCAAACCTGCATCGACCTCATGCGCGAACTGCTCGGCCTGCCCGACACCCACCGCATCGGGATCGTCCCTGGCTCGGACACCGGCGCCTATGAAATGGCGATGTGGACGATGCTCGGCGCCCGGCCGGTCACGACGCTCGCCTGGGAAAGCTTCGGCGAGGGCTGGGTCACCGACGCGGTCAAGCAGCTGAAGCTCGATCCGGCGATCATCCGCGCCGACTACGGCCAGCTTCCCGACCTCGGCCAGGTCGACTGGTCGAACGACGTCCTGTTCACCTGGAACGGCACCACCAGCGGCGTCCGGGTTCCCGATGGCGAGTGGATCCCGCAAGACCGCGAAGGCCTGTCCTTCGCCGACGCGACCAGCGCGGTGTTCGCCTACGACATTCCGTGGGACAAGATCGATGTCGCGACCTTCTCCTGGCAGAAGGTGCTCGGCGGCGAGGGCGCGCACGGCGTTCTCATCCTCGGCCCGCGCGCGGTCGAGCGGCTCGAGAGCTACACCCCCGCCTGGCCCCTCCCCAAGCTCTTCCGCCTCGTCTCCAAGGGCAAGCTCAGCGAGGGCATCTTCAAGGGCGAGACGATCAACACCCCCTCGATGCTCGCGGTCGAGGACGCGATCGTCAGCCTCGAATGGGCCAAGTCGATCGGCGGCGGCCCGGGCATGATCGCCCGCTCGAACGCCAATGCCGCCGCGCTCGATGCCATCGTCGACGCTCGCCCGTGGCTCGGCCACCTCGCCGCCGACCCCGCCAGCCGCTCGAAGACCAGCGTCTGCCTGACGGTCGAGGGCGCGGACGAAGCCCGGATCAAGAAGATGGCCGCGCTCCTCGAGGAGCAGGGCGCCGCCTTCGACATCGCCGGCTATCGCGACGCCCCGCCGGGGCTGCGCATCTGGTGCGGCGCGACCGTCGACACCAGCGACATCGAGAAGCTCGGGCCGTGGCTCGACTGGGCCTACGCCCAGACCGCCTGACCCCGAGCGCGCCGGTGAACGCCGGAGCCCAGTGCCTTCTTCCCCAGTGAATCAGGCTCCGGCCATCGCCGGAGTACGGAGCAGCAACATGACCCAGCCCAAAGTCCTCATCTCCGACAAGATGGACCCCCGCGCCGCCGCCATCTTCCGCGAGCGCGGAATCCAGGTCGACGAAATCACCGGCAAGACCCCCGACGAACTCGCCGCGATCATCGGCGACTATGACGGGCTCGCCATCCGTTCCTCGACCAAGGCCACGCCCAAGCTCCTCGAGCATGCGACCAACCTCAAGGTCATCGGCCGCGCCGGCATCGGCGTCGACAATGTCGACATCCCCGCCGCCACGGCCCGCGGCATCGTCGTCATGAACACGCCCTTCGGCAATTCGATCACCACCGCCGAACACGCCATCGCCCTGATGTTCGCGCTCGCCCGCCAGCTGCCCGAGGCCGACGCCTCGACCCAGGCCGGCAAGTGGGAGAAGAACCGCTTCATGGGGGTCGAGCTGACCGCCAAGACGCTCGGCCTCATCGGCGCGGGCAACATCGGCTCGATCGTCGCCAGCCGCGCATTGGGCCTCAAGATGAAGGTCATCGCTTTCGACCCCTTCCTCTCGCCCGAGCGCGCGCTCGAACTCGGAATCGAGAAGGTCGAACTCGACGAGCTGCTGAAGCGCGCCGACTTCATCACCCTCCATACGCCGCTGACCGACCAGACCCGCGGGATCCTCAGCCGCGAGGCGCTCGCCAAGACCAAGAAGGGCGTTCGGATCATCAACTGCGCGCGCGGCGGCCTGATCGACGAAGCCGCGCTCAAGGACGCGCTCGATTCGGGCCAGGTCGCCGGTGCCGCCCTCGACGTGTTCGAGACCGAGCCCGCCACCGACAGCCCGCTGTTCGGAACGCCGGGCTTCATCTCGACCCCGCACCTCGGCGCCTCGACCACCGAAGCGCAGGTCAATGTCGCGATCCAGGTCGCCGAGCAGATGAGCGACTTCCTGCTGCTGGGCGGCGTCACCAACGCCATCAACATGCCCTCGCTCTCGGCCGAGGAAGCCCCGCGCCTCAAGCCCTACATGGCGCTCGCCGACAAGCTCGGCCGCCTGCTCGGCCAGGTCCTCGGCGACCAGGTCACGGGCGTGTCGATCGAGGTCGAGGGCGCGGCCGCGGCCCTCAACCAGAAGCCGATCACCGGCGCGGTCCTCGCTGGCCTCATGGGCACCTATTCGCAGACCGTGAACATGGTGAACGCGCCTGTCCTCGCGAAGGAGCGCGGGCTCGACGTGCGCGAGGTCCGGCACGAACGCGAGGGCGACTACCAGACCCTCGTGCGCGTCACCGCCACCACGCCCAGCGGCGACCGCTGCGTTGCGGGCACGCTGTTCGGCAATTCGGCGCCGCGCCTCGTCGACATCTTCGGCGTGGCGGTCGAGGCCGAGCTCAACGGCAACATGCTCTACATCGTCAACAACGACGCGCCGGGCTTCATCGGCAAGCTCGGGACGACGCTCGGGTCCGCCGGCCTCAACATCGCGACCTTCAACCTCGGCCGCCGGGCCGCGGGCGGCGAAGCGGTCGCGCTGGTCGCGATCGACGATCCGGTCCCCGCGCCCGTCGTCGACCAGCTTTGTGCGCTCGAGGGCGTTCGCGAGGTGGTGCCGCTGCGCTTCTAGGGTGCGGGGTCGGCGGCGCGGGCGCTTCGCCGTCCGCGCCAGCCGATCACCCCCACGAACAGGCCGAGCGCCACCAGGCTCGCCACGATGAAGTGGGGCAGCGTCAGCCAGCTGCGCACCACATGCGCGAGTTCGGGTCCGAACAGCCAGCCAAGCCCCGCCCCGAAACTCGCCCAGACGAGCGCGGTGCCGAGGTTGAACAGGAAGAAGGTCCGGCCCGACAGGTGGCTCTGGCTGATCGCCACCGGCCCCACCACGCGCATCCCGTAGACGAAGCGATAGCCGAGGCAGAACAGGCGCGGGTGCCGGTCGATCCAGCGGATCGCGAGCGCGAAGGCGCGCTTGTCGGTGAGCTTGTGGACCCAGGCGCTGTCGCGCTGCGAGCGGCCGACGGTGAAGAACAGCTGCGCCGACACCACCGCCGCCACCCAGGCGACGAGGATGACGTGCACCCCGCTCAACTTGCCGAGATGCGCCATCGCGCCGCCCAGCACGACTCCGATCTCGCCCTCGATGAACGCCGCCAGGAACACGCCGAGCAGGCCGTAATGCTCGACCCACTGGCTCACTGCATGACTCATTCCCGCGCCATGCACCCGCCCCGACCGGCCAACAAGGTTTCGCTCAGCGCAGCCGCGTCAGGAACGCATCGACCGCGGCGGTCGCCGCGTCGCCGGGCGTGCCCATCTCGCGGTTGATGGTGGCGTGGCTCTTGCCTTCCTGCGGGGCGACCGTCGCCGCCGCCCCCGCTTTCCGCAGCGCCGCCGCGAGCTGCTGGCTCTGCGCGACCGAATCGGCCCGCCGCGCGACCGGCAGGATCAGCCAGTTCGCCGCATTGGGCGCGCCCGCATGGAAGGTCGGGGAAAGGGCCTGCTGGCGCCCACGATCGGTCCCGAAGGCCTGGACGTACATCGTCTCGACCGGATTGCGCGGCGCGGCCATCTGCGCGGCGATGTCGTAGCCCGCCCCATCGAGGAGCACGACCCCGCGCACCGCGCCCATCGGCACCCCGGCGGCCTTGAGATAGGTCGGGTCGGTCGCCACCAGCGCCGCGAGATGCGCGCCCGCGCTATGCCCCATGATCACGATCCGGTCGGGATCGATCCCCGGCTGCCGGCGCAGCAGCGCGATCGCCGCCGCCACGTCGGCCGCCTGCTGTTCGACGGTCGCCTGCGGCACCAAGCGGTAGTTGGTCGACGCGAAGGCCCAGCCGGCCGCCGTATAATGCTTGCCCTTGGTGTCGCCGCCGTTCCGTTTGTCGCCGATCGACCAGCCGCCGCCATGGACGAACAGGATCGCCGGCGCCTTGCCGCCCACGCTCGCGGGCATGACGAGGTCGAGCGTCTGCCGCGAGTCGCTGCCATAGCTCAGCTCGCGCCACCCTGCGGGCAGCGGTGATCGAGCGGCCGCGCCGTCGCTCATCGCCTTGCGGCAATTGTCCGGCATCTTCTGCATCGCCGCCATCAGGCAGGCCCGGCGATTGTCCCCCGCCAGAAGGCACTGGCGAAGCTCGGGCGTCCGGCACTCGGCCGGCAGCCGCCCCGCCATCTGCGCCCACGCCCCGTGGCTCGCGATCAGCGCGCTCGTCGCCAGGATCGCCGCCCCGGCCTTTGTTCTCGAAATCCCCATTGTCTTGACCCCTCAAGCTGGACCCCAGGCCTCGCAAACAATAGGAGCGCGGCTGAATTGCGGCTGATCGCCTCGTTCATGAAAGGTTTCGGATGGGTAACGTTACCGTCATCGGTGCCCAATGGGGTGACGAGGGCAAGGGCAAGATCGTCGACTGGCTCGCCAGCCAGGCCGACTGCGTGGTCCGCTTCCAGGGCGGTCACAATGCCGGGCACACGCTCGTCGTCGGCGAGAAGGTCTACAAGCTCTCGCTCCTGCCCAGCGGAATCGTCACCGGCACCCTGTCGATCATCGGCAATGGCGTCGTCCTCGACCCCTGGTGGCTGCGCGAAGAAGTCGAGAAGCTGCGCGGTCAGGGCGTCCGGATCGAGCCCGACGTGCTGCGCCTCGCCGAGACCTGCCCGCTGATCCTCCCCATCCACCGCGACCTCGACGCGCTGCGCGAGGACGCCAGCGGCGCGGGCAAGATCGGCACCACCCGCCGCGGTATCGGCCCGGCCTACGAGGACAAGGTCGGTCGCCGCGCGATCCGCGTCTGCGACCTCGCCCATCTCGATGAGCTGGACCCCCTTCTCGATCGCCTCTGCGCGCATCACGACGCGCTCCGGGCCGGCTTCGACCAGCCGCCGGTCGACCGCGCGCGCCTCAAGGCCGACCTCGCCGACATCGCCGATTTCGTGCTGCAATTCGCGCGGCCGGTGTGGGTCGATCTCGACGAAGCTCGCCGCAAGGGCCGCCGGATCCTGTTCGAGGGCGCGCAGGGCGTGCTGCTCGACGTCGACCACGGCACCTATCCGTTCGTCACCTCGTCGAACACCGTCGCCGGCACCACCGGCAGCGGCAGCGGCATGGGCCCCGGCGCGGCGGGCTTCGTGCTCGGAATCGTCAAGGCCTACACGACCCGCGTCGGCTCGGGTCCCTTCCCGACCGAGCTCTCCGACGCAATCGGCCAGCGCCTCGGCGAGCGCGGCCGCGAATTCGGCACCGTCACCGGGCGCCAGCGCCGCTGCGGCTGGTTCGACAGCGTGCTCGTCCGTCAGGCCGCCGCGGTCAGCGGGATTACCGGCATCGCGCTCACCAAGATCGACGTCCTTGACGGGCTCGAGACGGTGAAGATCTGCGTCGGCTACGAGGTCGGCGGCAAGCGCTTCGACTATCTGCCCCCGCACGCCGCCGACCAGGCCCGCGTCACGCCGATCTACGAGGAAATGCCCGGCTGGTCCGAGAGCACCGCGGGCGCGCGCAGCTGGGCCGATCTTCCGGCGCAGGCGATCAAGTACATCCGCCGGATCGAGGAACTCATCCGCTGCCCGGTGGCGCTCGTCTCGACCAGTCCCGAGCGCGACGACACCATCCTCGTTCGCGATCCCTTTGCGGGCTAGCGCCTAGCGCCGCGCGGGCGCCGTCTCGCGCAGCGTCAGGAAGACCGGAAGCACCCCGAGCGCGACCGCGGCGATCATGATCCCCGGCACGCTCGGGGTTCCCGTCTGCTCGACCAGCCGCTGCGCCAGCCACGGAGTCACTCCGCCGAAGATGGCGGTCGCGCCGGTCGCGCCGAAGGCGAGCCCCGTCACCCGCCCCTCGCCCGGGAACTGCTCGGCGGTGGCGACCGCGCCGACCGCGCTCATCGCGCCGGCCACGCAGGCGAGGACGAGCGCGCCCGCCAGCGCCGCCCCGTGGCTCCCGCCCGCCATGGCCGAGAAGAGCGTGATTGGAAGCACCGCCGAGGCGATCGCCACCGCGACCAGCACCGGCTTCCTTCCGATCCGGTCCGACAGCATGCCGGTCAGCGGCGTCACGGCGATCACTGCCACGGCCGCCGCAGTCCCGAGCCACAGGCTGTCCGCCTCGCTCAGCCGCCCCGCGGTCGTCAGGAACGCGGGCACGTAGGTGATCCCGACATAATAAGTGATCGAGCCCAGCGCCGAGATGCAGAAAGCGCGGAAGATGCCGAGCTTGTGGTTCGCCAATGCGTGCCGCCAAGGGGCCTCGGGCACCGTCTCGGCCGCGACCTGCCGCTCATATTCGGGCGATTCTTCCATGTGCGAGCGCGCGATCCACACGCTGCCCGCCAGCGCCGCCCCCACGAAGAACGGAATCCGCCAGCCCCAGGCAGCGAGGTCCGCCTCGCTCATCGAGGCGACCGTCAGCGCCGACACCCCGACCGCAAGCAGCGCCCCGACCTCGCTCGCCGCCGAAGCGAGGCTCGCGACCAGCCCGCGCCGCTCAGGCCTGGCTCCCTCGAGGAGGTAGGCGACCACCCCGCTATATTCGCCGCCGACCGAGAACCCCATCACGCAGCGCAGCAGGAACAGCAGCCAGCCCGCCGCGACCCCGATGCTCGCCTGGGTCGGAAGCAATGCCGTCGCCAGCATCGCCGCGGTCATCAGCGCCACCGACCACAAGAGCATCGCGCGCCGCCCGTGCCGGTCCCCGACATGCCCGAACACCACCGCGCCCAGCGGCCGCATCAGATAGGCAAGCGCGAAGCTCCCGAGCGTGAAGGACAGCGCCGCCTCGGTGCCGCCGTAGAACAGCCGCGCCAGCACCGTCGCGAAATAGAGGTAGAGCGTGAAGTCATACCATTCGACGATCGTCGAAAAGGCCGCCACGGCAAGCGAGCGGCGCGAGATCGGACGGTGGTCGGCGGAGGGGTCGGCGTCGCTCATGCCGCCACCCTCGCGGAGGGGCGGACGCCGGGCAAGACCCAAGCGTCCGCCGCGCCGGTCAGTCGGCCTTGGCCGGCGCTGCCGCCTTGTCGGCGGGCGCCATCTGCTTGCCGAGCTGCTCCATGTCCTTGGCCATGTCGGGCATCATCTTCAGCATTTCGGGGAAAGCCTGCATCGTCCCGCGCATCACGTCGGGCTCGAACCACATGCCGAGCATCTGCTGTCCATAGGCCGCGCCCGTCGGAGTCGCGAGGAAGGCGTTGATCTCGGCGATCTGCCGGGCATCGAACTTGCGCGCCATGCTGCGGGCCATGCCCTCGCGGAACTTGGGCTCCATCACGTCGCCGAACTTGGTGAACATCGCGCTGGCGAACGCCTTGCCCGCCGCGACCTTGGCGTCGAACGTCGGGTCCTTGGCGCTCATCGTCTGGCGCAGCGACAACGTGCTCGGCGGAGTCTTGGGCTTGTCGCCCTTCTTCGCCGCCGTCTCGGGCACGAGATCGGCGAAGTCAGCTTCGCTCATCGCCAGCACGCGGTCGGCCATGGTGTTGGCGAAGCTCGTCATCGCGCCCGCATAAGCCCCCTTGGGGAACATCCGCAGGGTCATCTCGCGCGCCGCCGCGAGCCGCGCGGGCTCGGGCTCGGGGCCGGCCGGGAAGAACTTGTCCATGATCTTGTTCATCATCGCGAACGCGACCATCGGATCCATGTCCGGCTTGGCCACGCTGACGGTCGACTTCTTGGACGAAGAGGCCGGCGCCGGCTTCTTGGGAGTCGCAGCCGATGCGGCCGAGACAGGAACCGCGACAATGGCGCAAGCCGCCAGAAGAGCACGAAACGACACGAATTTTCCCCCGTTTTCGGCGGCCCCCGCGGCACGCCTCGACAAGCCCTATGCTGCCTCAGCCTTAAGCCTGGCACAATATGCGCGGTTAACGCGCACCCTCAGGCGCGCTGGAGCCGGGTCCTGAACTGCAGCCCCTCGGGCTGGAAGCGGAACGCGCTCCCCTGCCCCGCCCGCCCGAGCAGCCGGCTCCCGAAGCCGCGCCGGGTCGGCTCGGTCACGCTCGGGCCCCCGCGCTCGGTCCAGGTCATGGCAAGCCCGCCCTCGGGCGCTTCCTCGACCAGGAGGTGGACCAGCCCGCGATCGTTCGACCACGCCCCGTATTTCATCGCGTTGGTGGCCAGCTCGTGCAGCGCCAGCGCCATCGACACCACCTGTTCGTCGGGCAAGGGCGCCGCGACCACCTCGGTGATCAGCCGCTCGCCGACCGGGAACGGGGCGAGCGCGGCCCGCACCACTTCGCGCACGCAGGCGACCGGCCGGCTGACATGCTCGCTCAGGAGCGCGTTGGCGTCGGCCAGCGTCCGCAGCCGCTCGGCGAACTGGACCGCGCGCGGGTCCTCGTGCCCGATCGTCTGGAGGGCGATGCTCTGCACCACCGTCAGCGCATTCTTGAGCCGGTGCCCGAGCTCGCGCGCGAAGATCACCGCATCCTCGGCCGCCCTTCGCGCTTCGGCAAGCTCGCGCCGGTACCGCTGCCGCTCGCTCGCGCGATAAAGGCTCGCGGTGACGATGATGGTGGTCGCGATGACCGTGAAGGACAAAGCGGGCACGACCATCGCTTCCCACGGCCCGCCGCCATAAATGCCTGCGAGGCTGAGCCCGCCGCCGACCACCGCCGTCGCCAGCCCCGCCCCGGGACCCACGAAGCAGGTCACGACCGCCAGCGCCGCGACCGTCGGCAGCGTCGGGATCTGGAACGGCGCGAGCGGCAGGCTCAACCGGAGCGCGGCCGCCGCGAGGCCCACGACCGAGCCGCTGAGAAGCTGCCAGCCCAAGGTCAGGTCCGGAGAACCGCCCAACCGATCGACCAAACGCTGACGCATGACGACGCAACCTGTGAAACCGAGATCACTGACCTACGACAAGGAGCCAACCCCGCCAAGTCGTTCCTGCAACGTTACGGTTGCTGCCGGTCTTCGGCCCCCCGCATGGCGCCGAATGTCCGCCATCGACCCATTGCGGACATTAGCGCGGCTAGTAAGTTAAGCCGATGACTGTCGCCGTTATCATTGCTGCACAGGTCGTTGCTGCGTCGCTGCGAGTCGGCGTAGGCGATGGCTCCGAAGCAATCGTGCGGGTCGTTGAGGACCGGAGCGCGGGCTACCTACTGAAAGTGGACTGCATCACCCGATGCGCTCGACCCATGCATTATGCCGTGCCAGTTGGCGACGCTCCAATGGGGCTGGTCGACATAGACCGCGACGGCCTCATCTATTCAGCTTGGGCGACGGGCTGCTGCTACATGGTTCGGGTGTGGAAAGTGACGCCCGCTGGCGTTGCTAAACTCTTCGAAACCGGCAGTCGCGGAGTGCCCTCGCTGATCACGACCCCAAGTCTCAGCGTGATCACATACATGCGGCCCACAAACGCGGCCGGTCAGGAAACCAGTAGGTCGCCACAAGCAGTTCGGTGGACTTATCATCATGGGCGCTTCGAGCGCTCGTAATTGTCCGCTTTCCACCCATTGCAGGCATTCATTAGGGCCGAGCCAGCGCTCGTTCGTCACCGACCGGGAAAAGACCGCTGTCGCCCTTCAGACCGGCTGCCCGCCATATACGGATGACATAGCGTCCGACCTCGTCTCGGTCCTCAGTAGCGTAAAGGTCAGTCTTCTGAAGCAGTGTCGATAGGCGACTTCGAACCGCATCGGCATCAAGCGGTTCGGGAAGGCCGCTGATGTCCCTTATCGCGGAATCCACAGCATCTTGTAATGGGCGGCGGTCTTCTGGTCTGTCCGCGCCCGTGTAGTCATCGCCAACCGGGAGGAATTTCGTTTCCTTAAGAATTGCCGACAAGGCCGGACGCTTCGGTGGGGGCGGTGCGGCACTACCGCAGCTCGAAAGCGAGAGCAGGAATGCTACGGCGAGAAAGTGACGACGCATGCTCCGAAGGGTAACTGTGCAAGCGTCCGCTATCCACCCATTGCAGACATTGCGCTCACTACCCACAGCTCACACTCAGCGGGTCACCTGCCGGTAGCTGATCCGGACGCCCGAGACCTCGTCCTTTCGCGCGAACAGGCGCGACTTCGCCGCATATCGAATGCGCAGGCGGTCGGGCGCGAGCCAGCGCATCTCGGCCCATGGGCCTCCCCAATCGCCGCCCGCCGCCGCGCCGTGATCGTCATCCGCGACGAAGACATTGCCGCCGCCCTTCGGCTCGGCCCCTCGCTCCAGGATCGAGACCTGGGTGGAGAAGCCGGTGGTCGCCCCACAATCCCGCTGGAAAAGCACGGCACTGTGCCGGCCGTCCGGAGAATCGGCGCGACTGACGATCGCGTTGGCGCAGCTGTCGGCGCATCCGCTGAGGATCAGGATGCCAACTGCAAGGAGGAAGCTCTTGGGCAAGGGACCAGTGTAGTCAGCGCCCGGTGCGGGTCAACCAAAGCATCCGCTCGCCCTTGCCAAGTAGGATTTCACCTGCTTGACTAACCGCAGCGGTTCGCCGCTTCCCGCTCTTTCGACCGTCCGTTCTTCTACCCGGGGCCGATTTTTGCCCGCGTGCACCATGGCGCATATGCGCGATGATCGTGAAGTTCCGCGCTGCGCGGACCCCCCGGACACTGTCCACTTCGACAACGTCGCGCCCGCCCGCCCGCGCTGGGGCCGGGGCTCAGACCGTGGCGATGTCGGGCGCGTCCTCGGCCTTCATGCCGACCACGTTATAGCCCGCGTCGACATGGTGGATCTCGCCCGTCACGCCCGCCGCGAGGTCGCTCAGCAAGTAGAGGCCGGCGCCGCCGACGTCCTCGATGGTGACGTTGCGGCGCAGCGGGCTGTTCAGCTCGTTCCACTTCAGGATGTAGCGGAAGTCGCCGATCCCGCTCGCGGCCAGCGTCTTGATCGGGCCCGCGCTGATCGCATTGACCCGGATCCCGTCCTTGCCGAGGTCGGCGGCGAGATATTTGGTCGCGGTCTCGAGCGCGGCCTTGGCGACGCCCATGACGTTATAATGCGGGATGACCTTCTCGGCGCCGTAATAGGTCAGCGTGACGAGGCTTCCGCCGGGCTTCATCAGCCGGGCCGCGCGCTGCGACACCGCGACGAAGCTGTAGACCGAGATGTTCATGGTCAGCAGGAAGTTGTCGAGCGTGGTGTCGACGAACCGCCCGCGAAGCTCGTTCTTGTCCGAAAAGCCGATGGCGTGGACGAGGAAGTCGAGCCCGCCCCAGCGCTGCTCGATCTCGGCGAAGGTGCGGTCGAGCGCGTCCATGTCGCCGACGTCGCAGTCGACGAGGAAGTCGCTGCCGAGGCTTTCGGCGAGCGGGCGAACGCGCTTCTCGAGTGCTTCGCCCTGGTAGGAAAAGGCGAGCTCCGCGCCTTGCTCGCTCAGCTGCTTGGCGATTCCCCACGCCAGGCTGCGATCGTTGGCGAGGCCCATGATCAGCCCCTTCTTGCCCGCCATCAAACCCGTCATGCCGCCTGGCTCTCCCCGCTACTCTTGCTGACTTTTTCGCCCGGCGCCGGTTCCTCGACCTCGAGGTCGCCGGCATGCGGGCCCTTGTATTGCTCGCCCTCTAGCGCGGTCGGTCCGGTTTCCGCCAGTGCCGCATTGAGTTCGGCGCCCATCGTCACCCCCAGCCCGACGACGAAGAAGAACAGCAGGGTGATCATGACCCCGGCGAGGCTGCCGTAGGTGAGGCTGTAGCCGCCGGCGAGCGCGATGGCCTTGGGCAGCAGCACCGCGGTCATCACCCACCAGCCGGTGACGAGCAGCGCGCCCGGCCACTTGCGGCAGCTGATCTTGCGGTAGCGCGCCGGGGTCAGCACCGTGAAGATGAGGTAGATGGTGAAATAGAGGGTGACCGCCGGGACGAGCTTCACGAGGACGTAGCTGTCGAAGACCGGCGCGAAGGCCGGAACGAGGTGGACGATCAGCGCCTCGAGCGAGCTCAGCATGACCGTGCTGGCAAGCGCGATCATCAGGAGCAGCACCAGCCCGAGCATGAACAGGATCGAGATCAGCCGATATTCCCAGAAGGGCGCGCTATATTTGACCCCGTAGGCGCGACGCAGGATGTCGCGGATGGTCTCGATGAAGCTCGACGCGGTCCACAGCCCGACCAGCGCGCCGAACCACAGGAGCGGGCCCTGGCGGGCGGTGAGCACCTCGTTGACCGGCGCGCGCACCACCTCGGCAATGTCGGGCGGGAGCGAGCGCAGGACGTTGAAGACCACCTGCGCCGCGCCGTCGCTCGAGCCCAGCAGCTGCGCGATGGCGGCGGCCAGGATGAAGAAGGGGAACATCGAGAGCAGGCTGAGGTAGGCGAGGTTGCCGGCGTGGATGAAGCCGTCGGTGTAGACCCCGATCGCGACCCGCTTGAGGATCGCGAACGGGCGGGTGCCGGGACGGACCCGGTCCATCACCTGCTCGCCAAAACGCGCCTTGAGCCGGGCCAGTCGCTTGCGCCGCGCTTCCGGGCTCTGGGGTGAAATCTCCAGCATGCGTCCGTCTAGACGCCGAGTCCCGCCCTCGGGTTGCCGTCGGCACCGGACCAGGAGGACGCAAACTGTTCGAGCGCGGGGTCGGCCGCGGGAAGATCGACCATCAGGGTGACGAGGAGATCGCCGCGGTTGCCGGCCTTGTCGCTGAAGCCGCGGCCCTTGATCCGCAAGACCTTGCCCGAGCTCGCGCCCTTGGGAACGCTGAGCATGACGGCACCGTCGGGGGTCGGCACCTTGACCTTGCCGCCGAGCACCGCCTCCTTGAGGCTGACCGGAAGGTCGAGCCGGACGTTGCTCCCGTCGCGGGTGAAGAAGCGGTGGGGTTCGAGGGCGATGGTGACGATCGCGTCGCCCGAGCCGCCCGGCCCCTTCTCGCCCTTGCCGGTGAGGCGGATCTTGGTGCCGTCCTCGACGCCCTTGGGGAGCTTGATCTCGACCGTCGCGCCATCGGCGAGCGTCACCCGCTGCGGGCTCAAGGTCGCGGCGTCGATGAAGGGTACCGTCAGGCGATAGGCGACGTCCGCGCCCTTGACCGAAGCCCGCGCGCGTCCGCCGCCCGCGAAGGATCCCCCGCCCGGATTGGCGCCGCGGCGCGCGCCGCCGCCGCCGAATAGGCCCTCGAACAGGTCGGAGAGGTCGGGACCGCCACCGCCGCCGGCATTGCCGAAGCCCTCGAAGCCCGCCGGCCCCGCGCCCGGCCGGCCGCCGTAGCTCCCGCCACCGCCACCGAAGCCGCTCCCGAACGACATCTTGGGATTGCCGTCCTCGTCGATCTCGCCGCGGTCATAGCGGGCGCGCTTGGTGCTGTCGGACAGCAGGTCATAGGCCGCGGTCACCTGGCTGAAGCGCTCGGCGGCCTTGGGATTGTCCTTGTTCTTGTCGGGGTGAAGTTGCTTGGCGAGGCTGCGATACGCCTTCTTGATCTCGGCGTCGCTGGCCCCCTTCTTCACTCCCAGTCGTGCGTAAAGGTCCATGGCTCCTCATAGAGCAAAGTGGTTGGCGCGCTAGCTATGGTCGCATCGCTTGCCTGCCAAGGCGCCGAGGGGATAGAGGCGCGGCCATGCCCGGCACCGACCCCTTCGCCCTGTTCGCCGAATGGATGGCCCTCGCGGAGGCGGAGGAGATCAACGATCCCGACGCCATGGCGCTTGCCACCGCGACCCCCGACGGCCGTCCCTCGGTCCGGATGGTGCTGATGCGCCGCCACGGGCCCGAGGGCTTCGGCTTCTTCACCAATCTCGAAAGCCGCAAGGGGCAGGAGATCGCCGCCAACCCGCATGGCGCGCTCTGCATTCACTGGAAGAGCTTGCGCAAGCAGGTCCGGGCCGAGGGCCCTCTGGTGCAGGTCAGCGACGCCGACGCCGACGCCTATTTCCAGAGCCGGTCGCGCAACAGCCGGATCGGTGCGTGGGCGAGCGACCAGTCGCGCCCCCTCGACCGCCGCGAGACCTTCCTCGACCGCATCGCCGAGACCAAGGCGCGCTTCGGCGAGGAGGGCGAGGTCGGTCGCCCGCCGCATTGGTCGGGCTTCCGGCTGGTCCCCGACCGGATCGAATTCTGGGAGGATGGAGAGTTCCGGCTCCATCACCGACGCCTGTTCGTTCGGCAGGCCGACGGCAGCTGGAACGAAGGACTGCTCTACCCGTGAGAGTGACCGGACCCGAGCGCGCACGCCTGTCGCAGCGGGCGGCCATCGCCAGCGTCGTGATGGCGCTGACCCTGCTCATCGCGAAGAGCTGGGCGGCGATCGCGACCGATTCCACGGCGATGCTCGGAAGCCTCGCCGATACCGGGCTCGACCTCATCGCAAGCATCATGACGTTGGTCGGCGTTCGGATCGCCGCGCTGCCGGCCGATCATGACCACCGCTTCGGGCACGGCAAGGCCGAGGCCCTGGTGGCGCTTGGCCAGGTCGTGCTCATCACCATCAGCGCGCTCGGCATCGGCTGGCGCGCGATCGACCGGCTCATTCACGGCGCCGAAACCGCCAATCCGGAGATCGGCATCGGAGTCTCCATCTTCGCGATCGCCAGCACGCTCTTGCTGCTCTCGTACCAGCGCCGGGTGATCGCCCGGACCGGCTCGGTCGCGATCAAGACCGACAACCTCCACTACAGCTCCGACCTTTATCTCAACGGCGCGGTGATCGCCGCCCTGATCATCGACCATTTCCTGCGTGTGCCCGGGGCCGATGCGGCGTTCGGTGTCGCGATCGCGGGGTGGCTGCTGTGGGGCGCCTGGCAGGCGGCGGGCGACAGTGTCGACCAGCTGATGGACGCCGAATGGCCGGTCGAGAAGCGCGAAGCCTTCCTCGCGGCCTGCGGCGACTATCCCGAGCTCAAGGGCATTCACGACGTCCGCACTCGGACCTCGGGTGTCCACGACTTCATCCAGTTCCACGTCTGGGTACCCGAGGACTGGACCGTCCGCCAGGCGCACGACAAGCTCGACCGGGTCGAAGAGGACCTGCAGCGGCGCTTCCCCGGCACCGAGATCCTGCTTCACCTCGATCCCGAGGGGCATACCGACCGCGAGGGCATGCTGCCCCATCATCTGACGGAGCGGCGATGATCATTCCCTTTTTCCAGGTCGATGCCTTCGCCCCTGCCCCGCTGACCGGCAATCCGGCGGCGGTGATGCCGCTGACCGATTGGCTGCCCGATGAGACGCTGCAGGCGATCGCGGCCGAGAACAACCTCAGCGAGACCGCCTTCACGGTGGCGATCGAGGATGGCGAGGCCGATTATCACCTGCGCTGGTTCACGCCCACGGTCGAAGTCGACATGTGCGGCCATGCGACGCTGGCGGCGGGTCACATCCTCCTCACCGGCGAGAAGGTCCGCTTCCAGACGCGTTCGGGCGTGCTCAGCGTCGAGCGCGCGGGAGAGCTTCTTCGCCTGAGTCTGCCCGCGGCGGACGTAGCTGAAGGCGATGGCGCCGGGGTGCTGGCCGCGCTCGGTTGCGAGGGACCGGTCTATTTCGGCAACCGCAACAATGGCGCGGCGCTGGTGCTGCTCGAGGACGAGGCGGCGGTCCGCGCGGTGCGGCCGGACTTTGCGGCGCTCAAGGCCATCGACCGGCTGGTGATGGTGACCGCCCCGGGCGACGAGACCGCGATCGCGAGCCGGGTATTCGCCGCCTATCACGGGATTGACGAGGATCCGGTGACGGGCTCGGCGCATACCGCCCTCGTGCCCTTCTGGGCCGAGCGGCTTGGGCGGACACACTTTTCGGCGGCGCAGGTAGGCAAGCGCGGCGGGCGGCTCGAATGCACGCTGGCGGGGGACCGCGTGCTCCTCGACGGCATGGGCCGAACGGTGATCGAGGGCAGCTTCCAGCTTTAGCCCGAGAGCATTTCGCCGAGCGCGTCGAGCAGGGGCTGCTGGCTCTTGAGGATTCGGCGGTGGGCCTCGGCGAGCTCCATCCATTCGATCCGGTCGAGTTCGGGAAAGCGCTTCATCTGCCCGGATTTCGGCGGCCACTCGAGCTCGAAATCGTTGCTGACGAGCGCGGACGGATCGAAGTCGCCTTCGAGCGCGAATACCTCGACCAGCTTGCCGCCATTCTGGCGCACGGTGTGGAGCGGTACCGGATTGCCGGGCGGGACTGGGCCGACTTCCTCGCCGAATTCACGGATCGCCGCATCGAGCGCCGCTTCGCCGCTTTCGATCGCGCCCTTCGGGACCATCCAGGCACCTTCATCCTTGCGCGCCCAATAGGGACCGCCGGGATGACCGAGCAGGACTTCGATGCGCTGACCGCGACGGCGATAGAGCAAGACTCCGGCGCTGCGCGGCTGCGGCACCTCAGGCGACGTCGCTGTAGGGCAGATGCGCCGCGGCGACCGTCTCTTCGATCCATCCGCCGCCAAGCAGGCGATCCCCGTCGTAGAGAACCGCGGCCTGGCCGGGCGCGACCCCGAACTCGGGCTGGTGGAAGCGGATCCGGTCGCCCTCGCGGGTCGCGGGGACGGGTCGGCTGAGCGACCGCACCTTCACCTCGACCTTGCTCTGATCCTCGCCGAGCCAGTTCCAGTCCGACACGCTCGCCTCGCTCACTGCCAGCGCGGCCTTGGGCCCGACCACCAGCCGGCGCGCGTCGGGCTCGATCCGGACGACGTAGAGCGGCTCTGCCTGACCGCCGAGTTCGAGTCCGCGGCGCTGCCCGACAGTATAGTGGACGACGCCGGGATGGCGGCCGAGCAGGCGCCCGCCGAGATCGACGATGTCACCCGGCGCCTCGGTCTCGGGCCGAAGGCGCTTGACCAGCCCGGCATAATCGCCGTCGGGCACGAAGCAGATGTCCTGGCTGTCGGGCTTGGCAGCGACGACGAGGCCGGCTTGGGCGGCGAGCGCCCGAACCTCGCTCTTGGGCAATTCGCCGATCGGGAAGCGGAGCAGGTCGAGTTGCTCGGCGGTGGTGCCGTAGAGGAAGTAGCTCTGGTCGCGGGCGGCGTCGCGGCCCTTGTGAAGCTCGGCCTTGCCGGCGCGGACGACACGGCGGACGTAGTGGCCGGTGACCAGCGCGTCGGCGCCGAGTTCCCGGGCGAAGGCGTGGAGGTCGGTGAATTTCACGCCCTGGTTGCACAGCGAACAAGGCACCGGCGTGCGGCCGCGGGCATAATCGTCGGCGAAGCGCTCGATGACGCCCGACCGGAAGCGCGACTCATAGTCGAGCACGTAATGCGCGATGCCGAGCTTCTCGCAGACCTGCGCGGCGTCATAGATGTCCTGGCCGGCGCAGCAGGCACCCGACCGCTTCACCGCCTCGCCATGATCGTAGAGCTGGAGTGTCACTCCGACCACCTCTGCCCCGGTGCGCGCGGCGAGCATGGCGGCGACCGACGAATCCACGCCGCCGGACATGGCGACGACGATCCTCGCCGAAGACGCCGGCTTGTCGATCTGGAACGCGGAAAAGGTCACCGGGGCATCTTTACCCGGCATTCACCCTCTTTCGCTAGTGCTGCTTCGTGGGGTCGAAACAAGGAAGGCCGGAGATTGGTGGAGCATAAGGGGCATTTCATACCGGCGGCGGCCTTTCGGGCCGACGAACTCGGCGTGGTGCTTGCCACTCTCGGACCGAACGGCGGGGCGGGCGATCGCCTCGCGGCGGTCGTCGCCCTGCTGACCGGTCGCGACACGGCCGAGGCGGTTCTCGGGGGCGCGTTCGCGAGCAGTCCGGCGATGGTGACGAATCCGTTTACCAGCGGACGAAACAATTGCTTGAGAGAGGCTTCGGTAAACGAGGGCCATCACATCGACGCCACCCAGATCCGCCTGAGGAAGCAATGCTAGAAAATCAGAAGTTCCGTCCGCATCAGGTGATCGGCCCGCTCGGCGAGCCGCTGACCTTGGACTCGCTTCCCGCGCCCTCGACCACCCGCTGGGTGGTCCGCCGCAAGGCCGAGGTCGTGGCGGCCGTCGCCGGCGGGCTGCTGAGCGTCGACGAGGCGTGCGAACGCTATGGCCTCAGCCTCGAGGAATTCGCGTCGTGGCAGCGTGCGGTCGACCGCAGCGGCATGCCCGGGCTGCGCGTCACCCGGATCCAGCACTACCGCCAGGTCTACGAGCGCCAGCAGCGCTACTGACCCCTTCTCAACCCGCCGGTCTCAAACAGGCCGGCGGCCCTCGTTACGGAACCGATACAGCAGATTGCCGTTCCCCCCTCGGAACAAGAGCGCGGTAGACGCGTCTTGTTGCCGCAAGAAACGTCCGGCAGCTTCAGCCGGAACGAAATACAGGAGGGAACGCACATGGGTCTCATTATCTGGCTTATCGTCGGCGGCGTCTGCGGTTGGCTCGCGAGCATCGTCATGCGGACCGACGGTCAGCAGGGCATTTTCCTGAACATCATCGTCGGCATCGTCGGCGCCGCCATCGCGGGCTTCCTGCTCGGCGGTAGCGCGAGCCTCAACAACGGCCTGACCATCGAGAGCTTCCTCTATTCGCTGCTGGGCGCCATCGTCCTGCTCGCGATCGTGAACCTCGTCCGTCGCGGCCGCGTGCGCTAAACCGCACACCAAGTCACGGGCATGAGGGGCCGTCCGCTCTTGGAGCGGGCGGCCCCTTGGCTTATGGGCGTCCCATGCCCTTCACCTGGATCGCCCTGATCCTTGCCGGCGCCGTCCTCGGCTGGCTCGCAAGCGTCATTCTCCGCACCGAGACCCCGCGCGAAATCCTCGCGATCGTCGGGCTTGGCGCCGCCGGGGCCGTGCTCGGTGCCCTGTTGATCACGCCGGTACTCGCCGGCCGCCTCGAGGCGACCGGCTTTTCCTTCCCGGGCATGCTCCTGTCCCTCCTCGGGACCTTCTTGTGCCTCGGCGCCGCGATCGGCGTGCAGAAGCTTCAACGCCGCAAGCTCAGCGGCGGCGGAGCAGCAGGCGGTAAAGGAACAGGATCAGCACCGCGCCGATGATTGCGGCGACGAAGCCGGCACCATCGCCGATGTCACGGTAGAAACCGAGCGCACGGCCGAGGAAACCGGCCAGCATCGCGCCGCCGATCCCGAGCAGGATGGTGACGATGCAACCACCCGGATCCTTGCCGGGCATGAGGAACTTGGCGATCCCGCCGGCGAGGAAGCCGATGATGATCCAGGCGAACCAGCCATAATCTGCCAGCATGAAACACTCTCTCCCGTTGTGGACGCCAAGGCTATCGCGCATTTCGCGCTCACCGCAATCGCCTTTTGGCGGAGGCAGCAAAGCCGTTGGTCGAATGCGCCTTGCCGTTGGTCGGAAGGTCGCCTTGGGTTGCGACTGGTGACCTATTGGTCTAATACAGCTTGCCGCCGATGGACGGCCTCACGAGATGGAAAAGGTAACAGGAATGAATCGCGAAACCCGGCTTGAGCGGGATGACACGATCGTGGTGGTGGACGGTGCCCGGCGGCGCCGGAACATGATCCTGGCGATCGTCGGCATCGTGCTGGTGCTCGCGCTCGCCTGGTTCCTGTTCAACCGCGCGAACAACGAGGCGACGCCTGCGGCGGATACCGCGGCGGCTGCCGGCAAGGGTGGCGCGGGCAATGTCCCGACCGTGACCGTGATCGTCCCGGGTCAGAGCCAGGTCGCCAAGATCATCACCGCTACCGGCGCGCTCGCCGCCCGCCGCGACCAGCCGGTCGGCGCCGCGGGCCAGGGTGGCCGCGTGACTGCCGTCCTCGTCGATGCCGGCACCTGGGTCCGCCAGGGCCAGACGCTCGCGACCGTCGACCGTTCGGTCCAGGTCCAGACCAGCGCGCAGCTCGCCGCGGCGGTCGAATCGGCCCGCGCCAATGCCGCGCTCGCGCAGAACGAATATGACCGCTCGGCGGCGCTGGTCGGCCGGGGCTTCGTCTCCAAGGCCGATCTCGACCGCAAGAAGGCCGCGCGCGACCAGGCGCAGGCGCAGGTCCGCGTCGCCCAGGCGCAGCTCGGCGCAACCCGCGCGGGCATCGGTCTCCTCGACATCCGTGCGCCGAGCGCCGGCCTGATCCTCCAGCGCAACCTCGAGGTCGGGCAGGTGATCGGCGCGGGCAGCCAGGGCCTGTTCCGCCTCGCCGCCGGTGGCGAAATGGAGATGCGCGCAGGGCTCTCGCAGCAGGACCTCGCCGCGATCCGGGTCGGCATGCCCGTCAGCGTCACCCCGATCGGCATGACCAGCAGCATCACCGGCCGCGTGTGGCAGGTGGCGCCGACCATCGATCCCCAGTCGCGCCAGGGCGAAGTGCGAATCGCCATCCCCTATTCGCAGGGCATTCGTCCGGGCGGGTTCGCCGAAGCGCGCATCTCGGCGGGCGCAACCACCGCGCCGCTGCTGCCGCAGAGCGCGGTCCAGTCGGACGGCGACGGCAATTACGTCTATGTCGTCAACGCCAAGAACGAGGTCGAGCGCCGCGGCGTGAAGATCGGCGTGGTCGACGAGAATGGCGCGAGTATCGTTGCCGGTCTCAGCGGCCAGGAAATGGTCGTGCTTTCGGCCGGACCCTTCCTGAACCCCGGCCAGAAGATCAATCCGAAGCGGCAGGCCGCCGCCAACTAGGCGACCCTAGGACAGGCATAGACCCATGAGTTTCCGCAACATCTCGGCCTGGTGCATCCGCAACCCGGTGCCGCCGATCGTGCTCTTCATCGCGCTGCTGCTGGTCGGCATCTACTCGTTCGCGACGATGGAAATCACGAACAACCCGGACATCGATTTCCCGGCGGCGAACGTGAGCATCTCGCAGCCGGGCGCCGCCCCGTCCGAGATGGTCAACCAGGTCACGCAGAAGGTCGAGGCCGCGGTGCGCGGGGTCGATGGCGTCGACGAGATCAATTCGGACGTTCGTGAGGGCAACAGCAACACCTTCATCCAGTTCAAGATCGGCACGCCGACCGACCGCGCGGTCAACGACATCAAAGCCGCGGTCGACCAGATTCGCGGCGATCTTCCCGACGGCATCCTCGAGCCGCAGGTCAGCCGCGTGAATATCGGCGGCGACGGCTTCGTGTTCATCGCGGTCGAGGCGACCGACATGAGCCTCGAGGACCTGAGCTGGTACGTCGACAGCACGGTCTCGCGCCGCTTGCTCGCCCAGAGCGGCGTTGCGCAGGTCAGCCGCGAGGGCGGCGTCGACCGCCAGATCCGCGTCATCCTCGACCCCGCGTCGTTGCAGTCGCAGGGGATCACCGCGGCGCAGGTCAACCAGCAGCTGCGTTCGATCAACGTCGATGCGCCGGGCGGACGCGCCGAGATCGCCGGCTCGGAACAGACGGTGCGCGTCCTCGGCAATGCCAAGAGCGCGGTCGCGCTTGCCAACACCAACATCTCGCTCCCCGGCGGACGCTTCGTGCGCCTCGGCGACATCGCACAGGTCCGCGACAGCTCGGCCGAACCGCGCTCGGCGACCGAGCTCGGCGGGCGTCCCGTGGTCAGCTTCAACGTCGCCCGCGCCAAGGGCGCCTCGGACGTCACCGCCTACGACAACACCTGGGCCGAACTGCGCAAGATCGAGAAGGAGGATCCGCGGATCCGCTTCATCGAGATCAGCAACACGGTCGACTACACCAAGGGGCAGTATCACAGCTCGATCGACGCGCTGATCGAGGGCGCCGTCCTCGCGGTGCTGGTGGTGTTCCTGTTCCTTCGCGACGTGCGCGCGACCGTCATCAGCGCGATCGCGATCCCGCTCTCGGCGATCCCGGCCTTCTGGTTCATGGACCTCATGTCCATCAACCTGAACTTCCTCTCGCTGCTCGCGCTGGCGCTGGTCGCGGGCGTCCTGGTCGACGACGCGATCGTCGAGATCGAGAACATCGTCCGGCACATGCGCATGGGCAAGAGCGCCTACCAGGCCTCGATCGACGCGGCGGACGAGATCGGCCTCGCCGTGCTTGCCACCACCATGTCGATCGTCGCGGTGTTCCTGCCCGTCGCGCTCATGCCCGGCATCTCGGGCCAGTTCTTCCGCAACTTCGGTTACACCGTCGTGCTCGCGGTCTTCATGAGCCTGCTCGTCGCGCGCATGATTACCCCGCTCATGGCCGCCTATTTCCTGCGCAGCGGCGGGATCCAGGAGCATGCCTCGGGCAAGTGGATGCATCGCTACCTGAGCGCGCTCCGCTGGACGATCGACGACAGCAAGGTCGCGGAAGCGCGCAAGGAACGGCGCGGCTTCTTTGTGCAGCGCCTCGCCCGCTTCAAGGACCACCGCGTGTGGATGATCGGCGTCGGCTTCCTCATCATGATCGCGACCGGCTTCGGCCTCTCGACGCTGAAGATGACCTTCCAGCCGCAGCTCGACGTGCCCAACAGCACCGTCCGGATCAGCCTCGCGCCGGGCACCACGCTCGACCAGACCAAGGCGATCACCAAGCGCGTCAGCGAGATCGTCACGGCCAATCCGAACGTCGACCGCGTTTTCCAGCGCAGCTTCACCTCGTCGGCCTTCGTCAACATCATCTACAAGAAGGACCGCACCAAGAAGAGCTTCGAGATCGAGCGCGAGCTCGCCCCGCAGCTCGGGGCGATCGCCGACGCGCGCGTCAACATCCTCAGCCAGAACAGTGGCGGCCCCGGCGGCGGCGGCCGGCCGATCACCCTTTATCTGGGCGGTGACGACCCGCTGAAGATCGCCGATGCCGCGAACCGGATTTCGGAAGAGATGCAGTCGGTCCCGGTGCTGGTCGCTCCGCGCGTCAACGGCGACGTGGTCCGGCCGGAAATCCGGATCAAGCCGCGCTTCGATCTTGCCGCCGACCTCGGCGTGAGCACCCAGGCGCTGGCCCAGACCATCCGCATCGCGACCATCGGCGACATCGACCAGAACAGCGCGCGCTTCTCGCTGTCCGATCGCCAGGTCCCGATCATCGTCAGCCTCGACAAGTCTCAACGCCGCGACATCGCAACCCTCGAGAATCTGCCGGTGCCGACCGCCAGCGGCGGCTCGGTGCCGTTGAAGTCGGTCGCCGAAATCTCGTTCGGCTCGGGCCCGGTGACGGTGAACCGCACCAACCAGATGTATCGCATCGGCATCGGCGCGGACCTCACCCCCGGCACCGTCAGCAGCGATGCCTGGAAGCAGATCGAGCAGCTGCCGTCGGTCAAGAACCTGCCGCCGGGCGTGCAGCGACTGACGCTTGGCGACCAGAAGTGGCAGAGCGAGCTCATCCAGAACTTCGTCCTCGCGGTGATGGCCGGAATCGCGCTCGTCTTCGCGGTGCTGGTGCTGCTCTATCGCCGCTTCCTCGCGCCGCTGGTCAACCTGGGGTCGCTGTTGCTCGCGCCGCTCGGCGCGGTGATTGCGCTCAAGGTCACGGGCCAGCCGCTCAGCCTGCCGGTGTTCATCGGCCTGCTGATGCTGTTCGGCATCGTCGCCAAGAACTCGATCCTGCTGGTCGACTTCGCGGTCGAGATGATGGACCATGGCATGACCAAGGACGAGGCGATCATCGAGGCCGGGCACAAGCGCGCCCAGCCGATCGTCATGACCACCGTCGCCATGGTTGCCGGCATGATCCCGATCGCGTTGAGCCTGACCGGTGACGGCAGCTGGCGCGCGCCGATGGGCGTCACCGTGATCGGCGGCCTCCTCATGTCGACCTTCCTGACGCTGCTCCTTGTCCCGGCCTATTTCAGCCTCGCGATCGACATCGAGACCTGGATCGGCCGCAAGTTCGGCAAGTCGCTGCGCGCCACCGCGCACGAGGTGCCCGATGCTGTCGATGAACCGCGTGCACCCGGGGCCATGCCGCAGCCGGCGGAGTGAACCTGATCGAGGGTTCGTCTATTGAGCGGTTCGGATGACACGTTCCGGACCGCTCACCCGCTTCAACCCCGCCCAGCCGGGCGCCGCCGGCATGAAGGTCGTCGCGACCGGCCTCTTGGTCGTGATGGCCGCGACCTATCTCCTCACGCGCGCCTATGAAGCGCGCTATCCGGGGCTGTCGTTCGTCAAGGCGTTTGCCGAGGCGGCAATGGTCGGCGGCTTGGCCGACTGGTTCGCGGTCACCGCCCTCTTCCGCCACCCGCTCGGCCTGCCGATCCCGCACACCGCGATCATCCCGCGCAACAAGGACCGGATCGGGCTCACCCTCGCCAATTTCATCCGCGACAATTTCCTCGTCGCCCGCGTGGTGGCGCGGCGGATGCGGAACATCGACGTCGCGGGCGCGGCGGGCCGGTTCCTCCGCACCCCGAGCGGCGAGGGCAACCGTATCCGGCGGGGCGCCTCGCGGCTGATCGCCGACGTTCTCGAAGGCCTTGATGACGAGCGGCTGGGCGGGATCGTCAAGGGCGCCATCGCCCAGCGCATCGCCCGGACCGAGGTCTCGCCCCTCCTCGGCGCGGCGCTCGCCTCGGCGATCGAGGACAATCGCCACGTTCCGATGCTTGAGGCGGGAATCCGCACCCTCGCCCGCGCGCTCGAGGCGAACGAGCCGCTGATCCGCGAGATGGTCCGCAAGAAGGCGAGCTGGGTGCTCCGCCTCGCCGCGCTCGACGAAAAGCTCGCCGACGCGATTCTCGACGGGCTGCGCAAGCTCACCGTCGACATGAGCGAGGACCCCGATCATCCGGTCCGCGCGAAGATGGCCGAGGCGCTCGCCCAGCTGGCGCAGGACCTCCAGCACAAGCCCGAGACCCGCGCCCGGGTCGAGGCCTGGAAGGAGGAGCTCCTCGCCAATCGCTCGGTCGCGCAGTGGCTCGACCGGCTGTGGCAACGGGCCCGCGCCGCCCTCATTGCCGGCGCGCGCGACCCCGACGCGGTGATGGCGGGCCGGATGGGCGAGATCATGCGCTCGGCGGGCGCCACCCTCGAGGGCGACCCCCGGATCCGCAAGGCCGTCAACCAGTTCGTCCGCCGCGCCGTCGCCGGCATGGCCGCAAGCTATGGCGGGTCGATGGTCGGCCTCGTCAGCGAAACCATCCGCGGGTGGGACGCTCGGACGGTCACGGAACGGCTCGAATCCGCGGTCGGCCGCGACCTCCAGTACATCCGGATCAACGGCACCATCGTCGGCGGGCTGGTGGGCCTGGTGCTCCACCTCCTCGACACGCTCTAGCCCGAGCGGCTAGGGGGCGGACCATGTCCCCGGCCCAAACCCGCACCTTCACCGTCGCTCCCGACGACGACGGCATTCGCCTCGATCGCTGGTTCAAGCGTCACATGGGCGAGGAAGTCAGCTTCAACCTCGTCTCGCGCTGGGCCCGCACCGGCCAGCTTCGCGTCAATGGCGAGAAGGCCACGCCGGGCGACCGGATCGAGGCCGGCCAGGTCATCCGCATTCCCTCGGCCGACGCGACCCCGCAGCGCGCCGCCCGGCCGCAGCGCGTGCTCGAGCCGCTCACCGACGACGAGCGCAACTTCGTTCAGGAGATGGTGATCGAGACGACGCCCGACGCCTTAGTCCTCAACAAGCCCCCCGGCCTCGCGACCCAAGGCGGAACCAAGACCGATCAGCATCTCGATCGGCTCCTCGACGGGCTTGCCGACGAGGAAGGCAACCGGCCCAAACTCGTCCACCGGCTCGACAAGGACACCAGCGGGGTCCTGCTGGTTGCGCGCTCGGCGCGGTCGGCGGCCTTCTTCTCCAAAAGCTTCTCCGGCCGGACGGCGCGCAAGGTCTATTGGGCGATCGTGGTCGGCGACCTCGGCCAGGACGAGGGCCTGATCGACGCGCCGCTCGCCAAGCAGCCCGGCACCGGCGGCGAGAAGATGCACGTCTCCGAGGAAGGGCAGGCCGCGCGGACCCGCTGGCGCGTGGTCGACCGCGCCGGCACCCGCGCCGCCTGGGTCGAGCTGCAACCGCTGACGGGTCGCACGCACCAGCTGCGCGCGCACATGGCACATCTCGGCCACCCGATCGTCGGCGACGCCAAATATGGCGGGGCCGACGCCTTCCTGACCGGTGGGATCAGCCGCAAGCTCCACCTCCACGCGCGCCGGCTCAAGATCGATGCACCGGGCGGCAAGGACATCGACGTCTCGGCCGAACTTCCCGCCCACTTCGCCGAGAGCCTCGCGACCCTCGGTTTCGAGGTGCGCGACGGCGACAATATGCCGCTCGACCGGCCCGACCCCGCCAAGGACCCGGTGGTCAAGGCCCGCCGCGTCGCGGCTGCCGCCAAGACCGCGCGCAAGGAGCGCAAGGGCGAGCGGCGTGGTCGCGGCGCCCCCGTTCCCGGCAAACCGTCGCGCGGCAAGGCGCCGCCCAAGGGCCGCCGATGATTCGCTGCGCCATCTTCGACTGCGACGGGACCCTCGTCGATTCGGGCGGGACCATACACCGCGCCCTCGGCATGGCGTTCGACGCGCACGGCCTCGAGCTTCCGCCGCGCCAGCGGGCGCAGCGCGTGATCGGCCTGTCGCTGGTCGAAGCCATGGCCGAATTGGCGCCGGGGCTCGACGACGCGCAGCACAGCGCCATGGCCGAAACCTATCGCCAGTCCTTCGTCACGCTTCGCGGCCAGCAGCAGGTCGACGAGCCCCTGTTCGACGGAATCCTGTCGTTGCTCGACCGCCTCGAAGCCGCCGGCTGGCTTCTTGCGGTGGCCACCGGCAAGTCCGACCGCGGGCTTCGGCACTGCCTCACCGCGCACGGTCTCCACGCCCGCTTTTTGTCGCTCCAGACCGCCGACCGCCATCCCTCGAAGCCGCACCCGTCGATGGCGCTCACCGCCATGGCCGACTGCGGCGCGGTACCCGAGCAGTGCGTCGTCATCGGCGACACGGCGTGGGACATGGGCATGGCCAAGTCCGCCGGCATGCACGCGATCGGCGCGCTGTGGGGCTATCACGACCGCGACGAATTGAATGGTTCGGGTGCCGACGCGCTCGCGGCCGCACCCGCCGACGTGTTCGACATCGCCGAAAACCTCGTCAGGATTGCCGCATGAGCCAGGAGCAGGACGCCCTCTGGGCCAAGCGTTTCCGCATCTTCGCGCTGCTTCGCCTGTCGGGCCTCGCGATGTTCCTGCTCGGCATGGGAATCGTCTTCAGCGACCTCGTCGAGCCGGGCGGCGCGCTGGGGCTCGGCATGGTGGTGATTGGCGCGGGGCTGGTCGAAGCGCTGCTCGGGCCGGTGCTGCTGCGCCAGGCGTGGGAGAAAGGCGACCGGCGGTGAAGCGCTTCTGGAAGGAGGCCCACACCGCCGAGGTGGATGGCGCGTGGCAGATCACGCTCGACGCCCGTCCCCTGCGCACCCCGGCGCGCGAATTTCTCACCCTGCCGAACCGGCGCCTCGCCGAGGCGGTCGCGGCCGAGTGGCAGGAGGCGGGCGAGACGGTCGATCCGCGTTCCATGCCGCTGACCGGGCTCGCCAATGCCGCGCTCGACCGCGTGGGTCCCGGGCATGACGCTTTCGCCGCCGGCCTCGCCCGCTACGCGGCGAGCGATCTCCTCTGCTATCGTGCCGAGCGGCCTGCCGCCCTCGTCGCCAGACAAGCCGAGGCGTGGGACCCGCTGCTGCAATGGGCGCGGCGGCGATACGACGTCGACTTCGTCGTGACCGAGGGCATTTCGCCGGTCGACCAGCCACCAGCGACGCTCGACCGGCTCGGCCACGCCGTCGCCGCGCTCGATCGCTTCACGCTCGCCGGCCTGTCGCCGCTGGTGACGATCGGCGGATCGCTGGTCGCCGGGCTCGCCCTGCTCGAAGGCGCGGTGTCGGTCGATGTGGCGTGGGAGGCGGTCAGCCTCGAGGACCGCTGGCAGCTTGAGCAATGGGGCAGCGACGCCGAGGCCGAAAAGGCGCTCGCCCTGCGCGAGGCCGACTTCCGCGCCGGCGCCCGTTTCCTGTCGCTCCTCGTCTAGTTCGGCTTCTCGACGAGGTTGCGGACGAAATCGAGGAGATAGGGCTGGCGTTCGCGCCGCAGCCGCTCGGCCGCGACGATCGCCTGCACCTTCTTGGTGCACTGGTCGACGTCCTCATTGATGAGGACATAATCATATTCCGCCCAGTGCCCGATCTCGGCTGCCGCGCGCTTCATGCGATAGTCGATCACGTCCTCGCCGTCGGTCCCGCGCCCAGTCAGCCGGCGCTCGAGCTCGGCCATCGAAGGCGGCAAAATGAAGATTCGCACGAGATCGGTGCGAAAGGCATATTCGAGCTGCTGCGTGCCCTGCCAGTCGATGTCGAAGAGCGTGTCGCGGCCCGCCTTCAGCGCATCCTTGATCGGCTCCTTGGGGCTGCCGTAGCGATACCCGAAGACATAGGCCCATTCGGCCAGCTCGTCGGTATCGACCAGCTCCTGGAACTGCGCCTCGTCGACGAAATGATAGTCGACGTCCGCCACCTCGCCCGGCCGCATCGGCCGGGTGGTCGCGCTGATCGACATGGTGATCGTCGGATCTTCCTCCATCAGCTTGCGGCCGATGGTGGATTTGCCCGCGCCCGAGGGCGAGGAGAGCACGACGAGAAGGCCGCGGCGGGTGCGCAGAGCATGGTCCATGCGCGCTCTTGCCGCCGAGCTGGCCGCAGCGTCAATGCTGCAAGTGCGAAGAGGTCTTGATTTATTGTGCATCGCACTATATTGTGCACTGCAACAAGGACAGAGATGATGACCGAAGAGATCGCCACGATCGAGACCGAAGTTACCGAAGCGCCTGCCGAGGCGATGGAGCCGGCGGTGCTCGAGGCCGTCATGAAGGTCAATGCGCGCCGGGTCAAGACCGAGCGCAAGCCGCGGGCCCGCAAGGCCGCCGGCACGACGAACACCAAGCGGCCCGCGCCCGTGCGCGACGAGCCGGCCATCGAACAAGGGGATAGCAACGTGAACTTCGACAACATGAACTGGACCAACTTCCAGCCCTTCGCCGCGCTTCCGGGCGCCGACCGTTTCCAGACCATGTTCGCCGAGGCCGGCAGCCGTGGCCAGGAAGCGATCGAGAAGAGCCGCCGCGCCGCCGAAGAGCTCGCCGAGCTGACCCGCGCGAACGTCGAGGCGGTCGTCGAGGCCGGCAAGATCGCCGCCACCGGCGCCAAGAGCGTCGGCGAGGACGCCATCAGCCGGGCCCGTTCGGGCCTCGAGCAGAACGTCGCCGAGCTCAAGAACCTCGCGCAGGCCACCAGCCCGAGCGAATTCTTCCAGCTGCAGGGCGAGATCGCCAAGCAGAACTTCGACCGTCTGGTCGCCAACTTCAGCCAGCTGACCGAAGCCTCGGTCAAGCTCGCCGGCGAAGCGATCCAGCCGCTCTCGAACCGTGCCGCCGTCGCGGCCGACAAGATCAACGAACTGACTGCCTGATAACCCTCCTCCTGTCAGGCTTCAGCGCGGCCGCCCCCTGCGTATCAGGGTGGCGGCCGCCATCGTTTTGAGATGGCACGTGGTCGCAGGGCCTCCTTGGCAACCCCCCGCCCCCTCCCCTATCTAGGGTCCAATGATTCAACGCATCATCATGGCCGGTGAAGATGACCGCCCCGGCAAGGGCGACGGCATCGAGGAGATCGAGCGCGGGGTCGTCACCCGCACCCGGCCGCGCACCCGCAAGCCCAGCAACTACAAGGTGCTGATGCTGAATGACGACTACACGCCGATGGAATTCGTCGTCCTGTGCCTGCAGCGCTTCTTCAACATGGGCATCGACGACGCGACTCGCGTGATGCTGCAGGTGCACCAGCAGGGCGTGGGTGTCTGCGGCGTCTTCACCTACGAGGTCGCCGAGACCAAGGTCAGCCAGGTCACCGACTTCGCGCGCGAGAATCAGCACCCGCTGCAGTGCACGCTCGAAAAGGCCTGACCGGCCGCCGCGCCGGCCCCACTTGCGCCGGCGGAGCGATATTCTAAACGCCGCCGATGGACTCCATCCTCATCCAGGGCGGCAAGCGCCTCGAAGGCGCCATCCCCATCTCGGGCGCGAAGAACAGTGCCCTCACCTTGCTTCCGTGCGCGCTGCTCACGGCCGACAAGCTGACGCTCACCAACCTGCCGCGTCTCGCCGACGTCGACAGCTTCGGACACCTGCTCAACGGCCTTGGCGTCTCGACCAAGATCGAGGGCGTCAAGAAGGGCGAGTTCGGCCGGCGCATGACGCTCCAGGCGGGCGAGATCGCCTCGACCGTTGCACCCTACGACATGGTTCGCCGGATGCGCGCCTCCATCCTGGTACTCGGGCCCTTGCTCGCCCGCGAAGGCGAGGCGACCGTCTCGCTGCCCGGCGGCTGCGCGATCGGTGACCGGCCGATCGACCTCCACCTGCGCGCGCTCGAGGCGATGGGCGCCGAAATCGAGATTGCCGCCGGCTTTGTGAAGGCGAGCGCGCCCAAGGGCCGCATTTCGGGCGGCGACTACAGCTTCCCCGTGGTTTCCGTCGGCGCGACCGAGAACGCGCTGATGGCCGCCGCGACCGCGAACGGCCGCACCCAGTTGTTCAACGCCGCGCGCGAACCCGAGATTGTCGACCTCTGCAACCTGCTCGTCGCGATGGGCGCGAAAATCAGCGGGATCGGCTCCTCGCACCTCATCATCGACGGCGTCGATGCGCTGCACGGCTGCACCTACGCCGTCATGCCCGACCGGATCGAAGCCGGCAGCTATGCCTGCGCGGCCGGAATCACCGGCGGCAGCCTCGACCTCATTGGCGCGCGTCCCGAGGACATGCTCGCGACCACCAACGCGCTTGCCCAGTGCGGGCTCGTGATCGAGATCCACGACAAGGGCATCAAGGTCACCGCCGACGGCCCGCTGAAGCCGCTCGCCATTTCAACCGCCCCCTTCCCCGGCTTCGCCACCGACATGCAGGCGCAGTTCATGGCAATGCTCTGCCGCACCAACGGCGAGAGCTTTCTCGAGGAGACGATCTTCGAGAACCGCTACATGCACGTGCCCGAGCTTCGCCGCATGGGAGCCAACATCGACGTGCGCGGTCGCTCGGCGATCGTTCATGGCGTGCCCAAGCTGACCGGCGCCCAAGTCATGGCGACCGATCTGCGCGCTTCGATGAGCCTGGTCCTCGCCGGCCTCGCCGCCGAAGGCGAGACCGAGGTGCTTCGCGTCTACCACCTCGATCGCGGCTACGAGCGGCTCGAGGAAAAGCTGTCGGCGGTCGGCGCGACGATCGAGCGCAAGAGCGCGGGCTAGCGCTCGGCCCAGTAGGCGAAGGCCTGACGCTGGAGCCGGTCGATCAGCTCGCGCGCCGCGGGACCGGTCCAGTCGCCGGTGAAGCGGTGCTTCTCCCAGCTTCCGGTCCACCAGCCCTGGCCGGGCAGGCCGTCGGACTGACGCACGACCAGCACCGCCAGTTCAGGCTCGCCGCTCGCCTCGGCGTCCTCGTCGACCTTGGTCAGGGTCTGGCACAGCGCCCGCATCTTGGGCCGGGTGAACCGGTGTCCGAGGCGTTCGAGGAGTTCGGAATAGGTGAGCGGATGACCGGCCGAGGCGGCGCTCACGAGGTGCGCGCGAACCTCCTGCCAGTCGGCGATGCTCACCCCGCGGGCTGCTCCGCGACCGGCGTCAGCTCATAGATGTCGAGCTTCGAGCCCGAGCGCGACCAAGGCATGAGAAGCCGGAAGCGCATCGGTCCGATCCGTTCGAGCACCCCCGCGATGTCGCGCCGCTGATCAGTGCCGTAGGGCTTGTTCTGTGGTTCGCTGCCGAGCGCCACGGTGCCGAGAAAGACGAGGCGACGCGGATTGTCGTCGTCCCACAGGCGCCCCGCCGGCCGTTCGGAACCGGTCTGCTTGACGAAGGTCAGCAGGTCGTTCTCGACGTCGACGTAGCAGAAGAAGGGCTTGAAGCTGACGAAGGCGGGTGAGCGGGCATCGGTCTTGCCGAGCCGCACCAAGCGGCAATTGTAGCTTCCGGGACTGGGCGCCGGGCGGGCCAGGCCGGCGGCCGGGCGAAGCAGATCGCCCTCGCCCCGGACCGCACCGGCGAAGCGCAGGCGGGCTTCCTTGAGGCCGTCGGTCCAGGCCATGGGCAGGCGGTTGAGCCGGTCGATGTCGGCCGCGCTCGCCACCCCTTGCCAGACGTCGGCCTTGGTCGGCGGCAAAGCGACCACGGCGGGACGCGGCGGCGGCTTGGGTTTGTCGAAGGTCGCGCAGCCGGTGAGACCGAGCAGAAGAAGAGTGAGCGGCAAGGTTCGCATCGTCGGCCTCATGCTAGCACAGCGTCACGCCCCGCACATCTGGACAAAGGGGGAAAGTAGTTAACAAATGGTTGCAGCCCTGGCCCTGCGCGGCCAAGGCGCGACGGATGGACGCTCCCGCCGCCCCGACCGCCGACAAGACCCGCACCGGCCTCGGGCTGGGAATCGGCGCCTATGCGCTGTGGGGGCTGCTCCCGATCTACTTCAAGCTGCTGGCCGGCGTGCCGGCGGTGGCGATCGTCGCGCACCGGATCGTCTGGTCGCTCCTCATCCTCGGCGCGCTGCTCACCGTCAGCCGGGCGTGGAGCGAGGTCGGCGCGGCGCTGCGCAACCGGGCGAGCCTCAAGCTGCTGGCTGCGACCAGCGTGCTGATCGGGATCAACTGGCTGATCTACGTCTATGCGGTGAACAGCGGGCATATCCTTGCAGGGAGCCTCGGCTATTACCTCAACCCGCTGGCGAACATCCTGCTCGGCCGCTTCGTCCTCGGCGAGCCCCTGAGCCGGCGGCAGTGGCTGGCGGTCGCCATCGCGGCGGTCGGGGTGTCGATCCTCGCGGTCGGAGCGCTGGCGCATCTGTGGATCAGCCTGACGCTGTGCGTGAGCTTCGCGCTCTACGGCCTCCTGCGGAAAGTGGCGCATGTCGACGCGACGGCGGGGCTGACGGTCGAGACCCTGATCCTGTTCGTCCCCGCGGTTCTGTGGCTCGGCTGGGCGAGCCTCGGCACCGCGCCGGTCTGGGGCCTCGACCAGACCGACACGATCCTGCTGGTCTTCACCGGGGTCGCCTCGACTATCCCCCTCCTCTTGTTCACCGCGGCGGCGCGGCGGCTGCCTTATTCGACGCTCGGAATCCTCCAGTTCATCGCCCCGACGCTCCAGTTCCTGGTCGCGGTGTTCCTCTACGGCGAGCCGTTCACGACGGCGCATGCCTGGGCGTTCGGGTTCATCTGGACCGCGGCGCTGCTCTACCTCAGCAGTGCCTTCAACCGGCGGGCCCCTTCGACCAACGACTGAGGCCGGCACTGGACAAGCGGGGCCCCGCTCCCGACATCCGCTTCATGCTGAACCTCGTTTCGATCCTGATCGGTCTTGTCGCCCTGGTGATGACCGCCTTCGCCTTCCTGCCGCTCCTCGGCTGGGCCAACTGGCTGATCCTGCCGCTGGCCGTGATCGGTGCCGGGCTCGGCGCGATGAGCGGGACATCCAAGGCGGGTCGCAACCTGTGCATCTTCGTGATCGTGGTCGGCGCCCTCCGCCTGATGCTGGGCGGCGGGATCATCTAAACCCCTAGCGGGTCCGGACGTAGCGGCCGGGAGCATCCTCGATCGCCTTGCGCTTGCCCTTGCCGGGCACGCGGGCGCCGGTCGCGGGGACCTCGGCCGGGGCCTGCCGGCGGAGCCAGGCGAGCCAGTCGGGCCACCAGCTTCCCTTCACTTCGGTCGCGCCCTCGACGAACTGCTCGAGGGTCTTGGGATCGCCCTCGTTGATCCAGTGCTGGTATTTGCCCGCGCTCGGCGGATTGACGACCCCGGCGATGTGCCCCGAGCCGGCGAGCACGAACCGCTTGTCGCCCGGCACGTGGTCCATGATCTTCCACACGCTTTGCGGCGGAGCGATGTGATCCTCGCGGCCGGCCTGGATATAGAGCGGGGTCTCGATCCGGCTCAGGTCGATCGGCGTGCCGTCGACGACGATCCCGCCCGCCTCGACCAGCTTGTTCGCCTTGTAGAGCGTCTCGAGATAGTCGCGGTGCCAGCCTGCCGGCAGGTTGGTGACGTCGCCGTTCCAGTGGAGCAGGTCGAAGGGCGGCGGTTCCTTGCCCAGCAGGTAGTTGTTGACGACGTAGTTCCAGACGAGGTCGCGGCCGCGCAGCTGGTTGAAGGTCGCGGCCATGACCCGGCCGTCGATGAGGCCGGTCTCGGCCGATAGCTGGCCGAGCAGCGCCATCGTCTCGTCGCCGAGGAACAGTTTGAGGTCGCCCGCCTCGCTGAAATCGACCTGCGCGGTGAAGTAGGTGGCCGAGGCGACCTTGGCCGCCTCGCCCCGCGCCGCGAGCAGCGCCAGCGTCGCGGCAAGCGTGGTTCCGGCGACGCAATAGCCGATGGTGTGGACCGCCTCGACGCCGAGAAGGTCGCGGACGGTGTCGATCGCATCGACCTGGCCGCGCAGGACGTAATCGTCGAGCGTGATGTCGCGGAGCGTCTCGTCGGCGGACTTCCAGCTGACCATGAACAGCGAGATGCCGTTGTCGACGCACCAGCGGACGAAGCTCTTCTCGGGCGTCAGGTCGAGGATGTAATAGCGGTTGATCCACGGCGGAAAGACGACGAGCGGCGTTTCGAGCACCGACTTCGTGGTCGGGGCATAGTGGATGAGCTGGTAGAGCGGGGTCTCGTGGACGACCTTGCCGGGCGTGGTCGCAAGGTTGCGGCCGACCTCATAGGCGCCCTTCGGCACCTGGCTGAGCTGGCCCGCCTTCATGTCGTCGAGCATGTGGCGGAGGCCGTTCAAAAGGTTCTCGCCACGCGACTCCAGCGTTGCCTTCAGGACCTCGGGATTGGTCAGCGCGAAGTTCGACGGGCTCATCGCGTCGATCACGCCTTTGGTCACGAAGCGCAGCCGCTGGCGGGCCTCCTCGTCCAGTCCGTCGGCCTGATCGACCGACTTCATCAGCTGGTCGGAGATGGCGAGGTAGGATTGGCGGATGGTGTCGTAGACCGGATGGTCGCGCCATTCGGGCGCGGCGAAGCGCTTGTCCTTCGCCAAGCCGGCCTCAGCCATGCTGCCGAGCATCTGGCCCCATGCCTCGAGCCCCTTGCTCCACGCGTCGGCGCCCGCGCTCATCAGCGCCATCGGATCGGGCGCCTGGGGCATCTTGAGGCCCGGCGCCGGAGTGCCTGCCTTCCAGCTGTCGGCCCAGCTCTCGAGCAGCATCTGCTGCGCGAGGCCCATGACGAGGGTCCAGTGCTGCCAGTCCTCGAGCGTCGGGAAGGCGGCGGTGGGGGCATCGGTGGTCATGCGGACCGCGTCCGATTTTCCCCCGCGACGGTCAAAACGGTCACAGGGTCGGCGGGTCGTTTCCTGAACAAGGTCTCGAATGTCCCAGGGTCGCCGAGTCGTTCCGGCTCGCGTCCCGGGACCGCGAGCGGCAAGATGAGGCGGTCACTCGTCACGCGGGCGAGCATGGCACAAAGTGGGGGCTGTAGGACAGGGGTTGATCGACAGTGCCAGGTCCGTTCGTGCCGAGCGGCGCCCGGGCTGACCGACGTAGTGGCTCGACTTGCACGGTGGCGGCGGGGCATGAGGCGATCGATGACTCCCGACCTTCCCACTCCGACGCTGCCGATGGCGATGCAGGCGCTCGACATCTTCGGGATTGCGGTGTTCGCGGTGTCGGGCGCGCTGCTCGCGGCGGAGAAGAAGCAGACGCTGGTGACCTTTGTCTTCTTCGCGGTGGTGACGGGGGTTGGCGGCGGGACGATCCGCGACCTGCTGATCGCGGCGCCGGTCTTCTGGGTGCACAGGAACCTCGTGCTGCTGATTTGCATCGGCGCGGCGGGGCTGGTCTGGCTGACGAGCCGGCGCTGGTTCGCGGGGCAGGCGCTGCTGTGGTTCGATGCGCTGGGGCTCGGCGCTTATGCGACCTACGGGGCGGCCAAGGCGCTGGTCTATGGGATCGCGCCGGTGCCGGCCTTCGCCATGGGGGTGCTGACCGCATGCGCGGGCGGGATCATCCGCGACGTGCTGGCGGGCGAGCCGTCGATCCTGATGCGGCCCGAACTCTATGTCACCGCGGCGGCGCTGAGCGCCGGCCTGCTGGTCGGGTTCGCGATGCTCGGCCTGACCGGCTGGCCGGCGGCGCTGATCGCGGCGGTGGCAGGCTTCGCCCTGCGCGGTCTGGCGATCGCGCGCGGATGGAGCCTGCCCGCCTATCGGGACTGACGCGGGCTCAGCAGCCGTAGAGCTTCGAGTCGTTCAGCCACTCGCCGTAGCTGTAGTAGGTCTTGCCGACGATCGGCCAGTTGGGGGTGAAGCCGTCGGGGTCGTTGAACAGCGCGACGAATTCGCGCTGGTCCTTGCCGAACTGCCCGGCCGCGCGGTCGCCGCCGGTGCTGTTGCGGCTGGCGCGCTCCATGGCGAGGCAGGTGTCGGCCTTGGTCGGCTGGGCGACCCCGGTGCTCGGCTTGGCGAGGCTGGCGGTGAGAGGCAGGACGACGGTGCCGGTCAGGAGGGCCGACGCGGCAAGCAACAGACGCATGATCAATTCCCTTGTCTGCCGGACGATTCGGATCCGGCAAATGGCACTATACGCCCGTTTTTCGTATTAAGTTAATGAAAAGTTAGCAATAATAACGCCGCTGGAATGATCGCGGCGAGCTTCTTGTTGCCGGTGCTGCCACGAGACGGCACAGTCGGCGCATGCACACCGACTTCTATCGCATCGAGCGGCTGCCGCCCTACGTCTTCGCCGAAGTGAACGGGATGCGCGCGGCGATGCGGGCGAAGGGCGAGGACGTGATCGACCTCGGCATGGGCAATCCCGACAGCCCGCCCCCGGCGCACGTCATCGCCAAGCTGGCGGAAGTGGCGGCCAAGCCCGATGCGCACGGCTATTCGGCCTCGAAGGGCATTCCGGGGCTGCGGAAGGCGCAGGCGGCTTATTACCAGCGGCGGTTCGGGGTGGAACTGGATCCCGAGAGCGAAATCATCGTCACGCTGGGGTCGAAGGAAGGGCTGGCGAACCTCGCGCAGGCGATCACCGCGCCGGGCGACGTCATCCTCGCCCCCAATCCCTCCTACCCGATCCACAGCTTCGGCTTCATCATCGCGGGGGCGGCGATCCGCTCGATTCCCGCCGCGCCCGGGCCCGACTTCTTCGAGCGGCTTCGGCTGGCGATGCGCTACACGGTGCCGCGCCCCAAGGCGCTGGTGATCGGCTATCCGAGCAATCCCACCGCTTATGTCGCCGACAAGGCCTTCTACGAGCAACTCGTCGCCTTCGCGCGCGAACACCAGATCTGGATCATCTCCGACCTCGCCTATGCCGAGATCTATTTCGGCGAGGAGCCGACGCCGTCGATCCTCGCCGTCGAGGGCGCGAAGGAGGTGGCGGTCGAGTTCACCAGCATGAGCAAGACCTATTCGATGGCCGGGTGGCGAATCGGCTTCGCGGTCGGAAACCGGGAGCTGATCGCGGCGCTGACGCGGGTGAAGAGCTATCTCGATTATGGCGCGTTCACGCCGATCCAGGCGGCGGCGGTGGCGGCCTTGAACGGGCCGCAGGACTGCGTCGCGGAGACCCGCGCGCTCTACAGGAAGCGTCGCGACGTGCTGGTCGAAAGCTTCGGGCGGGCCGGCTGGGAGATCCCGGTGCCGCAAGCCAGCATGTTCGCCTGGGCGCCGATCCCCGAGCGCTTCCAGGCGATGGGCAGCATGGAATTCTCCAAGAAGCTGCTCGCCGAGGCGGGGGTCGCGGTCGCGCCGGGCGTGGGCTTCGGCGAGGAAGGCGAAGGCTTCGTCCGGATCGCGATGGTCGAGAACGAGCAGCGCCTCCGCCAGGCCGCGCGCGGGATCAAGAAGCTCCTCAAGAGCTAGGGAATGATCGTCACCAGGAGGTAGGCGGCGAAGATGACGAGGTGGACGGCGCCGTGGAGCACCGTCACCCGTCCGCGCGCGAGGCTGAGGCTCGAGACGAACAGGGTCAGCGCGAGGAGCACGATCCCCAGCGGCTGGAGGCCGAGAGCGAGCGGCAGGTCGAGGAAATAGGCGACCACCGCGACCGCGGGAATGGTGAGGCCGATGGTGGCGAGTGCCGAGCCCAGCGCGAGGTTGAGGCTGGTCTGGAGCCGGCCGAGCCGCGCGGCCTTCACCGCCGCGATGCCCTCGGGCAGGAGAACGATGCCGGCGATGACGATGCCGACGAGGCTGCGCGGAAGGCCGGCGGCGGCGATCGTGGTCTCGAGCGGCTTCGACAGGCCCTTGGCGAGGAGCACCACCGCGACGAGGCAGACGAGCAGGAGCAGCATCGAGCGCTGCGCGGCGCGGCGCGAGGGGCCATGGTCGTCCTCTGGCGTAGCGACCTCGGGGCGGACGAAATAATCGCGGTGACGGACGGTCTGGGCGAAGACGAAGGTCAGGTAGAGGATCAGCGCGCCCGCCGCGACGAAGCCGAGCTGGGTCGCGTTATAGACCGGGCCGGGCGCGCTGGTGGTGAAGTTCGGAAGCACGAGCGTCAGGACAAGGAGCGCCGCGATGGTGCTCAAGGCGGCATTGGCCCCGGTGCGGATGAAGCGCACCTCGCTCTTGCGGCGGCCGGCGGCGACGAGGCAGAGGCCGAGCAGCAGGTTGAGGATGATCATGCTGGCCGCGATCACCGTGTCGCGGGCGAGCGCGGTCGAGGCCTCGGGCGCGGCGAGCATCAGGCTGACGATGAGGCCGGTCTCGATCACCGTCACCGACAGCGCGAGGATCAGGGTGCCGAACGGCTCCCCCACCCGCTCGGCCACCACCTCGGCATGATGGACCGCGGCGAGCACGGTCGCGACCAGCACCAGCGCCGACAGCCCCCACCACGACATGCCCGCGAACTGGAGGGCGACGACGGCGATGGCGGCGAGAGGGGCGAAATCGCTCGCCTTTGCGGTGATGGATGACATGGGAAAGGACTAGGGGTGGCGGCGCCGGAATGACAAGGCCGGGTGTTCGCGCTGTTTGACTAGCGCGGCGGCGCTACCCATGAAGGCGGCCATGCCCAAGATGCGCAAGAAGGCCGACCTGCCGACCAAGACCTGCGCGAGTTGCGGGTTGCCCTTCGCGTGGCGCAAGAAGTGGGAGCGCGACTGGGAGCAGGTGAAATTCTGCTCCGACCGGTGCCGCGCGGCGGGAGCCAAGGCATGATCGACACCGATGCGAGCGCGACGGCGATCGCCAAGATCATCCAGCTGGCCGTGGCGCCGGTGTTCCTGCTCGCGGGCGTCGGGGCGTTCCTCAACGTCTGCGCCTCGCGACTGGCGCGGATCGTCGACCGTGGCCGCGCGCTCGAGCCCCTGATCCTCGCCAGCCGCGGCAGCGAGCATGACCGGCTGATCCGCGAACTTCGGACGGTCGACCGGCGGATGCGGCTGGTGAGCAGCGCGATCACCGCGACGGTCGCCTCGGCGGTGCTGGTCTGTGCGGTCGTGGTGCTGCTGTTCGCGGCGGCGCTCATCAACCTTCATGTCGGGACCGCGATCGCGCTCCTGTTCATCGGCTCGATGGTGACGCTGGCCCTGGGGCTCGGCATCTTCCTGGTCGAGACGCGGGTCGCGGCGCGCGCCATCCGGGTGCGCAAGGCGCTGCTGGCGCACGAGGTCGAGGTCGACGAGGCCGCCGGCGACGAGTGATGGTGGCGGGCTAGATCGCCGGGACGCTCGCGCCCGGGGTCTGCCATTCCTGCCAGCCGCTCCCCTTGCGGAGCGCCGCGCGGAAGGCATGTTCGCCAGGCTGGATGACGAGCCAGGCGTCGGGCGCGCGTGCGATCATCAGGTCTCCCTGACGCTCGAGCGGGCCGGCGGGCATCATCGCGTTACGGAAGGCCGCGGCGTCGCGGCCGAGGCGGGCGTTGAGGTCGACGCTGATCGGGCTGTTGTTGTCGACAAGGCCGCTTTCGGCGGGGCGGCGGCCGACCATGCCGGCGAGCGCCGACCAGTCGCCCGGCTGCTCGGTCATCGTCGTCAGCGACGGCATCGCCTCGTTGGCGGCGACCTTGTCGTCGCCGCCACAGGCCGCGGTACCAAGGGCAAGCAGGGGAAGAATGAAGCGCATGGGCGCGTAACGACGCGGGGGCGCGGATCGTTGCGCGGCCTCCTTGGTTGCCCGGGTAGCCGCTCCCTTCTAGAGCCGCCTCACATCAACAACAGGAAGACACGCCCGTGATCAATGCCAGCCACGTGCTCGACCGAGTGCTCGTTCTCGAGATGGTCCGGGTGACCGAGGCCGCCGCCATCGCCGCCTCCGCGCTGGTCGGGCGCGGCGACGAGAAGGCCGCCGACGCCGCTGCCGTGGAAGCGATGCGCGCGGCGCTGAACGAGCTGCCGATGGACGGCACCGTGGTGATCGGCGAGGGCGAGCGCGACGAGGCGCCGATGCTGTTCATCGGCGAAAAGGTCGGGTCCGAGCAGGGCACGGGTCCCAAGATCGACATCGCGCTCGACCCGCTGGAAGGCACCACCATCACCGCCAAGGCCGGCCCCAATTCGCTGGCGGTGCTGGCGATCGCGGAGGCCGGGTGCCTGCTCAACGCGCCCGACGTCTACATGCAGAAGCTGGCGATCGGGCCGGGCTATGCGCCGGGGACGGTCAGCCTCGAGCGCTCGCCGACCGAGAATGTCCGCAGCCTCGCCGCGGCCAAGGGCGTCGAACCGCACGAGATCATCGCCTGCGTCCTCGACCGGCCGCGCCACGCCGAGATCATCGCCGAGCTGCGCGCGATCGGCTGCGGCATCATGCTCATCCCCGACGGCGACGTCGCGGGCGTGATCGCGACCACCGACCCCGAGACCACGGTCGACATCTACATGGGTTCGGGCGGCGCGCCCGAGGGTGTGCTGGCGGCCGCGGCGTTGCGCTGCGTCGGCGGGCAGATCGAGGGCAAGCTCCTGTTCCGCAACGACGACGAGCGCGCCCGCGCGCACCGCTGGGGGATCGAGGACCTCGACCGGATCTACAAGCTCGACGACATGGCCAAGGGCGACTGCATCTTCGCCGCGACCGGCGTCACCGACGGCTCGCTCTTGAAGGGCGTCAAGCGCCGCAAGAGCATGATCACCACCGAAAGCATCGTGATGCGCGCCTCGAGCGGCACCGTGCGCCGGATCTCGGGCGAGCATCGCAAGGACGTTTGACGCCGCCCGCTCCCGCTGTATTGTCTGCCTATGACAGCGGGGGATGGGATCGAGCCGGTCGAGCGCGGCTATCTGGGCGTGCTGCGCGTGCAGCGGGCGCTGGCGGCGGTGCCGCTGGTGGTGGGCGCGTTTGTGCTGTGGCTCGTGCTGTTCGAGCGCCATCCGCTGGCGGTCGTGGTGCCGGTCGTCGCGATGCTGCTCGCGGTGGTCATGGTCGGCGTGCTGCCGGGGCGGTCGTGGCGGCGGCTCGGTTTCGCGCTCGAGCCCAGGCTGTTGCGGGTGGTGCGGGGTTATCTCTTCCACACCGACACGATCGTGCCGCTGGCGCGGGTCCAGCATCTCGACGTCGCGCGCGGGCCGCTCGACCGGCTGTTCGGCACGGCGACGCTCGTCGTCCATACCGCGGGCACGCATAACAGCGTCGTCACCCTCCCCGGCCTCAGCCCCGAACGTGCGGGCGAACTGGCGGGGGTCATCCGCGGGCACATCCAGGCGGACCCCGACGCGTCGTGAGCGCGGACGAGGCGACCCCCGAGCATCTCCACCCGATCGCGCTCCTCAGCGGGCTCGGCAAGGCGGTCCGCAACCTGTTCGGCGGGATCGCGGCCGGTGGCTATTTCGCCTTCAAGGGGCAGACGTTCGTCGCGCTGATGATGCTCGGCGGGATCGCGGGGGTGACGCTTGCGGGGCTGCTCCTCCACTGGTGGCGTTTCTCCTTCCGGGTGGGCGCGGACGCGATCCGGATCGACAGCGGGATCCTCAGCCGGACCCACCGGACCATTCCCTACGACCGGATCCAGGACGTCAGCATCAGCCAGTCGCCGGTGCACCGTCTGGCGGGCGTGGCGCGCGTGACGCTTGAAACGGGAAGCTCGACCGCAGGCAAGGACGAGGGCGACCTCGAGGCCATTTCCCTCGCGCGGGCCGAGGCGCTCCGCGAGCTGGTCCGGGCGCGGCGGACCGGAGCGGTCGCGGCGGTGGAAACGCAGGCGATGGCCGAGCCGCCGCCGCTGTTCGCGATGGACGCGTGCCGCGTCCTGACGCTCGGCCTCCTGAGTTTCAGCCTCGCGCTGTTCGCGGCGCTGTTCGGCGCGACGCAGACGATCGGCAACGTGATCGACTTCGACCCCTTCCGGCGCAAGTTCTGGGAGCCGATCCTGGCCGAGGGCGGATGGCTGCTCGACCACCGGATCGGCGCGATACTCGGCGGCCTCGTGATCGTCGGGGTGGCGGGGCTGGCGACGGGTGTCATTCGCACCGGGCTTCGCGAGTGGGGCTTCACGCTGACCCTGACCGGCCGCTCCTTCCGGCGGCGGCGGGGGCTTCTGACCAGGACCGATGTGTCCTTGCCGCTGCGGCGGATCCAGGCCGGGGTCATCGCGACTGGCCCGGTGCGCGAGCGGCTGGGCTGGGTCCGGCTGGCGGTAGAAAGCCTTGCGAGCGACGCCAGCGAGGGCAAGCAGCGCGAGGACCATGTGCTGGCGCCCCTTGCACGCCCCGACGAACTGGCGCCGGTGCTGCACGCGCTCGGCTGGGAGGCGCCCGGACCCGAAACCGCGTGGCGGATGGTCGACCGCGCGCATGTGACGAGCTTCTGCGTGGCGCTGCTGCCGGTCTTTCCCCTGCTCCTCCTGCTGGCACCGCTGCGCTGGCTCGACTGGAAGCGGACGGCCTATGCGCTCGAGGCCGAGCGGCTGCTGATCCGGACCGGATGGTGGCGGCGCCGGCTGCTGATCCTCCCGCTCGCCAACATCCAGACGGTCGACCTCACCGAAAATGCGCTCGGCCGCCGGTTCGGGATCGCGGCTTTGACCATCGCCGTCGCGGGGGGCTCGGCGGGCGGGCACCATCTTCCCTCGCTCCCGCGAAATGACGCGAGTCTTTTGCATCGCCGGCTGCTATCGCCCGCACCATGAGTGCAGCGCTTGGGGTGGAACGGTCGCTGTCGGGCCAGCCGTGGCGCTGGCGCCGGCCGCAATCCGACGAGAAATGGGGCGAGGCCCTTGTCGACGAGCTGCTGCTCGGCCGCGGGGTCGCGCCGCACGAACTCGACCGCTACCGGTCGCCCACGATCCGCGACCTGCTGCCCGACCCGAGCCTGTTTCGCGACATGGACCAGGCGGCCGAGCGGGTGGCCGCGGCGGTGCTCTCGGGTGAGCGGATCGCGATCTTCGGCGACTATGACGTCGACGGGGCGACCAGCAGCGCGCTGCTGACGCTGCTGCTGCGACAGCTCGGCAGCGATCCCCTCGTCTACATCCCCGACCGCCAGGCCGAGGGTTATGGCCCCAACCTGCCCGCGCTGCTCGGCCTCAAGGCGCAGGGCGCCGGGCTGATCATCACGGTCGATTGCGGGGCGCAGGCGTTCGAGCCGCTCGCCGGGGCCAAGGCCGTGGGGCTCGACGTGGTGGTGGTCGACCATCACCAGTGCGCGGCGGCGCTTCCGCTCGCTTATGCCCTGGTCAATCCCAACCGGCTCGACGAGGGCGAGACCGGGCTGGCGCACGGCCACCTCGCGGCGGTGGGCATGGCGTTCCTGCTGGGCGTGGCGCTGGTTCGGACGCTGCGCGCGGGCGGTTTCTTCGCCGGCCGAGCCGAGCCGCGGGTGATCGACCTCCTCGACCTCGTCGCGCTTGGGACGGTGGCCGACGTGGCGAAGCTCCACGGGCTCAATCGGGCGTTTGTTGCCCAGGGACTCAAGGTCATGGCCAAGGGGCAGAACCTCGGGCTCCAGGCGCTAGCCGAGGCGGCGCGCCTCAAGACCGCACCCTCGTGCCGCGACCTGGGATTTGCACTCGGGCCGCGAATCAATGCCGGCGGCCGCGTCGGGCGCGCGGACCTTGGCGTCACGCTGCTGACGACCACCGACCCCGAGGAGGCGCGCGAAATTGCGCAGGAGCTCGACCGGCTGAACGAAGAGCGGCGGGCGATCGAGCAGGTCGTGCTCGACCAGGCGATGGAAGCGGCCGAGGCGCAGTCAGGGCAGCCGGTGATCACGGTCGCGGCCGAGGGCTGGCACCCGGGCGTGATCGGGATCGTCGCGGGCCGGCTCAAGGAACGGCACGAGCGGCCGGCGCTGGTGATCGCGATCGGCGAGGACGGGATCGGCAAGGGATCGGGGCGCTCGATCACCGGGGTCGATCTCGGCGCGGCGGTGCTCGCGGCCAAGGACGAGGGCCGGCTGGTCGGCGGCGGCGGGCATGCGATGGCGGCGGGCGTGACGGTCGCGCCGGGCGGCGTCGGGAGCTTGCGCGACTATCTGTCCGAGCGGCTGGCGGCGGACGTCGCGGCGGCGACGGCCAACCGGGCGATGATCATCGACACGCTCTGCGCGCCGCGCGGGGTGCAGGCGGGCCTGTGCGACGCGCTCGACCAGGCCGGGCCCTATGGCGTGGGCTGGCCGCAGCCGCGGGTCGCGGCGGGCGAATCGCGACTGCTCCAGGTGGGTGTGGTCGGGAACGGTCACGTCCGCGGCATCGCCACGGGCGCGGACGGGGCGCGGTTCAAGTGGATCGCCTTCCGCGCCGCCGACACGCCGCTCGGCCAGTCGCTGCTCGCCATGCCGGGAGATCGGGCCCTGTGGCTGGCCGGGACGGTGCATCGCGACACGTGGAACGGCGGCAACCAGGCCGAAATGCATCTCGAGGATGCCGCACTCGCTTGACCCCCGCCGCCCTTTTCGCCAAAGGGACGCCGCGCCAGGCATGGCCCCTTCGTCTAGTGGTTAGGACGCGGCCCTTTCACGGCTGAAACACGGGTTCGAGTCCCGTAGGGGTCACCACCGACCAAGTCTCTGTAAACATTGGCTTTTTCGTTTTTGTACGTGGCGTGACGGTGGCGGAAAAGTGCCGTTGTTCGGCGGCGATTTCCGACTTCCGACTTCGAGAGATTTTGCTGCCGGCCCTGAGCAGGCCCGACTGCCGGTTTTTTCTCCGGCGAGGCAACGGCATGTCTTGAAACTCGGTGGGGCTCAGTCGAGCAACATCTCTTCTTGCGCGCGCCAGCAGAGCGGCAGACCATCGAGGTTCTGCAGATGTCGGCCGGTCAATCCAAGCGGCTGCCGTTCCTGCACGATAGTCGCGACAATCTTTGGCGAGAGATAGCTTAGCCGGATTAGACGTTTGAAGCGCTCGGACGATCTCCCAAATTTTGCAGCAAGCTGATCGAGCGGGAGCTTAGGCCTGGCCAGCGCGAACGCCTGAGCACGAGCCGCATCCTTCAGGAGGATGATGAGCTGCGGATTGCTTGCCGGGGGCGTCGAGGCTGGGATGCCGCCAATTAGGAGCTTGGCATCATTGCCGTGCCGCACGCGGTCGAGCGCACGATTTATCGTGGCACCGTCGGTCAGCTCGAGGGATAATTCAGCATCTCCGATCACGACCCGGCGAAGATGTCGAAGGAAAGTCATCTTCAGCTCTTTAGCGGGCGTGCCGCCGAGCTTGGCTGCTCCCTCACTTTCGACCGAGGTGACGTTGGCCGTAAGATGCTCCGATAGGAGGGCAGCGCAATGTTTTTCGATCGGCGCGGCAGCAACACGGTAGGCGGCAGGCCCGCCTTTCTTGATCTGCTTGCCGTGCGTCACGTAGTAGCGAAAGCGCTGCCCATTTCGGCAGGTGTGCGCCGGTCCCATCTTGCGGCCGTGCTGATCGAAGATCATTCTCTGAAGCAAGCTGGCCGAGGCCAGCTTCGGTCGGCGCATTTTATCCGTGCTGCGGGTCGCTAGGATCGCCAAAGCACGTTCGAATAGCGCGCGATCAAGAATAGCTTCGTGCTGACCTGGGTAAACCTTACCCTTGTGCTCGACCTCGCCGATGTAGGTGCGGTTGCTCAGCAAGCAGCGCAGCGCGCCGTAGTGGAACGGCGTCCCGCCAATCGCCTCGCCGCTGCGCTGGCGGAGCTTTGTCGTGAGCCCCTGCCCTCGTGACCAGTACACCGTCGCCTGCACGGACCCGAGCTCGACGAAGGCATCGAAGATCGCCTGAACGGTCGCGGCCTCAGCGTCGTTGATAACCAGCTTTCGATCGACGGCATCGTAGCCAAGCGGCACTGTGCCGCCCATCCACATGCCTTTGGCCTTGGACGCAGCAATCTTGTCTCGCACGCGCTCTGCGCCGACTTCCCGCTCAAACTGCGCGAATGACAGCAGGACATGAAGCATCAGCCGGCCCATGCTGGTTTTGGTGTTGAACGACTGCGTGACGCTGACGAAGCTGGCGCCATGCTTCTCCATCACCTCGATGATGCGGGCAAAGTCAGCGAGGCTGCGCGTGAGCCGGTCGATCTTGTAGATGACGACAACATCGATCTTGCCGGCGACGATGTCGGCCAGCAGCCCCTTAAGCCCTGGACGCTCCATGCTGCCGCCTGAAAAGCCGCCATCATCGTAGCGCTCGCGGGCGACCGACCAGCCTTCATGTTTCTGGCTGAGGATGTATGCCCTGCAGCTGTCGTACTGCGCGTCGAGGCTGTTGAACTCCTGCTCCAGCCCTTCGTCGCTCGACTTGCGGGTGTAGATTGCGCAGCGTACCTTGCTCATTTGGGCAAGCCGAAGAAGCGTGGGCCAGACCAGCGCGTGCCTGTGATCAGGGTCGCGATCTCGCTCAGCGAGCCATAGGTCTGTTCGTCGTAGCGATAGCCTTCTTCCACAACGTCCACGACGTAAGTGCGGCCCCGCCAGCGGCGAACGAGGCGATTGCCTGGTCGCAGCTTTGGCCGCGCGCCACCCCGGCCCTCGCCGTTTGTCTTGAGCTGCCGCGCGAGCGCTGGATCTAGTCGTCCGATAGCTTTCTCTTGTAGCCAATGCGCAATGCCGCGGGCCAGGAGGTCGGGCGTAAAGGCCGCTGGAGGCGCGCTTTTGTAGACCTCTTGCCACCGCTGCTGGAGCCCTGCCCTGCCAAGCTTGGGCAGCGCGGCGACCTGTTCATCGATACTGGTCATTCTGGTGCCACCGCACGGTAGGTGCGCACCCCATCGACCTTGTCGCTGTCGATCACGTAGCCCTTTTTGCGAAGGCCCGTCATGGCAGCGCGCGTGGTGTGCGGGAGCCAGCCGGTCGTCTCGATCATCTGGTCAAGCGTGGCGCCCTCGTCGCGCAGCAAGAGCGCCGCCAAGCCCACCTGTTTTGAAAGCACCTTCGTCGGTTCATTTGTTACGATTTGGGATTTGGCACGACTTTCCGCCGGTCGGTGGCTCTGTCGGGTAGTTTGGGCCTCTGTCTTGGTCATGTGAGTGCCTTTCGGTCCGAAGCGGCCACACGCCGCTTCCACCACTCACAGCCCCGCCGGTCAGCCGGTCAGGGCAGCGGCGCCGATCCAGCGCCGCGACTCACGCAAGCACCCATGCTCCTTTCCGACCAGCAGTCGAGTAGGTTCTGCTCGGGATGTCCGGAAAGACCCACTCCCAGACACTCAAGCTTCGATCGTCGCTGACCGTGAACGGACGCTGGTTCATCGGGGTCGGTGTAGGTCCGCAAGGACCCACTCAGACGCTTAGGTGCGGATGACTGCTGCGCTAAAGCGGACGTTTGTTCATCGGGGCGAGCTCGGGCCAGCAAGGCCACTGTACAGCTCTTTGCTGGTTGCCATGGCAATGCCGGTGCAGGTTGATGGAGGGCGATACTGGTCATTCTTGCTCCGGAAGGGATAATGACAAAGCACCAGCAGGTGATCGCCCGCGGCCAGCTCGGCATAGTGCGGCACGCTAGCCCAGCCGACGCTTGCAAGGTGCCGACCGCATAACAGTTGCCGCGGATCAGATGCTTGATGCCGTGCAAGCGCTTTAGGGGAGACGACACTTCCGTCGCCCTGCGAGCGACATCTCCACGGTGCCACTCGTGGCCACTCAGACTGCCGTTGCGACCACCCGTAAGGCGAAATTCGTTCATTGAGGAGCGATCGTTCGCCAAGCTTTCGCGACGAAGTTTGAGGCCTAACTTTCTTTAACGCGGCGTAGAGAGAACTTGATGCTATGTAGTCGGCTCCGGCAGCCGGGGGGCTGCCTTAAACTGGGTGGGGGAGCAGCGCCGACGGAGTAGAGTGTGAACGTTCAAGCCCCTCGCGACTTTCTCGATCGCCGCCAACTCGTCACCGCCCTGCGAGCGCTCCGACGCGGCGATTTCACTGTCCGCATGCCCGAGGACGCCGACGGAGCGGACGCGGAGATCGCGTCGCTGTTCAACGAGGTCGTCACCCTGAACCAGGAGATGGCGCAGGAATTCCAGCGTCTGTCGCAGGTCGTCGGTAAGGAAGGCAAAATCAATCAGCGCGGCCGTGTCAAGAACGCCCGCGGCGGCTGGGATACGGCAATTAGCTCGGTCAACGAACTGATCGAGGACATGGTCCAACCGACCGCCGAGGTGTCCCGCGTCATCGGCGCGGTAGCCAAGGGCGACCTGTCGCAGACCATGACGGTTGAGATCGACGGCCGCCCGCTGCGCGGCGAGTTCCTGCGCATCGGCAAGGTCGTGAACACCATGGTCGAGCAGTTGGGATCCTTCTCTGCCGAGGTGACCCGCGTTGCCCGTGAGGTAGGCACAGAAGGTAAACTTGGCGGGCAGGCAAATGTTCGCGGCGTCGCCGGCACCTGGAAGGACCTTACCGAAAATGTGAACGCTATGGCGACCAACCTGACGGGCCAGGTGCGTAACATCGCCGAGGTGACCACCGCCGTGGCTCGCGGCGACTTGTCCAAGAAGATTACCGTGGAGGTGAAGGGCGAGATTCTGGAGCTGAAGAACACCATCAACACGATGGTAGATCAGCTCAACGGCTTTGCCTCCGAAGTGACGCGCGTGGCGCGTGAGGTCGGCACCGAAGGCAAGCTGGGCGGGCAGGCACGCGTGGAAGGCGTCGCCGGCACTTGGAAGGATCTTACCGACAACGTAAACCTGATGGCGGACAATCTGACCGGCCAGGTTCGCAACATCGCCGAGGTGACGACCGCCGTCGCGAAGGGCGATCTCTCCAAGAAAATCACCGTCGACGTGCGTGGTGAAATTCTCGAGCTTAAGAACACCATCAACACCATGGTCGACCAGCTGAACGGCTTCGCCTCGGAAGTTACCCGCGTGGCGCGTGAGGTGGGTACGGAAGGCAAGCTCGGCGGTCAGGCGCAGGTACCGGGTGTCGCGGGGACCTGGGCCGACCTCACCAACAATGTGAACCTAATGGCCGCGAACCTTACGGGCCAGGTGCGCAACATTGCCGAGGTGACCACCGCCGTGGCGCGAGGTGACTTGTCGAAGAAGATCACCGTCGACGTGCGCGGCGAAATCCTTGAACTCAAAAACACCATCAACGTCATGGTCGACCAGCTTAACGGCTTCGCTTCGGAAGTGACCCGCGTCGCGCGTGAGGTGGGTTCGGAAGGCAAGCTCGGCGGCCAGGCGCAGGTGCCGGGCGTCGGCGGAACCTGGGCTGACTTGACGGATAGCGTCAATCTCATGGCCGGCAATCTTACAGGCCAAGTTCGCAACATCGCCGAAGTGACGACCGCCGTGGCCAAGGGTGATTTGTCCAAGAAGATCACCGTCGACGTGAAGGGCGAGATCCTGGAGCTGAAGAACACCATCAATACCATGGTGGATCAGCTAAACTCGTTCGCGTCCGAAGTGACCCGCGTGGCCCGCGAAGTCGGCTCAGAGGGCAAGCTTGGCGGGCAGGCGCAGGTGGAGGGTGTCGCCGGCACCTGGGCCGATCTTACCGACAGCGTGAACCTCATGGCCGGCAATCTTACCGGGCAGGTCCGCAACATCGCCGAAGTGACGACCGCCGTGGCACGTGGCGACTTGTCCAAGAAGATCACCGTCGACGTGAAGGGCGAAATCCTTGAGCTCAAGGACACCATCAACGTGATGGTCGACCAGCTCAACGGCTTCGCCTCCGAAGTGACCCGCGTTGCCCGCGAAGTCGGCACGGAAGGTAAGCTCGGCGGCCAGGCGCAAGTGCCGGGCGTGGGCGGCACGTGGAAAGACCTTACCGACAACGTGAACGCCATGGCCGCGAACCTCACCGGTCAGGTCCGCAACATCGCGGAAGTGACCACCGCCGTCGCGCTCGGTGACCTGTCCAAGAAGATCACTGTCGATGTGAAGGGCGAGATCCTCGAGCTGAAGAACACGATCAACACCATGGTGGACCAGCTGAACTCCTTTGCCTCCGAAGTGACCCGCGTGGCGCGTGAAGTGGGCACCGAAGGGAAGCTTGGCGGTCAGGCGCAGGTGCGCGGCGTCGCCGGCACGTGGAAGGATCTCACCGACAACGTGAACCTCATGGCCGACAACCTCACCGGCCAGGTCCGCAACATCGCCGACGTGACCACCGCCGTGGCCCGCGGCGATCTTTCCCGCAAAATTACGGTGGACGTGAAGGGCGAAATCCTTGCTCTCAAGAACACCATTAACGTCATGGTCGACCAGCTTAACGGCTTCGCTTCGGAAGTGACCCGCGTGGCGCGTGAAGTAGGTACGGAGGGCAAACTTGGCGGTCAGGCGCAGGTGCCTGGTGTCGGCGGGACCTGGAAGGATCTAACGGACAACGTCAACCTTATGGCGACCAACCTCACTAACCAGGTCCGCGGTATCGCGGACGTTGTGACCGCGGTCGCCCAAGGTAACCTCAAGCGCAAGCTGACGGTGGACGCCAAGGGCGAAATCGCTGCGCTGGCGGAAACGATCAACTTCATGATCGACACGCTGGCGACCTTTGCGGACCAGGTGACTAACATGGCCCGCGAGGTCGGCATCGAAGGCAAGCTCGGCGGTCAGGCGCGCGTCCCGGGCGCTGCCGGCCTGTGGCGCGACCTTACCGATAACGTGAACCAGCTCGCCGCTAACCTGACCAACCAGGTGCGCTCGATCGCGGACGTGGCGACGGCCGTGACCAAGGGCGACTTGTCGCGCTCCATCGCGGTGGAGGCCTCGGGCGAGATGGCCGCGCTGAAGGACAACATCAACGAGATGATCCGCAACCTCAAGGAACAGACCTTGAAGAATGCGGAGCAGGACTGGCTCAAGACCAACTTGGCACGCTTCAGCCGCATGCTGCAAGGCGAGCGCGACATGGCGACGGTTTCGAACCTCATCATGTCCGAACTAGCCCCGCTGGTGAACGCGCAGTACGGCGTGTTCTACGTCGCCAAGCGTGAGGAAGAGGAAATCAAGCTCGAGCTGGTCGCCAGCTATGGCGCGGAAGGACCGGACCACTTGCGCAAGGAGTTCAACCTCCGCGAAGGTCTGGTCGGTCAGGCGGCGGCGGACAAGCGACCGATCCTGCTCAAGAACGTGCCGCCCGACTTCATCCGCATCGGCTCCGGCCTGGGTCATGCGACACCAGCGAACGTCAACATCTTGCCGGCCTTGTTTGAGGACGACGTCAAGGCAGTGATCGAACTTGCCTCGTTCAACGAATTCAACGAGACTCACCAGAGCTTCCTTGACCAGCTGATGGAATCAGTCGGCATCGTGCTCAACACGATTGCCGCGACCATGCGCACCGAAGGTTTGCTAAAGCAGTCGCAGCTGCTGACCCAGGAGCTTCAGGCGCGCCAAACCGAGCTCACTACCAAGCAGGAGGAGCTGCACGCCACGAATGAGGAGCTGCAGGAGAAGGCGCAGCTGCTTGAGAATGAGAAGAAGCAGGTTGAGGCCAAGAATATCGAAATTGACATGGCCCGCCGTGCGATCGAGGAGAAGGCTGAGCAGCTAGCTCTGACTTCCAAGTACAAATCTGAGTTCCTGGCGAATATGAGCCATGAGCTGCGGACGCCGCTCAATTCGCTGCTGATCCTCTCCAAGCTGCTGACCGACAATCAGCAGGGTAATCTCAACGACAAGCAGGTCGAATTTGCCCGCACCATCCACTCGGCGGGTTCGGACTTGCTGAGCCTTATCAACGACATTCTCGATCTCTCTAAGATTGAGTCCGGCACGGTCAGCATCGAAGTCGGCGAATTGCCGATGTCGAGCCTCAAGCAGCATATGGAGCGCACTTTCCGTCAATTGGCGGCCGACAAGAACCTCGATTTCAACGTCAATTTCGATGCCTCGCTGCCTGAAGCGATCCGGACCGATGAAAAGCGGCTTCAGCAGATCGTCCTCAATCTCCTGTCCAATGCGTTCAAGTTCACGGCGCGCGGGAGCGTCACCCTGGATGTACGTGCAGCCACGAGTGGGTGGAGCCCCAACCATCCGGTTCTGCGCCAGGGTGAGCGGGCAATCGAGATTGCCGTCACTGATAGCGGCATCGGCATCCCAGACGATAAGCAGAAACTGATCTTTGAGGCTTTCCAGCAAGCAGATGGCACTACCAGCCGCAAGTATGGCGGCACGGGCCTAGGCCTGTCGATCAGCCGCGAGATCGCACGCCTGCTCGGGGGCGAGTTGCAGGTGCGCTCCAAGCCGAACGAGGGTTCGACCTTCACCCTCTTCGTACCGCTTACGGCAACTCAGCTGCCTTCAACTCAGGGCGGCAGCAGCGCTCGTTACGAAAATAGCGGAGCGAACATACCGACGGCCCTCCCGGCAAGCTTCGAGGTGCAGGACGATCGCGACGCGCTCGGCAATAATCCTTTCGTGCTAATCGTCGAGGATGATCCCACCTTTGCCGCCATCCTGCTTGACCTCGCCCGGGAGAGTGGCCTCAAAGGTGTGGTCTCCACTGCCGGTGCAGGGACGCTGGCGATGGCTCGCAAGCTGAAGCCCAACGCAATCACGCTGGACCTTGGCCTTAGCGACATCGACGGCTTCGTGCTCCTCGATCTCTTGAAGCACGATCCCGAAACCCGTGACCTGCCCATCCACGTTATTTCCGGCGCAGACCGTCGCGATGCCGCCAAGTCGCTGGGCGCTGTCGGCGTGACGGAAAAGCCTGCCAATCAAGACGAACTTAGCGAGGTATTCCGCAACCTACTCGCCAAGGCGAAGAGGCACAAAAAACGCGCTGCTTCCTTAAGCAATGATCGGCACGCGTCCGTCGAAGGTCCCCAGCTCGCCGGTACGAAGATGCTCATCGTCGATGACGACATTCGCAACATCTTCTCCCTTACCAGCGTGCTTGAAAGCCATGGGGTGAAGGTGCTGCATGCGGAGCGCGGTAAGGAGGGTATCGCCATACTGGAGCGTACGCCCGACATCGATGCAGCTCTCATCGACATCATGATGCCCGAGATGGACGGTTACGAGACGATGCAGCAGATCCGTGCCCGTCCGCAGCTCGCCGACGTGCCGCTGATTGCAGTGACTGCCAAGGCAATGAAAGGCGATCGGCAAAAGTGTCTAGATGCGGGGGCGTCCGACTACATCGCCAAGCCGGTGGACATAGAACTCCTGCTTGCCTTGCTGCGCGTGTGGGTTGCTCGCGGCCGCGAAGATGCGCCAGGTGGCAAAGAGATTGTCGAGGCGGCTGAGTGAACTTGAACCTTCAGAATGCTGTAAACAGGGCCGACGCGGAAGCTACTGCGCCAAACCTAAGCGGCGACGTGGAGCGTCCGCGCGTGCTCGTCGTCGACGATGACGAGCGCAATCTGCTCGCCATCGAAACGGTGCTTGAAGACGTCGGGGACATCGTCGTTGCTCGGTCCGGTGAGGAGGCGCTCCGCCACCTTCTCAAGGGCGACTTCGCGGTCATATTGCTCGACGTCTACATGCCCGGGATGGATGGTTACGAAACCGCCCAGATCATTCGCAGCCGCGACCAGACAAAGCGCATACCGATCGTCTTCCTGTCGGCGGTGAACAAGGAAACGGAGCACCTCCTCCGCGGCTACTCGATGGGCGCCGTCGACTATGTGTTCAAACCGGTCGATCCGATGGTGCTTCGCTCCAAGGTCGCTGTGTTCGTCGACTTGTTTGCCAAGACCCGCGAAATCGAGCGCAAGGCTCAGCAGGAACAGGAACTGCTCGACGCCAACCTGCGCGCCAATGCCGAGCTGCTTCGAGCAGAGCAGGACCTCAGGCGCGCCGAACAGCGACAGGCCGCCATTATCGAGTCTCTGCCAATCGTGCTCTATCTCGAACCGCTGACATGTGACGTGCGCTGCCCAACCTTCGTAAGCGGCAACTTTCAGACGATCACCGGCTACCCCTTCGCCGAGGTGCTCCAGGAGCCTACGCTGTGGGGCGACCGGCTGCACGAAGAAGATCGGGAGCGCGTCCTGCGCGCGCTTGAGGAGCGCGCGCACACGAGCAAGTTATCGGTGGAATATCGCTGGCGCTGCGCTAACGGCAGTTACAAGTATTTTCACGATCAGGCCGTGCTGCTGAGTGATCCTGAAGGGGTGCCGCTTGAGTATGCCGGCACCCTGACCGATGTGACCGAGCGTCGCGCGCTCGAAAGTCAGTTGGTCCATGCCCAGAAGATGGATGCCATCGGCAAGCTCACCGGAGGCATCGCTCACGACTTCAACAACCTGCTGGCGGCAGTGCTTGGCGGCATCGGCCTCATTGAGCGGCGTGCGAACCTTAGTGAAGAGCACCTGAAGATCCTCAGCATGACGAAGCGTGCTGCAGACCAAGGATCCGAGCTTGTCCGGCGCCTGCTTGCCTTCGCCCGTCAGCAACAGCTGCAGCCTACGCCTGTCGATATTGCCTCCTTGCACAAGGAAGTGAACGACCTTCTCAGCCATACCCTTGGTGGCCTGGTCGAGCTCGACTGGCACCTGCCCGAGGACAGCTGGTGTGCCTTCGCCGACCGTTCGCAGCTTGAACTGGCGCTGATGAACCTTGTCATCAATGCCCGCGACGCCATGCCGGACGGTGGAACCATCACCATTTCAGCGGACACGCAGGACATTGCCCGTGGAAACAAGCTGAACCTTGAGCCCGGAACATACGTCAGGCTTGAAGTCGCCGATCAGGGAACCGGTATTCCGGCGGAGATCGCGGACAAGGTGCTGGAACCTTTCTTCACAACCAAGCCTGTCGGCAAGGGCACGGGTCTGGGCCTCAGCATGGTTTATGGCTTTGCACGGCAATCCGGAGGCACCTTCTCGATCGCAAGCGAAGGGAAGTCAGGAACGAAGGCCACCGTATGGCTACCGCAAACATCATCGATCGAAGAAGATACCGCCACCTCCAAGCCGCCCAAGATGGTCGAAGACAGGCGCAAGCTTTCGATACTGCTTGTCGATGATCACCCCGAGGTGCGTGAGACCACGGCAGCGCTGCTGCGCGAGCTTGGTCATGACATCAAGGAAGCGTCGACCGGAGCGGAAGCCCTCATGATCTTGGCTGCTGACGGACAGACGATTGATGTTCTGCTGAGCGATTATGCCATGCCGCAGCTCAGCGGCACGGACTTGCTGGTAAAGGCCCGGCAATTGCTGCCAAACCTGCCCGCCGTCCTGATAACGGGCTATGCAGATGCCGAAGAGATCAAGGAACGGCCGACGGACGTTGCCATCTTGAATAAGCCCTTCAATCCCGAAGACCTTGCCGCCACGTTGCGCAACTCGGTTCAGCGGGCTGAGATCTCACAAGAGCAGTAGGGTCTGGGCTGTTTCTTTACTTCGTTTCTCCAAACCCGGTGAAGCGACAAAACGACCTTTGAGGGTGCGCTGAGCCAGCGCCAAGCGAATACCTCAAACGTCCGCTGTTCGCCGGTGCTCACCTGCAAGCTGTCTTTCCGCTTTCCACCACCTGCGGTCGCCCAGGGCCGCAACCAGCGGAATGTCTGACATGGGTGGAAAGCGGACGTTCGCAGAGCCGCTACAGACACGGCTTACCAAGGGACACACTTTCGTCCCCGTAGGCGGTCCAATGCATCTCCACGGTGGGAACGGCAGTGCCCGCTTTCATCGAAAGTGGAGGTGCATCGGGGAAGGCAACTGCTTGGGACGGGCCTTCACCCCTGCCGTCGAACAGCATTCCCGGCGAGAAGGTCACCCTCCCGTTCCCGTGCCGAACGATCTTGAAGGTCTTGATGTTACCGGGAATGAGGACTCGCCCCCTCTCACCACTCACTGTGAAAACGGGTCTGCCACGCGCATAATAGCAGCCGTCAGCAAGTTGGTTGTTTGATTTGCACGCGGGTGTCAGCACGATCAAACAAAGCACAAAGAGCCGCCGCAACCGCATGTCGCAAGCTTACTGTCCTGCGGAATGTCCGCAATGGGTCGAAAGCGGACGTTGGGCCGAACTCCACAGCAGGTCGAATGCGGACGTTCGGCGAAATCTGCGCTTGGTGGGGCGGAATTCGCAGTCAAGACGGCTGCGTGGGAGATACGAGCATCTGCTGTGGTGTGGCCGAGTTCAGGAGTGAGGAGATGGCCGTAATGACCTGCGCCAGCACGAATGGCTTTTGAAGCATCACACTCTGCGGGACGCCCTTACTCGTATGTTCGTGAGCACTGTCTCCAGACATGTAAACGACTGGCACATCGGGGATGAGTTCTCGGGCATGGCGCGCGACGTCCCAGCCATCAATCTCGCTGCCAAGGCGAATATCAGTGATTATGCCGCGGAAGTCGGCGTGTTCTGCGTCTAGGACCGCTACTGCTTCTTCACCGCTCGACACGGATCTTACGGAAAAACCCGCGTCTTCAAGCGCCTTCTGCACGGATATAGACACTAGGGCTTCGTCCTCCGTCAGGAGGATGAGCATTGATAACCTCACGCGCTTCTCCACAAGGCTGTGAGTAGGAAACCTTCTGACAGGTCACCTCGCGCGAGCAAAGCCAAGGAAAGCGGGCGTTGTAAGTCGCGTAGCAGACCTTGAAGGGCCGAGCCAAGCCATCTCCTAATCTGAGTTATTTGATTCGTATGTCTACATCTGTTAGTGTAGGAGGGCGTATCGGCCTCGATCTGCCCATGCGCGGTGCCGACTGAGAGACTTAGCGCTCCCGCATGCCGAGGCGCTCGAATGTCACAGCAGGACAGAACTCTAAGGCTTGCTGCCGCAATTGAGCAGTTGGCGGCAAGTCGCACGACCGAGTCACTTGTTTCGGTGCTAAGGTCGCTCACGCGAGACCTCATCGAAGCTGACGGAGTTGCGATCATCCTTCGTGATGGTGAATCCTGCCGCTACGTTGCGGAGGACGCAATTTCACCTTTATGGCAAGGCCGCGAGTTCTCCCTACACGAGTGCCTTTCTGGCTGGGTCATGATGCGGGGCCAAACAGCGATCGTTCCGGACGTCTTTGTAGATTCTCGTATACCGAAAGAAGCTTACGCAGAAACGTTCGTCCGGAGCGCCGTCATGGTTCCAATCGGCAAGCCGGAAGCGATTGCGGCCTTAGGAGCGTATTGGCGCAACACCGATGCTCCTAAGCCCGACAAAGTTGCAATTCTGGAAGCGCTCGGGAGAGCTGCGTCCACGGCCTTTGAGAATCTCAGGCTTATCCATTCGCTTCAGGAATCACGTGAGCACGAAAAGTTGCTCGCAAATGAGTCAAGCCACCGGCTGAAGAATACCTTCACCGTGGTTTCTGCCCTGATCAACCTAACTCTTTCCGGACGCGAAAGAGACGTTGAGACCGCCCGCTTGCAGCTGGTAGGTCGCATCAGCGCGTTGGCGGCAGCGCACCAGCGGCTCTTGAACGAGGTCCAGAGCGCAGACCTAAGCGACTTGATCTCCTCAACTCTTTACCCTCTTGCCCCGCAGGCGGATCAAATCACTTTACACGGCCCATCCGTCACGCTTCGCTCACAGACGACGACCTCTCTTACGCTTGGACTGCATGAGCTCGCGACCAACGCATTGAAATACGGCGCTTTGTCTGTGCCCGGCGGCACAGTTGAGGTGCGTTGGACTGTAGAGCCAAGTGAAAAGGGCAAGGTGCTAAAGCTGATATGGCGCGAGCGCGGTGGCCCGTTTGTCGCGAAGCCGCGTAGACGTGGCTTCGGCACCCGTATGATCGAAGGTAGTCTCGCCCATGAATTAGGAGCAGCGGTCTCCCTAATCTTCGATCCGGCTGGCGTCGTAGCGCATCTTTCAGCGGAACTTATCGAAGGGGCTACAGCCGCTGACACCCTGACGGCTCAAGTCGCCTGAGCACCATACAGGCATTAATGGGATAAGCTCGTAAGCGGAACGTCTGCTTAGGGCGGAAAGCGGACATTGGCGATTGCCGAGTTTGCGTCAGATTGATCGGAAGTTATTGGCGTCGAACTTATGTCACGCTATCCTCGCGAACTGGGAGTGAACGATAAGCACGACGGAGGCACAGGCGTTGACCAATGAGAAGATGCGTTCGAGCGTAACTGGACTGAATAGGCGGTTGCCGTGGGTGAAGCCGACCTTGCGTCGAATGATTGCCGGGGGCGCGGAAGCTGGGCCGAACCCGAATGCGCCCGAAGGCCAATTCGCTAAGGGCAGCTAGACTTTCAACTCCAGTCTACCTTTCAGGAATGATCGGAGCAGTCACCTGGACCCGCCAGCGGGCCGAGGCTGTAGCCCGAAAACTCGTTGCGAATGAGCCTTCATATGGTGTTTTGGTTCGCTCCGGCTCGGGCATGTGTGCCATGGCCTGCTCGACGCTCTGGTCGCGGATCGTAGAGCAGCGAGGAGATCTTGCGGGAATAAGCGGTGATCTTTCGCTCAGCGACCGACTTATCGCCCACTGGGCCGCTCACGGGCCCGCGGTTCTCAATCTTGCGCAAGTCGCGAGCGCCATCGCTGTGTGGGACGATGAGGCCCGTGAGCTGTCGCTCGTCCGCGATCCGCTTGGCTTCGAGCCGCTTTATTTCGTGCGCGGCGCGGAGGGAGCGGCCTTCGCCACGCGAAGCGACGTCTTCGGGCGGCTCGATGAGGCCTATCGTCGGCCGGATCTTGAAGCACTAGTCGCAGACCTCTCGTTCCGGACTAACCTCGGAAGGTCCTTTTTCCAGGGCGTCGAGCAGGTTCGGCCGGGTGAGATCGTCACGATCGCCGAAGGGCAGGTGAGCCACTACCGCTGGTGGAACCCGGACCAAACGCCGCTTCGCTTTACCTCCGCCAAGGCGATGGTTCGCGAGTACCGAAGCCTCCTCGAACAGTCCGTTGTCGCGGCCATGGCGGGCGGCGGTCGGGTGTTAGCGACCCACTTGTCGGCAGGCCTCGACAGCAGTGTTGTAACGGCAATCGCAGCGAATGTTCGGGCCGCGGGAAGTCGGCACGTCGCACTGACGGGCGTGCCCGACCCTGCGCTGCTTCCCGTAGGCGACATCAGGCTGGTCAACGAAGGGGTCCTCGCCGCGGCCGTGGCGGGCTCGCTTCGTGCGGTCGAACATCGCTGCGTTCGCGCTCGCGGAGACCCTGTCGCGGCCATGATCGGAGCGCCAAGCCGTTATCACCAGCCCCTGCCTAACCCCCACAACCAGGGCCTTTTTGCGTCCCTCCAAGATGAGGCGAGTGTTGTAGGCGCCGACCGGCTATTGATCGCTCAAACCGGCAATTACACCTTCAGCATGTCAGCAAGCGCGCGATCGCTCGCGCGTGGTCCATGGCGACGATTGCGGGCATTGGTGAGTGGGCAGTCCCGCCCGGCAAAGTGGTTCCTGCGGGACGACGCCGCACTGCCAGACCCGGCCGGGCCCGTTCCGGCCGACGGCCCGGCACGCCGGCTTTATCATCTGCGGGGCATGAACCCGGGTGCCTTATTGCACGGCGTGCGCGAACATTGGCGGCTGCGGCCGGTCGATCCCTTCGCTGATCGCCGACTGGTCGAATTCTCGCTTCGATTGCCGGAGGATCAGCTCGCCGCGCTCGGTCCGCGTGGCTTGGCACGGTCCATAGCAGGGGACCTCCTCCCGCTGGCGGTGATGAGGGAGCGCCGCCGAGGCTATCAGAGCGCCGACTGGATCAGCCGGTGCCAGCGACACGCAGACGGCTTTGCGGCGCTGATTGCCGGGTGCCGCGATCATGATGAGCTCAGTGCGGTCCTCGATATCGATGCGCTCGACGATGCGCTGAGGCGCCTCCGCGCGATCACCAGACCCACCGCGGCGGACGAGCGGCTTTACCGGATCGAATGGCCGCGGGCGGTCGCTCTTGCTGCATTCGTGCTTGCCTGCGACGGCTGGACGCTCGCTGCCGAAACCTCATAAGCGTTGCGCCAATCCCACAATTGTCTGGAAAAGAGCGTAAACTTGAGATTACCCAAGACGCTTCATTGCTCTGCAACTGCCAGAAATTAATCTGCCGTCTCTGAATCAAGTCAATGGATGTTCGTGGCATGTGGCTGTGTGGCGCTGAAGGATCGTCCCAGCATGAGCGAAAGGGGGGATCGCATGGTTAAGCGCACATTGTTCACCGCCAACGATGGCGCGTCGGGTCCGGTCCTCTACATCACCGACGGGACACAGGCCGGGACCAAGGCGATCCTCGACCTGCCCGGGACGCTCGATCCGCAGCTCGGCCTTTACGTCAGCCTCGGCAACCTCGTCGTCTTCATGGCGAACGACGGCACGAACGGCCGCGAACTTTGGGTTACCGACGGGACGCCGGAGGGTACGCGGCTCCTCAAGGACATTTATACGGGCAGCAACAGTTCCAACCCAAGCTATCTCTACACCTACGGCAACAAGGTGCTGTTCTGGGCGTTGGACGCCACGAACGGGCGGGAATTGTGGTCGACCGACGGGACCGAAGCGGGAACCGTGCTGGTCAAGGACACCGTCAGCGGGTCGGGGTATCCGGGCAGCATCACCAATTTCGAGCCGTTCGGATCGAAACTCCTGTTCATCGCCGACAACCAGCTGTGGATCACCGACGGCACCACGTCCGGGACCCAGGCCCTGTCGACGACGATCAGCGGCTTCGGCTTCTACACCGAGCCGATGGTCATCGGCACCAAGGCCGTCTTCGCGGTCTCGAGTGCGACCAGCGGCTACGAGCTGTGGGTTTCGGACGGGACGGTGGCCGGAACCGGGATTCTCAAGGACATCAACGCCGGGACGGCCAGCTCCTACCCGAACGATTTCTTCAAGTTCGGCAACAAGATCCTGTTCAAGGCGGCCACCGCCACGCAGGGCGAGGAACTGTGGATCACCGACGGCACCGCGGCCGGGACCATCCTCCTCAAGGACATCTACGCGGGCACCTCGTCTTCCTATGCCAACGACTTCCTGATCATGGGGTCCAAGGTCCTGTTCGTCGCCAACAACGGGACGAACGCCGAGGAATTGTGGGTCACCGACGGTACCGCCGCCGGCACCGTGCTCCTCAAGGACATTTCGCCGGGAGCGGCCTCGTCCGTCGCCAACTACCTGACCCCGCTGGGTTCGAAGGCGGTATTTGCGGCGTCGGACGGCACCAACGGAATCGAGCTGTGGATCACCGACGGCACCGCCGCCGGGACGGTCCTGCTCAAAAACATCAACACCGCCGCCGGTGGCTCGTCCGAGCCCAAGGGCTTTATCCAGCTCGGCACCAAGCTTCTCTTCACCGCCTACGAGCCGACCATCGGGGTCGAAATCTGGGCGACCGACGGAACGGCCGCCGGGACGGTCCGGCTGAAGGATTTGGCGAGCGGGGACGACAGCCCCTATTCCGACATTTCCCCGATCACCGTCGTCGGCTCCAAGGCCTATTTCTTCAACCAGGGCAGCGACGGCGCCTGGGACCTGTGGAGCACGGACGGGACGGCCGCCGGCACGGTCTTCCTCAAGGACTTCGCGCGGACGAACGGAACGAATACGACCCCGGTCCCCGAACTGTCGGTGATGGACGGCAAGATCCTGTTCACGGCCGACGACGGGCTTCAGGGTCCGGAACTGTGGATCTCGGACGGCACGGTCGCGGGCACGTCCATCGTCGACCTTAACAAGACGACCGACATCGGCTCCAATCCCCGGGCGGGCGGACAGATCGGCAATATCTACCTCTTCACCGCGACCTTCGGGACCGCGGCTGAGCTGTGGGCGACGGACGGCACACCGGGCGGAAGCGTCCGCCTGGTCGACCGCATGTACGGCCAGAACAGCTCGGCGAACCTCAACGGCGCGCTGCTGCCGGGCACGAACAAGTTCGTCTTCGAGCGCGAGGAAGCGGCGACCGGCCGCGAGCTCTGGATCACCGACGGGACGGTCGCGGGCACCAAGCTCGTCAAGGATATGGTTCCGGGCGCCGGCAGTGCGAACCTGTCGAACTTCAAGGTATTCGGTTCGGAACTGATCTTCCTGTCGCGGCCGAACACGCTGACCGACCTGTGGAAGACCGACGGAACGGCGGCGGGCACGGTGATGCTCAAGGCCAATGTCGGGACGCAGATCGTCCAATTCGGGTCGAAGCTGGTATTCGCGGCGACGGATGCGGCGAGCGGCAGCGAAATCTGGATCTCCGACGGAACGCTCGCCGGCACCAGCCTGCTCAAGGACACGCTGGCGGGGGCCGGGAACGGCAATCCCGCCAATTTTACCGTGTGGGGAAGCAAGCTCGCCTTCACCGCCACCAATGCGGCGAACGGCACCGACCTTTGGCTGACCGACGGGACCAGCGCCGGAACCAGCATCCTGAAGACGCTTCCCGGTACCTACGCCTATGTCGGGACGCCGCCGCGCGTGCTTGGCGACAAACTGGTGTTCGAGTTCCAGGACCAGTCCGGCAACTACCAGCTGTGGAGCAGCGACGGGACCGGCGCCGGAACCGTGCTCCTGAAGTCGTTCGTCTATGCGAACACCAACCAGGGCGTGCTCAATTCCGCCGCGACCCTGAATGGCAAGATCCTGTTCGGCGCGAGCGACGGGACCACGGGCAAGGAATTGTGGATCACCGACGGCACGGTCGCCGGCACGACCCTGCTCAAGGACATTAACGTCGGGACGGGAAGCTCCAATCCGGTCGATTTCCTTCAGGTCGGCAACCTCGTCGTGTTCCGCGCGGCCCAGGGCTCCGGTTCGGCACTGTGGGCGACGGACGGGACGGCGGCCGGAACCGTGCTGCTCGCCAGCTTCAGCAATTCCCTCTCGACCTTCGGCAACCCGAACTGGGCGATCCCATCGGAGGGGAAGATTTACTTCTCCGGGACGACCGTGAGCGGCGGATCGGAATTGTGGGTTACCGACGGGACCGCGGCGGGCACGCAGATGGTCCTCGACATCAACCGAAACACGGCCAGTGGCTATTTCACCAACGGCATCACCTTCCAGGGCAAGTTCTACTTCAACGCGACTGACAGCGCCTCGGGGTCGGAACTGTGGGTGACCGACGGCACCACCGCCGGAACGGTCAAGCTCAAGGAAATCAATCCCGGGATCGACAGCGCTTCGCCCTACAATTTCTACATCGTCGGCAACCAGCTCTACTTCGGCGCCAATAACGGCGTTGTCGGGACCGAGACCTGGGTCACCGACGGAACCCCCGGCGGGACCCGCCTCGTCGTCAACACCAATCCGATCGGGGTCGGCTCGGATCCGAAGAACTTCTTCGTCTTCGACTATGCGCCAAACCTCTACAACAGCGTTCCCGGCGCACAGAACGGGGTCGAGGACACCTACCTCTATTTCTCGTCGGGAAGCGCCAACGGCCTTCGGGTAACCGATCCCGGGGTCACCATGACGGTGACCCTGTCGGTGACCTCGGGCACGCTGACGCTGACGAACACGAGCGGCCTGACCTTTGTCGGCGGCGCCAACGGCACCGGCTCGCTGTCGGTCAGCGGATCGGGCGCCGCCATCAACGCCGCGCTCGACAGCCTCGCCTATCGCGGCAACCTCAACTTTAACGGCACCGACACGCTGACGATCACCAGCCAGTATGCGGCGAAGTCCGACACCGACACGGTCACCATCACCCTGGCGCCCGACGGCAGGATCACCGGCAGCAGCGGCAACGACACGATCACCGGGACGGACGGAAGTGACTTCTTCGACCTGACCCGGGGCGGCGACGACAATGTCGCGGGCGGGACCGGGAACGACGGTTTCCTGTTCGGCGCGGCCTATACCGGTGCCGACACCGTCGACGGCGGCGACGGCGTGCTCGACCAGATCGGGCTGCAGGGCAATTATGCCGGCGGGGTGACGCTCGGCGGCCTGAGCGGGGTCGAGCTCGTCGTGCTCCTGTCGGGCAGCGACACGCGCTTCGGCGACACGGCGAACAACCTCTACGACTACACCATCACCGCGCCCGACACGGCGGTCGCGGCCGGCAAGAACCTGATCTTCCAGGCGAACGAGCTCCGGGCTGGAGAGGATTTCACCTTCAACGGCTCGGCCGAGACCGACGGCACCTTCACCCTCTACGGCGGCTTCGGCGTCGACACGCTGACCGGCGGGTCGGGTCCGGGCGGGGACGGCTTCTTCTTCGGCCAGAACCGCTTCGGCGCATCCGACACGGTGAACGGCGGCGGCAGCCTGTTCGACCAGATCGGCTTCCAGGGGAATTTCACCGGCGGCAGTTCGCTGGTGTTCGGCGCGGCGCAGATGACCAATGTCGAGTTCATCGTCCTGCTGAGCGCTTCGGACAACCGCTTCGGTGCCGCCGGCGGAGTGGCCGGCTACGACCTCACCATGAACGACGGCAACGTCGCCGCCGGTCAGAGGCTGGTCGTGTCGGCCAACACGCTGCAGGCGGGCGAAACGCTGGTTTTCGACGGCTCGGCAGAAGCCGACGGTCGCTTCCGCATCTTCTCAGGCGCAGGCGACGATCGGATCCTCGGCAGCCAGAATGGTGACGAGGTCTACGGCGGGCTTGGCAACGACACCTTCGTTTACACGTCGCTCAACCAATCGGCGGTGGACGACCGCGACAGCCTCCGCGATTTCCGTTTGGGCGACCGGATCGACTTCAGCGCGCTTGGAAGTTTCACTTTCGTTGGCACCGACGCGGCCAGCGGCGCCCACCAAGTCCGCGCGGTCCAGACCGGCAACAATGCGCTCGTCGAACTCTACTTCGACGGCGATGCGACGGCGGACCTTGCGATCAACGTGACGGTTGCGGACGGTCACCTTCTCGATGTTACCGACTTTGTGTTCGCGGTCAGCGGACAGGGCTCGATCATGGGCAGGGCGATCACCGCGGAAGGCTGGGAAGAACAATCGCTGCCGTCGCAGCAGACCTGGCCTGGTGGGCATCTGCCGCGCTACGAATTCAACACTTACGAGCACGACTGGCTGATCCCTCGGACGGATTACTTGATCTGATACGATGGCTTCGCGCCTCCGATGAACCGCTCTGTGTGGCGGCATTTTGGCGGCGATGACATCAAGGTCGAGCGCCTGACTCTATCCTCCCTCATCTCGCGCAACCTCTGTCCGGCCAATCGTCCGACGCGGGCTGAGGCTAACCGCGCCCAGGTGCGGAAGTCGGGTTGTAACCCCGCCTCCTGCCAGTAGGTCAAAAATCCGAGGTCGCGGCAGAGGCCGTCGAACCCCGGCAATGCTCGCAGTTCACGGGCGCAAAGTAGGAATAATAGCTGGGTATTTCGCCGATATTGGATCGGAAATGCGGGCGTCGTCGGCATTGCTCCACAAGGGCGTCATCTGCGTGCCGCGGCCCAGATAATAAGAATAGGCAAGCTCGAGCACCCGCGGCTCCTCACCGAGCGCAAGCAAGGCCATGAGTGCAGTCACGGCCAGGACAGGCGCACGAACCAGCATCATCTCCGCCTGCTCGATTAGGGCTTGCCTTTCCTCTTGATCAAATCTGCCGTTGCATGTCTCCGCCACGGCAGCATTTCCTGGTCCGCGCGGCATTCAGCGAAAGCATGGACCAGATCATGGCGCACATGACGATGATCGAGGCGGCGCTCGGATTGCGATCCGATTTAAACCAGGCCGGCAGACCCAAAAGGAAGCGCATGTCGCCGAGCGACCGATTGGCGAAGCGCGTCGAAGCGCTTCTCGGCGACCCGAAGGCTGGCAGCGACTTTGCCGACCTGTTCGAGACGCGCAGCGTATTTGTGCATGGCCGCTCGATCGAGGGACTGGTGCCAAGTAAGGATCGCACACTTGCGCGCCAGCTGGCGCGGCGCGTCACGATGGCGCTGATCGATGCAGCCATCTGGCCCGCGGGCCAGATGGCGCGCGCCGATTATCTGAACGGCCTCGCCTGAACTCGGCAGGCCAGCGCGGCGGCCGGCTTGGACCGACGGCCGCTTGCGGGATCGACGATCACAGCGCTGAATGTCAGCAATGGGCTCTAAGCGGCCGGCTCGCTCTACCTAAACGAATGTCGGCTCACCGCCTGTGCTCGCCGGAAAGCAGACGTTCCGCAAACCACCACAAGCAGACATTCACGAGATGGCGCCAGGTCCGCCGACCGAGCGTCCGGAAAGGGTCGAAGTCAGACATTCGGCGAAATGTCGTAAATGGGTGGAAAGCGGACATTGCGAGAGCTGCGTCATTCGAGATCTGTCCCGTGCTCTCTTAGCTCGTCGAGAAGCGGAACGGTTCGGATCAACTTAGCGGGAATACTGTCGATTCCGCGAGGGCGCTCATCGGACCGGGCAAGGCCTTCGAAGACGACGATGAGGTCGCCGACTTTTGAAAATGCGCCCAAGCCGTCGCCGCGATCCTTGCAGAGGCTGCCCGCCTTCTCCCCAGCTAGCCTTTGCTGTTTGGGCGCTTCGCCCTTCAGGGAGGCGACCAATCGGATCGTCACAAATTGATCGCTGAGACCCCACCTTTCCTGTCCACCGGGGCCAACGGATGTGACCCTGCCTAAATAGACCTTGCTCGCGTTATCGAACGCAGCAGCCTCCCGATTGTAGCGTCTGACAATCTTGTCCTCGGACATGATTGCCTCTGAGCGCTGCTCTGCGTCGGCAACCGTTTCGCCAGGCAAGCGGAACAGGAACGGGTCATACTCGCATGCCATTGCGTTCGCAGGCACGAAGAGTGACGCCGTGATCAAGAACGAAGCAACTCTCGGGCGCATCAACACCTCCTCCCCACCAGGCTAGTCTAACCGCCAATGACCACAATGGGTGGAAGGCGGACGTTCAATCCAGCATTGCAATGGCCTATGGGGCACTATCTTCAGTGCGGCTCTTCCTTCCCTCCGAGCCCTGAAAGAAAACTGAAGAGCCCGGTGGCGAGCAAACTGCTGGCTAGCAACCAACCGATCGTCCAGGCATCCCTCCAGAGGGTGTAGGGGTTAGTGGACCAGGGTGCAGTCCCGCCGCTCAACAGCCAGACCACCGCGAAGTCGACCGCAATGGTCGTCACGACGGTCGCGACGGGCGACCACCCCGCGCGCTTTTGGAGTAACTCCGCTAAGATGACGAAGGAGGTGAGCACTAAGGTCCAGACCAGTGCAAGAGCGACAAGCACCTGCAGGCCAAACCATCTCGAATTAAGGGTCGCGCCTTCGGGCTGCATCAACAACAATGCAATGGCACTGAGTAACAGCAAACCGTTGGCGATGGCCGACGCCTGCAAAGCTAAGGCGGTCACTCGTCTCACTCAGGGTAGTCTGACGGTAGCCGCCTCTGTCCGCAATGGGTCGAACCCAGACGTTCGGACGGAATGTCGCGAATGGGTGGGAGGCGGACATTCAAGGTGACGGTATAAGGCGGGTCAAACGCTCCAGAACGTGAGCCGTCTCCCAAACAGCTAATCGCTCCAGCCTCTCGAACGCCATATCGTCGACTTCCGTTCTCATCTCGATGTTGTCGAGGCGAACCCTGTATCTAACCTCGGAACCAATGTCCGCATCACCATACCACGCGAGGTGGCGCATAGACTCGTGCGCGGGAAAGCTACCTTGTCTCTGCCAGTGCCGCCTGAAGTCGGGTTGGTTCATCACCAAACGAAATAGCGGCTGTTGCTCGGCAAGAGAGGTAGTCGACTGCGCTCTGAAGAAGCCCACGTCTCCACCTTCGCCTACTTGAGCAAGGATGTTCCCAGCAGCGCTTTCCTTGTGGCGATAAACGTCACCCATACGAAGGTCTGAGATGCGCATACGTGCCAACTTCGCATTGCGGCCGAATGTCCGCAATGGGTCGAAGTCAGACATTCGGCGAAATGTCGTAAATGGGTGGAAAGCGGACCTACCGTTCCGAATAGGTGGGTTCGTAATCGAGTTGCTCTATCAGCGCCGCTCTGAGGCCGACGAACCACGGCAGCCACCCAGCGATGTAGATAGGCCAGAGATATTCATACCACGGTGACGGACGCCAAAGGCTTTCCAATATACCAGCGGTAAATGCGAGCGACGCCGCACCGAACAGCACCGTGGCTACAACCGAACGAACGGGCCGATCCTTCCGCCATGACCACAGCTGGCCGGCGGGATTGTAGCGTCGCAAGCAAAGCCAAGTGACGCCGAAGACCATCGGCGATGCGATCAGCGCGGTAAGAATGCTGCCGAACATCGGGATGCCGATACTGTCACCATCAGGCGGCAACACACCAGACTTCAAAACTTGAGGCCAGTAGATGAAGTTCAGGACCGGAAAGCCGGTCACAAGAAAGCCGGTGAGCCACCAGAGCGGCGAAGGACGGGTTGGCAACCAGGTCTCCTGCGAAGTGCGGGGACCAAATGACTGAAGCGCGAGCCGCTGTCATGAGCAGGTTATGATCATTTCCTGAGCAAGCTCGAATGTCGCTTTGGGTGGAAAGCAGACATTAGCGGAAGGCCGCTTCGATTTCGCTCGGCGGGACGTTTTCGTCGCTCGCCCATCCAATGAGGTATTCAGCCAAGTGGCTATCCAGCGGCTCATCAGGTCGTAGCAGCGACAAAAGTGTCCTTTGCGACCCTTGCTCGCTTAAAGGTAAGGACTCAATTCTTTGCCAAAGCGTGCCAAGGAGGCGCTCGTCCCCCGCTGCCCTGCCTTGATCAAAGGCCGCGACAACTTCCTTGCCCAACTCACCGCCGAAGTTCTGATGGCGGGCCAAGCGGCGAGCGACTTCGTGCGTCCGAGGGCGCAGGGAGCCTGACTCTATGTCACTCAGCAGCTTCGTTTCCCAGTCCATCTGCTTAGGCTACAGCGCGGTCGAATGTCCGCAATGGGTCGAACCCAGACGTTCGGACGGAATGTCGCGAATGGGTGGGAAGCGGACATTCGTAGCCAACTCGCACTTAGCAACACCTCGAACCAAACCCTCATTGGAGCGTTTTGCCGCTGTTTACGTGAGGAGATCGCTCATGCCAGCTAAATCAGCAGCTCAACAGAAAGCCGCCGGTGCGGCTCTTTCGGCGAAGCGGGGCGACACACCGAAGAGCAAGCTTCGAGGTGCGTCGAAGTCGATGGCCTCGTCGATGAGCGAGAACGAGCTTGAGAAGATGGCCAAGACCAGCCGCAAGGGAAAACCCGAGCACAAATCGTGATCTAGATATTCGTCCTGTCGTCACCGTTCCGATGTGGTGGTCCGGCCCCGGATCGCCGGAACGATGATTGCGCGGCTTCACGTTGGGCAAAGGCTATCGCCGCTCGGTCCTTACGGTGAGAGAGGAAGCGCAGGATCATTCCAGCAATCGATGCAGTCATGCCTGCGATCAGGACTAAAGATTTCCACAAAGGTTGGTCGCCTTGCCACGAAACTATCCCTAGTAGACAGACACTGAGCGTTGATATCAAATAGCCGAGGCCCTTCACGCGCGCACCCTCAAAACCTATCAAACGCGTCCGGTAGTGGGCTTGTCGTTCCCACTGAAGATTTCGGAGTCAGTTTTCCGCAGCACTTCGAGATCGTGAAAAATTTGGTGCCACTCGCGTGCGTCGGCCTCCAGGCCCAAGTCTCGAGCTGCTTGGGCGCGAGCCTGCGCGTAGAGCGCAGCGTTGTCGCCGTGTTCCAGCAGCAGAGTATTTAACTTCGTATCGACGAGGTTTGCTTTCTCGGCATATCTGAGTGCCATTTTCCAGTGTGCCGCTTCAGCTTCAGGGCATTTCGCTTTCTCGGCCATCCGGACTTCCTCGGCCGCACGAAGTCGAAAGTATGAGGTTTCGTCGTCGATCATCGCGCCCTCTGAAAAAGTTCAGCCGGCTGGCGTCCAACCCCATCAATGCATTTGGCGCATTAAACCAAGTTAAGCCTTGGAATTGAGACCTCGAGACTTATCGGAGAAAATGGTCAGATCGTCTGCTTCTCGAGATAGAGATATGCAGGGTCGAACTCAGCCAAGGCACTGAGTTTCGCCAGATCATGGATCGTCACGATGTCACCGCGATGGTCGCATAATCCGCACTCACGCAATTGCCGAAGCGTGCGGTTGGTATGCACAACAGTCGTTCCCAAGCACTCACCCAGCTCGGCCTGATTGAGCGGCAAACGGAATTGTCGGCCGTCGCTCAACCCGACGATCTGAAGCCGGGCGTTCAGTTCGCAGTACATATGCGCCATGCGAACAATCGCCCTCCGCTTCCCGAGCGACAATTCCCACTCCCGGTGGATTGCCGCATCGAGGTTCGTACCGAACCAATAGATGAGTGCCAGCCTTGGATATCGCTCGGTCATTTCCCAGAGCTTCTGATGGGGAATGCGCGCAAAGGTGCATTGCGAAAAACTGACGATATCGTGGTCAAGACGCTTCAGCGTGAAGCTGTGCACGTCGATGGGATCACCGGCAAAATTGAGTTCGGTGATTTGGCGTGATCCGTTTTTCAGCCCTTTGTGGCGACCCGTCACACCGGAAAGCAGGATCCGGCTATAGCTCTGAGCGACCCCGGCTAGCACGATTGTCTCATCGGCGGCGCATTCAAGCACCGCGTCGGGAAGACTGCGAATAACACGCTCTTCCTCGGCATTGATTTCGAAACGACTGGTCAGCCGTTTGAGATGAACATCCATTTGATCGCCTCCCCCGGCAGCGCTCTTTCACCGCGTAGGCGCGCGCCGACGGGATACCAAGCGCGTTGACCGCGAACCCGGGGAAGCTCAAGTGCCGACATCGCCAGTTGGCGACATGGGAGCACATCGTGAAGCGTTGGATTTCCGATCATGGCTTAACGATCATCTTACTCGCGCTTTTTCTCGTCAGCATAATCGGCCAGTGGCTCTCGGGCTGGACGGTCGAGAACGAGGAATTGCGAAGCCATGGCCGACAGGTATCGAGCGCCTGGGAGTATCTTGGCAGCGCCACATTCCAGTCCTCGGTCTTCGAGAATTGGGAAAGCGAGTTCCTTCAGATGTCCGTGTATGTCGTACTCACCAGCATCCTGGTGCAGCGTGGATCGTCGGAATCGAGGGATCCGGACAAACCCGATCGCGATGGCTCGCTGCAGGAAATTGCGCAGAATCAAGACGCGCCGAGGATCCTTCGCCGCGGCCCAGTCATGCGATGGATCTATGCCCACAGTCTGGGCACCGCCTTGTTCGTGCTTTTCCTCCTATCGTTCATTCTCCATTGGACCAACAGCGCGAAGGTTGCAGCGGACAAGGCTCGCGAGCATGGCGACGCGGCTGTCAGCGCCCTCGCGTACTTGCGCGACCCTCAGTTGTGGTTCGAATCGTTCCAGAATTGGCAGAGCGAGTTTCTCTCCACTGCCGTCCTCGTTGTTCTCTCGATCTACCTGCGACAACGAAACTCTCCGGAGAGCAAGCCGCTCACTGCATCGAACTCGCAGACGGGTTCTTGAACGAGGGATCCGCGTTTCGGTACGCCGCAAATCGGAGAGCAATCCGCCCGTTTCGGGTGCGCTGGTACGCCGTCGATGCATCCTAAACGGCCGTTTTAGGTTAGCCATTGCCGATAGTAAGCTACTGAAAATGCATCAGTCGCCGTCAAAGTGTTAGCCACGGTAAGTGTCTGTAATTGCGCGATTGTGGCACACCGGCTCGGGCCTCCACTACCCTTCAGAAATGGCGGAAATTCGCCATGAGCTGGAGAGGTTAGCCATTACATCAAGAGCGGTTAGCCATTTTTTTGCGCGTCGTGGCTGATCTTTTGAAGCATGCTTTGCAGCGAAGGCCGAGCGCATGTCCGATGATAAGATTGCCCAATATCGCCAACTCGTGCTGATTGAGAGCAGTCGGGCCCTGACAGCTCCTACTCGTGCCATCGCGCTCAAGCACGAGGCTTTAGCCGACCATTACCTCAGGCTGATTGAGACGATGACCCGTCGGGTAGCGAATGATACTCGCGAGCTGCCCGATCATACGAATCCGCCAAGTCGGTCAGGCGAGCCGCGGTAGCGGGGTCGGCCGCACGCCTCGCCTCCTCACGATACTGCTTGGCGAGGCGGGCTAATCGCAAATCAAGGATCGAACGATCTTCCGACGACATAAACCCCACTCGGGTCGCTGAGCCCGGCCAAGTACTCGGGCGCAAAGCAGTTCGGTGACGACGCCACCAGTCGCAATACAGACCTTCGTCGCGGTTCGATCTAGTCCGATAAGAATGTCGTGCTGCAAGAGACCCCACTGTACCTATTAGGATCGTATCAGCTGTGGCATCTCTTAATTTAATCTGAGGATCCCGAACGCTCGCGCTTCAGTAGCGCTTCGGCCATTGCATCTTCGACTTCATCGATGGCCATGGCCAATCGCGATGCAGCCATCTGCAATCCTTCACGGTCAAGTAAGACTATGGCCGCGCGAAGGTACGCCAGAGCATCGTGCAAATTCGCGTCGTCAGGAAATTTTTTCATCTACGAATAGCCAGCGGCCTAAGGACATCGTGAGCGATGACTCATGAGCCACTACCAGGTCGAATTTGCCGCGACCCCTCAAAATCAAACGGATCGACGACGTCTGAGCTTTCCGCTCCGCGTCTCAAAGACGCGATGACATTCTCGTAGTGCGCTGATAGCTGCTCGTGAATGGCGGCGATTTCGGCGGTCGGCGCGGACTTGGCGCGGTCACGTTCCACCGAGGCACGTTGCTGATAATACGCGATATCTTCCGAAGGCATACATCTCTCCCTCGTGACAGCGGAACCTCGCATTCGTCTCTCGTGCGCAAACTTGCTGAAAGAACAGTATGCGCTGCGCAAATTATGCGCCCTTCCTTCAGAGATAGCGAGTCCGTGACAAACCGGGGAACGCTAGGCAAGCGCCCAACCCGATCCGCTCCTGACCGCGCTTCGCATACCATGTCATGACCGTATGCACCGGCCCGCCCGTTCAGCTTGCGGCCAACTTTCGTTGGGCACTACTGCGCCCGGTGGCCCGGCGTTCCGAGTTTAAACGCCGGGTTGCCAACCCTCTTCGGCATTGCCGCCCGTAGCCGAACTCCGTTCCGATGTTGGGCACGCCGGAATCGCAGGTGCCTCAAGCACCTGCAAACAGGCCTCATATTGGGCGCACAAGATTCGGATAGCTGCGCTCGTTTTTTCGTCATTGCACTCACGCGCGAGGCGGTGGCATCGCTTGATCTGATCACGCAACCATTCAACGTCACCGCCCATGCGCCCAATTGAGCCTATGTCGAGAAGCTGACAATAGGCCGAAAGGACGTGTCGGCGACCCGGCGACTTGACTGGGGGGCACCGAGCCGCCGACGGTACGGTGGCACCGCTGGTTTTGGCAGGCAACGTCTCTATTCTCGCGATCGCAACGTTCCTTGCGCCTTAATTGCCTTGTCTTAGGGCACCACCACCGCAGGTGGGCAACATCGAGACTCCAAGCCGAAGAGTTCATGCCGAATTTCTACACCCTGAGCCGAAACGATTGCGCTTGCGTTGTTGCGGTGATCGGGAGCATTCTCGCTCACGGGCCTGCTGTACGTAGCCGCAATTTCGAACCAACCCGAGGGGGCTGGTGAGGCCCGGGCGGGTTGCCGTGCCAGCGCCCGCCCGGCCTCTTCCAAACTTGCGAGCGGTCCCTCTCCGCAGGCGTCCGGGAGGACCATGCCATGCGACACGAGAGCGCACCACGAACCATCACTCGCTGCGCCATTTACACCAGAAAGAGTACGGAAAGTCCGACTGGTCAGGAAATGACCTCACTGGCAGGGCAGCGGGCGGTCTGCGTGGCGTATATCAAGTGCCAAGCTCACAAGGGCTGGATCGAGCTGCCACAGCATTACGACGATGAAGGCTTCACGGGCGGCAACCTCGAACGGCCAGCGCTACACCGCCTGCTAACCGATGCTCGCGAAGGGCGGATCGACGCAATCGTCTTCTACAAGATCGACCGGCTGACCCGCTCGCTCGCCGACTTTGTTCGCCTGATGGATGCCTTCCAGCATTTCGGCATATCCTTCGTCAGCGTCACCCAGTCGTTCGACACCACCGACAGCATGGGTCGCATGGTGCTCAACATCCTGCTCACCTTCGCGCAGTTCGAGCGGGAGATGATGGGAGACCGGATCCGCGACAAGAAGAACACGATGCGCCGAAGCGGCCTCTTCATCGGCGGCGCCGCGCCCATCGGTTACAAGAAGCACAAGGGTCGGCTGGCGATTGAGGCCTGCGAAGAGCGGCTTGTCCGCGAGGCATGGGCTCGCTTTGACGATTATCCGAGCATCCGAGGACTTCTTCGCGCGCTCGAGGACGAGGGGCTGGGTGCGACACTTCGCGCCGATCGGCAACGGGGGGAACGTCGTCCGCTCTGGTACGGCGGCTCTGCCTGCCGGATGTTTTCGAACCCGCTCTACGCCGGATACCAGTGCGTGGAAGGGAAGCTGATCCGGGGTGATCACGAGCCCTACGTCTCGCTCGACCGCTGGACGGCGATCCAGGACGTGCTTGCCAGTCGGTCGAAGAAGAGCGGAAAGGCCGACCTCAGCCTGCACGTCCTGGCCGGGCTCGCCTTTGACGATACCGATCGCGTGCTGGCCCCGCGGCTTCGCGGGACCCATCGGTGGCCGCAGCGCTACTATGAGAGCGATAGCCGTCGTTTTCGCAAGGGCGGGCGGCAAGATCGAGTCAGGGTCAGGGCGCCCGAACTCGAGAATCTGGTGAAGGCGGCGATCATCGCGTTCCTCAACGATCAGGAGCAGTTGCGGGTCGCGGTCATCCGCGCCTACGCCGATCCGGAATTGGCCTTTGCGATGCAGCAAAAGGGACCCGTCGCCGCCTCGCGGTTGGTCGACTTCAAGGGCGCAGAACTCCGGCACGTTTTCGAAGCGCTGCTCAGCCGCGTCGAGATCGCCAAGCGCGAAGTCCGGATCTGGGTATCGCTTCGAACGCTTGATGCTTTCCTGAATTGGAGCGGCATCGGCCTATTCCGAACCGTACGGGAGATGTCGCGATCGCCGGAAGACCTGCACCTCATTCAAGTTGATGCGGTTCTCGCACCCCATCGAGTGAAGCTCAGCTTGCCGTATGAATGCGTGCCTGGCGCGAACCGCTCGGCCCACCTAGTGAGGCTGCTGGACACGGCCGCCAAGGCGCAGGTCGGCCTCCTGAGCGATCCAGCACGGGATCTCGAGAAACACGCGGCGGCGCTGAAACTTGGGCCAAGCAAATATTCGCGTCTGCTGCGGCTCAACTACCTTGCGCCGGACATCAAAGCCGCCATCATCGATGGCCGCCAGCCTGAAGACCTCACAGAACACAAACTTCTTTATTCGCCACTGCCCGCCGATTGGCGTCAGCAGCGCGCCATACTCGGCTTCCCGGAGCCGGATCCTGATCGCCCTTACCTTCGTCGTGTCGGCCGACACGGGCGAAATATTCGGGCGGAAGAGCATCGAGAATGACATTCTAGGAGACCTGACGTTCCCGCTACCATTGTCTGCATCGCTCCCCAGGTCATCGACGGAGACAGCATCCGCTGTGCGAACGTGGGGGAAGTACGGCTGCTCGGCATCGATGCGCCCGATCGGAGTGACAGCCGGCCCTGCCGCGAGGGCTTCGGCGATCACGTCTGTGACAGCGCGGCCGCGACGAGGGCGAAGCTCACCATGCGCGTCGCGTTACGCCTCGGCCCGGTGCGGCTCGAACCGGTCGGCCGAGATCGCTACCGCCGGCTGCTGGCAGTGGCCTGGGCGGGCCCCACGAACCTCAACTGCCGGATGCTGCGCGTGCCAGGCGTTCGCTACATCCCGCGCTACGACAATGGCGGCAAGGTCGGCCGCGCCTGCCGCTATGGGTAGGTAGGTCTTGCTCGCTGCTTGCCAAGCCGACCGCCCATCGCCCAACAATAGCTGATCGTCGGCATCAGCTGGCAGTGGTCAGGGGGTAGCGTTGGGAATCGGACGAAGGCAATCGGGCTCTGGACCCGCTCCTGGTTGATGGCGCGACCGTCCTATGGGGTCAGGGTGGGCCAGCGCGATCTTCGCGTCACGAACGTCAGCTGGCAAACGCGCGGGCTCGTCAGCTGGGAATCCGAGTGGAAGACGCGGGCCATCAAACGCGTGCTCAAGCAGCGCGCCGGCGCCTTCATCGACGTCGGCGCCAATATCGGCCAGACCCTGTTGGTCTCAACGACTTAACTGGTGACACTGTGCCCTCATTGACCACCAGCTTGGCCATTCAACCTTTTCCGGCTTTTGCGTGACTTTCATTACGGCCATTTGGTCGTCGGCAGATAGCTCACCTCCCTGCATCCTATCGAGTGCGAGCTGCACGATCCACGGCTTGAGCAGGATGCGTGCATTCACCTCAGAATAGCGATTCAGCTTCGTTGCAATGCCCAGCGGTTCGATACTGCAGCCGACGGAGCCCGGAGAAACGCCTTTCCAAATGATTTTGATCTGTTGCAACTCCTCCGCCCCGCGTCTTGATCGTGCATTCTCGATCGCGGCGAGAGACGCTCGGGCAGCCGCACTGTCGCCAGACAACCCCTTCTTGGTGAGGTGAAGCAAAAAGGCCTCGGCGGCAGTTACCCGCCGCTGCCGTCCATCCTCGCGAATGGTCACCATCTGTCCAAGCAGACTGTCGTACGGGATGTCACTGCCGCTGGCTTTGCGAGGTCGTCCGCGCGGATTGCCACTCTGCCCCTTTTGGAAGCGCGTCGCGGTGGGTGGCCTGCCGTAACCAACCTGCTCTGGCTCGTTCTCCATCAGCTTTGCCCACGCTGACGCGGCCACTTAAGATCTGACGCGTTCAGCGTCGTTCGCTTGATCTCGTCCCGATCCTTTTCTGTAAGCTGCCGGCGCCCAGGACGGCTCAAGGCGGCTTGAGCGGCCCACGTCGCCAGCTTCATGCGAGTGCCGTTCTGGCAATCTCCCGACCAAGACGGGTCGGGCACAGTGATTCCAAGGAGCAACATGGCGTCATCAGCATTCCGGGGATCCTGTTCGTGACGAAACTTGTAGGCCGGCGCCCCTAAAGGGACGACCTTCTTTGCCAAAGCTTCTTCACGCTTTTCGATCATCTTCAAGACGGCTCGCACCGCCATTCTGCTGCCCTTGAGCGCCGCCTGGTAAGTCTGCTGTTGTAGCGCCTCGTCGAGAGTAAGCTCACGCTCGACACCGTTCTTCATCACTGTCAGCGTCTTATCGAAGATGATGTCGAAGGCTGAAACGTGCGGGCGCCGCTTCTTGGGACGTCCGCCAGGATTGCCGCTCTGTCCTTTGACAAACCTGCCACTCACTGGGCTCGCTCCAGCTTTGGCGTTCCTCCGGTTGCCTGCGCCCAACGCTCAACGGCGACGTCAACGTACGCGGGATCGATGTCGCACCCGCGGAAGCGTCGCCCGCACCGTTCAGCAGCGATCAGCGACGTACCGGACCCAAGGAATATGTCGAACACCAGGTCGCCGCGCTTGGTCACATCCTGGTAGGCGTCCGTCACCATCGCCACCGGCTTGACCGTTGGATGCAGCGCCAAGTCCTCGCGCCGGCTACCAGCCATGGAGTTAACTGACGGATAGTCCCAGACATTGGTTCGATTGCGACCATGCCGGCCGAGCTCGACCATGTTGGCGTGGGGCACATCGCCCACGCGATAGACGAACACCATCTCGTGCTTTGAGCGGTAGAGAGAACCCATTCCTGCGTTGCTCTTGTTCCAGACGCAGATGTTCAGAAGCTCGCCGTAAACCGAGCGTCCCACCACCGAGACGTCATCAAGATGGCGCCAGTCCATGCAGACAAAGTGAACAGCGCCTGGCCGCGAAACCACTGCGGCCGCTCCGAGCGTCTCCTCGAGGAACTGTCGGAAAGCCGCATCGCTCATCTCGCCTGAGGCCATTGCAAACTCGCGGTGTCGCCCCTTGGCGTTCGCGTGCCCATTGATCTTGACGTTGTACGGCGGATCCAAAAACGCCGCATCGATCGCGGCCCCCTCCCCTATCAGCCGCTTCAGAAACTCCAGATCGCGGCCGTCGCCACAGCCGATGCGATGCTCACCCAACACCCACACGTCCCCTGGCCGCGTCCGCGGCTCCGCTGGTACGGCCGGAATACACTCATCGTCTGGATCGTTCGCGGCCTTCAGAATGACGTCGATTTCGCCACTCGCAAAGCCGGTGAGGCCCAGGTCGAAGTCGATGTCCAGATTGCCAAGATCAGTCAGTTCAAGTCGTAGAATCTCTAAATCCCAGCCGGCATTCAGAGCGATCTTGTTGTCTGCTAACCGCAACGCCTTCTTCTGAGCCTCGGAAAGACCCCCGAGGGTGATCGATGGCACCTCCGCTAGGCCAAGCTCTTGTGCCGCCCTCAGCCGGCCATGGCCGGCGATAAGAAACCCGGCTTCGTCCACGAGCACTGGATTGGTGAAGCCAAACTGCTGAATGGATTTCACCAATTGCGTGATCTGCCGCTTGGGATGCGTTCGCGCATTACGCGGATCAGGTTGCAGGGAACTGGTCGCTTGATAAATAATCGCCAGCTGACGATCGGTATCCGCCGTTGCCGTTGCGTTCTGCTTCATAAGCGGAACATAACACGAACGGGCAACTAAGTCATCGTGATGGAAAACGAGGATTTCGCGGGTTGGCAAGCCCACTCGGTCGGAGCCTCGCAAAATGGCCTGTTTCGGCGTTCAACCGCCCTGCTCAGTGCGAATAATGCTCCTGTTTCATCGAATTAGATGCTTGTTTTGGCGAATAGCAGGGAATGGCTTTTCTCCGGCACGCATGGTTGGCCGAAAAATGCCTTTTTCCTTCCTTACATCGTCGCCGATGATCTGTCTTGAGAGCCTGCTTTAAGCGCAGTTTCGAACTTTTTCCCTGTAATTGCCTGTTTAACAGGGAGACCGGTTCGCAGCACAGTGGCTGGGTCACCATCCTGGCTTTGCGGCATCGGCGCTGCTTTCCAACCACCCCTGGTCAATCGGTCTCATGGCGTCACGGCCATGGGCGCGCTAATGGCGTCCCGGTGACGAGGGCTGTCCGCATGATCGACCTTCGGGGTCTGTGGCTCGCGCTGCTCGGCCTCGGCCTGCTGATGCGCGCGCTGGTGCCCGCGGGCTGGATGCCGGCGATCGATGCGGACGGCATTCGCCTCGTCCTCTGTTCGGGCTGGCAGGAAGCGCCGGCAGCGCCCTCTCACGATGCCGGCCGGCACGGACCGGGCGAAGGGCACAAGATGGCGGCGAGCCATGGCGGTGGCCACCCGTCGGGCGACGAGCGCGAGAAGGCCGATCATTCGGCGCCTTGCACCTTCGCCGCCTCGGCGCTGACCGCCCCGCTTCCCACTCAAGGCCCGATGCTGGCTGTGGCGCCGGTCGTCGCCGTGATCGCGGCAAGCGTCGATCTCGCCCGCATCGGCCAAGGCCTCGCCGCGCCGCCGCCCCCCAGCACCGGACCACCCGCGCACCCCTGACCTGTCCGCCGGCGGCTCGCCTGCCGGCTTTCCCCATCAGTCAGGAAAAACCATGCTCATCACCTTATTGGCTGGCGCCGCGGCGCTGGTCCCGGGCGCGTCCGTCGACGAGACGGCGCCCCCCTCGATCGTCGTCACCGGCACGCGGCTTCCCGAAGGCGCGTCGGAACTGACGGGCCGTCCAGGCGGCACCGACCTCGTCACCGCCGAGGAATATAGGAACAAGGCGGCGGTCTCGCTGCGCGACGCGCTGGCCTTCTCGTCCGGCGTCTATGCGCAGCCCCGGTTCGGCCAGGAGGTACGGCTGTCGATCCGCGGCTCGGGCATCAGCCGAGGCTATCACATGCGCGGGCTGACGCTGCTGCAGGACGGCATTCCGATCAACCTCGCCGACGACAATGGCGATTTCCAGGAGCTCGATCCGACGATCCTCGACCGGCTCGAAGTCTATCGCGGCGCCAGCGCCTTCCGCTTCGGCGGAACGACGCTCGGCGGCGCCATCAACGGCGTGACCCCGACCGGCCGGACCTCGCCCGGGGTCCGGGTCCGGGCCGACGGCGGGTCGTTCGACACGGTCCGTGGGCTCGTTTCGGTCGGCGTTGCCGGGAAGGAGGTCGATGGCTGGCTCGCGGTGAACGGCGACCGCAGCGACGGCGACCGCGCGCATGCCCGGCGCGCGGGGCTACGATTCAACGGCAATCTAGGCTGGCAGCCCGCGGCGACCGTGCAGACCCGCTTTTATGTCGGCGCGAACCGGCTTCGGCAGGAGCTGCCCGGGGCGCTGACCTACGACATCGTCCGGAGCCGTCCGGAAACGGGCAGCCTTGTCGGCGACCAGGCCCGCGACATCGATTCGCTGCGCGTGCAGAACCGGACAACGGTCCGGCTCGGGAGCGTCGACCTCGAGGGCGGCGTCTTCGCCAACTGGAAGCGCCTCCACCACCCGATCTTCCAGGTCGTCGAACAGGATTCGGTCGATCGCGGATTGTTCGGGCGGATCGGCTGGACGCGCGGCGTCCTGCAACTGCTCGGCGGCGTGACCGCGCGGTTCGGGACAGTCGATTCGAAGCGCTTCGTCAATCTCGACGGCAAAAGCGGCGCCCGGACGTTCGTGGCCGACCAGACGGCGCGGACGATCGACGTTTATGGCGAGGGACGTCTGGGGCTTGGCGCGGGTCTGACTGCGATCGCCGGCGGGGTCTATACCGATGGCAAGCGCCGGCAGGAGCAGCGGATCCCGATCGCCGTGACCGGGTCGGCGCGCTTCGAACAATTCTCGCCGCGCCTCGGGCTCCTCTGGGAAACCGGCAAGCGGATGCAGCTGTTCGCGAACCTCAGCCGAAGCCACGAACTTCCCGGCTTCATCGAGCTCGCGCAGGTCGCCGCTTTCGTGCCCCTGCGGGCGCAACATGCCTGGACGGCGGACGTCGGCGCGCGCGGGTCGATCGGCGACGTGAGGCTCGATGTAAGCCTCTACCGGGCGCGGGTCCGGGACGAGCTGCTGCAGTTCACGGTCAGCGCCGACATTCCGGCATCGACCTTCAATGCCGGGCGGACCATCCATCAGGGTATCGAGGCCGGACTCGAGGCACCGCTCGCCTCCTGGGCGAGGCTGCGCGCCACCTATCAGTTCAACGACTTCCGCTTCGACCGCGACCGGCAATATGGCGACAATCGCCTGCCGGTCATTCCCAAGCACCTGCTTCGGACCGACCTGCGGTTCGGACCCGAGAAGTGGGGCGTGGCGCCGTCGGTCGAGTGGGTGCCGCAGGGTGCCTTCGCCGACTATCGCAACAGCTTCCGGACGGGCGGCTATGCGCTCCTCGGGCTGACGGGATCGATGGCGATCGACGGCCGGAGCGAGGTCTTCGCCGACCTCCGCAATCTCGCCAACCGCAAGGCGGCGGGCGATGTCGGGGCGGTCATTTCGTGGAACCCGGGAAGCGCGATCTTCTACCCCGTCGAGCGCCGCGCCGTGTTTCTTGGCCTGCGCACGCGCCTCAGCGGAGGCGCACGATGAGCACCGACCTCTATCGCGCATTCTGGCGGTGGCATTTCTATGCGGGGGTGCTCGTCCTCCCCTTTCTCGCGTGGCTGGCGGTGACCGGCGGCCTTTATCTGTTCAAGCCCGAGATCGAGCGGGCGGTTTACGGCGGGTGGGTCACGCTGCCCGCCCCCGCCACGCCCATGGCCATTTCGCGGCTCATCGCCGAGACCGAACGGCAGACAGGGGGCAAGGTGACCCAGGTCGAGCTGCCCGGGACGCCGAGGGAAACCTGGCGGATGCGGGTTGAGGTCGGGGGAGCGGCGCGCACCGCTTTCGTCGATCCGGGCAGCGGCGCCGTGTTGGGAACGGTCGCGGCGGGAGGGATCATGAAGAATGTCCGCGACCTCCACAGCCTCGTCATCACCGGCCCGGTCGGCAACGCGCTGATCGAGATCGCCGCGGGCTGGGCGATCGTGCTCGTGGTGACGGGCCTCGTGCTCTGGTGGCCGCGGGGCGCGAACCGGGCGATCGCGCTCAGGGGACCGACCCGCAGCCGCCGCTTCTGGCGCGACCTCCACGCCACCACCGGATTCCTGGCGGGCGGGATCGTGCTGTTCCTCGCGGTCACGGGCATGCCGTGGTCGGTCGTCTGGGGCGCGCAGGTCCAGCGGCTCGTCACCGCGCATGGCCTCGGTCGGCCCAAGGCGCCGGGCCCGCAGCCGTGGGAGCTCGAGAACGGTGCCGGCCATGGCGGGCATGGCAGCGCGGCGGCGCAGAAGGACGCGCTGCCTTGGGCGCTGCAGGCGGGACCGAGGCCGATGGCGAGCGGGACGGCGGACATCGGCGTCGACCGCGCGCTGCGGCTGGCGACCGGCCGCGGCCTCACCGCGCCTCTCACCATCACCCTCCCGGCGGCGTCCGGCCAGCCCTATGGCTTCAGCAAGGTGGCCGCGCGGGCGGAGGACGGCCGCGCCATCTATGTCGAACCGAGCAGCGGCAGGGTGCTCCAGGACGCGGGCTACGCCGGGTTCGGGAGGGGCGCGCAGCTCATCGAATGGGGCATCGCCACGCATCAGGGCCAGGAATATGGCCCGGCCAATCGCTGGATCATGCTGGCCGGGTGCCTCGCCCTGCTGATCCTGTGCGTTTCGGCGCCCATCCTGTGGTGGAAGCGCCGGACCGGGGATAAGCTGACGCTCCCGCCGGCGCCCAGGGCCGGGGCCCGGACCGGGGCCGCCGCGGCCACGGCTGCCGTGCTCGGCGTCATCTATCCGCTGACGGGCGCGACGATGGCGCTGGTGTGGCTGTTCGACCGACTGGTTCGACGGCAGGAAGGCGCATCAGGAGCCGGATGACGGAGCTGCGCCAATCTCGACCGTGACGAGATCGTTTCGGCTCCGACCAAGTGGTTGCAACGGTTGGACTAATTCCATGAACGCTTCGGCGACAACATGGTATCGACTTCTATCCTCGGCCAAGGTGGACATCTAGTCCGGACGCTCGTCAGGCAAGCGGGCTGGCGGAGCTTTTCAGACATATCGACTATCTGCGGCGGGGAATCCAATGATCGGTATCAACCTATCCGGGGCCGAATTCGGCCGCGGGAGCACTTATGGTGTCGACTACCACTATCCTGACCTAAACGAGATCAAGTTCTATGCCGACAAGGGTGTCGGCCTCATCCGCCTTCCCTTCAGCTGGGAGCGGATGCAGCCGACGCTGGGCGGGGGGCTCAGCCAGACCGAGCTGGCGCATATGAAGCAGTTTCTCGCCGACGCGCAGACCGCGGGCGTCAAGGTCATCATCGATCTGCACAATTACGGCCGGTACAACGGCAATCCGATCGGCAGCTGGGCGGTGCAGCCGTGGCAGTTCGCCGATTTCTGGCAAAAGCTCGCGAGCGAACTCAAGGGCATTCCGGCGATCGTCGGCTACGGCATCATGAACGAGCCGCACGACATGCCGAACAACTGGGTGTGGAAGCAGGCCGCGCAGAGCGCGGTCGATGCGATCCGCAAGGTCGATTCGAGCGAGGCCATCTACGTCAATGGCGACGGCTGGTCGGGCGCGCACAGCTGGAAGGCCATCAACGGGGACTTCATCCTCAACGACCCCGCCAACAACGTCATTTACGAGGCCCACCAGTATTTCGACCGCGATTCCTCGGGCACCTATCGCGGCAATTACGACCAGGAGGGCGCCTATGCCGACGCCGGCGTCGACCGGCTTCGCCCCTTCGTCGATTGGCTGAAGGAGCATAATCTCAAGGGCTACATCGGCGAGTTCGGCGCACCCAGCAACGACTGGCGCTGGATCGAGCTCGAGAAGCGCGCGGTCGACTACATGAAGGCCAACGGCCTGACCGCGACGGCGTGGGGCGGCGGCAGCTGGTGGCCGTCGGACTATTCGATGTTCATGGGCAGCCCCGACAAGGGACAGACCAACTATTTCGAGATGCTCAAGGGCTATTTCGACAAATATACCGATGCGACGGCTTATGTCGCGCCGACGACCTCGGTCACTCTAGCGCCCGCGCCTGCCCCCGCACCCGCACCGGCGCCTGCGCCTGTCGTGAGCGGACCCACGGGGCTCGACCAGAATGCCTATAACGTTATCAACGGGACGCCCGGCAATGACTGGAACGGCGGCACCGGCGGGAACGACTGGTTCAACGGCAATGGCGGTGCCGACACGCTCAACGGGGGCAGCGGTATCGACATCGTCAGCTATCACTGGTCGGGCGCGGCGGTCGACGTCGACCTCGAGCGCGCCTCCCAGCTTTACGGCGACGCGCATGGCGACCGCCTGTCGGGGATCGAGCAGGTCGCCGGCAGCCGCAACGACGATCGACTCCACGGCGACTGGAACAGCAACACCCTGATCGGGAACGACGGCAACGACTGGCTCGACGGCGGCGGCGGCGCCGACGTGCTGATCGGCGGCAATGGTGCGGACACGTTCAGCTTCGCCTCGGCCGACCAGGCCAATGGCGACCGCATTGCCGACTGGAACTGGGACGACCGGATCGACCTCAGCCGGATCGACGCCAACACCAATTCGGGCGGCGACCAAGCCTTCCGCAACATCGGCTCGAACGGCTTCACCCACAATGCGGGCGAGCTTCGGGTCTATGAGGAGAATGGCCACACGCTCGTCGCCGGCGACGTGAACGGCGATGGCTGGGCCGACTTCACCATCCAGGTCGATCGCATCGGCGGGATCGGCGGGTTTATTTTCTGATGGCGATTCCCGGCCCGTTTTCCGATGGGCCGGGAAAATCCTTTGCGATCAATTCCATGTCTCTTCGCCGCCACAGTTTTCCGTCCTCAAGCGATACACAGGCGAAATAACGCAACTACAGCAGTGATTGTCCGTTTAGCGTTTCGTTAACCATCGGGTGTGCGCGAAGCGACGTCGAGGGCAATCGGACCGCACGCCTCGCTGCTGCTGCCATGCCCCTCCTCACGTGACGACGTCGGCCCGATCCTCGCATCGCTTCCGCGGTGCCTGTCTGTGGAGGCGTAATGACGATAGGGCTCAATATCTCCGGCGGCGAATTCAACGGAACCGGAGGCACAGCCGACTCCACCTACCATTACCCAAGCCTCAGCGACCTGCAGTTCTACAATGCCAAGGGCGTGGACCTCATCCGCGTGCCGGTCGTGTGGGAGCGCCTGCAGGACAGCCTCGGCGGGCCGCTCGACCTCAGCGGCGACATCGCCTTGTTGAAGCAGATGATGGTCAACGCCGCCTCGCTCGGCATGGACGTGATCATCGATCTCCACAGCTACGGCCGGTATAACGGCATTCCCATCGGCGCCCCCGGCGGCCCGACGGTCGAGCAGTTCGCCGCCTTCTGGAAGGCGATGGCGACCGAGTTCAAGGACTATCCGGCGCTCGCCGGCTACGACCTGATGAACGAGCCGCACGACATGCCGACCCCGACCACCTGGAAGACGGCGGCACAGGCGGCGACCGACGCGATCCGCTCGGTCGACACCAGCAACATCATCTACATGGAAGGCGACGGCTGGTCGTCGGCCCACACCTGGCTCGACAACAACGCCAACATGATCATCAACGACCCCACGGGGAAGATGATCTACGTCGCCCACAGCTATTACGACAATTACAATCAGGGCTTCTACAACGGCAGCTATGATCAGGAGCATGCCTATCCGACGATCGGTGTCGACCGGCTGAAGCCCTTCGTCGACTGGCTCAACGCCAACGGCCTCAAGGGGCAGGTCGGCGAGTTCGGCGTGCCGAGCGACGATCCCCGCTGGCTCGAAGTGCAGAAGATCACGCTCGATTACATGAACGCCCAGGGCCTCGAGGGCATCGCCTGGGGCGGCGGGACATGGTTCGCGACCAACTACAAGCTGTTCACCGCCGCGCCCGGCACGGCGGATTCGGCGTACATGAACCTGCTCGAAAATTACTTCACCAAGTATCAGGATCCGTTCGGCGGGACGACGCCTCCTCCGCCTCCGCCTCCGCCTCCCTCCACGGGCGTCGCGCCGGTGATCGCGCTGGAATCGCAGGGCGCTTATGAAAATGGCGGATTCATCACGTTCACCCTCACTCGTTCGGGCGATCTGTCGGCAGCCTCCTCGGTCAATTTCGCGACCGCCGACGGCTCGGCGCAGGCGGGCCAGGATTATGTCGCCTCGACAGGGACGGTGACCTTTGCCGCCGGCCAGGCGAGCGCCACGGTGAAGATCGCGATCATCGACGACACGCTGGTCGAATATAACGAGAGCATGCGGCTGCTCCTGTCGGGGGCGAGCAACGCCACGCTGAAGGACGTGATGGCCTACGGGACCATCATCAGCGACGACACGGTCAACACGCCGCCTTCGCCGGCCGCGCCGCAGGTGGCGATCGCCGACGTCACCGCCAACGAGGCGACCGGGGCGATCACCTTCACCCTGACCCGCTCGGGCGACCTGTCTGGCGCCTCCTCGGTGAATTTCGCCACCGCCGACGGCAGCGCGATCGCGGGCTCGGACTATGTCGCCAAGAGCGGCACGGTGTCCTTCGCCGCCGGCGCGGCCACCGCGACCGTGACGGTGACCCTCGTCAACGACACGCTGGTCGAGGGCAACGAGACGTTGCTCCTCAACCTCACTGGCGGGAGCAACGCCACGATCGCCGACAACCAGGCGGTCGGCACCATCGTCAGCGACGATCTCGCCCCCGCGCCGGTGAAGCCGAGCGTCGCGGTCAACGATGTCACCGCCAACGAGGCGAACGGCACCCTTACCTTCACGTTGACCCGGACCGGCGACCTTTCGGCGGCGTCCTCGGTCAATTTCGCGACTGCGGACGGAACGGCGTTGGCCGGCTCGGACTATGTCGCCAGGAGCGGCACGGCTTCGTTCGCCGCCGGCGCGGCAACCGCGACGGTGACGATCAACCTCGTCAACGACACCCTGGTCGAGGGCAACGAGACCTTGCTCCTAAACCTCGCCGGCGGGAGCAACATCACGATCGCCGACGCGCAGGGGGTCGGGACGATCGTCAGCGACGACGTCGCCCCGCCGCCGCCGACCGGAATCGCGCCGAGCATTTCGGTCGATGGTTCGGGTGTGGGCGAGAGCGAAGGCCTGCTGACCTTCACGCTCACGCGATCGGGCGACCTGTCGGCGGCTTCGACGGTCAACTACGCCACCGCCGACGGATCGGCGCAGGCCGGCCTCGATTATGTTGCCGCCGCCGGGACGATCACCTTCGCGGCCGGCCAGGCGACCGCGATCGTCAAGGTCGCGGTGATCGACGACGCACTCGTCGAGTATAACGAGAGCTTCCGCCTGGTCCTGTCGGGCGGCTCGAATGCCACCATCGCCAATGGCCAGGCCTATGCCACCATCGTCAACGACGACACGGCGACGAGCGCCTCGACCCTCGTCCTCAAGGGGACCGATCTCGCCGAGACGATCACCGGCAGCGGTGCCAAGGAGACCATCTTCGGCCTTGGCGGCAACGACGTGATCAACGGTGGCGGCGGCGGCGACCAGCTCGTCGGTGGCCTCGGCAACGACACGTTCGTGTTCGACACGTCGGCGACCGCCAACGGGCAGAAGGTGCTCGATTTCACTGTCGGGGCCGACAAGCTCGACTTCACGAAGTTCGATGCGAGCACGCTGGCGACCGGCGTCCAGAAGTTCACCTGGATCGACGAGGCCGCGTTCGGCAGCCAGGCCGGGCAACTCCGCCAGTATGACGCCGGCGGGCATCATTACGTCGCGGGCGACACGAACGGCGACGGGGTGGCCGACTTCACCATCGAGGTCATGGGCGTCACCCACCTCAGCGCGAGCGACCTGTTCCTGTAATCCGAGAAGCAGCAACGCGGGCGTGGCGACCGGATCCGATCTGGTTCCGGGGCCACGCCGCTTGCTCGACCATTGACAGCCGGGTCGCTAGAACGACCTTGTCCGAGTGCCGCCTTGGGCCACATCGGAACCGAACCGGCATTCGGCGGCTTGTAGGGCCTGAGTGATCACATCATGCTTCTGACCATGGCTGAGGAACAGGCGTCTGGCACTGCCCGCGAGTCGGTGAGTGCATCGTCGCGTCCCTGCCACATCGCCAGCCCGAGGCTTCGTCGTTGACACAGGGTGAGCCCGCGAAGGGCCGCGATAGCGCCGGGCAACCGCCGCGCATCTTCGGGCTCGAACTGAGCCTGCTCGATCGCGAGCAACTCATCGAGGAGTTACTGGCGACGCCGCGCGCTCCCGATGGCGCAAAGCTCCTCGCCACGGTCAATGTCGACCACGTCGTCACCCTGCGCACCGACCAGCGGTTCCGCGAGGCCTATGACAGTGCGTGGCGCATCACGGTCGATGGCGCGCCCGTCTATCTCTACGCCCGGGCGAGCGGCATTCCGCTGCCCGGCCGAGTGACCGGCGCGGACCTCTTCGCTTCGCTGATCGATCGTTGGGATCCCGCGCAGCACCGGCTCTACATGCTGGTCGCCAACGAGGAAGCGGCTGCACGCATGACGCGCCGCCTCGCAGAGCGCGGCTATGACGAGACGACGCTGACCATCGAGGTCCCGCGCTTCGGGTTCGAGAAGGACGCGGCGTATAACGAGGCGCTGACCGCCCGGATCCGCGCCAAGGCGCCGACCCACATCATCCTCGGCCTCGGCGCGCCCAAGTCCGAAATCTGGGCGTACGAGCATCGCGCCGCGCTCGGCGACGCCTTCATCCTGTGCGTCGGCGCCGCGATCGAGTTCGCGACCGGATTGAAGCAGCGCTCACCGCTTTTCATGCGGCGGGTGGGCATGGAATGGATGTGGCGCTTCGGAACCGAGCCGCGGCGCCTGTTCCACCGTTATTTCATCCGCTCCTTCGGCTTCATCCTGGCGATGCTGGCGGACCGACCGGGGACGGCCGCGGTGCCGGGACGGCGCGACTGAGGTGCTCACGCGAGCGCCACTGAAAGCGGTCCGGATCGATCAGCCGCCGATCGCGGCTTCCTCTCCCTTGCCTGCCGAGCAGACCAAAGGCGCGATGCCCGAGATGCAGATCCTGTGGGCGGCGGCGCTGTTCAACCTCCTGCTCTGCTTCGTCGACACCAATGCCCTCCGGCTGAGCCCGCTCCCGGTGATGGCCGCCGAGGCCGCGATCCTGGCCGCCGCCTTCTTCCTGCCCTTCACCCGGCCGGGTCGAGCGCCGGGACGATTTGACGCGCTCCTGCTGCTGATGGTGATCAGCTGGCTGTTCTTCGCGATCCTCCGCCAGCAGATCGACCCCAAATATCTGCGCGACGTCGCGATCATGCCGATCTTCGTGCTGCTCGGTCTTCATAGCCGGACCGAGGGCTTTCACCCGCGCCTGTTCTGGCTGCACATGGTGATCGTCGCTTTCGCCCTGTGGGAAGCGCTCGACGTCCAGGGGTTCGTCCGGGTCTTCTCGATCGCCGACTATTTCGCCCACACGCGCGGAAGCGACAGCCAGGACTGGTGGGTCGACAGCGGGCTTTACCTCAGTGCGGTGCGGCCCGAGGCGCGCTTCCTCTTCCCCGATCTCGCCCTCCACCGCCTGTCCTCGGTGTTCCTCGAACCGGTGTCGCTCGGCAATTACGTGGTGATCGCGACCATATGGCTCGCGGGCTGGTGGCGGCAGATCCCGCGGACGATGGCGTGGGTGGCGGTGGCCGGAACCCTCTTCCTGCTGGTCGGAAGCGACAGCCGGATGGCGACCGTGGCCTGCCTCGCGATCCTCGCCGCCTTGCCGGTCAAGCGCTTCATTCCCCGCCTCGCCCCGGTCTTCGTCGCCCCGGTCGTGATCGCGGCCATGGTCCTGGCGGTGGTACTGCTCGGGCTCGAAACGGGGCTCGACACATTCGGGGGCCGGATCGCGCATGCGGTCGAGCTGTTCCACGACTTTACGCTCGCGAACTGGGCGGGGCTTGCGCTCGACAAGCTCAAGGCCGCCGAAGATGCGGGCTTCGGGTACCTCATCATGGTCCATTCGCTACCCGTGGCGGCGACGATCTGGATCCTGCTGTTCCGGCGCGAATTGCGGACGGTCGAGGGTCGTTACATGCATCTCGCCATCGCGATCTACGTTGCGCTCAACCTCACCGTCAGCTGGTCGATCTTCTCGATCAAGACCGCGGCGCTGCTCTGGTTCATGCTCGGCCGGTCGATCCGCGAGGACGAGGAAGCGCCCGAAGCCATCGCCGCGAACGGCGCAAGTGTCGCTCAGCGCTCGCCCTTGAGAAGCGCGACATAGGCATCGATCATGCGGGCGGGTGCGTATCGCTCGCCCAAGGCGGCCGCGAACCGGTCGAGCTCGGTCCTGGCAAGCGGCGCATCGATCCGCTTGCGGATGGCGCGCGCCCAGGCATCGCTATCATCGGGATCGAGGAAGGTGACGGGCGAATGGCCCGCGATCGTCAACACCTCGCGCAGGACGGCGATGTCGGCGACGAGCGTCGGCAGGCCGAGCAACGCGGCTTCCACCGCCGAAATGCCGAAGGTCTCGTGGACCGAGGGGAAGACAAAGAGGTCGGCCGCACCGTAAAGCTCGAGCGCCTCGACGTGGGGCAGCGCGCCGAGCAAATGCAGGCGGTCGGCGACCCCGAGGCTTTCCGCCAGTGCTTCGATCGCCGCGCGGTCCTGCCCGTCCCCAGCCACCACCAGCCGGCAATCGCGGAGCGCGACCAGCGCGCGCACCAGCACGCTCTGGTTCTTCTGGTCGTCGAGCCTGGCGGTGTTGAGAAGGATGCGGCGGTCGTCGGGGATGGCGTGCTTCGCCAGCGTCTGGCTGCGGGTCTGCCGCACCGTCGGCCGCTCCACCCCATGCTCGATCAGCTTGATCCGGCGACGATAGGCCTCCGGATAACGGCCGAACTGGTCACCGGTGTACGCGGTGTTGACGACGTTGACCGGATAAAGCCCGAGGGTGCCGAGAAGCGCGCTCGTCCATCGGACCGGCGCCTTGGTCGCCGAGGGAACGGTGGTCTGATGAATGATGGTGCGGCGGCGTCCGACGAGGAGACCGGCCAGCGAGGCGACGATCGAGGGCCCGGCCTGATAGGCGATCACCGCCGTACCGGGCTCACGCATCAGGCGCCTTGCGAGGCTTGCCGCGCCCTTGAGCTTCTCGGCGAACGACATGCCGGGCCGCGGAGTCATGAAGATGGTCTCGGAAGCGAAGCCATGCCTAGCAAGGCCGGCCGCGACGCTGTCGGCAAGCGCGAGCACACCGCCCGGATCTGGCGAGTGAATGACCTGAACGACGCGCGTCGACACGCCCGCCAGGCCGACGGGGCCCCCGCCCTCCTTACCTATGGTCTTTCGCATCGTCATCGTGGCCATCGAGGCACGCCATCACCGGTTACTTGCGTCGACAACCCGCAACGCCGAGCCCGGTTCAACTGCCCCTCATCGGGACTCCCGAAACCTTTCGTAGGTGGAACTAAATTTAACGGCTCCGCGTTTGGAACCAGGCGTCATTGATCGCGATGCACGCCCTTTGTCCATGGAAAGCTCCCGATGGGTTGGTATGAAAGCGTCAGTCAGTTCGCGGCTGAGCAAATTGGCGGCCGGAGCCGGGCGAATTCGTCGCCCGCGTTCGACGAACCGCGTGATGGCCTGATGTTGCGCGATGGCGACCGGGAGCCGGAGCATCGCGCCTATGAGGCGATGATGCCCCTGCTTTCCATTCCCCGGCACCTCGACACCACCGCGCTCGACCAGGTCTACATGGCCTTCGACGTCTCGCAGCCGGTTGGGCAGCCCGAGGATCTGCGCGGTCGCGACCAGGAAGTGAAGGGCCTGCTGAGCGGCGTTCTCCATCGCCGCAACCACGGCATCGTCTCGGGCCCACGTGGCTCGGGCAAGACGTCGCTGGTGCGGGTGTTCGGCCAATATGCCGACCGCGAAGGCGTGGTGGTGCTCTATTCGGCGTGCGACGACGGCACGAGCTTTGGCGAGCTTATCCGCTCCTATCTGGAGCAGATACCGCCGGCGATGGTCGACCCCTCGATGGTCGAGCTGTTCGAGCAGCGCGTGATCAGCTTCGGCGCGGACAGCAGTCCCTATCAGGCGACGGGCGTCCTCTCGATGCTCAAATATTCGCAGCTGGTGGTGGTGCTCGATGAATTCGACCGGATCACCGACCCCGAGATGCACGACAAGATCAGCTCGCTCCTGAAGCTGGTGTCCGATGCGCGTCTGCCCGTCCGCTTCGTGCTGGTCGGCGGCAACTCGGCCTTTGCCGACATCGTCCGGGCCCACCCCTCGATGATGCGCCACATCACCCGCGTCTCGACCGCGCCGCTTTCGGGCGAAGCGATCGACGACCTCCTCGACAGCTGCGCCGAGCGCTGCAATCTCGCCTTCAGCGATTCGAGCCGGGAGCTCATTCGCGAAGTGGCCTGCGGTTCGCCCTATCACGCGCGCCTCTTCGGCATGCACGGTGCGCTCAATGCGCTCGCCGCCAGCTCGAATGCGATCGAGCTCGAGCATGTCGAAAGCGGCCTCGACGAGGCGTTCGAGGAGTGGTCGATGCTCAATCCCGAGGACGCGCAGGTCTTCCGTGACATCATGCAGGGCCGCTTCGGCGCTGCGGGGACGCTGACCGAATTCGCCCGGCGCGTTGCCTGGCACAATGCCGACGACGATTTCGCGCGCGACTGGAAACTTCAGGGCCGTCCTTCGGGCGAGCCGCCGGCGGTGATCGCCGACCTCGCGCCCACGGTGCAGATGATCGACGGCCACGCCACCTTCCGCGACGCGACCGCGCCGCAATTCCTGCTCGCGCTCAGCCAGGTCCGGCAGCCGAGCGCCCCTCGCTTGACCGGCGGTGCCCGTGCTTAGTTTCTACGACTGGATCGATGCGATCCGCTACCGCTGGAAGCTCGTCGCCTTCGCGACCGGCGTCCTGCTCGTGCTGTCCCTGCTCTACATCCTGGTCGCGCCGCGGACCTACACCGCGACTTCGAGCCTGCTGCTCGATACCGGCGCGCCCGATCCGCTGAGCGACGACAAGGCGGGCGGTTCTGCACCCGACAATCGCCAGATCGTCGCGACGCAGGCCGACCTCGTCCGTTCGCCTCACGTGGCCGGCCAGGCCGCCCTCATCTCGGGTGTCGCCAAGGAAGCCGAATATCAGGCCAAGTGGCGCAAGGAGACCGACGAGAAGCAGCCCTATGCGGCGTGGATCAGCGACGAGATGCGCAAGTCGCTGACCGTCGAACCCGGCCGTGACACCAACGTGCTGCTGATCCAGGCCAAGGCCCGCAATCCGCAGGACGCCGCCAAGATTGCCAACGGGTTCGCCCGTGCGTCGGTGGATTCGCAGTACAAGCTGCGGACCGAGCCGGCCAAGGCCTATGCCACCTGGCTCGAGAACAGCCTCCAGACCGCGCGCACCGACGTGGTCAAGAAGCAGGACGAGCTCGCCGCCTTCACCAAGGCGACCGGAATCGTGAACAACGGCGACCTGACGAGCGAAGGCAATGCCATGGCCGACGTCTCGACCCAGCTTGCCACCGCCGAAGCCCGTGCCGCCGCCGCCCGCCAGTCGGCGTTCGAAGGCGCGCAGGGTCGCGGCGACGCCGAGAAGAGCGAAGGCATCCAGCGTCTTCGAGCCTCGGTCGCCGAGAAGAGCGCCCAGCTGTCGCAGCTCGAGTCGGTCTTCGGGCCGGAATATCCGGACGTAAAGAAGACTCGAGCCGAGCTCGGCACGCTCCAGTCGCAGCTCAACTCGCAGGTCTCGCAGACCGCCGGCGCCTTGAGTTCGGCGCGCGGCGCCGAAGCGGCCGCCGAACGCGCTGCCGCTGCCGCCAGCGAAGCGCGTCTGCGCAACCTTGCCGCGCAGCAGCGTGCCCGCGTTGCCGGCCAGTCGAACAACCTCGCGCAGTTCCAGCGTCTCCAGAACGAGTTCGCTGCGGCGCAGAAGACCTTCAACGACCTCAACACGCGCCTTACGCGGATGCGACTGCAGAGCGCGGTTCCGCTGACCGGTGTACAGGTGCTCGACACCGCGACCGCGCCGATCGTTCCGAGCTCACCCAACGTTCCGCTGACGCTCGCGCTTGCGACGATGCTCGGCGCGCTGCTCGGCGCGGCCGGGGCCATCTGGCTCGAATATCGCGATCCGCGGGTCCGCAGCCGCGGCGGGATCGAGCGCCTGCTCGGGGCCCCGGTGGTCGGCCGCATCGCGCTGCCGGTCGGCCAGCGCACCATTGCCAACCGCGACGGCGACGGTCCGTTGCTTCTCGAAGGACAGGCGGCCTGATGCGTCTCTCGACACTCGAAAAGCCGCCGCTCGACGGCGCCCGCGACACCCTTCCGGCGACGATCGACGGCGAGGTCCGGTCGGAGCCGGGCCGAAACGCTTATTATGAGGGGCCGCAGCTCGATCCCGAGCTTGCCGCGCAATTGCGCGACCTGCTGAACAACCTGGCGCACGGCCAGGCGATCCAGCGGACCCCGCAGCGGCTTGCCATCACCGGCGTGCACACCGAGACCGAAGCGTCCTTCCTCGCGAGCAACATCGCGATGACGGCGGCGCGGTCGGGTTACCGGGTGCTGCTGGTGGACGCCAATTTCCGTAATCCCGGCGTGCATCGGACCTTCGGCCTGTCGACCAGCCGCGGGCTGTCAACGCTGCTGTCGTCGCCCAACCCGCCGCATTCGGTGCCGCAGGCGACCCCGGTTCCCAACCTCGCCGCGATCACCATCGGTCCCGACACAGGCAACTGGTCGAGCCTGGTCACCCGCGAGCAGATCTTCCACCGCCTCGAGCCGCTGGCCTCGAGCTTCGACTATATCGTCGTCGATTGCGGCAATCCGGCCCCGTCGCTGGTCGGCCGGATCAGCGCCGGCGCCGACAATGTCGTGATCGCCGTCAAGGAGCATGTCTCCTCGATGCGCGAACTGACCGCCATCGTCGACACGCTGCGCAGCGAAGGCGTCGCCGAGCCGGCGATCCTGATGGTGGCCTGATGCGCCAAGGAACCCCGGGGCACTCGGCCTCGCTTAATTGAGGTGAGGCTCACCAACGCCCAGCCGCGATCCGGCCTGCCGCCGCTCCAGCGGCTCGGTGGGACGCACCCGCACCTGACCACCGGGCGCCCGGTGCCGCCGGCGGCGGTTGCGGAGTCGGTTCCGGTCGCGACGATCAACATCGCCGCAATCTGGCTGGTGCTCGGCGGTCTCCTTTACAATGCGCTGCTGGCCTTCCTCGGCGCGCGCGGCATGCCGATCAACAAGGCGATGGTCGCGGGAGCCGAGTTCCTCGTATTGGGCGGCGCCGGCCTCGCCCTACTCCGTTCGGGCTTCCGGCCGATCGATACTCCGGCCCTGCTGCTGATCGGCTTCTTCGTCCTCGACGCGCTTGCCGTGTCGCTGATGAGCGGCCTCCCCTTTCCCGACATGGCCCGCAACGCCGCCATCATCGGCCTGTTCGTGATGCTCGGCGCGCGCGTGGACGAACTCGCGGTGCGACGGGTCTTCGCCATCGCCGCGGCGCTCGTCTTCGTCATCCTCCTGCTCGAGTGCATCGACGTCAAAAGCTATGCTGCGCTGCTCGAGCCGGGGCGCTATTTCGAGGTCACCCGCGGGATCAGCCGTTTCGAACTCGACGAGATCGGCCTGTTCGCCAATGCGCTGGGCTTCGATGACCGCTTCTCGATCCTCAATCTCGTCGGGCACCGCACCTCGTCGCTGTTCCTCGAGCAGGTCAGCCTTGCCAATTTCGCGACCGTCCTGACGATTTTCCTGGTGGTGATGTGGCCGCGATTGTCGTGGAAGGTGAAGCTCGCCTACCCGCTGCTGATCGCGATGATCCTCGTGACCAACAACAGCCGCACCGCGCTCGCGATCGCGCTGGTCGCGCCCATCGTCTATTATGTCGCGCCCAAGCTGCCCTCGATCGTGACGTTGCTCTTGGTGCCGATGGTGCTGGCCGCCGCGGTGGTGGTGGACCTCGTCGCGCCGCCGTCGCGCGAGGACGATCTGGTCGGGCGGCTCAGCCTCACGGTGCGAACCCTGAAGGGACTCGACGCGAGCGCGCTGATCGGCGCCCGGGCGGGGGAAGCGGCCAATTTCCTCGACAGCGGCTACACCTTCGTCATCTACGCCTCATCGCTGATCGGCATGATCGTGCTGTGGCTGTTCCTGTCATTCATCAGTGCCGGTGAAGGCGCGGCGCAGCGGCGCGCGTCGCTGATGAGCGGGCTCTACCTGTTCCTCAACCTGACGGTGAGCGGCACCTCGGTTTTCTCGATCAAGACCGCCGCATTGCTGTGGCTTCTGGTCGGTTTCCTGCGGGAGGAAGCGCGGGCGACCAAGGCCGTGGCCGCGCCCGCGACCGCCTAGAGGTACTTGCGCAGGACAGTCGCCTGCGGCCGTTCCTTGCCGTCCTTGGGCTGGATGCTGAGCGGATAATCGCCCCACCAGTCTCCCGCCGCCCAGTAGTTCCAGCCAATCCAGACGTCGCCATTGTCGCGAAGATAAACGAGGAGATCGTCCAGAGCGGCGAGGCACGTCGGACTGCTGTCCCCGCCGAATTCGCCGAGCACGGCATGCGCTCCGCGATCGCGCAACCAGCCGGTGACACGCTCGAGCCGTTCACGGCCGATGCGCTTCCCCCTGCACCCGGGCTTCGAGCCCGAGCTGTCGTCGTCGAGATACTGGTGGATCTCGTAGGCGAAGTTGTTGGCGGGGTCGGCAAGGCCGGCCATGGCCTCGCTGTTTGGGCCGTCGCCGCCGCCGAACCAGCTATGCCCGCCGGTCCAGTTGGCGCCGGGAACGAGGACGAGATTCTTCGCGCCGGTCCGGCGGATCGCCGCGAGCGTGCCCTCGGCCACCGTCCGCCACCGCGTCGCCCTGATGTCATGCGGCTCGTTCATCATCCCGAAGGCGATCTGCGGCCGGTCCTTGTAGCGGGTCGCAAGGCGGGTCCACAGATCGGCGAGCGCATCGGCCGACTGCAGCGGCTGGCCATGGTAGCGGCCATAATTATGGATGCCGATGATGACCTGGCGGAAGCCGGTCAGGTCGGCGAGGCTCGCGTCGAGGCGGGCGAGTTCGGCCTCGTCGAGCGAGGCGAAAGGTTTCGGCTGGATCCGCTCCCACAGGATCGGGAGGCGGATACTGGTCATGCCCATGGCGGCGAAGGGCGCAGCCGTCGCCTTGTTCGGGTAGATGTAATCCTTGCCCGCAACGCCCGGGAGCTTTTCGGGCGCGAACTCGGCCGACGCCAGATTCACGCCGCGAAAGCGGGGCGGCTCGTTGACCTGCGCCCGATCGAGCGAGCCGGATGGCAGGAAGACGGCGGCCGCGAGGAGCGCCGCGGCGATCGTGGAGGGAACGGCCATGCGGCGCGTCATCCTCAATAGGCGTCGGGGTGCACCAGCACCTTGGCTGTCCGCAGCACGATCGAGATGTCGCGCCACAGCGACCAGCCCGAGACATATTCGAGGTCGGCCTGGAGACGCGAAGTCAGGTGTTCGCGGGTGTGGGTCGCGCCGCGGAAGCCACGGACCTGGGCGAGGCCGGTGATCCCGGGCTTGAGCGCATGACGGTGCCAGTAACGCTCGTCGATGTGCCAGAAGAGCTGGTCGCCGGCGAGGCTGCCGAGCGCGTGGGGGCGAGGCCCGACGATGCTCATGCTCCCCAGAAGCACGTTGATGAGCTGGGGCAGCTCGTCGATGCTGGTCTTGCGGAGGAAGCGACCGACGACGGTGACGCGATCGTCGTCACGGCTGGCCGAGCGATTGCCGGCGACGTCGGTGCGCTCGCTGCGCATGCTGCGGAACTTGTAGATCTTGAAGATGAGGTTGCCATGGCCGACACGCGGCTGGCGGAAGAAGATCGGCCCGCGACTGTCGAGCTTGATGGCGAGCGCCACGAGCAGGAGGACGGGCGCCAGCACGATCAGCGCCGGCACGGTGAGCGCGAGGTCGAATGCACGCTTGGCGACGCGCTGGCGGAAGTTGAGCGGCCCGGCCGAGACGACCAGCGTGGTGTGTCCCTCGAGCTCGGCCACCCCGAGCGGGGCGAGGTCGTCATAGTCGCGAGTGAGGATCTCGCCCTGGATGTTGCTGCCCTTGAGCATCTGCGCCCAGCGGCCGGCCGTCCCGCGGCTGCACGAGATGACGACGCGGTCGGCACCCTTGAGGATGTCGCTGAGGCCGATCAGCATCGCCGCGTCCGACGGGTCGGGGCGGATACCGACTTCTGCCGCGTTGAGCGCCAGCACGCCCGGGGGCGCCTTTTGCATCGGACCATCGACGAGCAGGATGTCGTTGGTGAAGCGGTTCTGCAGGCGGCGGCGGATGGTGTCGCCGGCAAGCTGGCGAACCGCACAAAGGGCAGCGAAGCCGATGACGAAGGTCGAGCCCGTCATCATGCGCGACAGCCGCTGATCGACCTTGAGAAAATAGGAGAGCAGGAAGAGCAGCGCGAAGGCGAGCATCCATGCACCGGTGGCGCGGGCAATGCCGCTCATCGGGTTGCGAAGCACGTCGAGGGTGTAGGCGCCGAGGCCGACCGCCGTGATCGCGTAAAGCGCGAGGATCGCGCCCGACACACCACGCCAGCCGTCGGGCATCACTTCACCGAAGCGAAGCAGTGCGCCACCGATCACCGCTGCGGAGACGACGGCGAGGTCGAGAATCAGCAAGGTCGCGTACAGCTGCACGCGAAGCGGCCGGCGGGCGGCAATCTGGGGGTGCTTGGCTGCCTCCGTGAGGCTCCATGCGCTTCGTTCGAGATTCATTGACGCCCACTCATTCGGCACGCGACTTTGCCGGTCGCTTCAGAGTGGGTCCAACCGCCGAAAGCGACTGAAGTTTCTCGTTTAGCTAAACTTTAATTTAACTGAATCCCGGATTGGGACGGCAGTGTTGCCTCAGAACATCATCGCAATGATGGCCGCCCAGAGCGCGACACCCGCGACGCAACAGGCGAAAAATGTCCGGACAAACGTGGCAGGTACCTGATCCTCGACGCCGACGATCTGCTCGTGCTTCATCGTTCCACCCCCTCCAGTCCACCGCATGAACACTGACCATTTGGCGGACAGTGAAAGTTTATGACTCTTCCTTGACGCGATCAAGGTTAAAGAAGTGTGATCATTCAAGGCCAGGATGGCAGCGAACGCCACGGATTTGGCGAGAAACCGGCATTCTCGCCATCGCAACCGATTTCGTTACGGGTGCGCTACAAAGTAGAGGCGCAAGTTACCGCGCCCTGTTAACCGTTAATTACTGGGCCGCCTCAAGTTATTAATTGGCCCCGGCACCGTTCCAACCGAATAGGCGCCATCGATTAGGGTCAAAAACCGCGTCACCGTAGGCCTTCCTTAAGAAGTTCGCCGCAAAACTACGCCTACCTCACGACCGCACCATCGCCGGTCGTGGGCCAGCAGGCCTTTACCCCGGGGGGGAAGCGTAGTGATCGGCATAAACATTTCGGGCGCCGAGTTCGGCGGCGGCATCGGCGGCAACAACGATAGCCAGTATCACTGGCCGACGCTGTCCGAACTCCAATATTATCAAGCACGTGGCGTGGATCTCGTCCGCATTCCCTTTAGCTGGGAACGGATGCAGCCCAATGCCTGGGGGGCGCTCAGCACGACCGAACTCGGGCTCCTCAAGACGCTGCTCAGCAACGCCGCGACGCTCGGCATGGATGTCATCATCGACCTCCACAACTACGGGCGTTACTATGGCAATGCGATCGGCGCCTCGAACGGGCCGAGCGCAGCGCAGTTCGCCGATTTCTGGGCCAAGCTCGCGTCCGAAGTGAAGGGTTACAGCTCGCTGGTCGGCTACGACCTGATGAACGAGCCCCACGACATGCCGACCGCCACCGCGTGGAAGGATGCCGCCCAGACCGCGGTCAACGCCATCCGCACGGTCGACACCGTTCACAACGTCTATGTCGAGGGCAATGCCTGGTCGGGCGCCCATAGCTGGCAGCAGTATAATGCCGACTTCTTCATCAACGACCCCGCCGGCCGCCTGATCTATCAGGCCCACCAGTATTTCGACCGCGACAGCAGCGGCACCTATTCGGGAAGCTACGATCAGGAAGGCGCCTATCCGACGGTCGGCGTCGATCGGCTGAAGCCCTTCGTCGACTGGCTCAACGCCAATGGCCTCAAGGGCATGATCGGCGAGTTCGGCGCACCGAGCAACGACCCGCGCTGGCTCGAAGTGACCAAGAACGCGGTCGCCTACATGAATGCCAACGGCCTCGTCGGCACGGCGTGGGGCGGCGGCACTTGGTGGCCGAGCAGCTATTCGATGTTCATGGGCGCGCCGGGGCAGGCCGACAGCAACTATTTCACCGCGCTCAAAGACTATTTCACGCCCTATACCTGGAGCTGGCCGACGACGAGTTCGCCGACGCCGGCCCCTGCGCCTGCACCCGAGCCGACCCCGACGCCCGCGCCCGCGCCCGCGCCCGCGCCAGTCCCGGCGCCGGCTCCCGCCGCGGCCCCCGAGCCCGTCTATCACAACCAGGTGATCGGAACCGGCGTGGCCGAGACGCTCAAGGGAACGGCCGCCATCGACGTCATGGAAGCGAAGGAAGGCGACGACGTCCTCGTCGGCAGTCCCAGCGGTGATGTCGTCGACGGTGGCCCCGGGTCGGACCGGGCCGATTACAGCGCCTCGCCATTCGCAGTCGACATCGACTTCAAGCGCTGGCTGCAGATTGGCGGCGATGCCGAAGGCGATGTGCTCGCCAATATCGAGCATGTCACCGGCTCCGCCCTCCACGACCGCCTGCTCGGCGACGCCCTCGTCAACAACCTGTCGGGTGGCAATGGCGACGACTGGCTGGCGGGACGCGGCGGCGCCGACCGGCTCGACGGCGGCAATGGCGTCGACACGGCAAGCTATGAGGACAGCTCTTCGGCCGTCGACATCGACCTCCAGCGCCCGACGCAGCTCAGCGGCGACGCACAGGGCGACGTGCTGATCGGTATCGAGCACGTCATTGGCAGCGCCTTCAAGGACAGCCTCCGTGGCGGCGCCCTCGCCGATATCCTGCGCGGCGGTGCGGGCGACGACTTCCTCGATGGCCGGGGCGGAGCGGATACGCTGGGCGGCGGCGAAGGGGTCGACACCGTCTCCTACGCCAACTCGAGTGGCGCGGTCCGCGTCAACCTCTACTGGGCGAGCCAGCAGGGCGGCGACGCGCAGGGCGATGTCCTCGTCGACGTCGAGAATATCGTCGGGTCGCGCTTTGCCGACAACATCACCGCCAATGGCGAGGCCAACGTGCTCGACGGCGGTTCGGGCAACGACTGGCTGACCGGCGGCTGGGGCAGCGACCGGCTGATCGGCGGAATGGGGCGCGACGTCTTCGTGTTCGATTCGATCGGCAACGCCAACGGCGACCGGGTCGTCGACTTCAACGGCAAGGAAGACCGGCTCGATTTCTCGTTCATCGACGCCAGGCCGGGAATTGCCGGGGACCAGGATTTCGTCTGGCTCGGCGCCAAGGCGTTCACCGGCAATGGCGGCGAACTCCACATGACGAGCGATGTGGCGAACACCTATGTCGAGGGCGACGTGAACGGTGACGGCGTTGCCGATTTCACCGTGGCGCTGACGGGATTGCACAATCTCAATACGAGCATGTTCATCCTCTAGCGCGCTCGGGGCAGGCCGGATCCATCCGGTCCGGGCCTGCCCCCCTTTCGCACCCATCTGGCCGACGGTGCGTTTGGCTCGCATGGCGACCCGAGACCGGCCCCTCGATTATTATGAAGTGCTGCAGGTCGGGCGCGACGCGTCGGCCGACGAGCTGACCGCCGCCTATCGCGCGCGCATTCTCGCCATTCGCGACGTGCCGGGATCGGGCGAGGAGACCCGCCGGCTGAACCTCGCCTATCGCGCGCTCAGCAATCCGGAGCGTCGGCGTGAGTACGATGCTTCGCTCGACGGCGGGCCGAGGGCAGATCCGACGGAGGTCGAAGAACGGCCAGTCGAAACGCCCCCACCCCCCTCCCCCGCCGACGAGGATCACGAAGCGCTGGTGGCCGAGCGCCCGCAGCGCCGCAGGACTGGGCTCATGGCGTTCGCCTCGGTCCTCGCCTTGCTGCTGCTCGTCGCCGGCGCGTGGGCGGCCGGGCTGTTCGGCACGGACAGGCAGGTCGCCCAACGGAATGACGGAAGTGGGCAAGCCGGACCCCCGGCCTCGACCGAAGTTGCGACGGCCGACCCCCAGCCGAACATCTACGACAAGATCGTCGCGGCCCTACCCGATCCTGTTGCGCGCCAGCTGAAACCCGAGGAAGCGCAGGCTGGCACCGAGACGGCGGAAGTCATCCCGCCGGTCGTCCGCTCGACCATCCCGCGCGAGACCCAGTCGGCTGCACCATCGCCAAGGGCCGCCGAGCCGACCTCGGACGCGGTCGAACCCAGCCCTCCGAGCGACACCGCGACCACGACCGAAGAACCGACCCCCGATCCGACGCCAGCCCCGCCGCCGCCACCACCGGCACCGGTCGATCGCAGCGCGGGTCCGCGCCTGCTGTCAGGGGGCCTGGTCGATGGCGACAACCAGGGCGGCCGCTTCCAGGGGACTGTCGGGGTTCGCCTTGCCATCGGCGCCAACGGCCGCGCGAGCAGCTGCCGGGTGGTGCGGACGAGCGGCAATGGCGCGCTCGATTCCACGACCTGCGCCCTTCTACAGCAGCGACTGGTCTTCGCGCCGGCGCGTGACCAGAACGGCAATGCCGTCGCCACTGAAGTGGAATCGTCCCACGTCTGGGGCCGGATCCCGCGTCGGCGCTAGCCGGTCAGGCGCGTCCGTACTGGTCGTCGATGCGGACGATGTCGTCCTCGCCGAGATAGGGACCGCACTGCACCTCGACGAGCTCGAGCGGCACCTTGCCCGGATTGGCGAGGCGGTGCGTCGTGCCGGCGGGGATGTAGGTCGACTGGTTTTCCTGAAGGAGCTTCACCTCGTCGCCGACGGTCACCTCGGCGGTGCCGGAGACCACGACCCAATGCTCCGAACGATGATAGTGCATCTGGAGCGAGAGCGTTTCGCCCGGCGCGACCAGGATGTGCTTGATCTGGAAGCGCGCGCCAATGTCCTTGGTCTCGTAGCTGCCCCACGGACGTTCGACGCGCGACGGGAGGATGGCGAGCTGGGTTTTCTCCTTGCGGAGCCGTTCGACCACCTCACGCACTTCGGCCGCGCGTTCGATGGGCGCGATGAAGACGGCGTCGCGCACGGCGACCACCACCATCCGCTCGAGGCCGACGGCGGCGACCGTAACGGTCCCCTCGGCGCGAATGATCGAATCCCTCGTGTCGATGGCGATGATCTCGCCCTTGAGCGCGTTGCCGTTCGCGTCCTTCTCGGCGATCTGCCAGACAGCGCCCCACGACCCGACATCGGACCAGGCCATGTCGACCGGCACGACGTAGGCGCGGTCGGTCTTCTCCATGATCCCGTAGTCGATCGAGATGCTGGGAGCCCGCTCGAAGGCGCTGCGCTCGGGGCGGACGAACTTGCCATCGGTGCTCTGCTGGTCGAGCGACTCCGAGATCGCCGAAACGAGGTCGGGCAGATGCCGGCCGGCTTCTTCGGCGAGTGCCGAGGCCTTGAACAGGAAGATGCCGCTGTTCCAATAATGGCCGCCGCGATTGACATAGTCTTCGGCGGCGGCGCGATCGGGCTTCTCGATGAAGCGCTTGACCGGGTGGGCCGCGCCGACGCCGACCGCATCGCTCACTTCGATATAGCCATATTGCGTGTTTGCCTCGGTCGGGCGGGCGCCGAAGGTGACGATCCCGCCCTGCTCGGCGGCGGCGATGCCCCCCTGGACGGCACGCGCGAACGCCTCATGGTCCTCGATCACATGGTCGGACGGGAGCAGGAGCAAGAGATCGTCCTCGCCGCGCGACAGCGACCACATCGCCGCCAGCAAAGCCGCGGCGGCGGTGTTTCGGCCCTTGGGCTCGAGAAGGATGGCGTCGACGTCGACGCCCGCCTGTTCGAGCTGGCGCTGGATGAAGAAGCGATGGTCCTCACCCGCGATGACGATCGGGGCACGATAGTCGGCGTTGACGACCCGGAGCGCAGTCTCCTGCAGCATGGTCCTGGCCGAGGAAATCGGCAGGAGCTGCTTGGGAAAGCTTTCCCGCGAGAGCGGCCAGAGCCGGGTCCCGGATCCCCCAGACAGAATGACGGGACGAATGCTGGTCACGAGTGAACACTCCTTGGCGCCCTCGGCTTTCGGATCGGGGCGGCACTATTGAAGATTGAGAGGGCGGTAGCGGTCAGAGGACGAAGGGAATGAACGATCCCAACGGCACCTGACTGAGATTCTTGAGGAAGCGGCGGGTCGCATTCTCGCCCACCACCACGACGTCGCGGCCATAGACCTGCGGATCGGCGACGCGGCCGGCGCGAATCTGGCGCAGGCTGAACAGCGCGGCCATCTGCTGCGATCCCACGCGGCGGAAGATCACGACATTGTCGAGGTTGGCGATGTCGTCCGCGCCCTTGGCCGAGGCGATCGCCTGCTGAAGGGTCATGCGGCCGACGACCGGATAGTTGCCGGGGTCGCGAACCGCGCCATCGACGGTGACGGTGAGGCCAACCGCCTTCTTGATGTTCACGGTGACCTGCGGGTCACGGATGTAACGGCCACGCAGCTGCCCGGCGATGACGCTCGCCACTTCGGTCGGCGTCTTGCCGCCCGCGACGACATTGCCGACGAGCGGCAGCGACAGGTTGCCGGCGGCGTCCACCTCGCCTTCGCGGCGAAGCTCGGGCGCACCGAACACTTCGACCACGAGCTGGTCGGACGGACCGATCCGGTAATTGGAGAAATCCTGCTCGTTGGTCTGGATGCCCGGCGCCGGAAGCGCCTGGCTGACGGTGACGGCAGTGCTGCCGCGACCGAGTTCAGGGGTGCCGGCGGCGCAGCCCGCGAGAGCGACCAACGCGGCCAGCGGGGCCGCACGAGTGACGTTGAACATGAAACTTCCCATCCGTGGCTTCCCCTGCCTTCCGGTGCCGTAACGAGCCGGGGCCCGCGCTGTTCCGCCGATCACTGTCCCGAAGCAGGACGAAGCAGCCATGCCGCCATGCCGCGAAGCGGCGCCGGGAGACGCGCGGCACCCGGACGCAGGCGCGCCCGCTGATCTTCGCCCAGCGGAAGAAGCAATGCGGCGGCGACGAGATAGGCGACACCGCCGGCGGCGAGCGAGAGGAGCAGGATGGCGAGCCCCTCGCCCAGCCACCAGCCGAGCGCCTCGGTCACCAGCGCGCCCACGCCGCCCGCGAGCATGATCCTCGTCATCCATCCCCAGGTGACGAGACCCGGCACCTTGCGGTTTGCCGACCGCGCATTGAGCAGTCCCACGATCCCCTGGGCGATGAGGCGTCCGAGCGCCGCGCCGACGAGACCGAGATAGGCCGCGAGCGCGACACCGCAGGCAATCGTCAGCACCGCGCCGATGATCCCGTTGCGGGCCAAGGTCGAATTATGGTCGCCGGCATTGAGGACGCTGCCCACGGCAAGGGTCAGCGCCGAGCCCAGTCCGGCGAGGCAGAGGATCGAGGCGGCGAGCCGGCCACCGGCGAAGGCTTGGCCATAAAGCGCCGTCACGGCTTCGGGTGCCGCCACCGCCGCGATCAGGCACGCCGGAAGAAGCAGCGACAAGGCGAGGCGCACGGCCGAGCGGCTGGCCTCCGCGAAGTCGGTCGACTGGTTGGCGGCGGCATGGACGATATTGGGCAGGAGCGCATTGCAGATCATCATGCAGATCTGGAGCAGGAGCGCCGCGATGGTACCGGCCGCAGTGAACAGACCCACCGCCTCCGCGCCGACCATTTGGTCGACGATCAGGGTATCGGCCCGGACCCACAGCAGGGGCGAGAACAGGCTGGCAAGGTAGAAACTGGCGGCATAGCGCCGGATTGCCGGGGCCTCGGCGGGGGGCGCGACGCGCCCGACCCAGCGGACCTTGGACAGGCCCAGGATCATCGGCACGCTGAAGACGATGTAGCCGACGAAGCCGCCGTTCGCGCCATAAAGCAGGCTTCCGCCCACCGCGCCGCCGATCTGAAGCACCGTTCCTATGAGGGAATAAAGGGTAATCGACCGGAATGCCCTGATCCCGCGCAGGAACTGGTAGGCGAAGGCATAGAGCATGTGAATGACGAAGCAGACGAGGACGAGCGCGCAGAAAGCATAGGCCTGCCCCGGTCCGCTCGCATATTTGGCGAGAATGTCGTTCCAGTAGAACCAGAGGATGCCCGCCGTGAGCACCAGCCCGCCGGCGATCGCCAGGAGAAACAGGCGGATCATGTAGCCGGCGATGAGGCGTGCGGCAGCTTCCTCGTCATCATGCGGGCATTCGGCCGCGAAGCGCGCCAGCGTTCCGCTGATCCCGAGGTCGGCAAGGGTCGTCGTCAGAAAGACCAGCCACAGCGCCATCGCCACGGTCGCGGTTCCCTCGACTCCGAGCAGCCGGGCGATGATGATAGAAGCGGCAAATGAGCCGATGGCGCCGACGAGGCCGGAAACAACCGACTGCGAAGCGTGTTTGAGGACATTCGTGAAAAAGTTCATGGCCGCGATTCTGTCCTGTTCATTCCCGGAATCGTGTGCCCAAATCGGTCAGACGCAACATATCTCCTCGCGGAGAGTAGTTGGCGTGCGCCGCCCTTACGCTGGTAGGGGCGATTTCGTTGCCCAAGCAAGGTTGGATCATTGAAGATCGTTCACGTCGTTCGTCAGTTCCATCCGGGTGTGGGCGGGATGGAGAACTTCGTGGAGCAGCTTGCGCTGCGCCAGGTCGCGGCCGGCCATCAGGTGCGCGTGGCCACGCTCAACCGCATTTTCGCGGATCCCGACAACCAGGTGCTGGCCGCGCAGGAGCAATGGTGCGGGATCGATATCCACCGTGTGCCCTTCCGCGGATCGCGGCGGTATCCGGTCGCTCCCTCGGTCGTCCGACTGCTTCGCGGCGCGGACATCATTCACGTCCACGGCGTGGATTTCCTCTCGGACTATCTGGCGCTGACGCGGATCGCGCATGGCAAGAAGCTGGTGCTGACGACGCACGGCGGCTTCTTCCACACCAGCTTCGCGCGGCAGTTGAAGCAGATCTACCTGAAGACGGTGACCCGTGCCGCCCTGTCGCAATATGGCGCGGTGATCGCATGCAGCGCCGAGGACGAGCGAACCTTCGCACCCGTCGCCGGCGACCGCCTGGTGCTGATCCCCAACCCCGTCGATGTTGAAAAATTCGCCGGGCTCGCCAGCCGCACGAGCAACAACATCATTTATTTCGGCCGCCTCGCCCCCAACAAGGAGGTGATCCGGCTGATCGAATGGTTCGCCGGGTTCGCCAAGGAGCAGCACGACTCGCGGCTGATCATCGCCGGGAAGCCGATGGGCGTCGAACCCGAGGATCTCCGGCGCCGGGCGGAAGCGCTTGGAGTCGCGGACCGATTCGAGCTTCACATCACCCCGAGCAACGATGCGTTGCGGGAACTGATCGGGCGCTGCGGCATCTACGCCTGCGCGTCGAGCTATGAAGGCTTCGGCCTCGCAGCGGTCGAGGGAGCGAGCGCGGGCCTGTTCCCGCTGCTGAGCGAAATCCCGCCCTTCGCCGACACGCTCGGCCGCCTCGGCTACGGCCAGATGGTCGACTTCCAGGCACCGGCAAGCTGGCCGGCCTCCTATGCCAGGTTGCCGCAAGCGCTCGCCACCTTCCGTGACGAGGTCAGCGTCGCGGACGTGCACGATCGCGTCGCCCCGTTTAACTGGGACTCGGCAATGCCGCGGTTCGAGGACGTCTATCGCAAGGTCCTCGGCGACACGTCGCGGCGCATCGGGACGGTCGAGGTCAGCGTCATGGACCGCGACACGGCGGTGAGCCGGATCCTCGACGCGATCGACAAGCGCGAACCCGCGCTCGTCACCTTCTGCAACGCGCACACGGTCAATCTCGCCCGCCGCGACAGCGACTTCCGGCGTCAGCTCAAGGAATTCCTCGTCCTCAATGATGGCGTGGGGGTCGATTGGGCCAGCCGCAGCCTGTTCGGCACCGCCTTTCCCGACAACCTCAACGGGACCGATTTTACCCCGCACCTCCTCGGCGCGGCCAAGCGGCGGCTGTCGCTGTTCCTCGTCGGCAGCAAGCCGGGCGTCGCGGCCGAGGCCGGGCACGTGCTGCAGGAACGATATCCCCACCTCACCATTGCCGGCACCCGCGACGGCTTCTTCGGTCCGGACGAGGAAGCTGCGCTGGCGGCCGACATCACTGCCTCGGGCGCCGACCTCGTGCTTTCCGCCATGGGCCAGCCGCGGCAGGAATTGTGGGCCGCGCGAACCGCCGCCAAGATCAGCCGCCCGATCATCTGCGTCGGCGCCTTGCTCGATTTCGTCGCCGCCAAGGTGCCGCGGGCTCCGTCGATGATCCGGCGCATGCGGCTCGAATGGGCCTATCGCCTGGCGCAGGAGCCGCGCCGCCTCGCCGGACGCTATCTCCTTGGCAACGCGACCTTCCTTGCGGGCATGATCCGGCAAAAGCTCACCGGCACGCGGATCTGACCCCCTCCCGCCATTGACCGCGCCCCTCCACAGGCCGAAGGGCGCGTGCAAGCACGAGGAGCAGCTGATGATCGAAGCGGAATGGTGGGAATATGACAGCGTCGAGGAGATGGCCGACGCGGTGTCGGGCGACGTCGGGTTCATCATCGAGAGCGCGATCGACGCGCGCGATGCCTCGCTGCTGGCGCTTCCGGGCGGCAAGACCCCGCTCCCGATCTTCGACAAGATGATCAAGGCCAAGCTGCCGTGGAAGAAGGTGACTATCGTCCCGACCGACGAGCGGCTGGTCGCGGTCGATCACGAGCTGAGCAACGCGCGCATGCTGGCCCAGCGCTTCATGCGCGCCGGTGCCCGCGTCATCCCGATCGGTGGCGAGAATGACGATGTCGACGCGGCCGGCAACATCGCCGACGCGCGGCTTCAGGATTTGCCTTGGCCGCCGGATCTCGTCTGGCTGGGCATGGGCGCCGACGGACATACCGCCTCGATCTTTGCCGGCCCGGACATGCAGAAGGCGCTCGACGCCCCCAACGCCCGCCGCGCGGTCGGCGTTCGTCCCGACCCGCTCCCGGCCGAAGCGCCGGTGCCCCGCGTGACCCTGACTCGCGCCGCTTTGCTGTCGGCCCGGACGCTGATCATCACCATCCAGGGCGCGGAAAAAAAGGAACTGCTCGAGCAGGCGATCGCCGACGGGCAGTCGAGCCGGCTTCCGATCGGGCGCCTGCTGGCCGAGGCCGAGCAGCCGATCGACATTCACTGGGCGCCCTGAGCCCAACTTCCTGAAGTCGACGCGCATGAGAAAGGGCGCCGGGATTGCTCCCGGCGCCCTTCCTTTTTGGCGTGAGCCGAACCTTAGAAGCGGAAACCGCCGCGCAGGCCCCAGCCCTTGACGTCGCCGAAGTCGACCCAGGCCGAGAGCAGCGGACCACCGCCCGCGCCGCCGCCGATACCGGCTTCGACACGACCCCAGGTGCCGCGCTTCGAGTCGGCGAAGTCCGAGCTCAGCGAGCCCGAGGCGACGCGCAGGTCGGCCGGATCGCTGAACTCGTGGAACACCTTGCCGTCGACGAACGGAGCGATCACGCCAGCGAAGGTCGCGCGCGCCTGGAGGCGGCCACGGGTGCTGGTGTTGGTCCGGTTGTCGAAGAAGACGCCGCCGAAGCTGTAGTCGTCGACCCGCGAGCGGACGTAGCTGAGGCCGGCGCCCGCGTCGAAGTTGACGCCGTTCGGGTTGCCGAAGCGGAAGCCCGCCTCGCCATCGATACCCGTGCTGCGGCCCTTCGGACGGCTAAACGCGATCCCGAGGACGTTGTTGGTGATCGTCAGGTCGTAGGTGTCACGCTTCAGGAGGACACCGGCATACGGCCCCTGCTTCGCGCCGAACTGCGCATAGGCGCCGTAGTTGTAGCCCTCGGCTTCCAGAGCAGTCGCATAGGCGCTGTCGCCGCGAGCATGCTCGTAACCGGCGGTGACGCCGACGAGCAGGTTCGGCAGGCCGATGTCGAGACCGCCCTGCGCGCCGCGCCGGTGGGTCTTGAAGCGGCCATCGGTGGTCAGCGTGGTGCTGAACGCCGAAATGGTCCGATCCTGGTCGCCCGAACGGTCACGCGACGAGTAGAGCTGCGCCCAGATGCCGAGCGGGTGCTTGCGCTCGTTGCCGTAGTCGACGCGGCGGCTCAGCGCGTAGGCGTTGTAGGCGTCGGCCGACTGGTACCAGATGTCGTTGGCGAGACGGCTGGCGATCAGCTGGTCGGCCACGGCCAGGCCCGGGCGGGCGACGAAATAGACGTCGCCGCTGCGGGTCTCGAGACCGTAGTTGATCAGGCCGATGCCGGTCGTGCCACCGAGCGTGAAGGCACCGGCGGTGATGTCGTTGTTGAGCGAATCGACCACCAGGGTCCCGATCGGATCGATCACCGGGTTGGTCACGTTGGCGAGCACCGAGGTGGTGCCGGTCGTGGTGCCGTTGATGATCAGGCGGTCCGAGGTCAGCAGGTTGTTCACGCCCACGACGTCGATGCCGAGACGCGCGCCCGCCGTCGCGACATAGTTGCCGCCGATGGTGAAGGTGTCGTTGGCCGCCCCGTCGCGCAGGTCGATGAGGCCGGTCGCCTGGTTGTTGAACGCCTCCAGCCCGACGAAGCTTGCCGCGCCACCGAACACGTTGACCGTGCCGCTGTTGTTGAAGGCGTCGGTGCCCGCGCCATAGTCGGTCACGCCGACGGTGTTGCGGATGCCGCTGTTGTTGACGGTGGTGTTGCCGCCGTCGAACGTCAGCGCCGCCGTCTGGTTGAAGGTGCCGGCATTGGTCAGCGTCTCGAGGCCCAGCAGGGTCGTCGCGCCGGTGGTGTTGACCGTTCCGCCAGCCGCGTTGGTGAAGCTGTCGGTGCCCGCACCGAAGTCCATCGTGCCCGTCAGGTTGAACGTGCCGCTGTTGGTGACGGCGGTGTTGCCGGCGTCGAAGGTCACGGCCTGCGTCTTGTTGAACGTGCCCGCGTTGGTCAGCGTCTCGAGACCGAGCAGGGTCAACGCGCCGGTGGTGTTGACGGTCCCGCCGGCATTGTTGGTGAAGCTGTCGGTGCCGGCGCCGAAGTCGGTGGTGCCGTTGAGGTTGAGCACGCCCGAGTTCACCAGCGCGTCGTTGCCGATGCCGAAGTTGATCGCGGCGTTCTGCGTGAAGGTCGTGGTGTTGGTGAAAGTGTCGTTGCCGTCACCGAACGAGAGCGCGCCCGACTGGGTGTAGCCGGCAGTGCGGTTGTTGGTGAAGCTGTCGTTCCCGGCGGTGAAGGCGAGCGGACCCGCGATCGTGCCGGTCGCGCCGATGGTCAGCGCGAGCGGACCCGAACCGGCGACCACATAGGCGGGGTTGCCGGCCGTGGTGCTCTGGATCGTGCCGTTGACGATCAGCGTGTTGCCGGTGGTCCCGCCGAGCGTGACGGCGGTCGGAGCCGAGACGGTGACGCCCGAGTTGACCGTGACGGTCGCGGCGCCGGCGGTCTGGGCCCAGATGCCCGAACCGTTGGTCGACGAGATGTTGCCGTTGGCGGTGACCGACACCGGCGCAGCGCCGGCGGCGACGACCCGAACCGCGCCGAAGCTCGGCGAGGCGGCGACATTGGCGGCGGTCGAGGTGACGACACCGGTGGTGACGTTCACGGCGCCCGTGCCGGTGGTGGCGACGTCGATGCCGAGGCTGTTGTCGCCGCTGACGTTGATCGTGCCGGTGTTGGCGACGGTGACCGGACCGGCCGAGTTGATCTGGATCGCGCTCGAATTGGCGCCAGTGGTGGTGACGCCGCCGACGGTCACGCCGACCGTACCGGTGGTCTGCGCGTTGTTGCCAACGAGCACGCCCTGGCTGCTGGCGCCCGTCGTGCTGATGGTGCCGCAGTTGATGACGATGTTGCCGCTGCTCGAATTGGCAACGATGCCCGGGGTGAGGTCGCCCGTGGTGGTGACGGTCGGGCAGGTGCCGATGTCGATGTTGCCGGTGGTGGTGGCGGCGTTGATCGCGACCTTCTGGGTCGCGGTCGAGTTGGCAGCGCTGACCGCGCCCGTGCGCAGCACGACGTTGCCGGTGGTCGCGCCCGCGAACACGGCATCGCCGTTGGTCGTGGTGACGCCGTTGCCGGTGAAGCTCACGCCGGTGCCGGTCAGATAGGCGCCCTGGTAGTTGGCGCTGATCGCACCGCTGGTGAGGGTGACAGGGCCGCCGCTGCTGGTGAGGACCAGGCCGCCGCCGGCGCTGTTGACCGTGCCGCTGGTGAAGGTGATCGCGCCCGTCCCGTCGACCGACGCCGCGAGCGAGGCAGTGCCGCCGGTGGTCGAGATGTTGCCGGTGGTGATGGCCGTGGTCGTGCCACCGCTGCCGATCACGCCGTAGCTGTTGTCACCGGTGGTGGTGATGTTGCCGGTCGTGATTGTGACCGGGCCGCCGTTGGCGGAGAAATCGATCGCATCGACATCGATGCCCGAGGTCAGGAAGGCCTGGTTCGCCGCGTTGAGCTGGATGCTGCCGCCGGCGAAGGTGTTGCTGAGCGTCAGACCGTTCTGAGTGCTGATGTTGTCGACGTTCTGGATGACGCCGCCGGACACCGGGGTCGCGGTCGCGACGATGTTACCCGTCGAGCTGCTGATGGTCAGGGGAGCCGTGGCGGAGAAGGTGCCGCTGGTCACGTTGACGGTGGAAACGGCGGTCGTGCCGTTGACGCAGTTGTAAGTGGTGCCCGTGGCGAGCGTGCAGGTCGTGCTCTGCGCGGCCGCGGCCGACGGCAGGACAAAGGCCGCTGCGGCAACCGAAGCGGTGCCCAAAAGCTTGAGCTTTGTGTTATTTGTCACGTTTGACTCCCCTGTGACGGACGCTGAACGCGCGCCCTTGATGTTCCGGTGCTCCCTAACGAGGCAGCATCCGCTCTTGTTTCGGCTCCGAATACAAAGCAGATTAGTGTGGCGAATACGATACATATTTGCACGCAAGGTTAATCCGATCCGGGCCGGAAACCTCAGCGTAGCCGCTCGGTCATCCAGGCGAGATGCTCGGCCATGAAGGTCGAGATGAAGAAGTAACTGTGATCGTAGCCCTCTTGCCGTCGGAGGCTGAGCGGCTGGCCCGCCGCCGCGGCGGCCCTTTCAATCCGTTCCGGGGTCAATTGCTCGGCGAAAAACGGGTCGCCGGTTCCGATATCGATCAGAATGTCGGCCGTTCGTGCGCCGCTTTTGAGCAAGGCGACCGCATCGTGGCGGGCCCAGCTCGCCCGATCGTCGCCGAGGTAGCGCGAAAAGGCCTTCTCGCCCCACGGCACCTCGGAGGGGGCGACGATCGGCGCGAAGGCCGAGACCGCGCGGAACCGGCCGGGATGGCGGAGCGCGACGGTGAGCGCGCCATGCCCGCCCATGCTGTGGCCGGTGATCGCCTGTCGTCCCATGTCGAGTATGGGAAAATCCGCCGCGATCAGCGCCGGAAGCTCCTCGGTGACGTAGGTCCACATCCGATAGTTGGCCGACCAGGGCGCCTGGGTCGCATCGACGTAGAAGCCCGCGCCGAGCCCGATGTCCCAGCCTTCCTCGTCATGCACCCCTTCCCCGCGCGGGGAAGTGTCGGGCGCGAGGAAGGCGAGGCCATGCGCGGCGCAGGCCGCGCGATACTCGCCCTTGTCGGTGACATTGGCGTGGGTGCAGGTCAGCCCCGACAGATAGGTTACCAGCGGCACCCGCCCCTGCTCCGCCTGCGGCGGCAGGAACAGCGAGAAGGTCATGGGCGTGCCCGTTGCCCGGCTGCCGTGCCGCAGGACGAGCTGACGGCCGCCGTGGCTTCGGGCTTCGCTGACGACCTCGAGCATCAGGCGGTCTGCGGCATCCGGTGCATGGCGCAGATCTTGTTGCCGTCGGGATCGCGCAGATAGGCGAGATAGAGGTCGACCCCCATGCCCGAGCGAATTCCGGGATCGTCCTCGATCGGGGTGCCGCCGGCAGCAATACCCGCCTCGTGCCAGGCATGCGCCTGCTCGGGATTGTCGACCTTGAAGCCGAGGGTGCAGCCGTTGCCGTGAGTGGCGGGCTGGCCGTCGATCGGCTTGGTGATGATGAAGATGCCGCCGTCCTTCAGGTACATGACCCGGCCCTTGGGATCGACCCGGCCCTCGCGGCCGCCGATCGCGGTGAACAGGGCATCGTAGAATTTCTTCGAGCGCTCGATGTCGTTCGAGCCGATCATGACGTGACTGAACATGGCAATGCCCTCCTTTTAATAAACCACGACGGCGCGAATGCTCTCGCCCTTGTGCATCAGGTCGAAGCCCTTGTTGATCTCGTCGAGTGTCAGCACGTGCGTGATCATCGGGTCGATCGCGATCTTGCCGTCCATGTACCAGTCGACGATCTTGGGCACGTCGGTCCGGCCCTTGGCCCCGCCGAACGCCGTGCCGCGCCAGTTGCGCCCGGTGACCAGCTGGAACGGACGGGTGGCGATCTCCTTGCCGGCTTCGGCGACCCCGATGATGATGCTCGTGCCCCAGCCGCGATGGCAGGCTTCGAGCGCCGTGCGCATCACTTCGGTGTTGCCGGTGCAGTCGAAGGTGAAGTCGGCGCCGCCGTCGGTCAGTTCGACAACCTTGGCCACGATCTCGTCCCGGCTCATGCCGCGCGTGTTGAGGAAGTGGGTCATGCCGAACTGGCGGCCCCATTCCTCGCGGTCGGGATTGAGATCGACGCCGATGATCCGGTTGGCGCCGGCGAGCCGCGCGCCCTGCACGACGTTGAGGCCGATGCCGCCGAGCCCGAACACCACGACATTGTCGCCGACCTGGACCTTGGCGGTGTTGACGACCGCGCCGACCCCGGTGGTGACCCCGCAACCGATGTAGCAGCTCGTCTGGAACGGCGCGTCCTCGCGGATTTTCGCGACCGCGATTTCGGGCAGCACGGTGAAGTTCGAGAAGGTCGAGCAGCCCATGTAATGGAAAATCGGCGCGCCCTTGTAGCTGAAGCGCGTGGTTCCGTCGGGCATCAGCCCCTTGCCCTGTGTCGCGCGGATTGCGGTGCAAAGGTTGGTCTTGCCGCTGAGGCACGACTTACACTGGCGGCATTCGGGCGTGTACAAGGGAATGACGTGGTCGCCGGGCTTCACCGACGTGACCCCTGCGCCCACCTCGCGGACGATGCCCGCGCCCTCGTGGCCGAGGATCGAGGGGAAGATGCCTTCGCTGTCCAACCCGTCGAGGGTGTACGCGTCGGTGTGGCAGATGCCGGTGGCCATGATCTCGACGAGCACCTCGCCGGCCTTCGGGCCTTCGAGGTCGACCTCGACGATCTCGAGCGGCTGCTTGGGGGCGAAAGCGACGGCGGCTCTGGTCTTCATGGGCTTCGGCGCGCTCCTGTTAACCGATTTCGCCGCTCCCGTGGCACAAGCCCGAGGCGTTGGCAAAGGCCGAACCGGTATCGACCAAGCGTTGCAATTCAACGACCTAAAACCGCTTGCATCGTTAGGGTAAAACCGTAACCTCCTCGGCTTGCATCGTTTTTCTCGCGCTTGTCGGCGCCCGGGGTGGGAGTAGAGAACTGATCACGACGCGACGCGCTTCGGCGCGCCTTGGTCTTGCCCTGCTTTTCTTCTCGGCCAGCAGCGCGCTCAACGCCCAGCCGGTCCCCTCGGTCGTCGAGGAAGTGAAGTTCGTCACGGGCGACGACAATCGCGCCTCCTTCCTGATCCGCTTCTCGCCGCAGGAGCCGCAGACCGCGCCGCTCAACAACAATCCGACGCGGCCCGAATTGCTGATGCGCGCGACGCTCCGCGCGCCCCGGGTCAAGCCGCGCGACAATTATCGTGGCATCGTCCGCGCCGCGACCTTCGAGACCAGCGAGACCGGCCTCCTCTGGCGCTTCGACACGGCGGCGCCGGCACAGGTCAGCGTCCAGCCCGCCGGCGACAAGACGCTGCAGGTGATCGTCCAGCGACTGTCCGGCGACGAGGCGATCGGCGCGCGTCCGATCGGTTCCGAAGGTGAAGCGGTCTCGCCCGCCACCGCTCTTCCCGCGTACGTCGAACCGGGCGTGGAGGGTGACAGCTTCGAACTGGTGCCGCTCAAATATGCGGATGTCAGCGAGGTCATCGGCCTCCTCGTCGAGGGCGAGACGATCCAGCCGAACAATGTCTTCATCCGGCGCGAGCCGGGTTTCGGCTCGATCGCCAATGCCAACAGCCAGTATCAGTATCAGAACAACAACAACCAGCAGCAGACCACCGCGCAGCCGCTCGGGCAGAGCTTCGCCGGCCGTGGTCTCGCCATCGACCGACGCCTCAACGCCGTCTGGATCACCGGCACGCCGGACCGGATCGCCCGGATCAAGGCGCAGATCGCCGCGATCGACATTCCGGTCGACTCGGTCATCCTCGAAACTCAATTCGTCGAACTGACCGAGACGGGCGCGCGCAACCTCGGGCTCGACATCGCGAACCGCGACGGCCAGATCGCGGTCGGCACGATCACGCTCGGCAGCAACACCAGCTTCGGCAACGATCCGCTGACCCCGTTCAGGTCGGGCGTCCTTCAGGCCGCCATCTACGCGCAGGTGCAGAAGGGCGAGGGCAGGATCGTGTCGCGGCCGCGGATCGCCGCCCAGTCGGGCTCGGCGGCCAAGATCATCACGGGCGACGCCCTGCCGATCCTGACTTCGATCACCTTGTCGGGCGTCAACGGGGTCAGCCAGCAGGTGCAATACGTCAACGTCGGGGTGACGCTGCAGATCGCGCCGCGGGTGTCGAGCGACGGCTTCGTCACCAGCCAGATCTATGGCGTGGTCTCCTCGGTCACCGGCTACAGCCAGGGCTACCCCACGATCAGCCAGCGCGAAGCCGAGACCAGCGCCAGCGTGCGCGACGGTGAGACCTTCGTCATCGGCGGGCTGACCCAGGAGAACAATCTGAAGACCAAGGGGCGGGTCCCGATCCTCGGCGACATCCCCGTGGTCGGCACGATCTTCCGCAACGAGCGGTCAACCCGCGCCAAGACCGAGCTCTACATCGTCATCACGCCGCGGATCGTCCGGCATCGCCGCAACGAAGCGCCGCTCCAGCCCGCGCCCTCGCCCGCCGTTCCGGGCCTTACGGGAGGTGCCGGCCGCTAGCGCAACCACGCTCGCAACGCCTGCCCGCTCCACGGCCGGACCACCGGCCGCGAGCAATTCGACTCGCCCTACCTGATCCTTGTTAATGCGTTGAATTAGCTGGATTTTTCTTCTGGACAGCCTTCGAATCATGCGTAGCCTGTTCATGTCCGCGTCAGTTTTGGCGCCGGCCGCATTTGAATTGAAGAAGGGGCAAACCAGACCATGAAGAGTCTTTTCCTGACCGCTGCCGCCGTGATTCCCGCGGCGCTCGTCGCGACGCCGGCTGCGGCCGAGCGTCCCGGCGACAAGATCGAAGGCAGCTACATCTGCGTCTTCAAGGCGCGTGAAGTGAACCGGGGGAACGTCCAGGCCGAAGCCAACCGTTCGGCGCAGAGTGTCGGCGCGCGCGTCAAGCACGTATACTCGGTGGCGATCCGCGGCTTCGCAGCCGATCTTCCGGCGCAGGCCGTCGAGAACATGAAGAAGAACAACCCGAACATCGAATATTGCGAGCAGGACCAGGTCGTGACGGCGGGCCCGACCGTGCAGGGCCAGGGCGGCGTCAGCGCCGCCGCGACCCAGCCGCCGCAGGAAACCCCATGGGGCATCGCCCGCGTCAACGGCGGCGCGCCGGGCACCTACGCCACCGCCTGGGTGATCGACACCGGCATCGACTTCACCCACCCCGACCTCAACGTCGACACCGCCCGCTCGAAGAGCTTCCTGCGTGACACCTCGCCGGTCGACCAGAATGGCCACGGTACCCACGTCTCGGGCACCATTGCGGCCTGCGACAACACCATCGGCGTGATCGGCGTCGCGCCCTGCGCCAAGGTCGTCGCCGTGCGCGTGCTCGACCGCCGTGGCTCGGGCTCGAACTCGGGCGTGATCGCGGGCGTCGACTATGTCGCGCAGAACGGCCGCCCGGGCGACGTCGCCAACATGAGCCTCGGCGGCGGCGTCTCGGCCGCGCTCGACCAGGCGGTCATCAATGCCTCGGCGGGAGGGGTCCGCTTCGCGCTTGCCGCCGGCAACGAGAGCAGCGACGCCAACACCTCGTCGCCGGGCCGCGCCAACGGGCCGAACATCTTCACCGTCTCGGCCTTCTCGAGCGGCGACAAATGGGCGACCTTCTCGAACTATGGCAATCCGCCGATCGATTACGCCGAGCCCGGCGTCGGCGTGAAGTCGACCTGGCTCAATGGCGGCTACAACACGATCAGCGGCACCTCGATGGCGACCCCGCACCTCGCCGGCCTCCTGCTGACGGGCGCAATCCGCAGCGGCGGCACCGTCGCGGGCGACCCGACGGCCCCGGCCGACACGATCGGCGTCAGGTAAACCGCAAGGCAGTAAAGGAAGGGCGGCCCGGGCGACCGGGTCGCCCTTTCCTTTGCGCCCGCGCCGGCTAGGGTGCTCCCCATGACCTGGGCGACTGGCAAGCATGCACTCATCACCGGCGGCGGCACCGGAATCGGCGCCGGCGCGGCGCGGGCCCTGGCCAAGGCCGGGGCGAAAGTCTCGCTTCTCGGACGCCGAGGCGACCTCATCGAAGCAGTGGCGCAGGAGACCGGCGGCCGCGCCTTCGCCTGCGACGTCACCGATCCCGAAGCCCAGACCGCGGCCTTCGCGGCGGCCCGCGACGCGCACGGACCGTTCGACTTCGTCCTCCTCAACGCCGGTATCGGCGACAGCCGGCCTTTCCTTCGCACCAGGCGCGAGGCGTGGGACGCGATCATCGGAACCAACCTCACCGCGCTCTTCGACGGGGCGCAGCTGGCGCTCCCGGACCTGCAGGCGCCGGGCAAGCGGCTGGTGATCGTGGCCTCGGTCGCGGGCCTCAAGGGAGCCGCGATGGCCGCGCCCTATGTCGCCTCGAAGCATGGCGCGATCGGGCTGGCGAAGAGCCTCGCGCTCGAGTTCGCCAGGACCGGCCTCACCGTCAACGCCATCTGCCCGAGCTTCGTCGACACGCCCATGGTCGACGACAGCGCCGCGCGGATTTCGAAGGCGACCGGCAAGAGCATCGACGAGGCCCGCGCGTGGCTGGCGAGGACCAACGCCAACGGCCGCCTCATCACGGTCGACGAAGTCACCCACGCGATCATGCAGTTGCTCGATCCGGCGGCGAGCGGCGTCAACGGGGCCTGCGTCACGATCGACGGCGGGACGAGCGCCTGAACTAGCGGTAGGTGGCGACGACCGTCACCATCAGGCTCAAGGCGCATATTGCCGCGAAGACGCCGAGCCAGCGCTCCGGCCGACCGCCGAACAAGCCCGCCTTCGGGCGCGGACACAGGACCAGCAGGGCCAGCCCAAGCGGGAAAAGATAGCGTCCGCTCCAGCCGTCGACCACCGGCCCGCCGACCCGCGTCCACTGGAGATAGAGAAGGCTCAAGATCAGCGCGACCGTCAGCACCGCGATCCCCGCGCTCATCTGGCGGAAACGGCGGAGCGCCGGCGAGTGGTCCAGCGCCCTCTCCGACAGCAGCAGGACGACGGCCAACACCAGGACGGCGACCAGCCACAAGGGCTGCATCGTCACCGGCGGCCCGAAGGTCCCCGCCATCTCGAGGATCGAGCGCGGAATGAAGTCGGTCGTGAAGATTGTCCGGAGCAGGGTCGCGGCATAACCCAAGGGCGCGTGGAGGATCATCGCCAGTTGCCGGTCAGGCTCGACCATGCCGGACCAGGTTTCGTAACGAGCAGCGCTGAAGGCCTGGAGCTTGAGGAGCAGCATCCAGCCGATGCTGAGAAGGGCCCCGGGAAGTGTCGCCAGGGTGGTCACGACCCGCCGCTGCCCGGCACTGGCGAAGCGCTCGGCAGGGATTGCCAGCACGAGAAGCGGCATCAGCAGATAGGCCGACTTCGCTTGCGCCAGCAGGAAAGCGCTCCCGACGATCAGGCTCAAGTCGCGGCCACTGAACTTTCGATCCGCAGCGATCGCGCGCAGCACGGAGGCGGTGAAGAACAAGGCCAGCGCGGTGTTGAACTGGTCGGCATCGAAGGTGCTGCGCTGAAAGACCATCGGCGGCAGCAGGGCGAGCGCGGCGAGGCTGGCCTTGTGGAACGGGACGATCCGGATCGCCGCGAAGGTCAGTCCCAGCGCCGCGAGCAGTCCTGCGAGCCGACCCGCGAGGAAGATGCCGAGCGGATTGGCCCCCATCGCCTGCGCCGCGGCGATCACCGGGATCTGCGGCAAATAGGCGACCGGATGAAGCACCGCGATGGCATTGGGCTCAAGCAGCTTCGGGCGATCCGCGCCGAGCGGCTGGTCCCGCAGCCGTTGCCATTCGTCCACCGACAATCGGTAGGGCGGCTTCGCCCCTTCCGAAAAGCGAGCCGCGCCCGCGTCGAGGAAATCGGCGACACCACCCGGCACCATCACCGGCCGCACTCGCCATTCGCCGTTGGCGATGCCGACCGCGCGCTGGAAATTCGGTACCTCGTTCCCGCCGGCGAGCGGAGTGATGAGGAAGATGAGGGCAAGCCCGGTCAGCCCCGCAACGAGGAGGAAGACCCACTCGGGGCCGGGCCTCCGGAAGCGCGAGCCCCCCGCCCCGCTCACTCGAACTCGACGATGACCTGGTCGACCGCGAGGCTTTCGCCGGCCCCGGCGGGCGTCGCCTTAACCGTCGCGGCCTTCTCGGCGCGAAGGATGTTCTCCATCTTCATCGCCTCCATCACCGCGATCGGCTGGCCGGCCTCGACCTTGTCGCCCGGCTTGACGTCGAGGCGGGTCAGGAGGCCCGGCATCGGTGCGAGGAGGAAGCGCGAGAGATCGGGCGGGATCTTCTCGATCATGTGGCGCGCAAGGGCCGCGACCTCGGGGGTCATGACCGTGACCTTGTGGCTCGCCCCGCGCGTCGTCATCCGCCAGCTACGGCCCTGCCGGACCACCTGCACGGTGCGGCTGTGGGTACCGATCCGCGCGCTCACCTGCCGCTGGCCCGGCTGATAGTCGGCCTCGAAGGTCCGCGGCTCGCCGCCATCGACCACCACCTTGTCGAGCGTGAAGCTAACCCGGTGCTCGGCCCCGCCGTCGAGCCGAACGACATGGTCGCGCGCCGCGGCTGCGGGACGGCTCAATTGCTGGTCGATCTGCGCCGCACGGGTCTCGTGAACCGTGGCGATGAAGGCGGCGATGGCGGCAAGGTCGCCGGTCAGCGCCTCGTCGAGCGGCGCGCCCTGGAAACCGTCGGGATATTCCTCGGCGATGAAGCCGGTGGTCAGGTCACCCGAGCGGAAGCGCGGGTGCTGCATGATCGCCGAGAGGAAATCGACGTTGTGGCCGAGCCCTTCGATCCGGAAGGCGTCGAGCGCCTCGACCTGCTTGTTCGCCGCTTCGTCGCGGGTCGGAGCCCAGGTGACGAGCTTGGCGATCATCGGATCGTAGAACATCGACACTTCGCCGCCCTCGAACACGCCGTCGTCGACGCGCACGCCGTCGAGGCCGCGGCGGCCGTTGGCGGTGCCGTCATCGGTCCAGCCCGGTACGGGCGGCTGGTAGTGGACCAGGCGCCCGGTCGAGGGGAGGAAGCCGCGATAGGGATCCTCGGCATAGACCCGGTTCTCGATCGCCCAGCCGTCGATGCCGATGTCGGCCTGCGTGAACGGCAATTTCTCGCCGGCGGCGACGCGGATCATCTGCTCGACGAGATCGATGCCGGTGATCGCCTCGGTGACCGGATGCTCGACCTGGAGCCGGGTGTTCATCTCGAGGAAGTAGAAGCTCTTGCCGCTCGGGTCCTTGCCCGAGACGATCAGCTCGACCGTGCCCGCGCTGTAATAGCCGACCGCGCGGGCCAGCGCGACGCACTGCTCGCCCATCGCCTTGCGCATCTCGGGCGTGACGAAGGGCGACGGCGCTTCCTCGACCACTTTCTGGTGGCGGCGCTGGATCGAGCATTCGCGCTCGTTCAAATAAAGGATGTTGCCGTGCTGGTCGCCGAGGATCTGGATCTCGATGTGGCGCGGGTCTTCGATGAACTTCTCGATGAAGACGCGGTCGTCGCCGAAACTGTTCAGCCCCTCGCGCTTGGTCGCCTCGAAGCCTTCGCGGACGTCCTGTTCGGAATAGGCAAGGCGCATGCCCTTGCCGCCGCCGCCGGCCGAGGCCTTCATCATCACCGGATAGCCGATGTCGCCGGCGATCCGCACCGCATGCTCGGTATCCGCGATCTCGCCGACGAAGCCCGGAACGACGTTGACGCCCGCCGCCTTGGCGAGCTTCTTCGATTCGATCTTGTCGCCCATCGCGGCGATGGCCTTCACCGGCGGTCCGATGAAGGCGATGCCCTCGGCCGCCAGCGCTTCGGCGAAGCTGGTGCGCTCCGAGAGGAAGCCATAGCCCGGGTGGACGGCCTCGGCGCCGGTCGCCTTGCACGCCTCGATGATCTTGTCGGCGAGGAGGTAGGACTGCGCCGCGGGCGGCGGGCCGATGTGCACCGCCTCGTCCGCCATCTTCACAAAGGGCGCGCGGGCGTCGGCGTCCGAATAGACCGCGACGGTCTTGATGCCCATGGCCCGCGCCGTCTTGATGACCCGGCACGCGATTTCGCCGCGATTGGCGATGAGGATCTTGGAGAACATGGGTCCGGTGCCTAGCGCCCGAGCGAAGGCTTGAGAAGCGGCGCCGGTCAGTGCGTCAGGTTCTTGAGGAAACCGGTCACGAACGCGCTAACCGAGGCCGAGAAGAGCATGACGTTGATCATGACCATGCCGAAGGCCAGTTTGACCGACGTCCGCTCGGTTCGCCCGAGAATCTGCGTTCCGGCGGTGATCGCCATGAACAGCAGGCACAGGAAGGCGACCGCGCTCATGATCGCCACGGGCACAAGCAGCGTCGCATTGGGCTTGGCTCCGACCGCCTGCGCGAGGGCGAGCATGCCGCCCACCGCCACCAGCGCGAGGCCGGAAAGATGCTTGCAGAAGTCGTAGGTCGCAAACAGCGACTGTTCCTTCTGGCCGGTGCCGAGCGGCGGCGCCTCCGGATCGAGATCCCTGATCATCTCATTCATCCCCCGATGCTCTTCCACCACAGGACGAGAAACCCGCCCGCGCCCATCCCCAGAAACAGGATGGCGGTCTTGAGCATGATGCGCGGCGACATCTGCCGCCGTCCCGCGGTGGTGGCAACCTCCGCTACCCGTGCCGCGGCCGAGACGGCGAACACGCCGGCAAGCGCGACGCAGCCGGCGACGAAGCCGATGAGCGGCGGCTTGGCGACCAGCTTGTTTGCCGTCTGCGCCAGCGTCAGCACGCCGCCGAGCGCCAGTAGCGACAACGTCGTCAGGAACTTGGCGAAGTCGTAATGGAGCGGGTGGCCGGCCGCGTCGCCGCCCCGGTGCTCTCTGGTCTCATCCTCGTCGATCATCCGTCCCCCCGCGCCCAGTGATGGCGGGCGCCGGGGAAGCGGGCAAGATCATTCGGCGGCTTCGCCCAGCGGCGGCTTGTTGTGGCCGAGGAGGCGGAGCACTTCGTCGGCCGCGTCGGCGAGATTGGTGCCGGGACCGAAGATCGCCTGGACGCCCGCGGCGCGGAGTTCGGCATAGTCCTGCGCGGGGATGACGCCGCCCGCGATCACCTTGATGTCGGCGCGGCCCATGTCGCGGAGGTGGCCGATCAGCTCGGGAATGAGCGTCTTGTGGCCGGCCGCGAGGCTCGACGCCCCGACCACGTCGACTTGCGACTCGATCGCCAGTTCGGCCGCCTCGCGCGGGGTCTGGAAGAGTGGTCCGGGGACGATCTCGAAGCCGAGGTCACCGAAGGCCGAGCTGACGAGATTGGCGCCGCGGTCGTGGCCGTCTTGCCCCATCTTGGCGACCAGCATGCGCGGCTTGCGGCCGAGCCGCTGGGTGACGGTCACGGTCCCCTGCTTGGCCTCTTCCCAGCGCTGGTCGGCACGCTGCCCATAGATACCCGACACGGGCTCGGGCTTGGTGGCATAGCGACCGAACGCCCGCTCAAGCGCATCCGAAATCTCACCGAGGGTCGCGCGAACGCGGGCCGCCTCGACGCTGAGTTCGAGGAGATTGGCGCCGCCGCGCGCCCCCGTTTCGAGTGCTTCCAGCGCCGCCTGCACCCGGCCCTCGTCGCGTGTCGCACGCAGTGTCGCCAGCCGCTCGATCTGTCCGGCGCGGACCTTGGCGTTGTCGACTTCGAGGATGTCGAGCTCGGCTTCTTCCGAGAGGCGGTACCGATTGACGCCGACGATCACCGTCTCGCCCGTATCGACCTTGGCCTGGCGACCGGCAGCGGCCTCCTCGATCCGGCGCTTCGGGAGACCCGACTGCACCGCCTTGGTCATCCCGCCGAGGCCTTCGACTTCCTCGATCAGCGCCCAGGCCTTGTCCTCGAGTTCGCGGGTCAGCGCCTCGACGTACCAGCTTCCGCCGAGCGGATCGGCGACTGCGGTGACTCCGCTTTCCTCGGCGAGGATGAGCTGGGTGTTGCGCGCGATCCGGGCGGAGAAGTCGGTCGGCAGCGCAATCGCCTCGTCGAAGCTGTTGGTGTGGAGCGACTGGGTCCCGCCCAGCACCGCCGCCAGCGCCTCGATCGTCGTCCGGACGATGTTGTTGTAGGGATCCTGTTCGGTCAGCGACACGCCGCTCGTCTGGCAGTGCGTGCGCAGCAGCTTGGACTTTTCGGACTTGGCGCCGAGGTCGGTCATGATCCGGCCCCACAGGGTCCGCGCGGCGCGCATCTTGGCGACCTCCATGAAGAGGTTCATGCCGATGCCCCAGAAGAAGGACAGGCGCGGCGCGAAGGCGTCGACGTCGAGCCCGTTCGCCACCGCGGCGCGGACATATTCCATCCCGTCGGCGAGCGTGAAGGCGAGCTCCTGCACCGCCGTCGCCCCGGCCTCGTGCATGTGATAGCCCGAGATGGAGATGGAGTTGAACTTGGGCATCGCGCGGCTGGTGAAGGCGATGATGTCGCTGACGATGCGCATCGAGGGTTCGGGCGGATAGATGTAGGTGTTGCGGACCGCGAACTCCTTGAGGATGTCGTTCTGGATCGTGCCCGTCAGCGCGGCCCGGTCGACGCCCTGCTCCTCGCCCGCGACGATGAAGAAGGCGAGCACGGGCAACACCGCGCCGTTCATGGTCATCGACACCGACATCTCGCCGAGCGGGATGCCGTCGAACAGCAGCTTCATGTCCTCGACGCTGTCGATCGCGACGCCCGCCTTGCCGACGTCGCCGGTGACGCGCGGGTGGTCGCTGTCGTAGCCGCGGTGGGTGGCGAGATCGAAAGCGACGGAGAGCCCCTTCTGGCCCGCGGCGAGGTTGCGACGGTAGAAAGCGTTCGATTCCTCGGCGGTCGAGAAGCCCGCATATTGCCGGATGGTCCACGGCCGGCCGGCATACATCGTCGCATAAGGCCCGCGGGTATAGGGCGCCACGCCAGGGTAGCCGGGATCGATCCCAGCCGCATCCTCGGGACCGTAAACGGTCTTCAAGGTGATGCCCTCGGGCGTGGTGCGGCTGAGGTCCTGCCCACGCGATTCCTTGGCGGCGAGGGTCTTCCAGGCGTCTTGGCGTTCGTTCGACATGGCCCGCGCACTAGACCCAAGCGATGGCACGGAAAACCCCGCTCAATGCGCCTGACGCGGGCTTTCCATGATCTCGGTCAGGACCCCGCCCATGTCCTTGGGGTGGAGAAAGAAGATCGGCGTTCCGTGCGCGCCGATCCGGGTGGGGCCGAGGATGCGGGTGCCGAGCCCGTCGAAATGCGCGCGCGCGGCCTCGATGTCGGGGACCTCGAAGCAGACGTGATGCTGGCCGCCTTCGGGGTTCTTCTCGAGGAATTTCGCGATCGGGCTGTCGGGGCCGAGCGGCTCGATCAGTTCCACCTGCATGTTGGGCGCATCGACGAAGCACACCTTCACCCCCTGCGCGGGAAGGTCGAACGCCGGCGAAACAGGCTCCGCGCCGAAGACGCGGCGATACATGTCGAGGCTCCGCTCGATCGACGGGGTCGCGATCCCGACATGATTCAGGCGTCCGAGTTTCATAGATATAGTCCCGCAATTAGCAGACCGAAGCCAACGGCAATCAGAACGGCGTTAACCGCAACAGCGATCGATCGCCGAACCTCACGAAAGACAAATGACGAAACTCGCATGCGAGCGCGTCTTCCTGACACGAGGCATACAAGTTCAAACGTGCTGACGAGAATGACCACTGCTCCAGCGAGACAAAGGCTAATGGAAGTCACAACGGGATGTTATCGTGCTTCTTCCACGGGTTCTCGAGCTGCTTGTCCCGCAGCTTGCGGAGGCCCAGCGCCACTTTCCGACGGGTCTCGCGCGGCTGGATGACGTCGTCGATGAAGCCCATGCTCGCCGCTACGAACGGATTGGCGAAACGCTCTTCATATTCCTTGGTGCGCTGCGCGATCGCCCCGGCGTCGCCGATGTCCTTGCGGAAGATGATCTCGACCGCGCCCTTGGCCCCCATCACCGCGATCTCGGCGGTCGGCCAGGCATAGTTCAAGTCGCCGCGCAGATGCTTCGAAGCCATGACGTCATAGGCGCCGCCATAGGCTTTTCGAGTGATGACGGTGATCTTCGGCACGGTCGCCTCGGCGTAGGCGAACAGCAGCTTCGCGCCATGCTTGATGATGCCGTTATGTTCCTGGCCGACGCCGGGGAGAAAGCCCGGCACGTCGACGAAGGTCAGGATCGGAATCTCGAACGCGTCGCAGAAGCGGACGAAGCGCGCGGCCTTCTTGGACGAGTTGATGTCGAGGACGCCGGCCAGCACGGTCGGCTGGTTGGCGACGACCCCGACGGTGCGTCCCTCGATCCGGCAGAAGCCGATGATGATGTTGGCGGCGTGCGCGGGCTGGAGCTCGAAGAAATCGCCCTCGTCGGCGACCTTCCGGATCAGCTCGTGCATGTCGTAGGGCTGGTTGGCCGAGGGCGGGATCAAGGTGTCGAGGCTGCCGTCCTCGCGGTCCCACGCATCCTCGGTCGGCCGCTCGGGGACGGGAACGCGGTTCGACAAGGGCAGGAAGTCGAAGAATTCGCGCACGCCCAGCAGCGCGTCGATGTCGTTCTCGAAGGCGAGATCGGCGACACTGCTCTTGGTCGTGTGCGTGATCGCCCCGCCGAGTTCTTCCTGCGTGACGACCTCGTTGGTGACGGTTTTCACGACGTCGGGTCCGGTGACGAACATGTAGCTCGAATCCTTCACCATGAAGATGAAGTCGGTCATCGCCGGCGAATAGACCGCCCCGCCCGCGCACGGGCCCATGATGAGGCTGAGCTGCGGCACGACGCCGCTGGCAAGCACGTTGCGCTGGAACACCTCGGCATAGCCGGCGAGGCTGGCGACGCCCTCCTGGATGCGCGCGCCGCCCGAATCGTTGAGGCCGATCACCGGCGCGCCGACCTTCATCGCCGCGTCCATGATCTTGCAGATCTTTTGCGCGTGGCGTTCCGACAGCGAGCCGCCGAACACGGTGAAGTCCTGCGCGAAGACGTAAACAAGCCGGCCGTTGATCGTGCCGCTGCCCGTGACCACGCCGTCGCCGGGAAAGCGCTGGTCGGCCATGCCGAACTCGGTCGCATTATGTTCGACGAAGGCGTCGACCTCCTCGAAGCTGCCGGGATCGAGAAGGACGGTGAGGCGCTCGCGCGCGGTCAGGCGGCCCTTGGCGTGCTGGGCGTCGATGCGCTTCTCGCCGCCCCCCATCTGGGCGGCGGCGCGGCGGCGTTCGAGTTCGGCGATGGTGCTGCTCATGGGTTCAGCCTTTCGCCCCGGCTTGGTTATCCGTCAACTCGACCAGTCCGGCGGCGGTGAGATGCTCACGCAAGTTTCACAACCGGAACCAACGCTCCGGGCGAACCGTTGAACTCTTGAACTGAGGGGTGGGTTCGTCGTCCGCTCCCCGGAACCACTTACCCCCTGCACCCCCGCTTCCCAGGCGAGGTCCCGTGCCGGGCAACCGTGTTCGATTAGTACTACCCACCCCTTCGTAGAGAGGTTCCACGCGCATGTTCGGACAAGTCGGCGTTCACGACTCTGGTTCATCCCCAGTCCCGGCATTTTCGAACAAGGGCACGACCCTTCTCTGCTTCTCGCACCTTCGATGGGATTTCGTCTTCCAGCGGCCGCAGCACCTGATGAGCCGGTTCGCCAAGGACATGCCGGTCGTCATCTGGGAAGAGCCGGTGCCCGCGCCGGGCGGCGAAGGGCCGTCGCTCGACGTCCGTCCCGCCAAGGGCATGGACAATGTGACGCTGGTCACGCCGCACCTTCCCGAGGGCCTCGACGTCGATGCCGAGCGCACCGTCCTCAAGGGGCTCCTCGACCAATATGTGTCGGGGACCGAAGGACGCCTGATCCGCTGGTACTACACCCCGATGATGCTGCCATTCTCGCGCCACCTCGACGCGGTCGCGACCGTCTATGACTGCATGGACGAACTGTCGGCGTTCCGCTTTGCCCCGACCGAATTGCTCGATCTCGAGCGCGAATTGCTGGAGATCGCCGACATCGTCTTCACCGGCGGCTATTCGCTCTACGAGGCCAAGAAGAAGCGCCACGGAAACGTCCATCCCTTCCCCTCGTCGGTCGACCGCGCGCACTTCGGCGCAGCCCGTTCGGGCATCGTCGATCCCGCCGACCAGGCCGGCATCGCTCGTCCGCGCTTCGGCTTCTACGGCGTGATCGACGAGCGGCTCGACATCGAGCTGCTCGACAAGGTCGCGGAGGCTCGTCCCGACTGGCAGCTCATCATGGTCGGCCCGGTGGTCAAGATCAGCCACGACGACCTGCCCAAGCGGCCCAACATCCACTACCTCGGCGGCAAGACCTACGACGAGCTCCCGGCCTATCTCGGCAACTGGGATGTGGCGATGATGCCGTTCGCCATCAACGAGGCGACGCGGTTCATCTCGCCGACCAAGACCCCCGAATATCTCGCCGCGGGCAAGCCGGTCGTCTCGACCCCGATCCGCGACGTCAAGCGCCACTACGAGAAGCTGTCGGGGGTGATGATCGCCGGCACCGCCGAGCAGTTTGTCGATGCCTGCGAGCGGGCGCTGTCGCTGGGCCAGACCAGCCCCGACTGGCTCGCCGAGGTCGACCTCGCGCTGGCCGACATGAGCTGGGACACGACCCAGGCGCGCATGGCGGCGCTCCTTGCCGACGTCACCGAGCAGGGCCGCAAGGTCGAGCGTCCGGCCTTCGGCCAGGGTCACTTCACCCACGCCGGCAACCGCCGGAAATACGACTATCTGATCGTCGGCTGCGGCTTCGCCGGCTCGGTCCTGGCCGAGCGGCTGGCCACCCAGCACGGCGCGCGCGTCCTGATGCTCGACAAGCGCGACCACATCGGCGGCAACGCCTATGACGAGCTCGACCGCAACGGCATCCTCTACCACAAGTACGGGCCGCACATCTTCCACGCGAACTCGGATGAGATCGTCAGCTATCTCTCGCAGTTCACCCAGTGGCGCCCCTATGAGCATCGCGTTCTCGCCAGCGTGCGCGACAAGCTGGTCCCGATCCCGATCAACCGGACGACGCTCAACGAATTGTTCGACGCCGGGCTCAAGACCGACGAGGAGGCCGCGGCTTTCCTCGCGGCGCGGGCCGAGCCGGTCGCCGACATCCGCACCAGCGAAGACGTGGTCGTCAATGCCGTCGGGCGCGAGCTCTACGAGCTCTTCTTCCAGGGCTATACCCGCAAGCAGTGGGGCCTCGACCCGAGCGAGCTCGACAAGCTGGTGACGGCACGGATCCCGACCCGCACCAACACCGACGACCGCTACTTCACCGACACGCACCAGATCATGCCGCTCAACGGCTACACCAAGATGTTCGAGAAGATGCTCGACCATCCGCTGATCGACCGGCAGCTGGGCACCGACTTCCGCGACGTGCGCAACGACATCGACGCCGCGCACATCATCTACACCGGGCCGATCGACGAATATTTCGACTGGAAGTACGGCAAGCTTCCCTATCGCTCGCTGCGCTTCGTGCATTCGACGATCGACAAGGAACAATTCCAGGAAGTGGGGACGGTCAATTATCCCTCGACCGACATCCCCTACACCCGGATCAGCGAATACAAGCACCTGACCGGGCAGAAGCACCCGAAGACCACGATCACGCTCGAATATCCGAGCGCGGAAGGCGATCCCTACTATCCGATCCCGCGACCGGAGAATCAGGCGCTCTTCAAGAAGTATGAAGCGCTGGCCGACTCGACGCCTGGCGTGACCTTCGTCGGACGTCTCGCGACCTATCGCTACTACAACATGGACCAGATCGTCGGGCAGGCGCTCGCCACCTTCCGTCGCATGGACCAGGCCCGGAGCAGGGTCGGTGCGTCGAGCCAGGAGCTTCGTCTGGCCATCTAGGCCAGGCGTTCTCCTGCCGCGCCGATGGAGCGCCCGCCTCCTGCCCTTGAACTATGGGGTGGGGTCGAATGCTCGTTCGTGCGGGTCGGCGACATCGTTCGCGACCAGCTGGTCGAGACGGGCCATGCCACGCGCCTGACGGACATCGACGCACTCGCCGACCTCGGCATCCGGGCGGTGCGCTACCCGATCCTGTGGGAAAAGGTGACGCGCCCCGACGGCAGCCTCGACTTCGCATGGCATGACGAGCGACTTCGCCGGCTCCGCGATCGCGGAGTGGATGTCGTCGCGGGGCTGCTCCACCATGGCACCGGGCCGGCCGGCACGGCGCTGACCGATCCCGACCTTGCCGGGAAGCTGGCCGAATTCGCCCGTGCCGTCGCCACGCGCTATCCGTGGATCCGGCGCTGGACCCCGGTCAACGAGCCCTTCACGACGGCGCGCTTTTCCTATCTCTACGGTATCTGGCAGCCGCACCGGACCAGCTTCGACGAGGCGCTGCGGGTGCTGGTGAACGAGGTCGAGGCGACGGCCTCGGCCATGGCCGCGATCCGCGCGGTGGTGCCCGGCGCCGAGCTGGTCGCGACCGAGGACCTCGGCAAGACCTTCTCGACCGCCGAGCTCGCCTATCAGGCCGCGCACGAAAACCATCGCCGCTGGCTGACCTTCGACCTGATGACCGGGCGGGTCGACAAGCGGCATCCCTTTTACGGCTGGCTGGTCAGGGCCGGGGTCGCGCCCGGGCGACTTGAAGCGCTCCGCGACGGCCGGGCCCGCCCCGATATCCTCGCGATCGACCATTATCTGACCAGCGAGCGCTATCTCGACCACCGGGTCGAGTGCTATCCGGGGGTCGAACCGGGTCACAATGGCCGCCACCATTACGTCGACGTCGAGGCCGTTCGGGTCCCGCACCTCACCCGTCGGCTCGGCCCGGGCAAGCGGCTCCTCGAAGCCTGGCGCCGCTACCGCATCCCGCTGGTCGTGGGCGAGGTTCATCATGGTTGCAGCCGTGAGGAGCAGCTCCGCTGGCTGGCGCAGGTCTGGCGCGAGACCGAGGACGCGCGCGCCTCCGGCGCCGACGTCCGCGCCGTCACCTTGTGGGCGCTGTTCGGCGCGGTCGACTGGCGCTCGCTGATGACCAGGCGTGAAGGCAGCTACGACACCGGCGCCTTCGAGACTCGTGGCCCGGTCGCGCGACCGACCCTCGTCGCCAAGGCCGCGGCCACGCTCGCCCGGACCGGCCGGTTCGACCATCCCGCGCTCGACGCACCGCCGTGGTGGCGGCGGCCGGCGCGGGTCACATGGACGACCCGCACCTTGCGCGAAGCCCCCCTCCCCGGACGTCCGCTGCTCGTGACCGGCGGCGGAGGGCGGCTCGGTCACGCATTCTCTACGCTCTGCCATCATCGCGGGCTTCGTCACGTCCTGACGAACCGCGCCGCGCTCGACATCACCGATGCGGTTGCCATCGAGCATGCGCTCGATCAGGTCCAGCCGTGGGCGGTAATCAATACCGCCGGCTTCGTTCGCGTCCCCGAGGCCGAGCACGAGCACGACGATTGCTTCGCGATCAACACCACCGGTCCCGAGCTGCTCGCCACCGCCTGCCACCGGCGCGGGATCCCGCTGGTCACCTTTTCATCCGACCTCGTCTTCGACGGCCAGCTCGGCCGCCCTTATGTCGAGCCCGATCCCACCAGCCCCGCCACAGTCTACGGGCGGAGCAAGGCCGAAGCCGAGGACCGGGTGATCGCGATCGATCCGCAGGCATTGATCATCCGCACCAGTGCCTTTTTCGGACCGTGGGATCGCCGCAATTTCCTCCACGACACGCTCGACAAGCTGGAGCGGGGGGAAGAAGTGGCGGCGAGCGACAATGCGGTCGTCACCCCGACCTATTTGCCCGACCTCGTCCATGCGACACTCGACCTGTTGCTCGATGGCGAACACGGCATCTGGCACCTGGCCAACCAGGGCAGCATCAGCTGGCACGGCCTTGCCCGCGAGATCGCCGACCGGACCAAGTTCAGTGCGCGGCCGATTGTCGACAGCGGCGGGCCCCGAACCGACAACAGCCTTGGCACCAGCCGCGGGCAGATCCTCCGTCCGCTCGACCACGCCCTCGACGACTTCGTTCGCGCGTCCGGGCATCGGCCGGGCTGATGCGGATGCGTCACGGATTGAACCGCGCATGATCCTCATGCTTTGACGGTCTGGATGGACAAGCCCGCACCCCCGCCCTCGCATTGGCCGCAGCGCCTCTATCTGGTTCGTCATGGCCAGAGCCAGGGCAATGTCGCGCGCGACAAGTCGGAGGCCGAGGGGCTTCCCACCATCGGCATCGACATGCGCGACGTCGACGTGCCGTTGTCGAAGCTCGGCGAGCAGCAGGCGGTGGCCGCCGGGCAATGGTTCGCAGCGCTGCCCGAGTCGCAGCGGCCCGAAGTCATTCTCTCCTCGCCTTATCTTCGCGCGCGCCAGACCGCGCATGCCATCTGCGAAGCGGGCGGCCTCGCCGGCGGACGGGCACGGACGGTCATCGACGAGCGCCTGCGCGAGCGCGAGTTCGGGGTGTTCGACGGCCTGACCGCGCTCGGCATCCGTCAGAATTATCCAGAAGAAGCCGCGCACCGCGCCCGGCTCGGCAAATTCTACCACCGCCCGCCCGGCGGCGAGAGCTGGGCCGACGTCATCCTGCGGCTGCGCTCGGCGATGAACTCGATCAATCTGCACTATAACGGGCGGCGGGTGCTGATCGTCTGCCACCAAGTGGTGGTGCTGTGCATGCGCTACATCCTCGAGGAACTGGACGAGAGCCAGATCCTCGCGATCGACAAGTCGGCGGAGATTCTGAACTGCGGCATCTGCGCCTTCGACTTCGAGGTGCAGGAACTCGATTGCGCGCCCAGGCTCGCGCTGTGGAACCAGGCCGCGCCGCTCGAGGAGAAGGGCGCGCCCGTCACCGCCGAGCCCGACCGGATGGCCGGCAGCCGGTGACCGAGCCGACGCCGCTCGACGAGAAGCTGCTGCGTTCGCGGCCGCTTCCGGAGATCGGCAGCGGCGACAAGGACAAGCGCGGCAGCATCCTCATCATCGCCGGCAGCCGCGAGGTCGCGGGCGCGGCGCTGCTGACCGCGCTGGGCGCCATGCGCGCGGGCGCGGGTCGCCTGCAGATCGCCACCGCCGAATGCGCCGCGACCGGCCTGTCGGTCTCGATGCCCGAGGCGATGGTCCGGGGGCTCGCCGAGGGCCGCAACGGCGGGTTCGCCGCGTCCACCATCGGACCGCTGGCCGCGCTTGCCGCCAAGGCCGACGTCGTGGTCGCCGGGCCCGGGATCGAGGGCAGCGGCACCACGCCGCAACTGGCCGAAGCGCTCGCTCGGCAATGCTCGAAGCTGGTGCTCGACGCGGCCCTGCTCCATGCCCTTCCCGACCGCTGCCGGCAGATCGCCGAGGCGCCGTCGACCCCCGTCCTCCTGCCGCATTCGGGCGAAATGGCGAGCCTGCTCGGCCGCGAAGAGGCGGAGATTGCCGCCGATCCCGTCAAGGCCGGCCGGGACTGCGCCGGCCGCTACCAGGCCGTGACCCTCGTCAAGGGCGTCGCCAGCCACATCGTCGCGCCCGACGGCCAGTTGTTCCGCTACGAGGGCGGCGGTCCCGGCCTCGGGGTTTCGGGCTCGGGCGACACGCTCGCCGGCATCGTCGGCGGCCTGCTCGCCCGCGGCGCCGACCCGCTCACCGCCTTGCTGTGGGGTGTCTGGTGCCATGGAGAGGCGGGCAAGCGCCTCGCCGAGCGCATCGGCGCCCTCGGCTATCTCGCGCGCGAGATCCCGGACGAGGTGCCCGGGATCCTGCGCGACATGGGTCAGCTCACGCCGTAGTCGTCGAGTTCGTCGCCCGCGATCCGGACCACGTGCAGCACGTTGGTCGAACCGGCCTTCCCGAACGGCACGCCCGCAAGGACGATGATCTGGTCACCCTGCCCGCCGAGCTGGTGGCGAAGCGCCATGCGCTTGGCCTTGCCGACCATCTCCTCGAAGCTCGCGACGTCGCGGGTGTGGACCGCGTGGACGCCCCAGACGAGGCCCATGCGCCGCGCCACGCTCTTGCTCGCGGTCATCACCAGAAGCGGCACCGGGCCGCGTTCGCGCGCGATCCGGCGCGCGGTCGAACCGGTCGAGGTGTAGCAGACGAACGCCGCCACCTTGACCGTGGTCGCGATGTTGCCGGCGCTTTCGGCCAGCGCGTCGGCGGTGGTCGCCTCGGCCGGGGTCGCGGTGAAGTGGACGCGAGCGGCGTAGTTCGGGTCCATTTCGACCGTCCGGCCGATCCGGTCCATCATCGCCACCGCTTCGACCGGGAACTGCCCGGCGGCGCTTTCGGCCGACAGCATCACCGCATCGGCACCGTCGTAGATCGCGTTGGCGACGTCGCTCACCTCGGCCCGCGTCGGGGTCGGCGAGGTGATCATGCTCTCGAGCATCTGGGTCGCGACGACCACCGGCTTGCCGAGCTCGCGGGCCCGGGCGACGATCTGCTTCTGGAGCGGCGGGACTTCCTCGGCCGGGAGCTCGACCCCGAGATCGCCGCGGGCGACCATCACCGCATCGGCATGCTCAAGGATTCCCTCGAGCCGCTCGATCGCCGCGGGCTTCTCGATCTTGACCATCAGCGCGGCGCGGTCGCCGATCAGCGCGCGCGCCTCGATCACGTCTTCGGCCCGCTGGACGAACGACAGCGCGATGTAATCGGCATTCTGCGATAATGCGAACTGGAGGTCGTCGCGGTCCTTTTCGGTCAGCGCAGGGATCGGGACCAGCACGTCGGGGACGTTGACGCCCTTGTTGTCGCTAACCTTGCCGCCGACCTCGACGATGGTCTCGATGCGGTTGGCCGAGACCGCCGCGGCGCGAAGCCGGATCTTTCCGTCGTCGATCAGGAGCTGGTCGCCCTCGCGCACCGCCGCAAACAGCTCGGGATGCGGAAGCTCGACCCGCTCGGCGGTGCCGGCAACGTTGCTGTCGTCGAGGATGAAGCGCCCGCCGCTCTCGAGGAATGCTTTGCCGCCCTCGAATCGCCCGACCCGGAGCTTGGGCCCCTGAAGGTCGAACAGAATCGTCGTCGGGCGCTTATATTCTTCCTCGAGCGAGCGGATGGTCTGGACCAGCAGCGCCTTCGACGCCTGATCGCCATGGCTCATGTTGATCCGGAAGGCGTCGGCCCCGCAGTGCATGAGCTTCGCGATCATCTCGCGATTGTCCGACGCGGGCCCGAGGGTCGCCAGGATCCTGACCTTGCGTCCACGCGGACCGACCGACTTCGCCACTTTACCCACCTCTTTATGTTGCCCTGTCGCCATAGCGGCCAACGCCCTGACTTCAACCGCTTGGCGGGGTCAGCCCACTAGCCTAAGGGGCGCGCCGCATACCTATTCACCGGGAGAGGGAATCATGTCCGACGGCAACGTCGCCGCCGACCAGCTGCGCTTGTTCATCGAGCGCATCGAGCGGCTCGAAGAAGAAAAGAAGGGTGTCGCCGACGACATCAAGGACGTCTACGCCGAGGCCAAGGCCAACGGCTACGACACCAAGACCATGCGGCAGGTCGTCCGCCTCCGGAAGATGGAGAAGCACGCCCGCGACGAGGCCGATGCCTTGCTCGAAACCTATCGCAATGCGCTGGGCCTGCATTAAGATCGGACGCAAAGGGGGACCGTCATGATCATTACCACCACCTCGACGCTCGAGGGCCGTCCGGTTCGCGACTATCTCGGCCTCGTCGGGGGCGAGGTCATCGTCGGCGCCAACGTCTTCAAGGATGTGCTCGCCTCGATCAGCGACTTTCTCGGTGGCCGCTCGGGCGCCTACGAAAGCTCGATCCAGGAAGCCCGCGCGCAGGCGATGCAGGAGATGGAAGCCTCGGCCCGCCGGCTCGGCGCCGACGCGGTGATCGCGGTCGACTTCGACTATGAAGTCATCGGCAAGAACGGTTCGATGCTCATGGTCTGCGTCTGCGGCACGGCAGTCCGGCTCGGCTGAGCATGGCCGGTCAGACCACCACGGCTGACCTCATCGAGCGGCTTCTCACCCGCTCGGACATCGATATCGGCGAGGAGGAGAAACGGGTCCTCGCCGCCATCGCCGCCGGTACGGCGAGCAGCCGCGACGTCAACGACGAAGCTTCGGCGCGGTCCAGTTTCGGCGACCACCTGTCCGACCGGGTGGCCGCGGTCGGGGGCAGCTGGGGCTTCATCATCGGCTTTGCGGTGGTGCTGTTCGGCTGGATGCTGCTCAACAGCGGTGTGCTGAACCGGGTCGGCCTCGCGTTCGACCCCTATCCGTACATCTTCCTCAATCTGATGCTCTCGACCCTGGCCGCGATCCAGGCCCCGATCATCATGATGAGCCAGAACCGGCAGGCCGCGAAGGACCGGCTGGCCGCGCAGCTCGATTATGAGACCAACCTGCGCGCCGAGCTCGAACTGCTCCGTCTCCATCACAAGGTCGACGAACTGCTCGCGGCCAGGGCCGAGGGCGAGCTTCGCGACCTCCATGCCAAGGTCGACCGGCTGCTTGCCGGGCAGGCGCCGACGATTGAGCCCGGGCCCCAAGCTGGCTAGAGGCGTCCGCGACATTTTCTCAGCGGGACACCCATGGCCGGCCATTCCAAATTCAAGAACATCATGCATCGCAAGGGCGCGCAGGACAAAAAGCGCTCGGGCATGTTCTCCAAGCTCAGCCGCGAAATCACCGTCGCGGCCAAGATGGGCCTGCCCGATCCCGACATGAACCCGCGTCTTCGCGCCGCGGTCAACGCCGCCAAGGCGCAGTCGATGCCCAAGGACAATATCCAGCGCGCGATCGACAAGGCGAGCAAGGGCGACGCGGAGAATTACGAGGAAGTGCGCTACGAGGGCTATGGCCCCAATGGCGTCGCGATCATCGTCGAGGCGCTGACCGACAACCGCAACCGCACCGCCACCAACGTCCGCACCGCCTTCTCCAAGAACGGCGGCAATCTCGGCGCGAGCGGCAGCGTCGCCCACGGCTTCGAGCGGCTCGGCCTGATCGAATATCCGGCCAGCGCCGGCGACGAGGACAAGGTCATGGAAGCCGCGATCGAGGCCGGCGCCGACGACGTCCAGAGCGACGAGGACGGCCACCAGATCTGGACCCAGACCGACGGCATGCACGATGTCGCAAAAGCGCTCGAGGCGGCGCTCGGCGAAGCCTCGGCGGTCAAGCTGGCGTGGAAGCCGACGCTGACCACCGAAGTCTCGGGCGACGCGGTCGCCAGCCTGATGAAGCTGGTCGACGCACTCGAAGACGACGACGACGTCCAGACCGTCTGGGGCAATTACGACATCTCGGACGACGAGCTGGCGAAGCTCGGCTGAGCGCTGCCCCGATGATCATCCTCGGCCTCGACCCCAGCCTGTCCTCGACCGGCTGGGGCGTGATCCGGGCCGAGGGCAACCGCCTCGCACATGTCGCGAACGGCCAGATTAAGACCAGGCCGAATGCGCCCATGCCCGAGCGCCTCGCGGCCCTCGCGGGCGCGATCGAGGCGGTCGTCTCCGAGCACCGCCCGACCGCGGCCGGCGCCGAGGAAGTGTTCGTCAACCAGAACCCCGCCTCGACCCTCAAGCTCGCGCAGGCGCGCGGGGTGGTGCTGATGTGCATGGGCCGCGCCGGCATCGCGGTCGGCGAATATGCCCCCACCCTCGTCAAGAAGGCGGTGGTCGGAACCGGAGGCGCGTCCAAGGACCAGGTTCACGCGATGGTGAAGATCCTGCTCCCTGGCGTCAGGATCGCCGGCGAGGACGCCTCGGACGCCCTCGCCGTCGCCATCACCCACGCGCATCATCTGGCCTCGGCAAGGCGCCTCGGCTGAGGGTCAGGCCTCCGCGCCAGCCAGCTCCGCCTGCCGCTCGCCCACCTCGCGGCCCTCGATGAACGCCAGGAGATCGGCGTTGATCACATCGGCGTGGGTGGTCGCCATGCCGTGCGGGAAGCCCGGATAGATCTTGATCCGCCCGTCCTTGAGCAGCTTGATCGAACGCAGCGCCGAGATTCGGTAGGGCACGATCTGGTCGTCGTCGCCATGCATGACGAAGACCGGCACCTCGATCTTCCTGAGGTCGTCCGAGAAATCGGTCTCGGAAAAGGCCTTGATGCAGTCATACTGGGCCTTGATCCCGCCCATCATGCCCTGCCGCCACCAGTTGCGGATGACGCCCTCGATCGGCTGCACACCGTCGCGGTTGAACCCGTAAAAGGGCCCCGAGGCGACATCGAGATAGGTCTGGGCGCGATTGGTCGCGACACCCGCGCGGTAGCCGTCGAACGCCTCCATCGGAATGCCCTCGGGATTGTCCTCGCCGACCAGCATCCGCGGCGGCACCGCGCCGAGGATCGCCGCCTTGGCGACCCGCCCCGGCTCGGCCCGAGCGACATAATGGACGACCTCTCCGCCGCCGGTCGAATGACCGACATGGACGGCGTTGCGCAGGTCGAGATGCGCGGCCAGCTCGATCAGGTCGGCGGCATAGGTGTCCATCTCGTTTCCGTGGGTGGTCTCTTCCGAACGGCCATGCCCGCGGCGGTCGTGGGCGATCACCCGGTAGCCCTTGTTCAGGAAGAACATCACCTGCGCGTCCCAGTCGTCGGCGCTGAGCGGCCAGCCGTGATGGAAGGCGATCGGCTGGGAGTCCCTCGGCCCCAGATCCTTGAAGAAGATGCTCGTCCCGTCGCTGGTCGTGAACCTCGGCATGACATGCTCCTTTCGCTTGGGTCCCCACCCCGGCGACTCGTGCCTTGCTCACCATAACATGTCGGGCATCGAACATTGTGACAGTGCTGCGGGGCCTCGACGGCATGGGGGGCAGCCCGCTACGAAACGCAGCATGATCGCCCGCCTCGTCGGCAACCTCGTCGAAACCTCGCCCGACAGCGCCGTCATCGACGTGCGCGGCGTCGGCTATCTGGTGCTCGCCAGCGGCAAGACGCTGGCCGCGCTGCCTGCGCCCGGCGGTGAGGTCATCCTGCTGACCGAGCTTCAGGTCCGCGAGGATTCGATGACCCTCTTCGCCTTCGGTTCGGCGGCCGAGCGCGAGGCCTTTCGCCAGTTGACCAGCGTCCAAGGCGTGGGCGGCAAGGTCGCGCTGGCGATCCTCACCATCCTCACCCCCGACGAACTCGCCCGCGCGGTTTCGGCGGGCGACAAGGCGATGATCGCCCGGGCGAGCGGGGTCGGCCCCAAGCTCGCCCAGCGCATCGCGCTCGAGCTCCAGGGCAAGCTCGGCCTCCCCGCCGCCCTCGCGCCCGGCATCCCCGCGGCCACCGGCGGCTTCACCAACGACGCCATGTCCGCCCTCGCCAACCTCGGCTTCAAGCCCGCCGAAGCCAGCGCTGCCGTCGCCCGGGCCGCCGAAGAGCTCGGCCCCGACGCGACCCTCGACGCGCTGGTCCGCCTCGCGCTTCGCAAGGCCGCCAAATGAGCGAGCATCGCGCCTCCTGCCGCTGCGGCCAGCTTCATGCGGTCGCGTCGGGCGATCCCGTCCGGGTCTCGGCCTGCCACTGCCTCAATTGCCAAAAGCGGAGCGGCAGCGCCTTTGCGGTCCAGGCGCGCTGGCCATCGGACAAGGTCACCATTGCCGGGGACGCCCATGTCTTTCGCAAGGTCGGCGACAGCGGCAACTGGGCGACCTTCCATTTCTGCCCATCCTGCGGGTCCGACCTCTACTTCACCAACGGTGGGCCCTCGGTCCACCCGGCGGTCGCCGACAGCCTCGCCATTCCGCTCGGCGCTTTCGACGACCCCCATTTCTTGACGCCGCAATTCTCGATCTTCGAAAGCCGCAAGCACAAGTGGCTTGAAGTCACCGGCGACGGGATCCACCACGACTGATGGCCTCCGACCCCTCGCCCCTCACCACGCCCGAGCGCACCGCCGAGGACGTCGACGCCGCGCTCCGGCCGAAGCACCTCGACGAATTCGTCGGCCAGCAGGGCGCGCGCGAAAACCTGCGCGTCTTCATCGCCGCCGCCAAGGCGCGGGGCGAAGCGCTCGACCACGTCCTCTTCTTCGGCCCGCCGGGGCTCGGCAAAACCACCCTCGCGCAGATCGTCGCGCGCGAAATGGGCGTCGGCTTCCGCGCTACCTCGGGCCCGGTCATCGCCAAGTCGGGTGACCTTGCCGCGCTGCTCACCAACCTCGAGGACGGCGACGTCCTGTTCATCGACGAAATTCACCGGCTCAATCCGGCGGTCGAGGAAGTCCTCTATCCTGCCATGGAGGACCGGGCGCTCGATCTCGTCATTGGCGAGGGGCCGTCGGCGCGCTCGGTCCGGATCGACCTTCCCCGCTTCACCTTGGTCGGCGCGACCACCCGGCAGGGGCTGCTCACCACCCCGTTGCGCGACCGGTTCGGCATTCCGGTCCGCCTCAACTTCTACACCGTCGAGGAACTCGAAAAGGTCGTCGCCCGCGCCGCCATCCTGCTCGGCGCCCCGGTCAGCCCCGACGGCGCGCACGAGATCGCCCGCCGCAGCCGCGGCACCCCGCGAATCGCCGGCCGCCTGCTCCGGCGGGTCCGCGACTTCGCCCATGCCGCGGGCGCCGAGACCATCGATGCCGCCACCGCCGACCGCGCACTCGGCCGGCTCGAGATCGACGCCCTCGGGCTCGACGCCATGGATCGCCGCTACCTCCACATGATCGCCGATCTCTATGGCGGCGGCCCGGTCGGGGTGGAGACGCTCGCGGCCGGCCTCAGCGAGCCCAGGGACACGATCGAGGACGTGATCGAGCCCTACCTCATTCAGCTCGGCCTCATCGCCCGGACTGCACGCGGGCGCTGTCTCAACGGCAAGGCCTGGACCCATCTCGGCCTGACGCCGCCCGCGGGCACCTCGAGCGGCCTGTTCGACTAGGAGAATAAGCGTGTCGCTTCTGCTTGCCATCGCCGCCCAGGCTGCCGCCACCCAGGCCACGCCCGCCGCCGTCGCACCCGATTATGAAAAGGACGCGAGCTGGATCTGCCTGCCGGGCCGCCGCGACGTCTGCTCGACCCCGCTGGCGACCACCGCGCTGAGCAAGAACGGCTACGGCTCGAACGGCCTCAGCACAATTGCATCGAACCCGAAGCTCGACTGCTTCTACGTCTACCCGACCGTGAGCCAGGACCGCGGGTTCAACAGCGACCTCAAGCCCGACCTCGAGACCGGCGCGACCCTCACCCAGTTCGCGCGCTTCGCCGGCGTCTGCCGGACCTTCGCTCCCATCTACCGCCAGATGACCTCGGCGGCGATTGGGGCGGCCGCGCTCGGCCGGGACCTCACGCCCAATTTCGAGGTCGCCTATGGCGACGTTCGGAGCGCCTTCCGCAACTTCCTCGCCACCCGCGCCAAGGGCCGGCCCTTCGTCCTCGTCGGCCACAGCCAGGGGAGCTGGATGCTGCAGACGCTGATCGCGCGCGAGATCGAGGGCAAGCCGGCGGCGCGCCAGATGGCGCTTGCGATCATCCCCGGCTTCAACGTGCTGGTGCCCGAGGGCAAGCTCGTCGGCGGGACCTTCGCCTCGACCCCGCTCTGCACCCGCCTCGGCCAGAAGGGCTGCGTCGTGGCGTATTCGAGCTACCGGACCAACAACCCGCCGCCGCCGGGCGCGTTGTTCGGCTATGCGGCCAAGCCCGGCTTCACAGTCGCCTGCACCAATCCCGCCGCGCTGGGATCACGGGGCTGGGCACCGCTCGACAGCTATTGGTACACCCGCTCCGAGCTGCCCGTGCCCGGCGGTCCGATCAGCTGGTCGAGCGAGGGCAAGCCGCCAACACCCTTCGTCCGCACCGAGGGCCTCGCCTCGGGCCGCTGCGTCAATGCCGGCCCGCGCGGCTACCTCGAGATCCGCACCAACGTCACGCCGGGCGCCAAATGGACCGACCGGATCGGCGGCGAAGTCGGGCTCGGCGGCTTCTTCATCCCCGGTTGGGGGATGCATCTCGCCGACGTGTCCGCACCGCAGGGTAATCTCATCCGGCTGGTCGAGGCGGTTGCCCGCTAGTCGGCCAGCCAGAAAAGCTCCTCGACCGGTCGCTCGAGGGCGAGGGCGAGCTTCAGCGCCAGGACGGTCGAGGGCACGAACACCCCGTTTTCGACCGTGTTGATCGTCTTGCGAGTCACCGCGCAGCGTTCGGCGAGCTCGGCCTGGGTCAGGCCAAGCGCTCCGCGCCGCTCCTTGAGGCGATTGCCGAGCCGGTCGCTCATGCCTCCAGCCCGCGCTGCGCGGCGCGTTCAAGCATGAGGAACTGCAGGAGGCCGATGCCGAGGCTGAGGCTGATCACCAGGTGCAGCGCGCCGCGCACGCTGATCGGGGCGACCGGCATCATGGTATAGACGAGCGCGCCCAGCCCGACCGCAGCGATGAACGCGCTTCGGGTCGCGATCAGCCGATTCATCCGCGTGCTCTCGTCGTCGATCATGTCGCGCAATGCCTTCGGTGCGAACCAGAAGCCACGGGTGACGAGCAGCAGCATCAGCAGCAGGGTCAGCACCGCCCACGCCCCGATCTTGACGTGATCGACGGCCCGTTCGCCATCGACGGCCGCAAAGTAGATCGCCTGCTGCGACAGATAAATCACCAGCACCGCAGGCAGCATTCGCATCCTCCGCTGCTCATATCGCTCGGCCTGTTCCCCGAGGCTTTCGGCCGGGCGGCGGCGGTCGCGCAGTTTGGCAAAGAGCACCAGCAAAAGGGCGAAACCGATGCCGACCAACAGCCCCCACGAATAATCGCTCATCACAAACTCCTGTAACCTGTAAGTTACAGGTAACCTTCGCGTTACTTCGCTGTCAAGCGGTGGTTCAAGCGGGGTTTCGTCGCACATCCGGCACGGCTAGAGGCTCGGTCATGGCGTCACCCTACGACCGGCCCTATCGCGGCGGCTTCGTTCGCGCGGAGCATCGCTTCGCGCTCACCGTCTACTTCGAGGACACGGACACCGCCGGCATCGTCTATTACGCCAATTATCTGAAGTTCATGGAGCGCGCCCGCTCCGATATGCTGCTCGCCGCGGGCATCGACCAGCGCGGGACGCTCGAAGCGGGTATTGGCGTCTATGCCGTGGCCGAGGCGCATGTCCGCTACGTTCGGCCGGCCAAGCTCGGCGACGACCTCGTGATCGTCTCGACCCTCGAGGAAGTCCGCGCCGCCTCGGTCCGGATTCAGCAACGGGTCATGCGCGGCGACGAACTCTGCGCCGAAGGACGGATCACCGCCGCCTTCCTCACTCTGGACGGCCGGCCGACCCGCCAGCCGCGCGAATGGGTCGGGGTGTTCGAGGCGATCCGCAACAGGAAGAAGGAACAAGAATGAGCGCTGCCGCGCCCGCCGCCGACCTGATGAGCCCGCTGGCGCTCTTCATGCACGCGGACATCGTCGTGAAGCTCGTCATGATCGGCCTGCTCGTCGCCAGCGTCTGGACCTGGGGGATCATCATCACCCATGTCACCCGCCTCCGCTCGATCAATCGCGCGACCGATTCCTACGAGCGCGACTTCTGGGCTGCCAAGGACCTCGACGCCTTTCACGAGGCACGCGGCAAGGAAGAGATCCCGACCGCCCGCATCGTCACCGCGGGGCTCGGCGAATGGCGCCGCTCGATCGGCCTTGCGAGCAGCGACCGCAGCGGCGCGCGCGAGCGGCTGACCACGGTCATGAGCGCCGAGGTCGAGGGCGAGCTCGACCGACTGTCCGACCGCCTCAACATCCTCGCCACGGTCGCCAGCGCGGCCCCTTTCATCGGCCTGTTCGGCACGGTCTGGGGCATCATGCGCAGCTTCACCGCCATCGCGGGCGCCAACAACACCAGCCTCGCGGTCGTCGCACCCGGGATCGCCGAGGCGCTCTTCGCCACCGCCATCGGCCTCTTCGCCGCCATCCCGGCGCTCATCGCCTATAACCGGCTGACCCACGGCCTCGACCGGTTCGAGGCGCGGCTCAACCGCTTCGCCGACCGCTTCCACGCGACCCTGAGCCGCGAGTTCGAGCGGGAAGGCTGATGGGCGCCCAGGTCGGAACCCGCCGCCGGGGCAAGCGCCGCGCGCCGGTGGCGGACATCAACGTGACGCCGCTCGTCGACGTCATGCTGGTGCTCCTGATCATCTTCATGGTCACCGCCCCGCTGCTCGTCTCGGGCGTGCCGGTCGACCTTCCGCAGAACCGCGCCGCCCCCCTCGACCAGCAGGTCCAGCCGGTGCAGGTCTCGCTCGACGCGCAAGGCGCGATCTACATCGACGACCAACCAATTTCCGAGGCCGCGCTTCCCCAGCGTCTCGCCGCCATCGCCGCCGAGCCCGCCCCGCCCGAGGGCCGCCGCATCTATCTTCGTGCCGACCGCAGCCTCGATTATGGCAAGGTGATGGGCGTGATGGGCGAGCTTAACCGCGCCGGCCTGAACCGCGTCGCCCTCGTCAGCGTGGGCGAGAGCCGGTGAGGATCGATCGCGGCGAGGCGCGGGGTACGGGGCTTGCCCTGCTGCTCCACGTCGGCCTCGTCGCCGCGCTCGCTACCAGCCTCGCACACACCCCCAAGACCCCCGAGCCCGCGCCGGTCGAGGTCGAGTTCGTCGACAGCGACGAGGTCGCGCTGACCGCCGCCGCGCCCACGCCGGCCACGCCGCCCGCCGCGCAGGCGCCTGCGCCCTCGCCCGAGCCGCCGACGCCCGAGCAGCCGGCCCCGCAACCCGCGCCCGCGCCCACGCCGCCCTTGCCGACCCCGATCGTCCAGCCCGCGCCGCCGCCGACACCCACGCCGCGCGCCCAGCCGCAACCTCGCCCCCAGCCCCAGCCGCGTCCGCAGCCTCAGGCCCGGCCCCAGCGACCGCAGGCGCGGCCTCAGCAGGCCCAGCGCCCCGCGCCGCCACGCCCGGCCCCGCCGCGCCAGTCGCGGCTCGGCGACGACTTCCTCAAGGGCATTCCGACCCCCGACCGCGACCTCGGCCCCAAACCCGCGCAGGCCGGCGCCGCGACCTTCAGCGCCGCCGCCAAGGCCAGCGTCGACAGCGCGATCAAGCGCCAGATCCAGCCCTGCGCCGACCGTCAGTCCTCGCTTGGTCCCGGCGCCGACCGGATCCGGGTCACGGTGAACCTCCGGCTCGACCGCTCGGGGCGCCTGTCGCGCCCGCCGGCCCTCGTTCGCACCAGCGGCGTCAATGAAGACAATGCCCGCTTCGAGGACCTCGCCTACGACCAGGCCGTGGCCGTGTTCCGCGCCTGCGCGCCCTTGCGCTTGCCCCCCGAGCTATACATCACGCCGCAAGGTGGCTGGGCTAACATCAACCTGACCTATGCCGCGAAGTGAGGATCATGCTGCGTAAAGCCCTGTTCGCCCTGAGCGCCCTCGTCGCGACGCCCGCCCTCGCCCAGTCGGACGATCCGCCCCCGGTCGACGTCGAGGTGACCAGCGGCGGCGTCAGCAGCGCCATCTCCATCGCGGTGCCCAACATGCCGGTCGACAATGCCGAGCTCGCCCTCGGCCGCAACGTCGCGAGCGTGATCGCCTCCGACCTGCGCGGCACCGGCCGGTTCAATCCGCTCGGGCCGGGCGGCCTGCCCAATTATGCCGTCGCGCAGGCCGACGCGCCCGCCTTCGGCGACTGGCGGCCCCTGGGCGCGCAGCAGCTCGTCACCGGCTTCGTCCGCGCCACCGGCCCCGGCCAGGTCACCGTCGGCTGCTACCTCCATGACGTCGGCGCCGGCCGCCAGCTCCTCGGTCAAGGCTTCTCGGTCTCGGCCGACAACTGGCGCCGCGCCGCGCACAAATGTGCCGATGCCATCTACGCCCGGCTGACCGGCGAGGGGGCCTTCCTTGACACGCGCGTCGTGTTCGTCGCCGAGACCGGTCCCAAGAACAATCGGCAGAAGCGCATCGCCATCATGGATTCGGACGGCGCGAACCTGCGCTACCTGACCGAGGGCGAGGCCACCGTCGTCACCCCGCGTTTCTCTCCCGACGGCCGCCGCTTGGCCTACACCAGCTACGCCGGCCGCCGCGCCCGCGTCTGGGTGCTCGACATCGCCAGCGGGAGCAAGCGCCTGCTCGTGCCCGGCCTCGCGCTGACCAGCGCGCCGCGCTTCTCGCCCGACGGCAACCGCATCGCTTATGCGCTCTCGGCCAACGGCAACACCGACATCTGGGTCGCCAATGCCGACGGTTCGGGCACGCCGCAGCGGCTGACCAGCGCACCCGGCATCGACACCGCGCCGAGTTTCTCGCCCGACGGCCGCCGGATCGTCTTCGAGAGCGACCGATCCGGCTCGCAACAACTCTACCTGATGGACGCCGACGGCTCGAACCAGCGCCGGATCAGCTTCGGCGGCCCGGCCGGCTCGCCCGCGTGGAGCCCGCGCGGCGACAAGATCGCCTTCGTCCGCGTCGGTGCCTTCCGCATCGGCGTCATGAACGCGAGCGGCGGTGGGGAGACCCTGCTCACCGACGGCTGGCAGGACGAAAGCCCGAGCTGGGCCCCCAACGGCCAGTTCGTCATGTTCAATCGCTTCAGCCGCGACGGGCGCACCGGCCTCTACGCGGTCAACGTCGCCGGCGGCACCGCCCGCCGGCTCCCCACCCCCCAGGACGGCTCGGACCCGAGCTGGTCGCCGCTCCAGCGCTGACAAGGAGACTATAATGCGCAAGACCGTCACGCTTCTCGGCATCGCCGTCGCCCTGTCCATGTCGGGCTGTGCCCGCAAGAAGGCCGTCGTCGACACCGCCTCGACCCAGACCGACACGGCCGATGCCGGAACCGTCGCCAGCACCAGCAATGACGACGTCGGCCTCGTCGAACTGCCGGGCAGCCAGGCCGCACTGGTCGCGGCGGCGGGCTCGGACACCATCTATTTCGGGACTGACCAGTCGGACATTTCGGCGGACGCGCAGGCGACGCTGCGGGCGCAGGCCAAGTGGCTGCTCGCCAACACCAATGTCCGGGCTTCGGTCGAGGGGCATGCCGACGAGCGCGGCACCCGCGAATATAATCAGGCGCTGGGCGAGCGGCGCGCGCAGGCCGCCAAGCTCTTCTTGATGGCGCAGGGCATCCCCGAAGCGCGCCTGCTGACCATCAGCTGGGGCAAGGAACGCCCGGTCGCAACCGGCTCGGACGAAAGCGCCTGGGCCCAGAACCGCCGCGCGGTGACGGTCGTCGTCAAGTAAGGGTTCGTCGCCCCGGCACCGGCCGGGGCCTCGTTCATCGGAAACTCAGGCCGCGTAGCGAACCCCGCCGCGGCCGGTCAGCGCGAGCCAGGCGCGGGCCGACTTCTGCGCTTCGGCGATCTCGCGCGCGGTCATCTCGACGCTGATCTCGGCGCGGCAGGCCTGCCCTCGCGTACAGCCGTTCAGGGCCGCGAGGTTGAACCACTTGTGCGCCTCGATGAGATCGACCCCGACCCCGCCGCGGCCGGTCGAATAGGTCACCCCGAGTTCGAACAATGCGTTGACGTCGCCCTTTTCGGCATCCGCGAGGCGGCTGCGGATCAGGAAATCGGCACCTTGCTGGCTGATGGCCATGACTTCAAAACTCCCCTGTCGATGTGGGGAGAATTCAGCCGCGCGGGTTCCCGAATGGTTAACGCGGTAATTACCAGCTTACCTGTTGCTCCGAAGTGACACTATAATTGTCGATCAGGCGCACCGCTCCGAGCTTCGCTGCGACCAGCAGCCGCATGTGTTCGCCCGAGCTTTCAAGCGGTTCGAGCGACCGCTCGTCGACCAGCGCCAGATAATCCACTTCGGAGAAACCTGCGTCGAGCAGCCGGGCCTTTCCGCGCGCCAGCGCCGCGGCGATCGCCTCGCCCGTCAGGATTTCCCGCGATACGTCGGCGAGCACGCGCGGAATGGCCACCGCCTGTGCCCGCTCCGCCGCGCTCAGCAGCGCGTTGCGCGACGACATGGCGAGGCCGTCCGCCTCGCGCACGGTCGGATAGCCGAGGATTCCGATCCCGAGCCCGAGGTCGGTCGCCATGCGCCGGATGACCGCAAGCTGCTGCCAGTCCTTTTCGCCGAAGATCGCAACCCCCGGCCGGACCGCGAGAAGGAGCTTGGCCACCACTGTCGCCACGCCATCGAAATGGCCCGGCCGGTGCTCGCCCTCCCATCGCTCGCTGACGCCCTTGACCGAAATGCTGGTCGCAAAGCCCGCCGGATATAGCTGGTCCGGTGTCGGCAGCCAGACAAGGTCGCAGCCCGCCGCTTCCAGCTTCTCGAGGTCCGCCTCCTCGGTGCGTGGATAGCGCTCGAGGTCCTTGGGGTCGTTGAACTGCGTCGGATTGACGAAAATGGTGGCAGCGACCCGGTCGGCGACGCGCTTGCCCTCGGCGACGAGCGCGAGATGGCCGTCGTGAAGCGCGCCCATCGTCGGGACCAGCGCAAGCGTGTCCGTCGCATAATGGCCCAGGCTCAAGACTGTCTGCAGCTCGTCCAGCGCACGGATGATTTGCACCGTTGATTCCCTTTGGTTTACTCAAGGCACCAGCAAAGAGGCGCTTAGGCGCGACGCGGGGAAGAAACCAAGTGAGCCAGCCACATTTCATCGTCTTCGCCAACGAAAAGGGCGGGACCGGCAAGTCGACCACCGCGGTCCATACCGCGGTCGCGCTGGCCGCGGCGGGCCACCGCGTTGCGGCGCTCGACCTCGACCACCGCCAGCGCACCACCACCCGCTATCTCGAAAATCGCGCGGCCTTCCAGCGCCGCAGTGACATCGCCCTGCCGCAGCCCGCCTTCGCCGTCCTCGAGGACCAGCGCGAGGAAGCGCTCGACGAGGCGATTGCCGCGCTCGCGCCGGAGGCCGACATCATCGTCATCGACACGCCCGGCCGCGACGATGCGGTCGCCCGCGCCGCCATCCTCAAGGCCGACACGCTCGTCACCCCGATGAACGACAGCTTCGTCGACCTCGACCTCATCGGTCAGGTCAACCCCGACACCTTCAAGGTGACCCGCCCGAGCTTCTATGCAGAGCTCATCTGGAACAGCCGCACCGCCCGCGCCAAGACCGCCGGCAAGAGCGTCGACTGGGTGGTGCTCCGCAACCGCCTCCAGCACATCGGCAGCCACAACCAGCAGCGCGTCGGCGCGGCGATGGACGAGCTTGCCCGCCGGGTCGGCTTCCGGGTCATCCCCGGCCTGTCCGAGCGCGTCATCTACCGCGAGCTCTTCCCCAAGGGCCTGACCTTGCTCGACCTCAAGCAGATCGGCGATGCCGGCATCGCCCACATCGCCGCCCGCCAGGAATTGCGCGAGATGGTCGCGGGGCTCGGGCTTCCCGGCGCGGAAACCGCCAAGGCGGCCTGAACCTCCGCGCGAGCGCCGCGCAACCATTCAAGTCCCATAACGTTCAGGGCCGTAATGACTCACAGCTTCGACCCCACCATCCTCCGCGAATATGACATTCGCGGCATCGTCGGCCGCACCCTCCACGAGGAAGACGCCTATGCGCTCGGGCGCACCTTCGCCTCGGAAGGGCGCGACCAGGGGGCCAAGCGCATCGCCGTCGGGCGCGACGGGCGCACCCACAGCCAGGGTTTAGAGGACGCGCTGGTCCGCGGCCTGACCGAAAGCGGCATCGACGTCGTCCGGATCGGTGAGGGGCCCTCGCCGATGCTCTACTGGGCGGTCGCCGAGCTCGACGTCGACGGCGGCATCCAGATTACCGGCAGCCACAATCCGGCCGAGTATAACGGCTTCAAGATGCTGCTTCCGGGCGGCTCGGTGTTCGGCACGCAGATCCAGGACCTCGGTCGCCGCGCCGGCGAAGGCCGGTGGCACGAGGGCCAGGGCAAGGTCGAAGACGTCGACATCATCGACCGCTACGTCGACCGGCTCGTCTCCGACTTCCGCGGCGGCGAGTTCAAGATCGGCTGGGACGCCGGCAACGGCGCCGCCGGCCCCGCGCTCGAGAAGCTCGTCAGGAAGCTTCCGGGCGAACACCACACCATCTTCACCGAAGTCGACGGCAATTTCCCCAACCACCATCCCGATCCTACGGTCGAGAAGAATCTCGAGGACCTGAAGGGGCTCGTCCGCGACAAGGGCCTCGACTTCGGCATCGCCTTTGACGGCGACGGCGACCGCATCGGCGCGGTCGACGGCCAGGGTCGCGTCATCTGGGGTGACCAGCTCGTCATGATCCTCGCCGGCCCCGTGCTCGAGGAACAGCCTGGCGCCCCGATCATCGCCGACGTCAAGGCCAGCCAGACCCTGTTCGACCGCATCGCGGCGATGGGCGGCGAGCCGCTGATGTGGAAGACCGGCCACAGCCTCATCAAGCAGAAGATGAAGGAAACCGGCGCGCCGCTCGCGGGCGAGATGAGCGGCCACATCTTCTTCAAGCATCGCTGGTACGGTTTCGACGACGCGCTCTATGCCTCGGTCCGCCTGATCGAGGCGGTCGCCGCGAGCGGCAAGAGCCTGACCGCGATCCGCGACGCCATGCCCGTCAGCATCGCCACCCCCGAAATGCGCTTCCCGGTCGACGAGAGCCGCAAGTTCGCGGTGGTCGAAGAGGTCCGGGACCGGCTGTCGGCCGAAGGCGCCAAGGTCGACGCGACCGACGGCGTCCGGGTCAGCACCGGCGACGGCTGGTGGCTGCTGCGAGCCTCGAACACGCAGGACGTGCTCGTCGGCCGCGCTGAAGCCAAGGATGCCGAAGGCCTCGAGCGCCTGCTCGAGACCATCGACGGCCAGCTCGCCCACAGCGGGGTCGAGCGGACCGAGGCCGACCACTAGGGCGTTCGCGCCCTAGCTGAAGCTGACGCGCTCGGGATTTTCGGGGTCGAAGCGGATGTCGACCGTACTTCCGGTCGAGACGTCGTAGAATTCGGGATCCTGCCCCGTGACGTTGACGGTCGCCGTGTGCGACTTGCCGTCGACGCCGGTGTAGCTGAGATGGATCGCGGCCTTGCCGTCGATCGTCATGCTGCGCTTGGCCTTTTCCTCGGCCCAGCCGTCGACCTCGTCGCAGCGTCCCTCATAAGTCCGCTGGTCGGCGACGACCCGCTCCTTGCCCATGCGATCGGTCACCGAACCGGCCGCCTTGCGTTCGACGATCATGCAGGTCCGGTCGATGCTGGTCACCATCGCCTGCGCGGGCTTCCAGTCCGTGCACCCCGCCACGCCCAACGCCAGCCCACACATCACCCCGCGCATCATCGTTCCCCTGTTGCCCACATGGGTTCGAGGAGATGCCCGAAAGAAATTAAAAGCGGGTTGAAGGCGCCGGCCTCAGCCGTCGTCCTCGTCATCGTCATAGCCGACCATGTTGAGCTCGCGCGCCTTGATCTGGCGGGTCATGCACCAGTGCATCAGCGCGTCCTCCCGGCCATGGGTGATCCACACTTCCTTGGGCGCGATCTCGAGAATCGTGTCGGTGAGCTCGCCCCAGTCGGCATGGTCCGAGATGATCAGCGGCAGCTCGACGTTCTTCTGCCGCGCCCGCTGGCGGATCCGCATCCACCCGCTCGCCGCCGCGGTGATCGGGTCGGGCAGCCGCCGGCTCCACCGGTCGTTGAGCGCGCCCGGCGGGCACAGCACGAGGTGCCCCATCATGTCCTTCTTGTCGGCCCCCGCGACCGGCCGCAGTTCGCCAAGGTCGATGCCCTGCTCCTGATAGAGGTTGCAGAGCCGCTCGAGCGCGCCGTGATAGTAGATGGGCTGGCTGTGCCCGCGCCGCCTGGCCTCGGCGATCACCCGCTGCGCCTTGCCCAGCGCATAAGCGCCGACCAGCACACAGCGATCGGGATTGTCGGCCAGCCGCATCAGCAGCTTGTCGATCTCGCTCCCCGTCTCGGGATGGTGGAAGACCGGAAGCCCGAAGGTCGCCTCGGTGATGAAGATGTCGCACTTGACCGGAAGAAAGGGTTCGCAGGTCGGGTCGGGCCGGCGCTTGTAGTCGCCCGACACCACCACCCGCTCACCCTTCCAGTCTAGGATGATCTGCGCGCTCCCCAGCACGTGGCCGGCCGGAACGAAGCTCACCTCCACATCGCCGACCGTCACGCTCTGCCCGTAAGCCACCTCGCAGCCGTTCTGGTCGCCGTAGCGCACGCCCATGATCGCCAGCGTCTCGGGGGTCGCCCAGACGGTGCCGTGCCCGCCGCGCGCATGGTCGGCATGGCCATGCGTCACCAGCGCCCGCGGCTGCGGCAGCGAGGGGTCCACCCAGGCGTCCGCCGGCTTGACGTAGATGCCGGTGGGGTGGGGTTCGATCCAGGAACCGAGACGGGCCATGCGGGCTTATACCAGTCTGACAGGCCGACGGTTCCGCCGGCAAAACAAACACGATAGGTGAGGTTCATGGCCGAAGGCAGCGACGTTCATTACTGGTGGCTGGTGCTGGTCGGCGCCTTCGTTCTCCTCGGCGTGCTCTTCTACGCCTTCAGCCGCAACAAGAAGAGCGACGTCCCTCCCGACGTGACCGAGCGCGCGACCCGCGAACTCTATGCCGAGGAACAGCGCGAACACGAACATGACGGCAAAAGCGGCCTCTGAGCGCGCCTGACCTTCCCGCGGTCGTCGCCGGCTGGTTCGAAAGCCGGGGCTGGCGTCCGCGCCGGCACCAGCTCGACATGCTCGATCGCGCCCGCGCAGGGCGGCACGCGTTGCTCGTCGCGGGGACCGGTGCGGGCAAGACGCTGGCCGGCTTCCTGCCGACGATCTGCGACCTCGCGGACCATCCCGCCGAGGGCCTCCACACCCTCTATATCTCGCCGCTGAAAGCGCTCGCGGTCGACGTCCAGCGCAACCTCCTCGATCCGATCGGCGAGATGGACCTGCCGATCCGGGTCGAGACCCGCACCGGAGACACCCCCTCGGACCGCAAGGCCCGCCAGCGCGCGAGGCCGCCGCAGATCCTGCTGACCACGCCCGAAAGCCTGTCGCTGCTCCTCTCCTACCCCGACAGCTTCCTGATGTTCGCGGGGCTGAAGACCATCGTCCTCGACGAGATCCACGCCTTCGCCCGCGACAAGCGCGGCGACCTCCTCGCCCTCGCCCTCGCCCGCCTCCAGAAGATCGCGCCCGCCCTCCGTCGGGTCGGGTTGTCCGCCACCGTCGCCGACCCCGATGCCTATCGCAGCTGGCTCGCGCCCGACGCCGACATGGACGAGGTCGACGTGGTCCTCGGCGAACCCGGCGCCGAGCCGGTGCTCGACATCCTGCTGCCCGAGAACCGCGTCCCGTGGTCGGGCCATTCGGGCCGCTACGCCGCCAAGCAGGTCATGGCGCAGATCGAGCAGCACCGGACGACGCTCGTCTTCTGCAATACCCGCGGCCTTGCCGAGCTGATCTTCCAGGACCTGTGGAAGGTGAACGAGCAGGGCCTCCCGATCGGCGTTCACCATGGCAGCCTCGCCCTCGAAGCCCGCCGCAAGGTCGAGGCGGCGATGGCGGCCGGCAAGCTCCGCGCGCTCGTCTGCACCTCCAGCCTCGACCTCGGCATCGACTGGGGCGACGTCGAACTCGTCATCCAGATGGGGGCGCCCAAGGGTTCGTCGCGCCTCCTCCAGCGGATCGGCCGCGCCAACCACCGCCTCGACGAGCCCAGCCACGGCACCATCGTGCCCGGCAACCGCTTCGAATATCTCGAGGCTCGCGCCGCCCTGGACGCGGTCGACGCGCGCGAGCTCGACCCCGAAATCTTCCGCCCGGGCACGCTCGACACGCTCGCCCAGCACATCCTCGCCTGCGCCTGCGCCGCCCCCTTCGAGCAGGCCGAGCTCCTCGCCGAGCTCCGCTCCGCTGCGCCCTATGCCGGGCTACCCGACGCCTTGTTCGAGACCGTCCTCGCCTACATCGCCACCGGCGGCTACGCGCTGCGCGCCTACGACAAGTTCCGCCGACTCGTGGAGGAGCCCGCGGGCTCGGGCCACTGGCGCATCACCAAGCCCGCGGTCGCGGTCCAGCACCGGATGAATGCGGGGATCATCGTCGACAATCCGATGCTCGACGTCCGCTTCGGCAACGGGCGGATGCTCGGCCGGGTCGAGGAAGGCTTCGCCTCGACCCTCACCGTCGGCGACCACATCTTCTTTGCCGGCCTCAGCCTCGAGGTCGAGCGGATGAAGGACAGCGACATCATCGTCCGTGCCTCCTCCAAGGAAGCTCGCCTCGTCACCTACGGCGGCCAGCGGATGAGCATGACCACCCACCTCGCCGACCGGGTGAAGGGCTTCCTCGCCGACCCCAGCCAATGGTCGCGCTTCCCTCCCGACGTGCGCGAATGGCTCGAGGTCCAGCAGCGCCGCTCGCGCCTGCCCCAGCCCGACGAACTGCTGGTCGAGACCTTCCCCCACGAAGGCCGCCACTTCCTCGTCATGTACAGCTTCGAGGGCTGGAACGCGCACCAGAGCCTCGGCATGCTGGTCACCAAGCGGATGGAGAAGATGGGGCTGAAGCCATTGGGCTTCGTCGCCAACGACTATGCGCTCTCGGTCTACGGATTGGAGCCGATCACCGACCCCGCGCCCCTGCTCTCCCCCGACATCCTCGAGGGCGAGTTCGTCGAGTGGGTCGAGCAGTCGATGCTGCTGAAACGCGCCTTTCGCGAGGTGGCGGTGATCGGCGGGCTGGTCGAGCGCCAGCATCCGGGCAAGCGCAAGACCGGCAAGCAGGTCAGCTTCTCGACCGACCTCATCTACGACGTGCTGCGCAAGTACGAGCCCGAGCATCTCTTGATGCGCGCCGCCTGGGACGACGCCCGCGCCCGGATGACCGAACTTGGTCGCCTCGCCCGCCTGGTCGAGCGCGCCGCCGCGCAGATGGTGCATGTCGACCTCCCCCGCGTCACCCCGATGGCGGTCCCGCTGATGGTCGTCATCGGCCGCGAGGCGCTGCCCGCCGGCTCGGGCGCCGAGGACGCGCTGCTGATGGAAGCCGAATCTGTCCTCGCCGATCTCGCGATGCGCGAGGACTGACGCCCGCCCGCGCAATACGCTAGGATGCAGCATGCGTAGCCTGTTGCTTCTTGCCCTCCCGCTCCTCGCCGGCTGCTCGGTCGCCAACACGGCGGTCGGAGTCGTCACGCTGCCGGTGAAAGCCGTCTCGAAGGGCGTCGACCTCGCCACCACCAGCCAGTCGGAGGCCGACGAGAAGCGCGGCCGCGCGATCCGCAAGGAAGAGGAACGCCTCGGCCGCGAACGCCGGCTCCTGGAGGAGCGCTGCCGCAAGGGCCGCCCGCTTCCGGGCGACCTCTGCCCGACCCGCTAGCGCCGCCCCAGCTTTGCCACCTCGTAGAGATAATCGACGTAGAGCATCGTCGCCTCGTCGATCCCCGCCACCTTCGGATTGCCTGACTTGATCAGGAACCACTCGTCAGGCGCATGCGCCCCGCCGCCGCGGCCGATCCCGAACTGCCCCGTCGGCAGGTTGAGCGGCGCCCCGTTGAACACCACCCCCGGCCAGCTCCCCGCATTGCGCGGGGTCAGCGTGTAGGGAATCTTCAACCGCTCGAAGACGCGCTTCTGCGCCTGGATGAAGGGGCTGTTCTCGTCGGTCTGGTTGGGCCCGTAGCCGCCGGACACCACCACCTTCACGTCATCGAACCCGCGCTTGGCGAGATGCGCCTTGAGCTTCGTGACCACCTCGTCCCTGGTCATGTTCGGCACCAGCCGGAACTCGAGCTTCGCCTCGGCCCGGCTCGGCAGCACGGTCTTGCCGCCGACCCCGGTATAGCCGCTGACCAGCCCCTGGATGTTGACCGTCGGCTGGCCGAGGAACCGCTCGGAGCTGGTCTGGAAGTCCTCGTCGTTGATCCACCGCCCGATCCCGAGCGCCTTCTTCTCCTTGGCCTCGTCGGTCACCGCGACGCGCTGCGCGATCAGCTCCTTCTGCCGCGGCGTGAGCGGCGCGACATTGTCCATGAAGCCGTCGATCGTCGGCGTGTGCCCGTCGTCGGCGACCAACGTGTCGAGTGCCTTGACCAGCCGCCATGCCGGGCTTTCGATCCGCGCATAGTTGCTCGAATGGACGTCGGCCTTGGGATATTTGTCGCTCGTCTCGCCCCCGACGATCAGCTGGAACTCGACCGCACCCTTGGCGCCGAGCGTGATCCCGGCCTGCCCGTCCTGCCCCTGGCTCGCCGCCGGGATGAACACCCCGACCGTCTTCTTGAGCGCGGCGGCGACTTCGGGGTCGGCGACGATGGTGGGGAAGTTGGGGCTCGCGATCTCTTCTTCGCCCTCGGCCACCAGCACGAGATTGACCGGAAGCTTGCGCCCGCTCGCCTTGAAGGCCTTCAAGGCCGCCAGAAACGCCGTCTCGGGCCCCTTCTGGTTGACGGCCCCGCGCCCGCGGATCGCCTGCCCCTCGCCGGCCCGGTCGTAGAGCTGTCCGGCCAGCGGCGGGCTCGCCCATTCGGACGGCTCATACTGCTTCACGTCGTACATGAAGTAGATGCCGAGCGTCACCGGCGCGCCCGCGTCGAGCGTCGCAAACACCCCCGGCACGCCACCCGACTGGACCACGCGGGCCTGCTGGAAACCGGCATCGAGCGCGAGGCGGCGCATATAATCGGCCCCCTCGGCGACGTTGCGCTTTTCGGCCGCGATGGTCGGCAGCGCGATCCAGTCCTGCAGGGCCTTGACCGTCGCCTCGTGCTGGCCCGCCACCACCCGCTCGAGTTGCGCCCGCCCCGGCGTCTGCGCGGCCGCCCCGCTCGCCGCCAGCGCCAGCACCAGTCCCGCTCCGATTGTCCGCATGTCCGCCCCCGTTTGCCCGATAATGATCGCCCGAGACTGGCGCAGCGTCACGCCCTCGTCCAGAGCAGGCCGATGCGCTATTTCCTCGACTGCGAGTTCGACGGCTTTGGCGGGGCCTTGCTGAGCCTCGCCCTCGTTCCCGATGACGATAGCGAGGAATTCTACGCGATCCTCGAGCATGAGCGGCCATGCGTCGACTGGGTCGAGCGCCACGTCATCCCCTATCTCGACACCGTTCCCCAGGCGCTCCGGGCCGAACCGCAACCGCCTGCCGATGTCGCCCGCGAACTGTCGCGCTGGCTGAGCCCGTTCGAAGACGTCGAGATCGTCGCCGACTGGCCCGACGACATCGCCTATTTCTGCAAGGCGCTGCTGACCGGCAACGGCCAGATGGTCACGGTCCCGCCGCTCACCTTCCGCCTGCTCAACCTCGCGGGCTTCTCGACCGCGCGGAACAGCGCCGTCCCGCACAATGCGCTGCACGACGCCCGGGCGCTGCGCGATCATGTGGTCGACCGTGGCTACTAAGTCGTTGCACCCTCTCGGGAAGTCGGGTTAAGCGCCCCGCGATGGTTCCCCTTTCGTTCGCCGGTCACGAATTTCTCGCCGATCCCCAGGGTGCCCTGTGGTGGCCCGACCAGCGCGCGCTACTGGTCGCCGACCTGCATCTCGAGAAAGCCAGCTGGTACGCCCGCCTCGGCCAGTTCCTGCCGCCGTACGACAGCCAGGCGACGCTCGCCGCGCTGACCGAATTGGTCGACCGCACGGGCGCCGAGAAGCTCTACTGCCTCGGCGACAGCTTCCACGACAAGTTCGGCTGCGAGCGGCTGCCCGACACCGCCCGCGCGATGCTTCTCGCCCTGACCGGCCGGCTCGACTGGACCTGGATCCTCGGCAACCACGACCCCGGCTTCGCCGACCATTGCGGCGGCACCCTGATGGAGGAAGCGATCGTCGCCGGCATCGTTCTTCGCCACGAGGCCGATCCCACCGACGCGCGGCCCGAAATGTCGGGCCATTATCATCCCAAGCTTCGCCTCCAGCTGCGCGGCAAGCAGGTCAGTCGCCGCTGCTTCGTCGCGAGCGGCGCCAAGCTCATCTTCCCGGCCTTCGGCGCGCTGACCGGCGGGCTCGACGCCAATCACCGCGAGATCATGAAGAAGGTCGGCTCGCCCGCCGCTGCCCTCATCCCGGTCAAGGACCGGCTGCTGCGCTTCCCCCTCGCCGCCTAGGCGAGCCCCGCCTTCATCAGCCCGCGCACCATGTTGCCGACGAGGAACCCGCCCTCCAGATCGGCCTCGGTGAGGTCGGCCTCGACCGCCTTGCCCTCGCCGATCAGCTTGTCGCGCAGAACGCCCGGCAACAGCCCGCGGTCGAGCGGCGGGGTCAGCAATCGGCCATCGCGCTCGACAAACAGGCTCGTGAAGCTGCCCTCGGTCAGCCGTCCGTCCGCGTCGGCGAACACCACTTCGTCCACGCCGCTCGCCGCCCGCGCCTCGTCGTAGAAGGCGCGGTCGGTCGTCTTGAAGCGCAGCCGGTAATCGTCCTCGGCGACCGGCAGCGGCACCACCTTCACCGTGAGCGGCTCGGCGATGCGCTCGGGCAGGCCGCGCACCTCGACCGCCATCATCCCCGTCGGCGACAGGAGAAGCCGCGCCATCGCCGGGGTCCGACGCCCGAAGGTCGCCGCCTGCAGTTCGTTGCGCGCACCGTGCCGGTCGAACCGGAATCCGAGCGCCCTGGCCGACGCCCCAAGCCGGTCGAGATGCCGGTCCAGTTCCACCATCCCCTCGTGGGGGTCGAAGCGCATGGTCTCAATCAGGTCGATCGCCGGCCGGTCACGCGTCACGAAAATTCCCTTGGCAAGGCACTCGGCCCATTCATCCCCGGCCTGGCTGTCGACCACGATGCCCGACCCCAGCCCGAGGGTCGCTTTGCCGACATCGGCGCCGATGTCGAGAGTCCTGATGAGCACATTGAAACTGGAATTGCCGCCGGGCTCGATCCAGCCGGCCGACCCGCAATAGGCGCCGCGGGGCGCAGGCTCGAGTTCCCGCAGCGCGAGCATCGCCGCGACCTTGGGCGCGCCCGTCACCGACCCGCAAGGGAAGATCGCCCGCAGCACGTCGACCGCGTCGAGCCCGTCCTTGAGCCGCGCGGTCACCCGGCTGACCATCTGGCTGACCGTCGGGTAGCGCTCGACCGCGAACAGTTCGGGCACCGCGACGCTGCCCGGCTCGGCGACGCGGGCGAGGTCGTTGCGCAGCAGGTCGACGATCATGAGGTTCTCGGCCCGGTTCTTGGGATCGCCCGTCAGCACCGAAGCATCCGCCGCCGGTCCCGCCGTCCCCTTCATCGGCCGGGCTTCGAGGACCCGGTCGCGGATCGTGAAGAATTGCTCGGGACTGAGGCTCGCCAGCCATCCGTCCGGATGCCGGATCAGCGCGCCCCAGCCCGCGCCGCCCGCCCGCCGGAGCCGGGCATAGAGCGCCGCGGGTCCGCCCGCGACAGCGACTTCGCAATGGAAGGTGAGGTTCGCCTGGTAATAATCGCCCGCGTGCAGCGCCGCATGCACCCGCCCCACCGCCGCGCGATAATCGCCCTCGGAGACGAGCGGCACCGGCGCGCCAGCGATCGCGCCCGCGGGATCGGGCAGCACATCCTCGGCCGCGACCTCGGCGAACCCCTCGAACAGTCCGAACCACAGCAACGGGCCGTCACCCTGCCGCGCCGCGCCTGCCAGCGCCGGATCGAGCGCATAGCCCGCCTCGTAAGCGAGAAATCCCGCGGCATGCGCGCCGCCACGCACCGCCGCCTGCAATCGCTCGAGCGCCGGGACGACCTCCTCCATCCGATCGGCCCGCACGTCGCCCACGGGGTCGCGATACAGCCGTGCCCCACCCCCCGGGCGCGCATCGTCGAACAGGAGGAAAGGCCCGGTCATGTCGCCGCCGTTTGCCCGCAAGCCTCCGGCTTCGTAAAGCTGTCACTTATGCGCACGCTCCTGACCGCCCTCGCCGCCACGCTCCTCGCCACCGCCGCCCATGCCCAGCCGGTCGACCCGGCGGTGCAGAAGCGGATCGACCGGATCCTCAAGGCGACCCCGCTGATCGATGGTCACAACGACCTTCCGTGGGCCTTGCGCGAGGATTTCGGCAGCAAGACCGAGGGGCTCGCCAGTGGCACCGCCAGCTGGAAGCCGCCGCTGATGACCGACATGGCGCGGCTCAGGGCCGGACGCGTCGGCGGGCAATTCTGGTCGGTCTACATCGACGGCACCACGCTCGGCGACGCCGCCATCCGCACCACCATCGAGCAGATCGACACCGCGCACCGGATCATCGCGGCCTACCCCGACACGCTCCGCTTCGCCCGCAGCGCCGACGAGATGGTCGCCGCGCACAAGGCCGGGCGCGTAGGCTCGATGCTCGGCATCGAGGGCGGCCGCCAGATCGGCGGGTCGATGGCCGCGCTGCGCCGCTTCTACGATCTTGGCGCGCGCTACATGACGCTGACCCACAACCAGACCACCGAATGGGCCGATGCCGGCACCGACGAGCCCAAATATGACGGCCTGTCGCCCTTCGGCCTCGAGGTCATCAAGGAGATGAACCGCCTCGGCATGCTGGTCGATTTGAGCCACGTCGCCCCCGCGACGATGCGCGACGCCATCGCGGCCTCGAAGGCGCCAGTCATCTTCTCCCACTCCTCCGCCGCCGGGGTGAACCCGCACCCGCGCAACGTCCCCGACGACGTGCTGCGCATGCTCCCCGCCAATGGCGGCGTGGTCATGGTCACCTGGGTGCCGAGCTTCCTCAGCCCCGCCATGTGGAAGTGGGACGGCGAGTTTGCCGCCCAGGAGGCGCGCCTCAAGACCTACAATCGTGCCAGCGCCGCCGCCGTCACCAAGGGGATGGAAGCCTGGGTCGCCGCCAACCCGCGTCCGGTCGTCGGGGTCAAGGACGTCGCCGACCACATCGACTACGTCGCCCGCGTCGCCGGGCACGATCATGTCGGCATTGGCGGCGACCTCGACGGAATCCCGCGCACCCCCGTCGGGCTCGAGGGTGTCGAGGCCTATCCCACCCTGTTCGCCGAGCTCATCCGCCGCGGCTGGTCCGACGCCGACCTCGCCAAGCTTGCCGGCGGCAATGTCCTACGCGCCCTGCGCGGGGCGGAAGCCACCGCCCGTGCGATGAAGGACGTGCCGCCCTCGATGGCGACCCTCGATCGCCCCGCCGCCGCCAACTAGAGCAGCGTCCATGGACAATCCCCCGCTCAAGGCCGCGGTCATTCCGGTGACCCCGCTGCAGCAGAACTGCACGCTCCTGTGGTGCACCCAGACCAACAAGGCCGCGCTGTGCGATCCCGGCGGCGACCTGCCGAAGCTTCGCGCCGCGATCGCGCAGGCCGGCGTGACGGTCGAGAAGATCATCCTGACCCATGGCCACATCGACCATTGCGGCCAGGCCGGCCAGCTCGCCGCCGAACTTGGCGTTCCGATCGAGGGCCCGCACATCGACGACCTGTTCTGGATCGCCCGCCTCGCCGACGACGGCGCCGCCTACGGGATCGACGCCTCGCCGTTCGAGCCCAGCCGCTGGCTGACCGACGGCGAGCAGGTGACCGTCGGCAACCTCGTCCTCGACGTCTACCACACGCCGGGCCACACCCCGGGCCACGTCATCTTCCACCATGCTCCCTCGAACCTCGCGCTGGTCGGCGACGTGCTCTTCGCCGGTTCGATCGGCCGGACCGACTTTCCGCTCTCCGATCACCAGGCCCTGCTCGATTCGGTCCGCACCAAGCTCTGGCCCTTGGGCCCCGAAACCATCTTCATTCCGGGCCACGGCCCGATGAGCAGCTTCGAGCGCGAGCGGGCGAGCAATCCCTTCGTGGGCGATGCGGTGCTGGCCTAGGTCCCTTGCTTCCCGCCGACTTTCCGCTATAGGCCCGTCCGTTCGCGATGATCTTGTCGCCGCCCCGGGTGTCCGCATCCGGTGAGCCCGGCACAGGTTCGTCGCCTTCTTTTTTGACCGCAACACAAGTGACAAGGTGCCGCAATGGCCGTCCCCAAGAGAAAGACCTCGCCCTCGAAGCGCAACATGCGCCGCAGCCATCACGCGCTGACCCCGGCGAGCTTCCAGGAATGCCCGAACTGCGGCGAGCTCAAGCTCCCGCACAATCTCTGCCAGGCCTGCGGCCACTATAACGGCCGCGAGATCGTCTCGACCGAGGCCTAAGAGCGCGCAATCGTGAAACGCGGAACATCAGGCGCCGACCTGTCGGCCGCTCCGCGGATCGCCATCGATGCCATGGGAGGCGACGGAGGGCCCTCAGCGATGCTGGGGGGCCTCGAGCGCGCCCTCAAGACCGATCCCTCGCTGCGCTTCCTCGTCGTCGGCGACCAGGCGGTGGTCGAGCCGGCGATGGCCGCGCTCGCCTTGCCGGCGGGCACCGCCACCATCCTCCACGCGCCCGACAGCATCGCGGGTGACGAAAAGCCGAGCCAGGCGCTGCGCCGCGCCCGGACCACCTCGATGGGCCTCGCGATCAACGCGGTGAAGGAAGGGCAGGCCGACGCCGCCTTGTCCGCCGGGAACACCGGCGCGCTGATGGCGATGAGCAAGCTCGCGCTCCGCACCATGCCCGGGATCGATCGCCCGGCGCTGACCGCACTCCTGCCGACGCTCGGCACCCACGACCTCGTCATGCTCGACCTCGGCGCCAACACCGAGAGCGACGCCCAGAACCTCGTCCAGTTCGCCGTGATGGGCGCCGCTTATGCCCGCACCGTGCTGGGCTTGAAGCGCCCGCGGGTGAAGCTCCTCAACATCGGCACCGAGGAGCTGAAGGGCACCGACGAGATCAAGGAAGCCGCCGCCATCCTGCGCGAGGCCGACTATCTTCCGCTGAAGTTCGACGGCTTCACCGAAGGCGACCAACTGTCGCGCGGCAATGTCGACGTGGTCGTCACCGACGGCTTCTCGGGCAACATCGCGCTCAAGACCGCCGAGGGGACCGCGCGCTTCGTCACCGACCTCCTGCGCCGCGCCTTCACCTCGTCGCTGCGCTCCAAGGCCGGCTTCGCGCTGTCGAAGCCCGCGCTGCACATGCTCAAGGTCCATCTCGACCCCAACAACCACAACGGCGCCGTCTTCCTCGGGCTGAACGGCCTCGTCGTGAAGAGCCACGGCAGCGCCACCCCCAAGGGCGTCGCCAATGCCATCGCCGTCGCCGCCCGGATGGTCCGCGGCGACATCGTCAATCAGGTCATCTCCGACCTCGACGAATTCCGTGCCCACGCCTTTGCCGTGACGAGTGCCTGATCCATGCCCTTGCGTAGTGTCTTTCTGGGGGTCGGGTCCGCGCTTCCGGCCCGCCGCGTCGACAATGCCGAACTGGCCGCGCAGGTCGACACCACCGACGAGTGGATCGTCGAGCGCACCGGCATTCGTTCGCGCTACATCGCGGGCGAGGGCGAAACCACCGCCAGCCTCGCCACCGAGGCCGCCCGCAAGGCGCTCGAGGCCGCCGGCCTGACGCCCGCCGACGTCGGCCTCATCGTGCTCGCCACCGCGACGCCCGACAACACCTTCCCGAGCAGCGCGACCAAGGTCCAGCACAACCTCGGCATCCTCGACTGCATCAGCTTCGACGTCCACGCCGTCTGCACCGGCTTCCTCTACGCCGTGACGGTCGCCGACTCGATGCTGCGCGGCGGCAACGCCAAGGTCGCGCTGGTGATCGGTGCCGAGACCTTCAGCCGGATCCTCGACTGGGAGGACCGCACGACCTGCGTCCTGTTCGGCGACGGCGCGGGGGCGATCGTCCTGCGCGCCGAAGAAACCGAGGATCGCGGGATCCTCGCCACCAAGCTCCACGCCGACGGCCGCTTCGCCGACATGCTCTATGTCGACGGCGGGCCCTCGACCACGCAGACCGTGGGCAAGCTCCGGATGAAGGGCCGCGAGGTCTTCCGCCATGCCGTCGTCAATCTCGCCGACGTGCTCGGCGAGGTGATCGCGGCGGCGAACCTCACCCCGGACGACGTCGACTGGGTCGTGCCCCACCAGGCCAATGCCCGGATCATCGACGCCACCGCGCGCAAGCTCGGGCTCCCCGCAGAGCGGGTCGTGCTGACCGTCGACCGCCACGCCAACACTTCCGCCGCGTCGGTGCCGCTGGCTCTCGACGTCGCGGTCAAGGACGGGCGGATCAAGCGCGGCGACACGGTCGTCCTCGAGGCGATGGGCGGCGGCTTCACCTGGGGCGCGGCGGTACTTTGCGTTTAACGGACGGGCGGACAACAGTTTTTCACGCGATTGTCTGTTTGCCGACCGAAGCCTAATCCGTTATGCAATCGACATCGGCGCGAAGGGGCGTGCCATAACAGGGCGGGAGTTGAGGATGGCCGACGCAGGCGTCCCGCGTAGCGGGCAGAATGCGGAAATGCATGCGGGGACCCTGACTAGGGCCGACCTCGGCGATGCGGTGCACCGGAAGCTGGGCCTCAGCCGCGCCGAGTCGGCGAGCATGGTCGAGCGCGTGCTCCATCACATGTGCGCCGCCCTCTCGCACGGCGAAAACGTCAAGATTTCGGGCTTCGGCAGCTTCATCCTGCGCGACAAGGGCGAGCGGATCGGCCGCAATCCCAAGACCGGCGTCGAAGTCCCGATCGCGCCGCGCCGCGTCATGACCTTCCGCGCCAGTCAGACGATGCGCGACCGGATCGCTCGCGGTTAGTCATGCCCGGCGCCACGGGCGGCAAGGATCCGCACGCCTTCCGCACGATCGGCGAGGTCTCCACTGAACTGGGCATCGCCCAGCACATCCTGCGCTACTGGGAGTCGCGCTTCCCGCAACTGAAGCCGCTGCAGCGCGCGGGCAATCGCCGCTACTACCGGCCCGAGGACGTCACCCTCCTCCGCCAGATCGACAGCCTGCTCAACCAGCAGGGCTATACGGTGAAGGGCGTCCAGCAGCTCCTGCGCGGCAAGGACCCCCTCCCCGAACCGGCCCCGGTCGAGGAAAACCTGGTCGGAGCCCTCAAGCGCATCCGCGCCGAGCTGGCCGACGCCCTTTCCTGACCAGCGTTCGTTCGTCCTGAGCGAAGTCGAAGGACGATCACCGACGGCTCAAGCCCGCCCTTCCACCTCTGTCAGGGCGATGGGACTTGCTGCCGAAGCCCGCGAAGCCGCGACCCGCGCCACCGCTTCCTCGAGCGGCACGCGGCTGACCTGCACCCCCTCCGGAAAGGCCGTCAGCAGCCGCGACGGACAGGCCGCCGACAGAATCACGAACGTGCCCTTGTCGCCCTGCCGCCGGATCAGCCGCCCGAACGCTTGCGCCAGCCGCGCCTTGACCACCCGGTCGTCATAGGCCGAGCCGCCGCCCGCCAGCCGCCGCGCCGCATGCAGCACCGTCGGCCGCGGCCACGGCACCCGCTCCATCACCACCAGCCGCAAGGATTCGCCCGGCACGTCGACCCCGTCGCGTAAGGCATCGGTGCCCAGCAGGCTCGCGCGCGGGTCGGCGCGGAACATGTCGACCAACGTCCCCGTGTCGATCGGATCGACATGCTGGGCGAGGAGCGGCAACCGGTCGCGCGCCAGCCGGTCGGCGATCCGGGCCTGCACCGCCTTCAGCCGCGCGATCGCCGTGAAAAGCCCGAGCGTGCCGCCCTCGGCCGCCGCGATCAGCCGCGCGTAGGCATTGGCGAGCGCCGCCAGGTCCCCCTGCTTGACGTCGGTCACCACCAGCACCTCGGCGCTCGCGGCATAATCGAACGGGCTGGCGGCATGGAAATGCGCGGCCGGCGCGGGCAGGTGCGTCGCCCCCGTCCGCGCGTCGGCGACGTCCCAGCCCTCCTCGCCCCCGCGCAGCGTCGCGCTCGTCACCAGCACCCCCTGCGCCGGCTCCAGCACCGCCTTGGCGAGCGGCCGCGTCGGATCGAGCCAGCGCCGCTGCAACCCGATGTCGAGCTCGCGCCCCTCGATCCGCTCGACGCTCATCCAGTCGACGAAATCGGGGTCCGCCGCGCCGCCGATCCGCGCGAGGAGCTGGATCCACGCCGTGACCGCCCCGCCGCGCCAGGTCAGCCCCGCGATCGCGCCCTCGACCCGCGCCCGCGCCGCCCCGTCGAGCCAGTCGGGCGAGTCTTCCAGCACCGCCTCCAGCCGCATCCGCAGCGCCGCCAGCGGCTTCTGCATCGCTTCCAGCGCGGCCAGCGCGCTCGCCGCCGCTTCGACCAGCCGCCCGTCGGGTTCGGCGAGCTCGGTCTCGATCCCGTAGCCCGCATCCTCGGCCCGGGCCCGCGCCAGCACCGTGTCGCGGACCGCCGCGAACAGGCTTTCGAGCGGGCCCATCGGCATCCCCTCGACCACCCGGCCGAGCCAGCCGTCGGCCGGCAGCAGCCCCGCCGCCTGCACCGCCGCGTCGAGCGCCTCGGCCCCCTCGTCGTCATAGGAGCAGACGTCGAGCAGCCGCGCCGCGAGCCCCCGCCGCCGCCCCTTGGTCGCGCGCTCGGGCCCCATGATCCAGCGCCGAAGCTCGATCGTCTCGGCCCCCGTCAGCGCGACCGAAAAGGTCGAATCGGCCGCGTCGAACAGGTGGTGGCCCTCGTCGAACACGATCCGCTCGAGCCCGCCGCCCAAGCGCCCGCGCGCCGCCGAGACCATCACCAGCGCGTGGTTGGCGATGACCAGCTCGGCCCCGCGGCTCGCCCGCTCGGCCTTTTCGATGAAGCATTTCCGATAGTGCGGGCAGCCGGCATAGACGCATTCGCCGCGCCGGTCGGTGAGCGCGGTCGCGCCCGCCCGCCGGAACAGGCTCGGAAGCCAGCCCGGCAGGTCGCCGCCGACCATGTCCCCGTCCTTGCTGTAGGCCGCCCAGCGCCCGACGAGCTGCGCCAGCATCGCCGCGCGGCCGCTGAACGACCCCTGGAGCGCATCCTCGAGATTGAGCAGGCACAGGTAATTCTCGCGCC